>DAXK01000048.1 GCA_002506365.1 archaeon UBA583 | reverse complement strand
GTTTATGTTTGAAATTGAAATGATTAGTTTATTAAATAAGTATAAAAATTGTGAAACTGATTTTGATAAAAATAAATTTAAAAATTCTATTAAAAAAATGATTTTTGAAAATTCAGGAGAGTTTGATAAATTTATTTCTAGTTCTAGTTTAGATAGTAATACTATTAATTTTTTGAAAGGTTTAGAAAAGGAGAGTGAGAGTGAAAATTTAGATAATAATGATGAAACTAAAGCTGATGATTTAGAGTCCGATTTAGAAAAAATTAAACAAGCTTATGTTTTATGGAGAACAGATTTTGTAAATAATAGTAGAGTTCCAACTTTAAAATGTGAACAAATTATTAATGAGATGATTAATTTTTATGGAACAAATAGATTTTTTATTTTAAAAAGAGTTTTAGATATTGTTGATGATAATGATTTTGAAAGTTTTAAGACCATGCTTAAAAATTATATTAGGAAGTATTTTGCAGAAAAGATTACAGTTTATTATCAAAGTGATGAGTTTAAAAGTTTAGGATTTTTTGATAAGAGAAAAAAGAAAAAGGAAATTTTGAGTGTTATTGAGAATATGGCAAAGTATAATTTTGATGAAAGAAAGATTATGGAGATATTTAAATAAAATGGTTGGAGCTATGGATGCTTATAGAATTGCTAAAAAGACAATTGATAAAACTAATGATATTGAAAAATCTTTAAAGCAAATGTCACAAGTTTCAGTTTCAAGTGCTAATAATTCAAATCCTACAAAGTATAGTGCTGTGAAAACTACTAATTCATTTGTTAATGGGATTGTTTATTTATTATTATTTATTATTTATTTTGGAGTATTATTTTTTAATTTAGATAGAATTTTAGGTTTAAGTAATTATTTTATTGAGTTATTACCTGAATTTTTATTTTATCCAGAATTTTTTGTTTTAAGTTTAGTTGGATTATTGTTTGCATTTATTCCAATGGAAGTTTTAGGTGTGAAAGATGGAAAATTAGAATTGTTAGGAACATTATTAAAAATTGTAGGTGTGTTATTTTTTTTTAGTTTTGTATTAGGTTATTTTTTTAATGGAGGAGTTCAACCTGAAGATACAGATATATTAGTTGAGTCAGCTAATCAAAAAACATTTACTATTTTTGATCAAATTGGATGTTATATGAGAGATTATAAAGCTTGTGTTGAAAAGGTTAAAGATACTGATACGGCAACTCAAAGTGATTTATCAGTATATAATATTAAATTAGTTAAACCTGTAATTTCAAATTATAAAAAATTAAATGAGTATAATGATGATGGATTAAGAGTTCAATATGATATTGAATCTTCAGGGGATTTAGTATTAAAGGAGTTTAGGTGTTATCATAGTTTAAAGAAAGTAGAAAATATGTTTTATAGTGAGAGTTTGAATTTAGAGATAGATGAAAAAAATTCAGGTTTGAAAACTTTTTATTGTCAGAATATATCTCAACCAATGTTTGATGAAAAGTCTGGAGATTTAAAGATTAATATTTATCCAATGTTAATTTTTGAATTAAAATCTACAATTACTCAACAAGTTCCAGTTTTAAATTTAAATAAAATGAGTGAGAGTGAATTTGAGATTGAGAGTGATAATTTTGTTAGAGAGTATTCTAGTTTTGTTGATACTGGGTCAAAGTTCGATGTTAGTTCAGAGTCGTTTAAAAAACAAATGCCAGTTGTGTTAGGAGATGATGAGTCAACAGATAGAAGTTTTACAGTAGTTATTAAAAAGAAGATTTCAAGTTTTGGAAGGTTTCAATCTGGAGAGATTTTAGATATTAGAATTCCAAGTTCTTTATCTTCTAGAAAGGAAGTTTCTAAGTATTTAGGAAAGATTGATTTGTATGATGAAATTCACGGGATTGATTTTAATGTTTTTGATAATGAAGAGTTTGGTGTTAATATGAATCAAAAAAAGATTGTTCAAAATTTAGATATTGATTATGTTTCAACTTTTGCAAATTCAGGTTTGGTTGAGATTAGAGTTAATGTTCCAGAAGTTAAGAAAGATTCAAATGGAAATGTGATTGAATCTGAGGAAGATAAACAAATTAATAATAATAATGAACAAGAGTATATTTCAGCTGTTGATGGAACTGGAATTGTTGGTTAAAATTTCCTTTGGAAATTTAATTATCATTCAGAATGAGTTTGAACATATTCTTGTATTCTTTTTTTAAAGATTGGAAAGTCAGCTTTTGAAATAATACATCCAGATGCTAATTTGTGTCCTCCACCTTTACCTTCAAGTCCGTCAATACATTCATTTAACATTTTATTAATATCAAAATTTTTTCCTCTTAGTGAACAGGAGTAAATACTCATTATTGGTTTTGTGTATGTGCATACAATTGCTTTATAGTTTTTTTTTCTAAATGCTGCTTCTTCTGAAAGTTGTCTATTAAAACTTATTTTTTTATCTTCGTGGTCAATGAAAATTAATTCTTCATCTTTTGCAGATTCAATTTTAGATTTTACAGATTTATATTCTGACATAATTTCTTGATATTTTTCATATATTCCAATTTTTCCATTTAGTAGTTCAACTTTAAAATCTAGTAATGTCATTTTAGCAATATCTTTTAGAACTTTTTGACATTTTTCGTATTTTTTAAATTTAAATAATATATCAAAGAATGTTTTGTATTGAATTAGTCCACATTCGTATGTTAAGTATTGAATCCAGTATGTTCTTGTTTCTCTTTGAGATTCATCATTAAATTTGTATGTTTTAATAAATTCAAATAACTCTTCTCTTTTTTGGTCCGTTATTTTAATTAAAGTATTAAATGTTGATTGGTCGTGATTGTAAAAGTCAATTAAAACATCTAATAAGTAAAAGTCTGCGACAGATCCCATTGCAACCCAAACTAAGTTTTCAGGTAGTTGAGTAATTTGGTATGCTAGAAAACTTGAACATCTTTCATCATTTTCATCGTAGTCCATTGGGTTTACTGAATGGATTTTATTGTCTGAATTTTCTAAGATGTGTTTGTTGATTGGAATGTGATGGTCTGCCCAAACTACTTGTCGTCCATTAATTTCTTGGAAGAATTCTTCAATTACGTAAGGAGTATCAAAAAAAATAATTAAATCGTGTTCGTCATAGATTTTAGTCATTGCGTCTTTTTGTTGATCTTCTTCTTTAGAAATTGGGTATCCTTCTTTTAGTTGTGAGTATTTTCTTTTTAGTTGGATAAATGATGTTGCTCCGTCAGTATCTGTGTCAAAAAACATAATTGGATTTTTAGAATTAGCGATTAAATCTCTAGCAGTGTCGATTGCGTTTTGTAATGTCATAATTAAAATTGTTGAGACTTTTTTATATAGTTATAGGTTTTCAATGATTCCATTATTGAAAACCAATTGCGTAGAAAAGGAAAAGGGAAAAGTCTGCAGCAAAGTGAAGTGCTACTGGATAAAAAAAATTTCCTTGATATTTTTTGGATTTGAAACTGTATAAGTATAGTGCTGTTGTCATAAAGATAAATAGTAATACATAGTAAGAGATTAAGTATACAAGATATAAATCGTTAAAGTTTACAAAGTAATGTTTTACTAATATTTCAAATCTTAATAAGTGAAATAATACAAAAATTATTGAGGCTTGATAGATTGCATCTTTTTTTGAAGTTAGTTTTGAGTAGATATTAAATAGAAAACCTGAAAAGATAATTTGTTCTGAAAATGCTACCATAAAACTTGAAAATATTAAAAATCCAATTAATGAAGATGTTTCGGAGTTTATAACTTGAGTAAATAATGCTGGTATTGGTTCTTTAATTAAGGTAAATAGTAATCCAAAAACTGCTCCGAGTAATAATATTGCCATAAAAATTTTTGGTTTGAATTTTGAAAAGTTTCCAAGTAGGTCTTCTTTGTGTCCAGATAGACTTAGAAATGTGAATGCTATTAATATATTATAAAATACAATGAATACATATGATGATGAATTGAAAATTTCTGTGAAAAACCATGCTATGTTTGGATAGAGAAAATAAAAAAAAATAAATATGTTTGTAACAATTAGATATTTTGCTAGTTGTTTACTTCTTTGGAAATAGTAGTAGGATAGGATTAGAGTTGTTAGGATATTAAAATAAAAAAAATATTTTAATGAAATATTATATAATAATGATAAGATTACAATTATTACAAACAAAAAATTAATATAAAATACACTCCGTTTTTCAAATTCTAAACTTGGATTTAGATTTAACATAACTTTAATTTACAAAAAAAATTTATAAAGGTTTTTAACTCAAAAAACATAATGAATTTTAATTTTGATAATATTAAAGAAGTTTTTTCTAAAAAACTATTATTACAGTTGTATTTTATTTTTTTTATTTTGTTAAATGTTTTTGATTTTTTAAATTTTTTATCAGGAGATATTGATTTTTTTAAAAAAATATTATCATGGATTTTAATAGGGTATGTATTTTATAAAGCTAGTTTTTCTAGAATGTTTGTTGGAGTTTGTGATAGAGTTTATGATGTTTTATTTTTAGTTGGGTTTTGTTTTATGGGAATTACTAAATCGATTTTTCATTATATTTCAATTTCAGATTTGGATTCTTTTTTTGTTTTTGGGTGGTTTTTGAATTTAATTCCGAAAACTTCTGAACCGTTTTTGACTAATTCGTTTTTATTTGGATTTTTTATTGTTATTTTGAGTTCAATTTTTTTAATTAAAAAACATAAGATTAGTGAAGATAGTTTAGTTGGGAGTTTTAAGTTTTCAGAGTATTTAAAATTTATAGGAGCAGAGTATTTTGTTTTAGCTTCTACAACTTTATTTTTTGGTTTAGTTGTTTTTAATTATATTATGGAGTGGTTTGCTTTGGCTGTTGATTCAATTATTTTAGTTTTAGGTTTAATTTTTTATTTATTTATGTTTATCCATAATCATACATCTTTTAAGACTGGAAATATTTTAGCTGTGATTTCAAATACAGGTAATGAGTTTTATCAAAATTTAATTAATCAGTTTTCAAATAAAAAATCTTTTATGATTGGAGTTTCTTTTATTTTGGTTTTACATTTATTAGTTGATATTGGAGTTTATTTAATTCCGTTTGTAACTGGTTTAACAAATTCATTATATGGGAATTTGGTGGTAGATGCAGTTCCAATTTTTAATTTATTTGATTTTTCAAATTCTCAATTTTATTTAGATTTAGTTACTGTAAATTTTGAACCTATTTCATCAATTAGTTTATTTATTGTTCATTTTAGTTCAGTTGTTTTATTTTTTTTGTTAATGTTTTTACCGTTTTATTATTTTTATAAAAATTCTTCTTTTGAGAAAATTAGGTTAAATGGTTTTGTTGAAGTTTTATTTTTAGTTTCTTTAATTATTAATTTATTTGTTTTTGTTATGCCTAATTTGACTAATCCTATTTCTGTTGATTGGAGTTTTAAGTCTCAAGTTATTGGGGTTGATTTAAATTCAAATTTAATTTTAGGAACTGGAAGTTCTGCTCCAATTGAGTTAATTTTAGTTTTAATTTTAACTTTATTTTTAATTATTGAGTCCAGATATTTATTAAAGTCAAGTATTAATATTTTTGTTAGGCGTAAAATTATTTCAGGAATTGTTTTATTATTTTTTTCAGGATATATTTTAGTGTTTGGAGTTTCTACAATTTCAAATGAGTTTGATACAACAATATTAAAGGATAGAATTAATTCTGATAAAGAAGAATATGAAGCAATTATGAATAGTTATAATGTTGCAATTGAGGATCAATATAATAGTAGAATTTTTTCACAGGGTAAAACTATTTCAGCAAATTTTTATGATATTTCGTTTACACCCTATTCAACATTTGATTATAAAAATCCAAATGTGAAAAGTATTGATTTTTTAATTGTTAAGTTAGCAAATGTTACAAAAAATAAAGAATTTACAATATATAATCATAAAAATTCCGCAGTTTTTAATGGGGATTTTGCAACGGTTAAAAAGTATTTTGCATCGGGTGAGTTTACATTTATTTACAAATTAGGAGAGGATGTTTTTACATATCAAAAGGCTGGAAAGGGATTTAGAATTATTAATTCACCAGTAGTTTTTGATGGGAAGTATATTAAGGTTTTAGATAATACTTTAATAAAATTGAGCGATCAGTCAAAGGTTACAAATTTTGTAGAAACTATTAGATTAGTTATTTTATTTATATTTTATTTTGGTGGGTTAATTGTTTTTACTCGGCATTTTTTTAAAACTAATGTTTATAGAAGTTAGAGATTAAAAAATATTATCTAATTTTTTATTTGTATTTTTATATTTATTTTTATATAAAATATATATTCCAATTATTATAAATAATGTAGATAATAGTTGTCCCATCGTAATTAATCCAATTTGAACATCTGGAACTTTAAAAATATCTGTTATGAATCTTCCTATGTTAAATAAAATTAAAAACCAAGCAGTTATTGTTCCGGGTTTTGTTGTTTTAAATTGTTGAATGTAAAATAAAAATTGAAATACTAATAAATTTTTAAATCCTAGGTATAGTTGGTATGGGTGTCTTGTTTGATTATCATAATTTGGAAAAATAATTCCAATTGAGTTATTTGTAATTTTTCCAACTAGTTCTTGATTTATAAAATTTGTAAGTCTTCCAAATGCTAAAGCTAGAGATGCTGGAATTACAAATAAGTCAATTAGTTGTAGAGGATTTATTTTATGTTTTTTGGCCTGATAGTATAAAGTTCCAATTCCAAAAAAAATTCCCCCATGAATTGACATACCTCCATTCCAGACAGCAAAAATTTGTAGTGGGTTTGATAAGTAGTATGAAAATTGGTAAAATATAATTTCAAATATTCTTCCCCCTAATATTGAGAATAGGAAAGTATAAAATGCGATATCTTCTAATGTTTCATTATTTAAATTTTTAATTTTATTGAATTTTTTAATATACCAAAATCCAAATAAAAATCCTAGAACATACATAATTCCATACCAGTAAATTTCTAGTCCAAATATGTTTAATGCTACAGGATTTATTGCCATTTTTTATTATTGTTTTTGTTTAGTTTTTAAGATGAGACTTTAAAAAACCATATTGTCGTGAAGATAAATTAAATGTTTTTTCATTGTTTGATTTTTAAAATCAATTTCTTCTTGTTTGTAGTTTGGAAATTGTTTTTGTGAATTTTCGTGTAAGGTTTTTGTGAAATCTTTAAAGTTATTATTTCCAAATATCCCGTTTTCAATAATATATTCAATTATATTATTTAGTGCTAATTCTCTTGATTCATCGTCAGGAAATCTATCTAGGATTGAAACTTTTAGTATTTCTTTTAATAAATATAAAAACATTTCTTCAGGTGAGATTGAGTATTCAATTGTGATTGGAAGTGAGAATGAATTAAATTTTTCTGCCCTTACAATGTAGAATTCTACATTTTCAATTAATTTATAGTCTAGAGTTTTTTCAATAAATTCTCTGTTGTGTTCAAATAAAGGTAAGAATACTAAAAATCTATCTTTGTCAGAAATTAAAGATGAAAAGTTTTTAATTTGATCCATTTCATCAGTGTATTGTTCATTTAAAATTTTATTATAGTCGTAACTATATTGTGGAGTTAATTTAATTGCCATTTTAATTATAATTAATTTTATATTTTGATATTTATAAATTTAGTTTAAAATTATTTAAAATATAATCTAAAACATAACCTTTTTAAACTAAGTAAATTTATTTTATTCTATCCGGCAATTACTTTACATATTTATTTGTAAATATAATTAGCAATATATCTGTGCTAAAAAGAGTTGTCAAAATAAGCCCATATCGCATAATCCGGTATTGCGCCAGACTTGAAATCTGGTTCCCATGGAATTGGCGGTTCAAATCCGTCTGTGGGCGCTTTTAAATTAAAAATATACATATTGCCGAGGTCGCATAATCCGGTATTGCGCTAGACTGGAAATCTAGTTCGTTTCGAATTGCGGGTTCAAATCCCGTCTTCGGCGCTTTTTTTCACCCGCAAAATTGCGAGTATAATAATTCTTTATCTAAAAATTAAAATTTTTATAAATAATTATTAAAATTTGTGAACAAGTTCACAAAACTTCAAATCTCGTGTTCGGCGCTTTTTTTATAATTCTAAAATTAAATTTAAAACTAAAATAAAGTATTATTTCTAATAAGTTGAATTATTTTCTTTTAATTAATGTATTAGTATAAAATATCAACACGAGTTTTATTTAGATAAAAATCATATAATTATTATGCCTTTAGAGATATGGATTTTACTTATGACATTATTTAATGTATTTTTAATTACTACATATTTGTATTATAAAAAATTACATTTAAGTTCAGCTAAACAGTTTGAAGATGCAATTACAAAATTGGAATGTAGAATTGGAAAATATGAACAAAAATTAGTTTCAGATAATAAATTTTCTGGGATAGATGTTTTGGACGAGGAGTTTAGAAGATAAATTAATTTTAATTATTGTGTAATATGAGTCTAATTTATTTAATAATTGATTAAGTAATTTATTTGTATTTTTAGATAATTACTATAATTTATAATAAATAAAATAATTTTTGAAATATGAAATATTACAATTTAAGTCCAGGAGAGAGTTTAAGTAAATTAAAATCTGATAGAGATAAAGGTCTTTCTAAAAAACAAGCATTAAGTAGGCTTGAAGAATTTGGAGAGAACAAATTATCTGAAAAAAAAGGAGTAAATCCATTTATTTTATTTTTGAATCAGTTTAGAAGTTTTATTATTTATATTCTAATTTTTGCAACAGTTATTTCTTTTATAGCTGGAGAAGTTGCTGAGGCAGTTTTAATTTTAGTTATTTTAATTTTTAATGCGTGTTTTGGATTTTTTCAAGAGTTTAAAGCTGAAAAATCAATTGCTGCGTTATCAAAAATTTCTGCGAGTAGTTCTAGAGTTATTCGTGATTCACAAATTGATGTTGTTCCAGTTTCTGAGTTAGTTCCAGGAGATGTAATTTTACTTGAAGAGGGAGATAAAATTCCTGCTGATTGTAGATTATTAGATTCAATTGGATTATTTGTTATTGAAGCTGCTTTAACTGGTGAGAGTAAAGCTGTTTTAAAGGAACCTAAAAAATTAAGTGGTGAGTTAGCTATCGCTGAAAGATCAAATTTGTTATTTTCTTCAACAATTGTAACTTCTGGGAAAGCAACAGCTGTTGTATATGATACTGGTATGAGAACTGAGATTGGAAAGATTGCTGATTTATTATCTTCTACTGAAGCTGAATTAACTCCATTACAAAAAAAGTTAGATTCATTTGGAAAAAAAATCGGATTTGGAATTATTATTATTTGTTTTATTGTATTTTTTATGGGAACATATAAAGCAGGATTTTTAAGTTTATTATTTTCAGGTGATGTAGCAGGATTTATTAGTGCTGCTAGTGAGAAGTGGTTTTTAGTTGCGATTAGTTTAGCAGTTGCTGCTGTGCCTTCAGGATTACCGGCAATTGTAACTGTTGCTTTAGCTATTGGAGTTAAAAAGATGGTTTCTCAAAATGCTTTAATGAGAAAGTTAGATTCAGTTGAAACATTAGGTGGAACTAATATTATTTGTACAGATAAAACTGGAACTTTAACTGAGAATAAAATGACTGTTAGAAATGTTTGGACAATAGATAATGAGTCAGAGGTTACTGGGACAGGGTATAATCCTAATGGAAAAGTTGACAAGTCAATTGAAAAAAGATTATTTGAGATTGGAATTAATGCGAGTGAGTCTACTGTTTTGAAAAAGGATGGGCATTGGACTATTACCGGAGATCCAACTGAGGGAGCTTTGGTTGTATCCGGGAAAAAGTATGGGATTGATTTTGAGCATTTAAGAAAAAACTGGAAAAGAATTGATGAAGTTCCTTTTGATTCTACAAGAAAATTAATGAGTGTTGTTAGAGAAAATGTTGAAACTAAGGAAAAATTAGTTTTTACAAAAGGTGCTCCAGAGAATGTTTTGAATATTTGTAATAAGATATTAGATAATGGGAAAGTTAGAAAGATAACTAATAAAGATAAGGAAATTATTTTAAAACAAAATATAAATTATGCTGATGAAGCATTAAGAGTTTTAGGGTTTGCATATAAAGAGTTTAATTCTAAAAATATTGAAGAAGATTTAGTTTTTGTTGGATTACAGGTAATGATGGATCAACCTCATAAGGAAGTTAAAGAATCAATTGCTAGATGTCATACTGCTGGAATTCGTGTAATTATGATTACGGGAGATAATTTAAATACTGCGCAAGGAATTGCTAAAAAGATTGGAATTGTTGGGAATGGTATGTTGGGAGTTGATTTTGAAAAGTTATCTGATGTTAAGAAAAGAGATGTTTTAAAAAATACAAATATTTTTGCAAGAGTTGCACCTGAGCATAAAATGGAGATTGTAAGAATATTACAATCTCAAGGAAATGTGGTTGCGATGACTGGGGATGGAGTAAATGATGCTCCAGCAATTAAAAAGGCTGACATTGGTGTTGCTATGGGGATTAATGGGACTGATGTTTCAAAGGAAGCTTCTGATATGATTTTACTTGATGATAAATTTACAACAATTGTTAAAGCTGTTGAGGAAGGTAGAGGAATTTATGAAAATTTAAAGAAGTTTATTAATTATTTATTTTCTTCAAATTTAGCTGAAGTGTTTGTTGTGTTTTTTGCTATCATTTTAAATATGCCACTTCCAATGACTGCTGTGATGTTAGTTTGGTTAAATTTAGTTACTGATGGATTACCTGCACTTGCTTTAAGTGTTGACCCATATTCTAAAACTTTAATGGATTCTAAACCTAAAAAGTCTAGTGAGAGTATTATGGATAAAACTATGGCATTTAATGTTGTGTATGTTGCAATTTTAATTTGTATTTCTATTTTAGGATTAATTAAATATGGTTCAACTTTAGGTTGGGATATTATTAAGTTACAAACTATTGCTTTTACTGCGATTGTTATGATGGAGATGGTGAGAATTTATTCAATTAGGAGTGAATTTGGTTTAGGATTATTTTCTAATATGTATTTGTTTTGGGCAATTGTTTCAAGTTTAGGTTTACATTTATTAGTTTTATATGTTCCAGTTATTTCAAAGTTATTTAATGTTGTGCCTTTAGGTCAATTTGAATGGTTTTTAATTTTTGTTGCAACAGGTCTTGTATTTATGTTTAATTTTGTTGGAATTAATATTCGTAAAAAGTTTGGGTGGTTTGAGGACTAATGGTCATATCTTATCTTTTAACTGCATTTGAATTAGGTTCATTGAGTTTTAAGGTAAGTATGATTATTTTTATTTTATTTTTAGGATTAATTCTTAGTTGGGGAGTTTTTGCTTTATTGAGTCTTGATGAATATCGAGAAAATAAGGAAAAATTATTTCAACAAATTTCTGATGAGGAGTTTAAGTCATCAAATATTTTAGCAAATTATAAGGTTTTTGATAGAGGTGTTGATGTTTTTTTTACAGATATTGGTATTGCTATTAGAAATTCAGTTGATTTAAGATTGGTTTTATATGAGGATATTTTAAAGAGTGAATTTTTAAGGTATTTAGATTTAAAGATGGTTGGTGGAAAAATTCCACATTCCCTTAAGATTCCTTTAATTACTAATAATAAGATTAAATGGATTTTTGGTGGTCAAAATTTAAAAGTAATTTTGCCAGTTGATGATGGAAAAAAACAAATTATAATTAATAATTTGCGTGAAATATTAAAGTAATTCTAAATAGGTTTTTAAAGTCTAATTTGTTAATATTTATTATGAATAATAATAATAAATTTTTTATTACTACTCCAATTTATTATGCGAGTGGAAAACCACATTTAGGTCACGCTTATACTTCTATTGCGTGTGATGTTTTAGCTAGATGGAATAGAGATATTGGAAAGGAAGTTTTTTTTTTAACAGGGACTGATGAACATGGTCAAAAAATTGTTGAAAATGCTGAGAAGATAAATAAGTCTCCAAAAGAGTTTGTTGATTTAATGGTTCCTCAGTTTAAACAGTTATTAACTAAATTAAATATTTCTAATGATTATTTTGTAAGAACTACTGATGAAGATCATAAAGTATTTGTGTCAAAAATGTTACAAAAAGCATTTGATAATGGGGATATTTACAAAGGATCTTATGAAGGTTTATATTGTGTTGGATGTGAGAAGTATGTTGAGGAAGATGATTTATTAGAAGGAAATATTTGTCCAGATCATAAAAAGGAATGTGAAACAGTTTCAGAGGAAAATTATTTTTTTAAGTTATCAAAGTATGAAGATAAGTTATTAAAATTTTATGAAGAAACAGATTTTTTAAAACCTAAGTCTAAAGCACAAGAAACAATTAATAGAGTTAAAGAGGGATTAAGAGATATTTCAATTTCTAGATCAAAGGATAAGTTAGAGTGGGGAATTGAGTTACCTTTTGATTCAACTCATGTAACTTATGTTTGGTTTGATGCATTATTTAATTATATGTCAGCGCTTGAGAATAATGATAAGATGGATTTTTGGCCTTGTAATGTTCATATGATTGGAAAAGATATTAAGTGGTTTCATGAGGTATATTGGCCAGCTTTTTTAATGTCCGTTGATATGCAAATGCCAAAATCAGTTTTTGCTCATGGGATGATTTTAGATGAAAATGGACATAAGATGAGTAAATCTCTTGGAAATGTTATTGATCCTTTAAAGTTTTCTAAAAAGTTTGGTGTTGAGGAGTTTAAGTATTTTTTAATTACTGGTGGAAGTTTTGGGGAAGATATGAATTTTTCTGAAAAAATGTTTATTGAAAAAGTTAATAATGAATTAAATAATGATTTTGGGAATTTAGTTTCAAGAGTTCATGCTATGACTTCTAAACCATTTAGTGAAGGAATGCCTGAAATTGGAGAATTAGAGGATGTTGATAAAGAGTTAATTTCTAGTATTTCAATTTATGAGGAGTTTAATTCTTTGATGCAAAATTTAGAATATACTAAAGCTTTTACTGTTTTATGGACTGCAATTAGAGATACTAATGCTTATGTGAATAAAGTATCTCCTTGGGCTGAATCTGATGAGAAGAGATTAGGGACTATTATGAATGTTTTATGTTCAGCTTGTATTTATTTTGGTAAGTATACAAATTGTATTATTCCGTCTAAAACTGAATTGTTATTTAAACAGTTTAATGTTAAAAATAATAATAAGTTTGAGGTTGAATTTTTACCTGCGGGGCATAAGTTAGGAGCTAAGGAAAATTTATTTGAAAGAATTAAATTGGAGAAGCCAGCTGTTGAAGTTGAGAAACCTAGAGAAGGATTTGCTAAATTAAATTTAAAGGTTGGACAAATTGATGAAGTTTCAAAACATCCAGATTCTGATAAGTTATATATTATTCAAGTAAATTTAGGAAATGAAAAGAGACAAATTGTTTCTGGCTTACAAACATTATATACTTTAGAACAATTAGAAAATAGAAAGGTTATTGTTATTACGAATTTAAAGCCTGCAAAGCTTGGGGGTTATGATTCAAATGGGATGATTTTAGCTTGTGAGGATGAAAATGATTGTGGTTTATTATCAAGTGAATTAGATGTTGGAAGTAATTTAAAGGTTGGTTCTGATGTTGCTGATAATGAGAAAATTATTAATTCTAAGGCTTTTAAGAAGGTTGAAATGTTTGGAGATGAAAATGGGAAAGTTTCATTTTCTGGAAAGGAAGTTTCTGGTGTGTCTGTTGATAAAAAGATTCCAGGAAAAGTTTGTTAATTTAACAAAACTTTATTTTTTATTTTGAAATGATTAAAGATTGTGAGCAAGAGGACGAAATGAATTTGATGAATTCTTATCCTTGTCAATTAAAGGATTTAAGTTTGTCTTGTTATGGTTGTTGTAGAAATGGACTAAGTTCTAGTTCACAAATTAATTCTGATTTAGAGAAAAATAATTATGATTTTAAAAAATATTATTTAGATAAAGAAAAGTCCGATGAAAATTTAAAATCGTTTCGTGATAGGTATGGTATTAAAGATACCTTATCTAGTGGAGTTTGTAGAAATTTAGTTGATTTTAAAGATAGTTGTGTTGCTTGTCCATTACATCCATTTGTAAATTTAGTTGTATCTTCTAAAAAAACTATTGCTCCAAAACAAGATTTACGTGTAGGATTTTGTGATACTGAATTTGAGTGTGAAACTGTTAAGTTTTGGTGTAATATGGAGTTAAATGAAAGAAAAGCATTTATTAGATTTTTACAAAGTAAAGAGTTTGATAATCATAATTATTCAATGTTAAATATTTCTGGAGAGTTAATTCAAGAATTTTTTAGGCGAAGATTTGAGTTTGAAGATTTGGAGTAGATTTTTAGTAAAAACTTTACTTTTTAAATACAAAAAGGTTTTTTTAATTAGAAATGACTGAAAATAATAATCAAAAAAGTTTTAATTCTGAAAAACAAGATTTAATGAAAGCTTATCCTTGTCAGTTAAAGGATTTAAAATTATCTTGTTATGGTTGTTGTGGTGATGATTGGTCAAGTAAGGAAGATATTGAAAATGATATTTGGTTAAATTCTAATGATTTTAAAGAAATTTATACTGAGGGAAATAAATCTGAAGAAGATTTGAAAACTTTTAAAGATAGATTTGCTGCTGATGAAGTGTCTGAGTCTGGAGTTTGTATGAATTTAGTAGATTTTGGGGAAGGGTGTTTAGCTTGTCCATTACATAAGTTTGTAAATTCAATTGTTCCAAAGGAAAAAACTACCGCTCCAAAACAAGATTTGCGAGTTGGACATTGTGATACTGATTTTGAATGCGAAACAGTTAAGTTTTGGGGGTTTATGCCATTATCTCAAAGAGAGGAGTTTGTAGAATTTTTAAAATCTAAAAAGTTTAATAATTATGATTACTCTATGAAAAATGTTTCTGGAGAATTAATTAAAGAATTTCTTTTAAGAAATGAAATTGTTGATTAAAAATATTTAATATATCATTTTTAATATAAGTTATTTTAAGTTATATAATATTAATTATATAATGTGAAATTTAAGTAGTTTGGATACTTGAAGTATTCAAATTTAATTTTTTGGAAAATAAGTCAAATTAAAAAAAATTAAGTTTGAAGTTAAAAACTTCCTTCTTTGTCTTGAAATTTTTTATTTTTTGAAATTTCGTATTTATAGTGATATACCATAAATAATCCTCCAGCAATAGCATAGACTAATACTTGAAGAAAAATGATTAGAGCATCTTCTCCGTTTGCTGTATCTACTAAATTAATTACATATCCTGCTAATAAGGTATAATAAATATAAATCATATATAACACAATATGGTTCACATATTCTTTTCCTTTTGAGTATACATCAAATGTTATTAAGTTAAATATGACATATACTATAAATCCAATTGCATATGGTGTTGTTTCAATCATACGAATTTAGAATTATTTTGATTTATATATAATCGTATTCACTAAGTAAATACTTAAAAAAGAATAAATATAATTTTTGATAAAAAAATAAATAATTTTTAAAAATAGTTTTTATTATTTTTTAAGTATACAAATATTTAAAATAAATATTATTTCATTGTTATTATGGACTTTGATGAACATTTAGATTTTGGAAAACATTTGGATTATTGTTTTTTTAAAGTTAAAAAAGATTTAAAATTTGTTGGGAATGTTTTAGAGTTATGGCATTTAGAGAATAGATTTTTTTATTCTAATTCTACACCAATTTTATCGTGTAATTATTCTAATTGTAATGGGATTTATTTATTTAATAGATTTGGTGAGGGGTGTTTAATCCATGTGGAAAATTTTGTTGAAAATGATATTAATGAAGCAAAATTAAAGTTTAGTCAAAAGGATAATTTGTTTGCTGTTTTAGTTGGTGGTAAGGATATTAAACAAATTTATAGATTTTGTAGTTTTAATAATATTGAGGTTATTGGAAGTATTGAAACTCTTGAGAAAAGAGATATTTTAGTTTTTCCAAAAACTGATGAGATTAAAGTTTATTTTGAAAGTTATGAAATTGTATTTAATCATAAATCTAAAGATTTTAATAAGGTTATTGAGGAGAGTTTTAGTGTTTCAAGATATTTTACTAAAAAAACGTTTAATGGTTTTAAAAAAGAGTTAAATTATAATGAAATGCTTGAATATGTTAATCAATTAAATGAATCAACTAATAATATTCATGATGATGGAACTTTAATTAGTGTTAATAATGTAAAGTCTTCGATTGGGAAAAATGGAAATTTTATTTTGTGTTATATTGATATAAATTGTCTACCTTATTTTAAAGATGATAATGGAAGAGTTAGTAAAGTTACAAATTTTTTTCAAGATTTTAATAAAGTTAGTCCAATTATTGTAAATTGTGTAAGGTCAAGTAAAGAAAAGTTAATATTATTTGATGGACATACAAGGTCTAAAGTTGCCAAAGATTTAGGTTTTAAAAAAGTTGTAGGTTATGTGCCAGAAAGTTTAGTGGATAAATATAGTTTTTTTACTAAAATTTAATCAGATAAATTTATATACTATCAAAATCATAAATGGAGTGGTATGAGAATTATTAATGAAGTTATGTTAGATTATTGTGATGTGCTATTAAAACCAAAAAGAAGCACAATGGAATCCAGAAAGGATGTAGATTTGACGAGAACTTTTTCTTTTTATCATTCTCCTAAAAAATGGACTGGAATTCCAATTATGACTGCAAATATGGCAAGTTGTGGAACTTTTTCAACTGCGAGAGTTTTATCAAAGCATAAAATTATTACGACATTTCACAAATATTATACTATTTCTGAATATAAAGAATTTTTTTCTTCGTTTAGTAATCCTGATTATGTTAGTTATACTTTAGGTATTAGAGATAGAGATATTGAACAATTAAAAGTTATGATTGATAATAAGTTAATGGATAATTTTTCTTTTGTGTGTATTGATGTTCCAAATGGCTATTTAGAAAAATTTTTGGAAACTATTAGATTAGTTAGGGAGTTATTACCTGAACATATTATTATAGCTGGAAATGTTGTATCTAATGAAATGACTGAAGAAATTATTTTAAATGGGGCTGACATAGTTAAGGTTGGAATTGGACCAGGGTCAGCTTGCACAACTAGAAAAATGACGGGAGTTGGATATCCGCAACTTTCTGCGGTGATTGAGTGTTCTGATGCAGCTCATGGAATTTCAAATCCTAAAGGACATTGTGGACTAATTATTGCTGATGGTGGTCAAGTTCATCCAAGTTGTATTGCTAAAGCTTATTGTGGTGGTGCTGATTTTAATATGTGTGGAAGTTTATTTTCTGGATTTGAGGAGTCTGGAGGAGAAACTGTTGAGATGAATGGAAAATTATTCAAAGAGTATTATGGTTCAAGTTCTAATAAAGCAATGTTGGTTAATTATGGACAAAAGGATTCTCATAGAGCGTCAGAGGGAAGATATACTTTGATTCCTCATAAGGGAAGTATGGAATATTTTTTATCAGATTTGTTTGGAAGTTTGCGTAGCACTGGAACTTATATTGGAGCTAGAAAGTTAAAAGAATTTGCGAAAAGAGCAACTTTTATTAGAGTAAATAGACAATTAAATGAGAGTAATGCAAAGTATGAGATTAATGAAAATAATTAAAAAAAAAAAAAAAATTATTTTTGTTTTAGTTAAATTTTTATAATTAATTCTAAAGGTGTGATAAAAGTTTAAATAGTTTAAAAAAGTATACACTTTATGTCTAAGTTTAACTTTAAAATTAATAGAGGAATTGTTTTAAATAATGAATTTTTAGTATTTAATTTTTTTGTGAGTCATTATATATTTTTTTTAAATTATTTTTTTAAAAATTATCCAAGAGAAACTATTTTAAAAATATATGAAATTTCTTGTTTGAGTGATGTTTTTATTTTGTGTGAAAGTTCAAAAAAAAAGTCAAAGAATTTTAATGAAATTTTATTAAATTTTATTGAAGATTTAAATCATTTAGGATTTAGTGAACTTGAAATTTTTTTTATTTCTGATAAGAAATTTAAAATAGTTTCAAAAAAACCACATTTGTCAAAAAGTTATAAACAAATATTTGGAAATGATGAAGATCAACATTTAGAATTAATTTATTTAGTTGTTTTGAAAAATTTTTTTAAATGTTATTTTAATAAAAGAGTAAAGGCTAATTCAATTGTTAGTCCAAATTTAATTGAGTTTGATTTTTGTGTTTTAGATGAAGATTTTAATTATGAATTTGATGGAAATTATCCTGAGTTTGAGACTGGAAATATTTCTAAAAAGTTATTTAATATTTTATTAAATGATAAAGTTAATTATAATGAAGGAAATTTGTTATTTTGTGGGATGAGGTTTGTTAATTTACCGTATTATACTTTATTTAATATTTTAAATTTTAGTAATTATGATAAAAAATTTTGTGATTTTTTTATTAATTTTGGATATTTAACAGGGATAAGTTTTGTGAATATATATTTAAATTATGATAATGAAATTGGAGATGAAATTTATGAGGCAATTTTGAACACTTTTGATATTTCTGGTTTTGGTAGAATTGAATTAATAGGTGGATGTAAAAAACATATAAGATTAGAGAATAGTTTTTTAAAAAATATTAAAAAATATTATTCGGAAGAAGTGATTGATTTATTTTTTAGATTTGTTGCTAATTGTTATAGAGGTATATATGATAAAAGTTATAATGTTAGTTCAGATATTAAATATTTAGAAAATTTTTCGTTTGAGTTAGTGGAAATTCCATATGTTGAGTTATGTGAAGAAGATGAATTAATTGTAAATGGTTTATCATATAAAAGTTTATTATTATAGAAAGTATATAATTTAAATTATTTTGGAGATATATTTTTGAAAGTAGTATGTTGGAAGTATTATTAATAAAAATGTTAAGGGAATCCAAAAGAGTGTGAAATTTGTAAATTGGAGTATTTGGATACCACAAGCATTAAAGACGCAGTTTAAGTCATAAGATTTTGGTGTTAATAGTATTGTTAATATAAATAATACAATTAAATAAATTGATGAATATTTTAATGAGTTTATATTTGTTTTTTCTTTGTATGTAAATAGTAATGCGATTGTTAATGTTGTGAAATGAATTAATAAAGTAATTATAAATTCTAGAGGATGATAGAAAAATAAATTTCCAGTTGAAGATATAATATTTGTATTAAATAAAAGTTCTGAAAAAAATTCAAGAATGTATACAAGTTGAGGAATTAGTCCAACACTAATTAATCCTTTAATTAATTGAATGTTTTTTGAATAAAAACCTATTGCGAGTAGTGTTGTTAGATGATTACAAAAGAAAAATAATAATATAAAATCATTTAATAAAAAATTTCTAAATAATAAAAGTATTTGTAAAATAATAAAATAAATTGTAATATATTTATACTTTTTTTCTAACATATAATTTATTTAGATTTTAGAATTAAAAAAGGGTTGGTTTAAAATTTGGAAAAATTATAAATAATCTAATCCTTCAACAACATTTTGAATTTCTACTGTTGTTGATAGTGAACCAATTAAAACTCCAAATGAGTTTCCAACAATCCCTGATGAAATAAAATTTGAACCAGAGTTAATTGTTCCAATTCCACCAATTTGATCAACAATTTCTTTAACGTTTTCTTCAGTAACTTGTTGAGCCATAAAATATTTACCGTTTTTGAAAGTTGCGATTGCACCAGCGTTTTCGTATTCAGGAACTTTTAATTCAATTACTTTGTATCCTGTTTCTTTTTCTAATTCTAATCCAAATCCTTTTGGATATTGGTGATTAATTAAAATTGTTTTATTTCCAAAACATAAATTATTTCCTAGTGTGTTTAATTTGTAGTCTTTAACTAATAATTTAACATCGTGTTTTTCTGCAATTTCTTTAAAAACTTTCATTTCGTAATCATACATATCAGGAACAACTAGAAAATCTTCGTTTCCTGCTACAAAAATACCAATTAATTCAGTTGATAAAACTGTTGTTTTATATACTGGAACTTTTAATACATCCTCAATTGCTGCCATTTTTTCTTTATTAGCATCAATACCAATAATTGCAAATTTATCACAAGCGAACATATATAATCCAATATTTGGGTTGGAATCGAATTCCATTAAGTTTACTTTTTTTTCTGTCATAGAATTAATAGTATATTTATACTTATAAATGTGCTTAAAATGGTAAAATTTTATAAAGATTGATGGTTTTATTATAATATGGTTAAAATTACTTTACCAGACGGAAATGAAAAGAATTTTGATAATGCAGTTACTGCGTTAGATGTTGCTAAGTCTATTTCAGACGGATTAGCTAGAATGTGTATTGCCGCTAAAATTAATGGCGAATTAACTGACATCACCACTACCATTTCCGAAGATAGTAAAGTTGAATTAGTGACTCAAAAGAGTCCAGAGAGTTTAGAAATTTTAAGACATACAACTGCGCATGTTTTTGCTCAGGCAATGTCAAGAGTTTTTCCTAGTGCAAAGATTACAATTGGGCCTGCTGTTGAGTCAGGATTTTATTATGATGTTGATTGTGAAGAGTTAACTGATTCTGATTTACCAAAGATTGAGGCAGAGATGCAAAAAATTGTTAAGGAAAATTTAACAGTTACTAAAAACTTTAAGTCAAATGATGAAGCTTTAGAATTTTTTAAGGATAATGAATATAAAACAGAAATCATTAATGATTTAATTTCAGGAAATTTATCTGAAGAAGAAAAAGGTGAAGGAAGTGTTACTGATAGTGGATTTCAATTTTACAAACAAGGAGATTTTGAAGATTTATGTAGAGGACCACATTTACCATCAACTGGTTTAATTAAAGCGTTTAAGTTACAAAAAATTACGAAAGCTTATTGGAGAGGAAATGCTGATAATAAGCAACTGAGCCGTGTGTATGGGACTGCTTTTTGGAAAAAAGGTGAACTTGAAGAACATTTAACTATGCTTGAAGAAGCTAAAAAGAGAGATCATAGAATTGTTGGAAAAAAGATGGATTTATTTATGAATCATGAGTATGCTCCAGGTATGACTTTTTTTTTACCTAAAGGATTTCAAGTGTATAGAACTTTACAAAATTTTATTAGAGATTTGTATAAACAATATGAATTTAAAGAAGTTATGACTCCAAATATGTTTAATAAAAAACTTTGGGAGACTTCAGGGCATTGGGAACATTACAAGGAAGATATGTTTGTTTTTGATATTGAGGGGCAAGAGTTTTCTTTAAAACCTATGAATTGTCCATCCCATTGTTTAATTTTTAAAAATGATTTTAGAAGTTATAAAGAGTTACCTTTAAGAATTGCTGATTTTGGAGCTTTACATAGAAATGAACTGTCTGGAGCACTTTCCGGTATGACTAGAGTAAGGAAATTTTGTCAAGATGATGCTCATATTTTTTGTACAATGAATCAAGTTGAAGATGAAATTGCAAAATGTTTAGAGTTTGTAGATCATGTTTATAATGATGTTTTTAAGATGAGTTATGAGATTGAATTATCTACTCGTCCTGAGAAGAGAACTGGGTCTGATGAAGTTTGGGATAAGGCTGAGGGTGCACTTGCTGCTGCTTTAAAGAGAAGTGGAAAGGAGTATGAAATTTGTGAAGGAGATGGAGCTTTTTATGGACCAAAAATTGATTTTAGAATTAAAGATTGTTTAAAGAGAGTTTGGCAAACAGCAACTATCCAATTAGATTTTAATTTACCTAGCAGATTTGAATTAAAGTTCCAAAATGAAAATTCAACTGAAGAGCAACCAGTTATGATTCACAGAGCTGTGCTTGGTTCAATTGAAAGATTTATGGCTGTTATGATTGAAAATTTTGCAGGAAAATTCCCATTATGGTTATCACCTAATCAAGTTGAGATTATTAATGTTGCAGATAGACATCAAGATTTTTGTAATGAGATTAAGGATAAGTTAGTTGAGAGAAATTTCAGAGTTGAGTGTAATTTTGATAATTTAGGTGTTGGAAAGAAAATTGCGATTGCTCGTGATGAGAGAAAACCAAATTATACTTTAGTTTTAGGTGATGAGAATGTTGAGGCTGGAAATGTATCAGTTAGAACTAGACAATTTGTGAATGGGAAAAATGAAGAGTTTACATGTTCAGTTGAAGAGTTTATTTCAAAGTTAGAAGAAGAGAGAGAAAGTAAAGCAATTACTTTCTAATTTTATTAATTTTCAAAGAAAATTAATTCTATTTTTTTAGTTATATAAATTAAAGATAAAATTATCAATATATTAATTTTCCATAGTTGTTAGAGTTTTTTCTAATAAACTATATGTTTCTTTTATTTGTGGTTTTATTTCTGGCATTAATTTATTCCATGCTTTTTGAAGTTTTATTTTTGCTTTTGAAACTCCATTTGAAATTTTTAAGTTATGTTTTGAATATGATGAATGAAATACTAAGGGGAAATATTGGATTGTTGCAAATCCATCTGCTGATGCTAAAACTTGAGATTCAATAGTTTTTCTATTTACTGGGACTGAACCTCTATGGTTTAATACTGTATCATAAATTCTTTCAATTTTATTTTGTGAAACTCCTAAGTTTAATAGTTTTTCACTCATATATTCAGCACCGATTGTATGGTGATTATCATCATCACCTATAATTCTTCCAACATCGTGAAAGTATCCTGCAATTAATGTTTCTTCTAAGTTAAAATCATAATGTTTATTATGATTTTGAACTGAATCTACAACTGGTATAATGTGATGATTCCATATTGTATCAAGGCTTTCTAAATATGCTTTGTGTGTATTAGAATGAGGATAATCATAAACTCTTTTAGCAAGTTCTTTTGAATTTTCTAATAGTGTTCTTTTTTTTAATGAAGTATGAAATAAATCTATTTCATGTTGAGCTTCAGTTGTGTCTTGGGATTTGTGAATTGCATTTAAAAAAAATTGAATTCCATTATAACTTTGAGTTGGTTTTCCATATTGATTTCTTAATGTGGAACTTAAATTATCTTTTGGATTTGGAAGTAAACCACATAAATTTTGAAAATCTTTAATGGCATTAAATTTTTCTAATATACCAACTTGAACAACATCTTGTCGCATAAAAAATTTAAATGTTTCAAATAAATTTGGATCTTGTAAATAACCTAAATCATATTTAGCTAAATATTTTAAATCATTTTCAGTTAAAGCAATTTTAGTTTTTTCAACAATTTTAAATTCTGATGAAATTTGGAAGTTAATTTGATCAGAACAATTAATAGCTTCAGGTTTAATAATATAAAATGTTTGTTCCATTTTTGAATTTTTTATGAATTATATTTAAGTATGATTTTCAAATTATTTAAATGTAACTAATTTAAAGTATAAATAAATATCTCGTTAAGTAAATTTTATAAATATCGAAAACACAGAGAAGGTATGGTTGATAAATCAGGAATAGAGAGAGAATTTGGTTATTCACATATGTTTGAAGGGGATGAAATGAATAAATGGCATGTACGATTTGGACTTACCCCAAATTGTAATTTTAGTTGTACATATTGTGCTCCTGAGGGAGGTTTCCCAAGACAGAGTGAAATCTCTTTAGAGGAGGTTACTCAAATTTTACAAGCTTCTAATAATAATGGAATTAAAAGAGTTCATTGGACTGGTGGTGAGCCTACTGTTAGGCGTGATTTTGTAGATTGTGTTAAAGCTGCTCAGGATGTTGGATTTGAAAAACAAGTTGTTACAACAAATGGGTATAATCTATATAAAAATTTAGATGAGTGTATTGAGAATGGTTTAACTAGAGTTATTGTTAGTTTGGATACTTTAGATAAAGAAAGATTTTATCATTTAACTAAAAAGGATATTTTACCTAGAGTTTTAAGTTCTTTAGAGGATTCTGTTGAAAAAATGTCTGGTATTACTAAGATGAGTTGTTGTACTATGAGATCCACTTTACCTGAAATTGAAAATATGGTTAGATATGTTCAAGATATTAATTCTAGAGATAATAAGGGAGAATTAGTTTTAAAGTTAAATCAATTTTTTGCTTCAAATCCTGCTCAATTACAAGATCATGGGAGAAATTATTGGGAAAATGAAATGGTTCAACGTGATGAAATTATTTCCGCACTTGAGAGAATTGGGCCTTTAACTCCAATGCATAGAAAAAATATTGAAGGAGATAATCCATCATATAGTTATTTTACTGTTGGTGATACGGGTGTAAATGTTGGAGTTTTATCTATGCATACTGATAGATATGCTTGCGGAGGTTGTCATAAATTAAGAATTATGCCTGAGGGTAAAATGTCTGTTTGTATGGATACTAGTCCTGATTATGTTTTACTTGGAAAATCAGTTGAAGAAAAAACTCAAATGATAAAAGATGGAGTATTTTTTAGAGAAAATACTTTAGAAGAAATGAAACCTGCGAGTCAAAGAAAGCATTTCCATTCACAATTAGGTTCCCAAAGATTTGGTAAGCTTGGTGGAGAACCAATTAATATTGATGTATTTTATAAAAAATAAAGGTTTTATTAAAATATTAATAATATTTTTTAGAATCAATATAATTAAATATTACTTCTTTATGGTTAAATGCGAAATCTAATTTTTTAAGACATGAATTTAGTTTAAACCATTTATGTTCAGATAGTTCATAAGGATTTAATTCGATTTTACCAAATAAGTTTCCACTATAGTATTTTGATTGGATTTCCGATTGTTCCATAAAAGATTTATATTCTCTAAAAAATCTGAGTTTTGATATTTCACATCCTGTTTCTTCGTAAATTTCTCTCTCTAATCCTCTTTGAGATTTTTCAAATTGATTTAAAGTTCCACCAGGCAGACACCATTTATTTAAATTTTCTCCTAAATCTGCTCTTTTGAATAATAATATTTTTGTTTTATCCTGATTTAGTGGAATTAGGTTTACGGTTTGAATTAACATTTGAGTATTATAATATTTTGATAGTTAAATAGTTTTTTATTTTAGTTAATAATATTTTTAAGGAGATTAATTTTTATGTTATTATGAAAAGTATTTTAAGTATTATTATTATTTCAATTTTATTTTCTGGGTGTGCAAACTTAGATGATAATTTGAATGAAAGTGTTGAGATTGAAAATGATGAAAATATAAATTCTATTAGTGTTAAAGAGTTTGATAAAATTGTTAATTCAAGATTAGAAAAATTAGAAGTGTCCGATAATGGATGTTTTGAATTTGAAAGTTATGATGCTGAGTTTGATGAGTGTTATGTTGATTTTGTTTGTGATACTGATAAAGAGTGTGATAAGTTTGATGTTTTATATGATAAGTATTTAGATAAATTAGATGATTTAGATTTTGGTTCTGAATTTGAAGATGTTGATATTTATAATGATGATGAAAATTCTGAAAAAGTACTTGAAATTACTTTAACTAGTTATGATATTAATAAAGGATTATTAAGTGAAGGTTATAATGATGATGTTTCTGATGAGTATTTAGATTTCCAAAGTGATATTAAAACTCATAATTTAATGTTTAAAGAATTTGTTCGTTTAATTCCTTCTAAGTATTTTGATAAAGATTTATTTGAGTATAAAGTTTTTACAGATGGTAAGGATGAGACTTTAGCGTACGTTTCTCAGCTTGAAAATGATGAGAATAAATGGTTTTTAGCAATTGATATTGCTGATTATAATCCAAATGATTTAAAGGAATTTCAGTATACATTAATTCATGAATTTGCACATATTTTAACATTAAATAAAAATCAAGTTGATTATGATATTAATTTTGATGAGTGTTATAATTATTATTCTGGTGAAGGTTGTTTAAAGTCAAGTTCTTATTTTGAAAAATATTATAATTTATTTTGGAAAGGTGCTGATTATGGTATTGATAATGTTGATTATTATAGTTATGAGAATGATTTTGTTACAGAGTATGCAGCTACTAATCCTGGAGAGGATATTGCTGAGAGTTTTACACAGTTTGTTTTGAGTAAAAAACCAAGTGATTTAAGTTTGATTAAGGATGAAAAGATTAATTTTTTTTATGATTTTGATGAACTTGTTGATTTAAGAAATAGTATTAGAAGTCAATTAATTAAAACTTCAAGGCAAAGAGTTCAATAATTATTGATCTTGTTTTTTATTTTAAGTTATTTAATTTGAATTATTATTAAATTTTTGAATTTTTATCAAATACTGTATCGTTCCAGTATTGTAAAAAGTATTCTAAATTTTCCTCATTTATTTGTGGAAATTCTACTATTGTTTTTAGAACATTTTGATTATTTTCTTTTACTGCTAAGTATCTAATTTGGTCTTTTGTGAATAGTTCAAAGTCAGAATCTAATTCATTAATTCCATTATATCTATCACAGAATAATTGAAAAAATCTTGTGTATCCTAATGATGTTACTTTTGAGATATTTAATTTATATTGTGAGATTAAATGATTTGTTATTTTATCTTCTTGTATAATTATTTCTGAAGAGTATTCAAAGTCAGATAAGGTTTCATTAAAATAAAAATTTGATGTTTGAAGTTGTTTAATTGTATCTTCTAAATCTTTTGGAAAGATTTCTTGAATTTGTTGTAAATCTTTTAGTCCGTTGTGAGATAGTTCCCAATGTTTTAATTTAGGGTCACAGTTAAATATAAATATTTCAAATAATTCTTGATTTGGTGATTTATTATAAATAATTTCATCCCCAGTTAGATATGTGTCAAAATCTAAAGTTTGATTTTTTTCAAATGATGTTGGTTGTTTTCTAAATTGATTTAGTTGGATTATTTTGTTTGACATTTTTATAATATTATTTCTAGTGTTTTATTTTCACCAATGATTTTATTTTGTTTGAATCCTTTTATATTTCCAATTGAAAACAGTTCAAGTGTATCTGAATTTGCTTTGCTCATTGCATCTTTCCTTGTAAGATATTTATCTGGAAATTGTATAAATAGAGCTTTATTTTTTTCATTAAATTGTTCTAAAAATTGATTAATGTAAAATGAATGAAATAATCTTGGGAGTTCTTGAGGTAATAAATCATGTTCTTTTAATAAATATTCAAATGGTTCTGTGATGTCTAGAGTATATTCAACTCCAAATGTTGGTGTAGTTACTTGAGGACAACCAATACTTAAATCCCATGAGTTGTTTAAACTTTTATCAATTATTTTGTCAAGAGTTTCTTTTTTGTTATCATGATATATATTTGAAATTAGTTTGGATACTGTTTGAAGTTCTTCAACTAAGAAATATTTTTCTCCAGTGTATGTGGCAATTGTTTGAAGGGCTGTAACTTCCCCGTGAGTTGGAGTATAGATGAAAGTTTTTTCATCATATTGTTTAAATAATGGGACAATTTTATTCATAGTTTTTATGTGTTTTTTAGGTTTATAAGTGTTTTGAAATTATGGGTAACTAATACTTTTAAAGACAATAGATTTGATTTTATTTATGATTGAAAATACTTTTGTACATATTGATGGAGTATCAGAAAATACGGAAAAAAAGTTGTGGGAGAATGGAATTAAGTCTTGGCAAGATTATGTTGATAATTATGATTCTATTGATTTTATACCTGAGAAAAAAAAGGCTACAATTAGAAATGAAATTGCATTTTCTAGACAACATTTAGGTGAAAATAATTTGAAATATTTTGCTGATAAATTGAAGTTAAATGAACATTGGAGATTAAAAAAATTAGGGAAAATTTGTTTTGTAGATATTGAAACTACTGGTTTATCTAGGTGGACTGATACTTTAACAGTTTTAGGAATTTATGATGGTGAGACTCCACATATTTATATCCACGATAAGGATATGGAGAAAGGATTTGAAAAGTTAAAGGAATTTGATACAGTTGTAACTTTTAATGGAAAGCAGTTTGATATGCCTTTTATTGAACAAAAATCTGGTGAAAAGTTTGATTTTGTTCATTTTGATTTAAGATTTTTATTAAAAGAGTTAGGTTATGCTGGAGGATTAAAAAAAATTGAGCGTGAACTTGGAATTGTGCGTGATGGTGAAGTTGCGGATGTTGATGGTCGTGAGGCCGTTAGGTTATGGCGAAGATATAGAAATGGTGACCAGGAAGCTTTAAGAATTTTATTAAAGTATAATGAAGAGGATATTGTTAATTTAGATTATTTATTAAATTTTTATTTGAGTGAAAAGAAAAAGTTATTAGGGTTTGAGTAGATAAATGAGTATGTCTAAAAAAAAAATCGGAATTATTGGAGCTGGAGCTTATGGAGCAGCTTTGAATAAGTTATTGTGTTTAAATAAAAATAATGATGTTTTAATTTGGGATGTTGAGAAAAAAGATATTTCTAATTTTTCTTCAATTGAAAAAGTTTTGAATTGTGATTATTTAGTTTTTGCAATTCCAAGTATGTTTATTTTTGATTTTTTGAAACAATATGTGTGTTTTTTTAAGGAAAGTCAAAAAGTTTTAATCGGAACTAAAGGATTTTCTAGTGATGGAAAATTGTTAAGTTCTTTGTTTAGAGAATATTTTGATAAAGATAATATTTGTTATTTGGCAGGGCCTGGGTTTGCAAGTGAGATTATGATTAATCCAAATATTACAAGATTAAATATTTCAGGATTTGATATTTTTGTAGCTAAAGAATTTTCAAAATTATTTTGTAAAAATATTTGTTCATATTCAAGTGATATTTTAAGTTTTGAAATTACTTCAGCTTTGAAAAATGTTGCAGCTTTTGTTTGTGGTATTAGTTTTGGTGAGTTTGAGTCTTTGAATTTTAAGTATTCAGTTGCAAGTAAAATTTATTGTGAAATTTCATCAATTGTAGAAAAGTTTGGAGGAGATTTTGTTAATTGTTTAACTAATCCATTATTACAAGCTGATTTGTATATGACTACAAGTCAAGAAGAATCACGAAATTTTAAGTTTGGGGAACTTGTGTGTGTTAAGGGAGATGTTAATTCAAGTTTAGAAAAAATTGATTACACTGTTGAAGGTTTGAATTCTATTTATTCATTAATTAAAATGCAAAAAAATAATTCAAATTTATTTGATGATTTAGTAATTTTGCCAAGTATTTGTAAATTAGTTGATCATAAAATTAAATTAAAGGAATTTATTTTTATTTTGGAGAATTTAAATTTTAATTGTTGTGAGGTTAAAAATGAGTGAAGTTGTAGAGATTAAAAATCTTTTAGGAAAAACTTTAGTTGGAGATTTTTATTGTACTAGTGATAAAAATAAAAATAAAGTTGTTGTATTAGTTCATGGTTTTATGTCTGAGCGTAAAAGGAAGGGTAAATTTGTGGAACTTGCAAATTTGTTAGTTGAAAAAAATATTAATGTGTTTTCTTTTGATTTGTCAGGGAGTGGAGATTCAGATTCAGAGCAAATTTCTATAAGTTCAGGAATTATGGATGTTCGATGTATACTTTCGTATGTGAGGTATCAAGGATATCAAAATATTGGTGTTTGCGGACATTCACTTGGAGGAGTTATTACTTTAAATCAAAGTTTAGAAAAATTAAAGTCAATTTGTTTATTAGCTCCAGTTACAGATAAGATTTCTTATTTGTTTGAGGATAGATTTGGAAAGGAAAAAGTTGATGAGATGCATAGAAATGGTTTTATGAGAGTTACTGATAAAAATGATAGAGTTTACGATATTTCTGAAAAAATGGAGGTTGAAAGACATAATGTTGATCAAAAAGAAATTATGGAGAATGTTAATATCTCTTGTTATTTAATTCATGGAACAAAAGATAAAGTAATTCCATTTAAACATAGTGAAAATGCATTTAATTTATTAAAAGTTGAAAATAAAAAAATTGATATTATTGAAGGTGAAAATCATAGTTTAGGTTTAAATTTAGAGAGAACAAATAAGTTAGTTGTTAATTGGTTTGTTGATACTTTATAATTATTAATTTAATTAATTTTTAAGAGATAAGATAAATTGATTATATAAATTATATAATTATGTTTATTTATATCTACTAGGCGTGAATAGTATTTTATTATGAAAATCATACACCATTCCAACATATGCTGGAATAGAACTTGTGCTCCATTCTTCAGGATGTAATGTTTCTACTATAAATTTCATTGTATCGAGAAAAAAATGTTTTTCAAAACTAATTGGTTTTAAATTTTCTAGTAATTTGAAATCTTCATCTTTAACTGGGAAATTAATTTGAATAGTATTTTTCATTAATTCAATACTACAATAACTATTTCTGTTTTCACTTTTTTCAGTATCTTTTAATATGAAAAACTCAGAAGAATCACAAAAAGCTGCAGTTTTTTGTAAAATAAAATATCTTGATTTTAAGTATTCACTTACTTGTTTTAATTTATCCTCTTTAAAAAGTTCATTATGTGGGTATAAATAAATGTCCATAAAATTATTTTAATTTTTTAAATTTATAAATCTGCGTTTTAAATTAATCATATTTTTAAAGTTTAGATAATTTAATTTTTTATGCTTAAAGTTAATGGATTAAAAAGAGGGGATACAGTTGGAGTTGTAGCACCTTCTAAAAAAGTAAGTTCTGATGATAAAGAACTAGCTAGTAATTTTGTATCATATATGAGAGAAGTAGGATTAAAAGTTGTATTTAGTTCAGATTTTGGGAAATCTGATGAATTTAATGTATCTTCAAGTTCTCCAAAAGAGAGAGCAGATTATATTAATGAAATGTTTTCTGATCCAAATATTTCTGCAATTTGGTTATTTCAAGGTGGGCAAACTTGTAATGAGTTATTACCTTATTTAGATTATGATTTAATTTCTAAAAATCCTAAAATTATTGTTGGGAAATCTGATTGTGATGTTTTGTTAATGGCAATTTCTAAAAAGTGTGGTTTTTATACTTTTCATGGGTGTGATGCTAAGTATGGAAATAAAAAAGAGTTTGATTATGAATATACTCAACAATTTTTTCAAGAAAGATTGTTTAAGGGTGAATCTGATATTGTTCCATATTTCCCGTGGAAGTTTATGCGTGAGAATGATTCTATGAAATTTTCTGGAGAAATTGTTGGTTGTAATTCAAAATCAATTTTAAAATTACTTGGAACTCCTTTTTTTCCAGATTTTGATAAAAAGGTTTTGTTTTTAGAGGATCATAAACCAGATGTTTCAGGTTTAATTGCAAGAATTACGCAATTAAAACAAGTTGGAGTTTTTGATAAAATATCAGCTTTAGTTATTGGACATATTTTTGAGTTTGATGGTGAGGAAACTGAGTCCCATATTAATTATGAGGATATTGTTTTTAATTTGTTAAAAGAATATGATTTTCCAATTATGAAAATAGATGAGTTTGGACATTATTTTCCACACGCATTTTTACCTCTTTATGCAAATGTTGAGTTTGATATTTCTAAGGGAATGAAATTAACAATTTTAGATAAATTTTTAGATGTTAAAAATTAAAGATTATTAAAATTCTAAAAATTCTAATACTTTTTGAATATCTTTTTTTTCAATTACAATAAATGTATCTTTCCAGAAAGATAATATTTCTAAAGCATTAACATTATAGTCTGAAAATAATCTTGTAATATATGATATTACTCCAGTTATTTCTTCAATTTCTGGAGGAGAATTTATCATTACAAATGCTAAGTCTTTTCCTGAATAAATAATTTTATCTATAAAGTTTTCAGAACATAAATCAAAGTATTTTTCTTGAGTAATTATTGTGTAATTATCACTTCCTTCAAATACATAGAATAATCCAAATTGAGTTTTAATTTGTTTTTGAAGTTCAAAGATTTTTTCAATTTCAATTTGTTTAGATACTACAAATCTTACAATTTTATTTTTAATTTCAATGTCTGAATTTTTTAATAAATTTTCAATTGGTTTTTGAGATTCTTTTTTTGAAGTTAGTTCTTTTTGGTATCTTCTTAGTGAAATTAAGATTGCGTCAATAGAAGTTTGATTTTTAAGTTCAAGTTTTTTAGCAATTAATCTTGAAAGAGATGAATAATTAATTAATTCATTTTGTAGGCAAGTTTCGATACTTGGATTTTTTTTAACATATTCTATCGCTAGTTGAGCAGTTGAAGTTTTTGTTTTAGACATAAAATTATGTAAAATTGTTTTATTTAAAACATTTTTGTATAAATTTTAATTTTAGTTGTAAAATAAGTTTATATATTAATATAAATTAATTTTATTAGGATTTAATAAAAATGGAAAATACTAATTATACTAAAATTAATGAAGAAACTTATAATAAAATTTGTGAGAATTGGGAAACTAAAAGACAATATTTTTGGAAACCTGTAGTTGAGTTTGTTGAGAGTTTTTCAGATAAGGAAAAGTTACAATTTTTAGATTTAGGTTGTGGAGGTGGACGTCATTTACAATTAGCAGAGCAGAGTGGATTTTTAAAAAGTAATTTAGTTGGTTCAGATATATCTTCAGGACAGTTAAAGACTGTTAGTGAAAAGGGTTATAGGACTGTTTGTTGTGATTTTACAAATATTCCAATTGAATCAGATTCATTTGATTCTATTGTGTGTATTGCAGCATTTCATCATTTATTAGATGTAGATTTACAAAAAAAGGCTTTAGTTGAATTTAGAAGAATTTTAAAGTCAAGTGGAAAAATTTTAATTTCTAATTGGTTTCCTGAAAAAGAATTTTTAGATAAACAAATTAAAAAAAAAAAATTTGTATTTGATCAAGGAGATGATAAAAAAGTTCGTGTAACTTATGATTTAGATGGTGAAAAATTAGATAGATTTTATTATTTATTTGATGAAGATGAACTAGATAATTTGATTTTATCTTGTGGGTTTAAAATTATTTCAAAAGAACATTTTAAAGGAAATTTGTATCATATTTTAGAATAAATATAAAATTAAAAATATTTTAAATTTTGATTTTTTTGAGGTTTGTTTCTTATTTGTTTGATATTAATTTTTTTAATACATCAAAGGATTTACCTACATTTTCGCTTGATAATAATATTGTTATTTCTGTGTATGTTGATACAATATCAATAATTGGAACGTTTTCCCAAGCTAGTGTTTTAGTTATTGTATAATAAAAACCAACTGAATCTACTGATGTTTGTGGTATACTCATTGTTAAACTTGCGATGTCTGTTTGTGAGTATTTAATTATTTTTTTAGGTAAAATTTCTATTATCTCTTCTTTATATTTTTCGTCAAAAATTATCATTACTTCGTGAAGTCCTTGAGTTATTGTTAAAAAATCTCCTGATTGCATGTTAATTAATTTGTATAATTTTTTAATATAATTTTGAACATTTTCATTTTTATAAATTGTAATTTCCATTAAATTTGATTTAATGTTTAAAGAAGTTGTTTTTTCAAAATAAACTTGATTAAAATCAGCTTTTTCTAATTTTTCAGCATATCTTCTAATTGCCATATTTACGGATGAAAAATTAATTTTAGTCTTTAAATTTGCTTCAATCTCAGGTATAAATTCTTCACTTAATGCTGCTACATTCATTATTCCTTTTAGTAATCCTTGTTGAATAAACGGTTTATTTGATAGAATTTGTTCTACTTGTTTAGTTATTTGTTTCATTTTACAGTTTTGTAATTATTTGTATAATAATATACATTATGTTAATATTATTTATATAATTTATTATTACTATGATAAGTGTAAAAAAAGGATTGGAGTTAGAATTTTTTGTAACTGATGAAAATTTTAACCCAAATTCAAATGTTTATAATATTGTAAGAGATTTAGGGCATGAGAATATATCTCATGAATATGGACCATACCAATTTGAAATTGCGTCAAATCCGTCAACTAGTTATTTAGAATTAGAATCAAATATTAAAGAATATGTTAATATGGTTCAATCTAGATTAGATGAGGGTTCAAGATTGTTATCTGTTGGCGCTTTTCCCTTAGAATTTAATCCATTGGTTAGTCCAAATGAAAGATTAAATAATATCACAAATAGTACAAACGAAATGTTTGATTTTGCTAATGGTGAGGGTGTTGAATTGGAAACGGGATTACAAGCTTTTCAAGTTAATTATTCATTAGTTGGTTCAGAAATGAGTGAGACTGAACAAATTATTTATTTAAATAATATTTTGCGTCCAACTATTCCAATTATGGTTGCTTTAACAGCAAATTCACCTGTTTTTCAAAATAGTAGAGTTCATACTAATTCCTATTTGGAAAGAAATGGCGGACATCCTATTTTAAATGGTAGAAGACATATTTGGGAGAGATGTGAAGGTAAAGGAAATGTAAATTTAGAAGATACAATTTGTGGATTTGGAATTCCTGAAAGTTATGAATCTTATGATGATTATATTGATTATTTGACTCATTTTGGTGGTCGTGGAAATCCTGTTGGAGTTGAATCACAATTATATGTTGATATTAGACCTAGGACTGAGGATAAAGCCGGAAATAAATTTGCAAATGATGAGATTAGAGTTGAATATAGACCTTGCGATATGCTTTGCACATTAGGTGAAAATTTAGGTGTTAGTGCATTACTTGAAGGGCATATTTTATCTTGCTTGGATGGGAATAATGTTTTATCAAATATTTCATCTAATACTAATGAATTAGAAGTTTTGAGTTCAAATGCTGGAAGATTTGGTTTAAATTGTCAAGTGGACGATAGAAATTTAAGAGATTATGCTCATTTGATGATTTCACAGGCTAGAGATTATTTAGATGAGGTTTCATTTAGTTATGTTGAAAATTTAATTCCATTACTTGAGGAGACTAGAGCGCAACAGCAAATTAGAATGGGGACAAATAATTATTTAGATGAAATTTTAAATGAATTTGATTATAATTGAGGTAAATTAAAATGAATATTTATGAGTTTGAGGAAATTGAAAATCAAGATTTAAATTATTTAATTAATAATTATGATGATTTTTCAATTTTTAGAAAAAAAGGAAATGATAGTTCAAGAGCGGTTTTTATTTCAACTATTTTACATGGGGATGAAGTTTGTGGTTTGAATGCGATTTTAAATGAATTAGATTCAAATCAAAATTATAATTGTGATGTGTATTTTATGATTGGGAATGTTAATGCTGCTAGATTTTGTGAGAGATTAATTGATGTGAATTTTAATAGAATTTGGACTCAAAACCCAACAAGTGAAATTGAATTAAAAGCGTATGAAATTTATGAATTTTTACAGTCTTTAAATTTAGTTGGAATTTTAGATTTACATTCATATAATTGTTCAAATTTAATTCAACATTGTTTTACTTCAAATACTGATGAGTTTAGTATTAATGTTTCAAGAAAATTTTGTGAATTTACTTTTATTAATAGAGGAGATGAAAATTTATTTGTGGATTTAACTAGAGATATTTGTCCTAGTTTTATTGTTGAATGTGGTTCTAATAAAACTACTGGTGCTGATGAATTTGCATTTAATACAATTAGAAAGTTTTTTCAAATTTTTGAAGTGTGTAATTATGAAAATTTGAATGTTTTTGATATCTCACAAGGCGTTTTTAATGGAGAAGTAAATATTAAATTTAATGAGAATACAAGTTTAAATGATGTGATTATTAGAGAAGATATTGAGAGTTTAAATATTACTAAAATTAGTGCTGGTGAGTTTTTTGCTGATTGCGACAATTTAGATTTTTTTAGATTTAATGAATTAGATATTGAAAAATATTTTTATGTTGAAAATGGAAAAGTTTATTTTAAGAAAAATTGCACAATTAATTTATTTAATAATGAATTTGATAGATTAATCGAGAGTGGATTTTATATTTATGATGAGAATTAAAAATGAATAGAGTATTACCGTTTACAAAAGAGAGAATTGAAAAGATTAGCGAGGAGTTTTCAACTCCGTTTTATATTTATGATTAAAGGGCTATGATTAAAAATGCTAAAAAATTAAAAAATGCTTTTAGTTGGAATAGAGGTTTTAAAGAATATTTTGCTGTTAAGGCTAATCCAAATCCACATATTTTAAAGAGTTTAAGTTCAGTTGGATTTGGTGGAGGTTGTTCATCATATTGTTGTTTTAGGAAAGGAAAATAATGTTAATGATTTTACTTATGATGTTGTTGGGTCATTATGTGAAAATAATGATAAATTTGCTGTTGATAGAAAGTTACCAAAAATTGATAGTGAATTTTAATTTATTAATTTTAATGAATTTTAATTTTCGACAAATTTATATATATTAAAAACCATATTGGGATATGGTTTGTGATTTTGGAACAGAATTTAATAATAATTTAGAGAATAAAATTAAGAGTTTTGAATTTTGTGTAAGTTCTGAATTGGAGATGCATTTTGAATCTATTTTGAAAAAAAATGGATTACCTATTTTATATAATTTAGAAAATCAAAGTTATAGAATTTCTAATAATAATAGAGATTTAATTGAACATGATTGGAATTTGAAGTATGGAACTTTAACTTCATTTAATATTATTTTTGATGAATATGTTTGTATTTATGATAAAAATAATATTAGAATTGTAAAACAAATTAATTCAGATTAAATTAAATAATTAATTGAATTAGAAAAAATGAATACATTATTTAATTTTTATTTTAATTTAAATTATTAAAAAAATTATATAATTTGTTTTAATATTTTGTTAATTTTTGTGAAATCTTCTTGACCTTGTAAAACAATATCAAATTTTTCTTGGTGCGCTTTTAGTCTCATTTTGTAAGCTGGATCTTCTGGCAGAGTATTTAAAAAACCAATTTTTAATTCTACTTGAAAGTTTGCACCTTTTGTCATATAAGTATCAGATAATGAATCACCTAATATTATACAGGATTTTTTTTGAGTTAGTTCTTCATATACTGGAATTCTTGAAAGTTCAAAGAATGTTTTATTCATAGAGTGAATTATATCTCCGTATGTGTGTGTAAAAAAACCAGATTCATCAAATTTGAATTTATTTGCTACAACATGAATATTTTTATGGTCAACATGATTTAATTCTAAAAATTTATGAATTAAGTTATAGATTCCTGCTGAGAATATTACAGTATCAATATTGTGTTTTACTGTAAATTCTAAAAACTCATCAGTTTTATCTTTTAGTTCCATTAGTTTATTATCAACAATCTTTTTAATTGTATCTTTACAATATCCGTGTTTTTTATATTCTTTAAATGTAGATTCCCACCATTTAACAATAATTTTTTCTTTTTCTTGTTTAGGCATATTTGGATCTTGTTCAATTGGATAATAAAAATTATATAATCTTGAAATTTCCTTATTCATTTGTTCACCCATCAAATCTGGGTTGTTTACATATACTGAAAAAGAATTAGAACTTTTAGTACCGTCTGATTTTATTCCTTTTGATATTGTATCGTCAAAATCTGAAAGAATACATAAATTTTCTATTCCCAAATTTTTGATTTGAATTATTTTTTCTTCTGGCGTCATGGATAATAGATATGAATTTTTATATTTATAAAACTTGTTTTTTATACTATACTAATGAATAGGTTTAATAATTTGTTAAATTTGATAAAAATGTATTAGATTGATAACAAAGATATATAAAGAAGAATATTTTGATTTTATTATAAAAAAACATTTTAGATGTTTTATATTATTAATAAAAAATGTATGAACTTATTATTTCTGAAAAACCTCAAGCGGCTGAAAAAATCGCTAATGCTCTTGCTGATAAAACAGCAATGAAAGTTCGTGAAAAAGTAAATTTTTTTTCTTTAACACACAATGGAAAACAAATTAGGGTTTGTTCTGCTGTTGGTCATTTGTATGGTTTAGGTGAAAAGGGTGGAGAGAGTTGGAAGTATCCAGTTTTTGATACTGAGTGGAAACCTACATATAAAATGAATAAGGCTGCAGCTTATACTAAAGATTATATTGATGCAATTAAAAAATTAGGAAAGGAAGCTGATAGTGTAACTGTTGCGTCTGACTTTGATATTGAGGGAGAAGTTATTGGTTTAAATGTTGTTTTACATGCTTTAGGGTTAAAGGATGCTCAAAGAATGAAGTTTTCAACACTTACTAAAAAAGATTTAATTAAGTCATATGAAAATAAATTACCTACACTTGTTTGGGGTCAAGCTAATGCTGGAGTTACTAGACATAATTTAGATTGGTATTATGGAATTAATTTGTCAAGAGCATTTACTGAGTCTATTAAGAAGGGTGCTGGACAGTTTAAAGTTATGTCAACTGGGCGTGTTCAAGCTCCAGCTTTACATTTTTTAGCTGAAAGGGAAAGAAAGATTGCAGCTTTTGAACCTGAAAAGTATTCTGAAATTTTTATGGATGGAACTTGTGAAAGTATTGATGTAAATTTACATTATGAGTTACCTAAAGATAAAATTGCTGAGAGAAAGAAAATTTTAGAAGCAGCTGTTGATGAAGATGGGAAAAAGGTTGCTGTTGATAAGCATAAAGTTTTTGATGAAGAGTTTGCAAATCAAGTTGTTAGTGAGACAACTGGAAAAGATGGGAAGATTACTGAAATTTCAGCTAAGAAATTTAATCAAGCAGTTCCATTACCTTTTGATTTAACTTCTTTACAGATGGAGTCTTCAAATTTATTTGGTTATTCTCCAAAGAGAACACTTGAAATTGCTCAAAAGTTATATATTGAGGGAGTTACTTCTTATCCTAGAACTTCTTCACAAAAGTTACCTGAGGAATTAAATTTAAAGAATGTTTTAGATCAATTAAATAGACAAGCAAAGTATAAAGATTTTGTTGCTAAAGTTTTAGAAATTAACCCTAAGATTAAACCAAATGAGGGTAAAAAAGATGATCCTGCTCACCCTGCGATTCATCCAACAGGAGAAGTTCCTAAAAGTTTAGATCAGTATGAGATGAAAGTTTATGATTTAGTTGTGAAGAGATTTTTTGCAGTGTTTGGGGAACCCGCAGTTAAGGAAACTAATACAATTAGAGTTGATGTTAATTCTCACGATTTTGTTTTACAGGGAACTAGAACTGTAATTAAAAATTGGCATGAATTATATGCTCCTTATGTAAAAGCTAAAGATGTTGAATTACCTGTTTTAAATGAAGGTGATACTGTTACAAATAAAGAAATTTCTAAGGTTGATAAAGAGACAAATCCTCCTAAAAGATATACTGATGCAAGTATTATTAAGGAATTGGAAAAAAGAAATTTAGGGACTAAAGCTACAAGAGCCGAGATTTTAGAGAATTTGAAAAAGAGAGCTTTTATTGTTGATAAATCTATCAAAGTTACTGAATTAGGATTATCAATGGATGAAATTTTAGCTAGAGAAGTTCCAATGTTGGTAGATGAAGCTTTAACTAGACAATTTGAGGATGAAATGGAGGATGTTCGTTTGGAAAAAACAACACCTGATAAAGTATTAGCTGAAGCAAAAGCAAAGTTAGAAGTTGTATTAGGAGATATTAAGTCTAAGGAAGCAGATTTAGGTAAACAGTTAGCAACAGCTTCAAAGTTAGCAGTATTTCAAGCAACTAAGATTGCTAAATGTAATAAGTGTGATGAAGGGTATTTAGTTTTAAGAAAACAAAAAAATGGACCTGGAAGATTTTTTGCATGTAACAAGTATCCAGATTGTAAAAATATTTATTCTGCTCCAAATGTGCCAGTGATTAAAGGTCTTGAGGAAGATGCTGTTGATGAAAATGGGAAAATTTGGTGTTTAGCTGGAAAGTCAGAGGGTCAATTACAAAGATATATGGTAAATCCAGATAAAAAACCTGAGGCGGAAGTTGAGAAAAAGTATGATGAACAAAATATGGTTTGTCCTAATTGTAAGGAAGGTCAAATGGTTTTAAGAAAGTCTTTTTATGGAGAATTTTTAGGTTGTAATAATTATCCTAAATGTAAAACTATGATGCAAATTAAGGGAGGAAAGGTTGATGTAGAAAACCCAATTGTTCCAAAACCTAAAACTGCTAAAAAGAAAGCGCCAGCAAAAAAAGCTACAGATAAGAAAGCTACTGAAAAAAAAGAATCAGTTAAAAAAGAGAAAGAATAAAATAAAAGGTAATAAATTATGAAAAAAGCTATATTTTTTGATTTTGATGGAGTTTTAATGAATTCAAAAAGTTTAACTATTGATATTTTAAAACAAGTTTCAGATGTTGATGAAGTTGAGTTTGAAAAAATATTTCATACTAATGTTTTTGAAAATGAAAAATTTATGAAAATTTGGTCCGAAAATGAAAAAAAAATTGGAGAGTTATTTTCAAGTTTAACAAATGCTGAACATTTTTTTGATTTTGCTAAAAAGTTGTTAAATGATCTATCTAAGAATTATAATTTATATATTATTTCTGGTGCGCCAACTGAAAATTTAATTTCACATTTAAATTTGATTAATTCTACTGATAAGTTTACTAAAATTTTAGGATCTGATATTTCTAAGTCTAAGGTTGAAAGGTTTAATATGTTAATTGAGTCAGAAGATTTAGTTTGTGAAAATGTTTTATTTATTACAGATTCATTAGGTGATATTAATGAAGCAAATGAATGTAATTTAAAGTCAATTGGAGTTACTTGGGGAGTTCATTCTAGCGAGATTTTACAAAAAGGTAATCCATATAAAATTGTTGATTGTGTTGATGAATTAGAAAGAATTATTTATGAGGAATTATAAAGTGTTTGAATTTAAATTATTTTCAAAAAAGAAAAAGTTAGATTTACCAAAAGGAATTTTTTTTTGTGGAATGTTAGGAGTTGGAAAAACTAAGTTAGTTAATGAGTTAATGGATGTTTTGTGTAAATATAAATATACTAAAATTTCTGAATTTAAAACTCAAAAAGAGTTAGATGAATTGTATAAAGCTTTGAGAAATCATGATTTTAAAAAACAAAGAAATATTGTATTTAGAAATAATTTATATTTGATGAATAGAATTGTTGAAACTATTAATAATCCTAATCAAAATTTTATTTGTGATTGTTTACCATTAGGAGAAGTATTTATTGGAGCTTTTATGAATAATTTTGCTGAGTCTAAAAATAAGTTTGATGTATTAAACATGTATGAGTATATGGTTTTAAAATTTGAAAAGGAAGTTACAAAAAATAATATTTCTAATGATGAGTTAAAAAATATGTGTTTTGTGTTATTAAAAAATAAACATTCTAAGTATCAATTTTATTATAGAAAAATAGCAACAGAATATATACCTTATGAATTGTATGATGATTTTGAAAAACATTTTATTTTAGTTTTACAAAGGTTTGGACAGTATTTAAGAAGTCGTGAAATTAAGTTTTTAGAGTTTGATACAACTAAGTTTGATGTTGAGTCAGATGATTTTAAAGAATTTTTTATTGAGAAAGTATTAGTTAAAAAAATTATTGATTAAATTTTAAAAATTGAGTAAATAAAATTTAATTATTTTTTAGTTTTATTAATTTTTTTTACTTTAAGTTTATTTTGTTTTGTAGTTGATTTATTTTTTGTAGTTTTCTTTTTAATTGTTTTAGTTTCTGGTTTTGATTTAGTAATTTTTTTATTTTTATCAGTTGCTTTTTCTAAATTTTTTTCAGAGTGAGTTGTATCTTTTTTTAATACAAATAATTGAAGTGGAACTAAAAATAAATTATTTACAAGAGCATACATTGCAGCAGGATATGCAACAATTGGTTCAAAGTTTGAAAGTGCGATAATTGATGCTAAAGCATAATTTTTATAGTTTGATGTGATTGCGTATGTAATTTTTTCTTCTTTAGTATTTCCTAAAAAGTATCCAACAAAAAAGTTAATTCCAGTTAGTAAAACTACAATGAAAAATAGTTTAATTGATAGTTCAGGATTTGAAAAAATAATGTTTTGAACTGGTGATATTATTCCTAATATTACAAAAAATAAAACAATTGAAGATAGTTGAACTGAATGTTTTGAGATTGGTTTTATAATATTAAATTTGTGAATTGTCATTGCTAATAATAATGGAATAATTACTAATTTTACAATTGTTAGTGAGATTGAAACATAATCAATATCTACTATTTTTTTAGTAAATAAATAAATAATTACAGGTAAGATTACTGGAGATAATACATTTGAAAAAAATGTGATTAGTAAAGCAATTGATGAGTTTCCTTTAAATAAACTTGATAGGAATACAACTGATAGTCCTGATGATACGGAAGATACAATAATTAATCCTAAAAATATTTCTTCAATAAATAACGGTTTTAAAAATAAAACTAATAATGGAGATAGTAAGTGAATTACTAATAAAGTTACACTCGGTTTTTTGAAGTGGTGCATTCTTTGCGCCATTGAATGATAGTCAATGTTTAGAAAACTTAAAAACATTAATAACATCATTAATGGGACAATATAGTCTTGAAAATTTAATCCAATTTGTGGAAAAATTAAACTAATTACAATTCCAACTAGAATTAACATCCAAGTATGAAATTTGAATTTATGGTGATTGTTGTGTATTAACATAAATATTTTATGTTTTAGAGGTTTTTAAATGTTTGGAGTTTAGTTGTTTAAAGAATATTGTTGAATTAAGATAAATATTTAGTTTAGAATTAAAAATTATTGTTAAATAATATTATTATTTAATCATATGAAAAGATAGAAATACACATAGTGTTTCTAATCATCATATGATTATTTAATCATATGATATACTAAAATGTCTGCAAAGTTTGCTTCTTCCCCTTGTGGAGCAATAAATTGCATACATGTTGAATCTTCAATTAATTCGTTTGTAAATAAAATTGTATTTTCATTACATGTTGAGTTAATTGTTGCCATTTGAGTTTGAATATTTAAACTTGGAAATAATTTTTCTTGAATTAAGTAAATTGCATCAACATTTGTAAAGTTAGAACCCATTTTTATTGTTAAAATTTGTTCAGATTTTGATTTAATTTGTGTTGATAAATCAACCATATTTTGAAAATTATCATACCCTTCAACACCGTTCATGAAAATAAATCTTTCTCCTTGAACTACAGCACCCCAATAAGTTTCTCCTGTTTGAGGGTTTTGGAATGCATTTTCAGTTAATGGAAAATTTTGATTATCTGATGATTGAGAACTAGTTTGTCCACCACCCATAGATAATGCAAATCCTGCAATTGATAAAACCATAATTACTAAAATAAATAATCCTCCGTATTTTGCAGTTTTACTAATCTCTTCTTGGTGTTTTCCACCGTGTCCTTTTAATCTTTTTTGACTTACCATTTTTTGACTATGTAAAAAAATGCCGAAATTCTTTATTATCTAAATAATTTCTAAACTCACCAACACAATGTGCTTTACTGAGAACCATTTTTAATTATATTTATATTAATATTTGTAAGTATTTAAACTTATACCCAATCTCCTTTGTTTGCTAAGATTGCATCTCCTGAAGTTCTTTTTGCGTTTGATAGAAATCTTTGTTTAAAGTTTTCATCAGGTTCTGTCCCAGTCCCTTCTTCTCTGAAACATGTTTCTCTTTCTAAGATAAAATCATCTTCAACTTGAATATCTTTCATCTCGTCCATAAAATTATCCATAATCTTTTGAGCGTCTTTTTTGATTTCTTCAGAATTCATCTAGAAATAAGTAAGATTTTTGTATTTAAATAATTAATGAATATTTTAAGTAAATTAATATCTAACTATGAAATAAAAATTAAGTTTATTTTAATTTAATGTCCACCACTACCAGTTAAAGATTTCCATAATTTATCAAAATATAAATATCCAAATGTTAAAAGAACAATCAAAGATGTAAATAAAACACTTTTGAATACTAATATTGATAACATTCCAACAAATAAGATTGGAATTAACATCATATAACCAAATTGATTTCTTTTATATAGTTCAAAACCTTCAGAACCTGGAATTGGAATTAATGTGAAAAATGCTAAGTAAAATACAATTGCTTGTAACCAAATGTATAATTCAGAGTTACTAAAAAATATTTCAGTTAATTGGGCAAATAAAAAGTAGTAAAAAAATCCTACAATGTATGTTTTGGCAATTCTATGGTCAGTTACTTCATATAATCTTGTGTATGCAAATCCTAACTCGTGATGATCTCCAACTCCTCTGTATTTGTGATTAATTTTATTATAATTAATTTTCCAAATTGCTGGAAAAATTACAAATCCTAATGTTAAGATATAAATTAAAATTGAAATTATAATTGAGGATAATCCTTTTGAAGGTAAATCTGAATATTTGTTTGAAATTTTATCAAATGGCCTAAAACTATATTGGTTTAGATATGTTAAGTCAAATGTAAGTTCAATTCCGTTTTTTAGTCCACTAATTTTCATAATAGTTAATTTTGTATAAAATAAAAAGTTCAAAAATAAAAATATAGGGATAAAAACTTGAGTTAAATCATTTTGAGATGAGAATTTTAAAATAAATATTGAAAACATTAATGATAATACAAATGTCACAATTGAAATTGGAAATATTTCAGATTTTTTAGGTTTTATATATCTGAGATCGTGCATATTTATTTTTAGCAATAAAAGTTTATAAATTCTTTTATACTTTATTTAATAGGTATTAGAATTAAAGTTCTAAAAGATATTAAAAAATGGCTAATAAAACATCAAATAAAACAACAAAAACACAAATTGAAGATACAAAGTTAAAACCGTTACAACCAACTTTAAGACAAAAAAAGAGATTTATTAGGGCAGTTATAAGTTCTAAGAATAAATTAGATTTTAAGACTATTTCAGAAAATTTAATTGAAGAAATTATTTCTTATATGGGGACTGTTGAAATGGGGAAAGCTGGAGTTTGGGTTTTACGAGATAAGTTTGATTTTGATAAACAAGAAATTATTTTAAAATGTTCAACTAAATCATCAGAAAAATTAATTGGAATTTTAAGTTTAGTTTTATTTTTAGGAAATAATAATCCTTGTAAAATTGATGTGAAAAGAGTTTCTGGGACACTTAAAGGTGTCTATAAGGATGAATAGATATAATTTGTCACAAACTTCATTAACAAACCTTTAAATAAATAGGTTTTAATAAAACATATATGATAAATATTTTAGATGAATTTAATTTATTAGGGATTTCTAAAAAATCAACAGATAAAGAAATAAAATTAGCGTTTAGAAGATTAATTAATAAATTCCATCCCGATAAATCTAAATTACCTAAAGTTGTTGCAACTGAGAATACTGCTTTAATAATGAATTATTATGAAATATTTACTAAATTAGGAAAACTTGAACTTATTAATAAAATAGGTTTAGAGGAATCTTGTGAAGATAAATTAAATTTAAATATTAAAAAATTAGTTGAATTAGCAAAAATATTTGAAAATTTAAATGAGGATTTTTATTTGAAATTTGATGATTGTAGGAAAAAATGTGAAAATTTAAATTTGAATTCTCATGATAAATTAAAAGTTGTTTTAGAGCAAATTTATATGACTAAAATAAATAAATTTAATCATTTAATTAATAATAATTTTTTTTGGATTGTAGATAATTTCAAATTTGTTGAAGACATATTAAAATTAGGGGAAAGTTTGAATAAAAATGTTATTTCTGATTTTAATACGTTAATAAAAATTTATTTATATAAATTAAAAAATGAAATTATGTTAAATGGAATTAATGAGTATAAAATAGATGCATATAATAAAATTGTGAAATTTTGTAAAGATATTAAGATTCCAAGTTGTGAAATTATAAAATTTGAAAGAGAATTTGAAAGGTTTTTTCTTGGAAAAAGTTTAGATATAAGAGTTTAATTTTATTATGAAATTTTAAATAAAGTAAAAATTAAATTAACCTTTAGTTATTTCAATTTTACCTTTACTAGTTTTAACTACTACTTCTTCACCTGGCCAGAATTCAGATTGTTTTGATGCAAATTCAGGTAAAATAATTCTTCCTGCATTCATTTTTAATTCTGTAACTAAATCTCTTGAACCAATTTCCTCAATTCCCATATCTTTGTTTAAGTCTTTTGAATCAGATTTATTTTTCAGATCTTTTCTTCTTAAAGTTTCTTCAAATAAAAAGTGAGCAATTTCACCTGCAATATTTTTTTTAGTTGTTTCAGTAATTTTTTGTAATCCTGGACTTGAATTTACTTCTAAAATTTGTGGACCGTAATCAGATTCAATTAAATCAATTGCGCAAACATCAGCTTTAATTTTTTTAGCAGCATCAATTGACATTCTTTTAACTTCAGGAGTTACTAAATATGGTTCAGCGTCCCCACCTTGATGAGAATTAGCACGAACTTCACCTTTTTGAGCAAATCTACGCATTGCACCAATAATTTTATCTCCTGCTACAATTACTCTAATGTCTGAATTAATATGAATATAATCTTGAATTAAAACAGGTTGACTAAATACATCTAAAGCATCAACCATTGAAGCTGCTGAAGAGTAAGATTCAGCAAAAATTACACCTTTCCCGTGAGTTCCACTTGGAAATTTTAAAATAATTGGATAATTTAATGTTTTTAAAAAAGATTTAGTTTCAGTAATTTTAGCTGTAAAATAAGTTGCAGGCATTTTAATTGAACTTACTTGTGATAATTTTAAGTGAGTTTTAAATTTGTCATGAGCAATTACGTGAGAATTTGCTTCTAGTGGAACATAACATTTATCTTTAAAATGTTCTGAAATTGCATATAATAATGATGAATATCTAAAACTTCCTCTCATATATAAACAATCATAATCTTTTAGTGGTTCTCCGTCGTATAAAACAGTTGTTTTATCATCAATTTTAACTTCAATTTTTCTAATGTCGATGTGATCTGCTTCATCAAAAAAGTTATCCGCCTCTTCTAAAATCATACGAGAAGATTTACTCCCCATACTAATAATTCCGATTTTTAAACCCATGTATCTAAATATTTTAAAGAATTGGTTGTTTATAAACATTGGGTTGGAGATATAAACAATCAAATAATTAAGAATTAATAATTTTTATATACGATTAAAAAATAATATTAATCGTTAAATAGTATAAATATTAAAATTAAATTGAGTTATGAATTAAAATAAATAGAAATAAAATAATAATAATATATTAAATATATCATAATATAATATTAATTATTTTGTAGGATCAATTAAAAATCCTTCTTTTTTTAAAATATCTTTTCCAACTAAAACTTTATATCTTAGATGACTTCTGTCAGCGACTGAAAACTTTTCAGAAAATTTTTTACCTTGGAATTCTACTTCTAGTCTAACAGTTGGTCTTTTTGTTCTACCCAAAGCAGATTTTACAATTTTGTGAGATAAAATTTTTTTCTCACCTAATTTTTCTAATAAGTTTTGGTCAATTGAACTAGAATCTGCCCCTGTATCGATTTTTGCTTTATATGTGACTCCATTTTCTAGAGTTATACTCTCGATTAATCCGATAATTATTCTTTTTTCTTTCCAAAACATTTTTATTTACCTATTCCTATTTTCTAAATCTACAATTGTAATTTGATTTTTTACACTTTGTGAGTATAAGTATTCATAGTCAACTGTAACTTGTGATGCGTAAGATTCTGAAGCATCCCCACTTCTTTGAAATTCACATTTAAATTGTAATTTATTTTGATTTAAAGCAAATCCGTTTGATGTTGAAGTAGCAGAGCAAGTTCCAATAGTTGTTCCTAATTTTACAACTGGGTCAGTAATTTTGTTTCCAAAGTCATTTTTATTTTCGTCTTGAAAACATTCATTTACAACAACTCCTTTTCCTGAGTTTGAAACTTGAAATTCTACACCAATTTTATCTGATGAAATTGGATAAATTGAATTAACTTTTGTTGATAATAATCCATTTTCAAATTTGTCTGATTTAATATCTGCTGAACATCCATTTAATTTATCAGGAATACATACTTGTTCTCTAAATGTAGATTTTGCAGTATAACAGTATTTAAATGTTGGATTCCAATTATAATCTCCTGTAAATCCAGATAATTTAATTCCTTCAATATAGTGAGCATTTTGATTTGGAGCATCTGTTGTCCCCTTACTTAATGATAATACAAATTCTCTTTCAAGTCCTGATTGTAAATAATTCCAGTCAAAACCTGATGGTCTAACTTTCACATCAACATCATGTAATTGATAATTTTTTAATTCCATAACCATTGAAAATTCATTATCTTTTTGTGGTTTAAAACTTAAATCTTGAAAGTTAATTGATACTCCGCTCCCACTTGAACTAGTTGAAGATGAACCTCCACCAATTCCTAAAATTCCTGATTCTTTTGCTCCTGAATCAGATGAACAACCAGATAAAACTAAAGCAAATGCTAAAAATAAAATAGCAAAGTATGATTTTATTGAATTGTTTGATTTAGTAATTTTCATTTTAAAATGAATCCTCACTTTGAGCTTTTAGTTCTTCAATTGTTGTTGGTTCAGTTTTATTATCTGATTCATATTTTGTATAATAATTAAAATATTCAGCATTTCTTGTTAAAACAGCATCTAGAATAATTTTTTTAATTTTAGTTTCAAAAATTTGTTCTAAACTCATAAATTCTAAAATTCTATAATTATTTTTAATTTTTTCAACTAAAAAAATATCTCTTAATCTTTTTAATTGTCTTCTAATATTAGAATCAGCAGTCCCATTTAAGGATAAACCATTTTCTTTTCTAATTTCTAAAAGTTCATCTTTAATTTCAACAGCGGAAATTTCTCTTTTATCTTTTTTAGCTCTTTCTAGAACCATTAAAATATCTACAATTACATCACGACTATCTCCTGGTTGTAATAAACCTAAAGATAAACAGATTTTTTTTAAAGCATCTCTCTCAGATAAATCGTGAGGAGTTTCGTATCTTCTAAGGACTAATTCCATTAGAGGAGTTTCACTAAAGTTTGCCATACTGAGATTTTAGCATTTTTTATTTTTAAATATTTCTATTAACTTTTAAGCAAATTCATAATAATTGTAAAAATTGTTTGTATATATTGTTTATTGTTTAGAATTAGTTGTTGATTTTTATAAAAATGAAAGTATTTGGATTAAATAACTAAATTGATTAATTAAATTTAATTGTTAGATTGATTTGTTAAATTGATTAAAATGTTTGAGTTAGTTTATATTATTTAATTAAAATAAGTTAAATAACCTACCTTTATAAATGAATTTTGATTAATTTTTATTAGATAATTAAACTAGAAGTTCAGATAAAATGTGGTTTGAATTTTCGAGGATATTTAATTATAATATTTGTGTGATAAATTTCTAAATAGTTAGAGTTTATTTGAATATAATTATACGAGGCGTATCAAAATGTTTAAAATACCAAAAATAGAAAAAGAAAATTTTTATATTGACAGAGCAATGAAGTCAATGCAAGATTTTGCAGCAAAAGAGAAGTTAGTTGTTGATAATAGATTTAAAAGAGTAGCATCTTTTCAAAGAAAAACAGCAGAAGAGAATAATTTAAATAAAAGAAAGGATTTAGAGTTACAAAAAGTTAGACATCTAAATACTAAAATTAATAATGATGTTAGAAAGTTAATGAAACAATTTCCAAATTTTATGAAAGTAAATAAGGTTTATGTTGATTTAATTAATACTTCAGAAACTCCAGTTAGAGATATTAAGGAAGCTTTAGCAGATTTAAAATGGATTTGTGATGGTTCTGATGAGTTTACTCAAAAAACAGAGTTTAAGTTAAAGAAGGTAAAGAGTCAAGAAACTAGTGGATTTTTAATGAAGAAACATTTAGGAAAGATTAATTCTTTATTTTCAAAGTCTAAAAAAGCATTTAAAACTTTAGATGATGCGAGAATGTTTATGAATAAGTTACCAACTTTTGAAGATTTATATACTGTAACTATTGCTGGATTTCCAAATGTTGGAAAGTCTACTTTAATGAAGAAAGTTACTGGTTCAAATGTTGAAATTCAAAATTATCCTTTTACAACTAAGGGTTTAATGTTTTCTTATTTATATTATAAGGAACAAAAGGCAATTCAAATGATTGATACTCCTGGTTTATTAGGTAGAGATAAAAATAATGGAATTGAAGAGAGAGCTGAGATTGTATTAAGAGATTATTGTCAATCAATGATTTTTGTTATTGATTTTACTGAGTCTTGTGGATATAGAGTTGAACAACAATTAGCTTTATTGAAGAAAGTTTCATCAGATGATAAACCTGTTGTATTGTATTTATCTAAGACTGATATTTATAATGAAGAGGATACTGAGAGAAGAATTGAAGCTATGAAAGGTTTAAAGAAGTATAAGTTTTTTACTGATTCAGAAGAGATTAAAAAGTTTATTTTAGATGATTATTTAGCTAAAAAGCCAAAGTTTGATCCATCTAAATTAAAGACTATTAGATAGATTTTTACTTTTTAAAATTTTATTTTATTTTTTTGAAAACTGGTGAACGAAGTGAAGTTCCAGTTTTGTAAAAAATAAAATTTTTATTCTAATTTTTCGCGGAAATCGAGCGAAAAAGATTAATTTGAAATTATTTTTTATTTTAGCGATTTATCGCGTTAAGAAATAAAAAGTAATTTTTTATTTTCCTTTTCTTATCAATTGAGTTCTTTTTCTTCTATTTTCTGGAAGAATGTTTAGACACTAAAAATCGAAGAGTTTTGGGGAATTGTGATTAATCACAATTTATTATTGTCAAAAATTGATGGAATATATTTAATTAAATTAATCATATTGTCCGAATCAGGTAAAAAAACACAAACTAATTCCAACTCTAATTTTTCTAAAATTTTATCTAAAAATAATAAATCTTTTTTAGAGAATAAATAAATATTAGGTTTAAAATTACTTTCTATAAGCACAACAACCGACAAAGTGGTCATCAACCATTCCAACTGCCTGCATAAAAGCGTAAATAATAGTTGTTCCTACAAAACTCATTCCTCGTTTTTTCAAATCTTTTGAGATTTTATCAGATATTTCTGTTGAACCTGGAACTTGTTCACGTTCTTTCCAATTATTTTTAATTGTTTTATTATTTACATAACTCCACATATATTTATCGAAACTCCCAAATTCTTTTTGAATCGCTAAAAAAACATTAGCATTTTTTATGCTTGCGAGGATTTTAAGTTTGTGTCTTACAATCCCGGAGTCCTCTAATAATTCTAGAATTTTATTTTCATCATATTTTGCAACGATTTCTGGTTCAAAGTTATCATAAGCTAATCTATAATTTTCTCGTTTATTTAATATTGTAAGCCAAGATAAACCTGCGTGTGCTCCTTCTAAAATTAAATATTCAAATAATAATCTATCATTGTGAATTGGTTTTGCCCACTCAGTATCGTGGTATTTTTCATAAATGGAATTTCCAGTTCCAAAACATCTAATGATTTGATTTTTTTCCATAAGAAATATTTAGGCTAAAGAATATATAAAAACTTGTTTTTTTGAACAAAATGTTCAAAAAGTTTTAGCAAAAGTTATTTTGTGGCTGAATGTTGATGTTCAGTTCCAAAATGTCTTGCTCCAGAGTAGGGAGTTTTTAAAACTTCAATTCTTTCTTTAGCAATTACTGCAGATTCAGATACTACATAATCTGGATGATCTAAGTATCTTTGAATTATTGGTAAAGCTAATTTATTTCCAGATGTTCCTAAAGCAAATAATGTTTCATGGATTGTAATATTTGTAGATTCAGATAATAATGAATCTTCCATCATTTCAACAGCAGTATCAGTTCCAATTTCTCCTAATACAAATCCTGCTTCGTGTCTTACAACTCTACAAATATCTTCTTTTAAACATTTATGAATTGCTTGTAATGCTTTTGGTGTTTGAATCAACATTAATTGAAATAAAATTTGAATTCTTGCATTTTGTGAATGTGTTTTTTTATCGTGTAAAATTTGAATATATTTATCAATATTTTTTGAAACTTCATTTTCATAGTCAATTGTTTGATTAATTCTATCAATTGCTGAAAGTGCTGAACATTTAATTTCAAATAATGGACTTTTAGTAAATTGTTTGATAAAATCAATATCATCTTTATTTCCAATTGTTCCAAGAGACATTAAACATTCATGTTTTACAACTAAACTATCATCAAATTCAAGAATTTCTTTTAAAAATTTGGTAGTATTTTCTTCAGGAGCTGTTTCTCCTAGAGCAAATACTGCTTCATGTCTTACTAATTCACATTTATCCTCTCTAATACATTTGTATAAAGCTTTTAATGAATCTTGATCAGCAATATTCATTAATTCAAAAATTGAGGCTATTTTTAAACAACCAGATGAATTTACATCTTGTAAAATTTTAATATTTTGTTCTTTAATTTTTTCAATATTTTCTAAATAATTATGTCCCATTTTATATAATATTTTAAATAATATTTCTTCATTTTTAAAGTTTTCAAAAAAATTACTAATATTTAGTAAAGTAAAGATTTATATAAAATTTAAATAATATATTATACATTGTATAATTTAATTCTTTGGAAACTAGTTATTTGTTACTGTGAACAGATAGAATATATATTTAATAAAAATAAAGTTAAATAATACATTGTATTATATATAATTTTAAATATTATATTAATTATATAATTAAATCAAAATTTGTAAAACAGTATACTAGGTATCCACAGCATTAAATTATGAGTAGTTAGTAAATATTAAATACTAATTTAAAATTAAATAATTATAATATTAGTCAATATAAAATAAAATTATATAACTTGAAAAATGAAATCTAAACATCGTAAAAATCAAAATCATGAAAAAAGAGAATTGGAAAATTACATTATTGAATATGATGCAAAAACAATGGTTATTAGATTATCAATTCTTTTTATGGTTATAGTATTTTTAGTTTTTACAACAGTTAGAATTGTAAATTATAATATTGAATCTAATAAAGTAGTTCCAGAAAATTATGTTGAAAATTATGACTCAAATTTAAAATCATTATATGTTGTTGAAGATAAAAGTTTTGGAGATTTTAAAAGTTTAGATGATAATATTATTATCCAAGGAAATTTAGAAGTTAAATTAAAAAAAGAAAAAAAGTTTGTATTTTTTAATAATTTTAAAGTTACTAAAACTAATAATTTAAAACCTGCTTTATCTACAAATATTGCTGGAAGAAGTGTGATATATTTATCTAATTCCTTACTTGGAACTGTTGGAGATCAAAGTTATGAAATTCCAAATAAAGTTGATTTAAATGAACATAAATATTTTGTTTTATGGGATACAGCTAAAAATACGCCAATTGCGTATGCAGAATTAAAATAATTTTATTAAGACATATATCGAAAAGTTTTTAAAGGGATAATAACTTATTATATTTACCTAATGCGTCTGTAGCTCAGGGGTAGAGCGGCGGTCTTGTAAACCGCAGGTCGCGTGTTCAATTCGCGCCAGGCGCTTATTTTAAAAAATAAGCAATTATTTTTTCTTATTTCAAATTCTAATTAAATAAATTTAAATTGAAAATTATTCTATTTTACAAATTTTGTGTTGTAACTATTAGTAGTAATACTTGCGAAAGACTTATAAGTATTAAAAACCATAAGTGAGTATAAACAACAAATCAATTGTGTGTTTGAACAAATTAAAATGATTGAAGGAGTTATCCCAACAAATAAAGTTATTCCTGTGACAAGGTTTAATCAGTCTAATTTAGACACAAATAATTATGCTAGAATTATAGAACCAATTAGTTATTTATCTCAACTTGGAAGAATAAATAATGGACATATACATGGAGGTAATGCATACCCAGAAACAACAATTCTAGATTTATTACACCCTCTTGAAGATAAAGGGCGGTCAGTTAGAGAATATGTAAGTTCCCATATTGAAGGAACTAAGGGATTATTAGGGGAAGTTTGTGATATTGTTACAGGTAAAAAAGATAAAAGAAGTTCGTTATTAGGTTCTAAACATGGTGAATATCTTAGAATGATTAATTTACCTACTTTAGATACTCCATTTGAATTAAATAATTTTAGAGATGCAGTAATTTATGATGAGGAAGCTTTTTTGAAAGGAGCTTATATTTTTTCTCAAGTTGATAAGTTTGAAAATAGACAAAGAGTTTCCAAATTATATAGAGACATTAATGGGAAAAAAATTAATATTGGTGGTGGGAATTGTCATGTTGCAAATTATGATGCAGTTAGAGATTTGGAAGGATTAAAACTTTCAAAATTATCATCAAAGGGAGTTGGTGAAGATTTAGAAGAATTATTATATAAATATGGAGTTTTAGAAAAATTTCATAGTTTGGAAAGTGATTATAGACGAAATATTGATAATCAATTTTGTTTATATATTAAAAGAGAGAATGAGTTTGGTTGTTGTGATGATGCGATGATTTCAACAGTTGGGAGATTATTTTTGCCACAAGGTCCAAAGGCAGCTTATTCAGCAATGATTGGAGCAGCGTTAGTTGATACAGTTGATACATTAGATAAAATTTCAGCAAGACCTGTAACTGGAGGGGCTGATGAATTAATTGGAGATTTTATTGATGAAAAATATAGTTCAGTAATGTGTAAACCATTAATTAAACAAGAATTAGTAGATTTAGTTATTTATGCTGGAGCTAAAAATAATTTTGGACATTTACCTTTTAGTTCAAGTGTTAATAAATTAAATAAATTTCAAGATGGAAATAGATTAAAAAAACCTACTACACCAATTAAAGCACATATTGATTTTGTTTTAACTGGGAAGGATACTCAAGGTTTAGGATTAGGATTTAAACAGTTCCCCTCATCTAAGTTTTATCATACTATGGAAAATATTAGGTGGAAAAATATGGAAAAAATTGGTTTAATGAAACCATTATAGTTTTTAAAAGTTATATTAATTATATAATTTTAATTTATTATTAAATAATAATTATTTTAAATTTAATTTATTGTAAATTTTTCCAAATATATCATTACTTTGCATAATTGTGATATGGTGTCTTTGAGTTTTTGTTGGATAAAAATTAAATTTATCAAAATGATAAAAATTTTCCACCATACAAGTCCCACAATATGGTTTATATGCGCACCTATCACATTTAACATTCTGTTCAATCATTGAATTTAATATTGCTTTTTGTGTTTGAGGTTTTTGAAATAAATCTTCCCATTTATCTTTGAAAACATCTCCAACTTGAAATTCTTCCCGTCCTAGTCCTTCATGACAAGTATAAATCTTTCCATCAGAATGATAAGTTATTTGTCCAGTTGTAGCACCACAAGGACTTTCAAAGTCTGCATGGTAACCAGGCATATTTTTTATAATTTTAGTGTGGTATAATTCTTTTAATCTTTCAAAATATTTTTTACCTGATTTTTTTTCTAGTTCTTCAATATAGTTAATACAGTTAACATAAAATTGTGTAAATTCTTTTGTTGAGTATGTTATATCGTCTTCTTCATTTGCTTTACCAACAGATGTTAATGTTCTAATATCAACTGTATCTAAATTATATTTAAAGTGTTCATCTAAAATTTCTTTATAGTATGGAAGAGAGTATTTTGTAATTGTTGGAAGAGAACCAATTTGCTCATTTAATCCACGTTGTTTATATTTTTCATTAATTTTGTTAATCCAAGTTGTAACTGTTTTATGTGTTCCAATTTGTTTTCCTGATTTTATTTGAATATATCTATTTTTATCGTGGACGTGTTCTGGACCATCTAATGATGTGCAGATAGATATGTCGTGATCAATTAACCAATCAATCATTTCATCATTAACCATAGTTAAGTTTGTAATTATTGTTAAAGTTAATTTTTTTTGTTTTGTTTTGTTTAGTTGTTTTGCATGTAATGCCATAACTTTAATTTGTTCATAATTAGCCATAGCTTCACCACCAGTAAATTCTATAGTTATTGATTTACTTGGAGAATTTAAAATAAATTCAATGATTTTTTTAGAAGTTTTTTCATCTAGGTCATTCCCATTTTCAATATCATCAATTGCTTTTGGTGAAGCAAAACAGTAACTACAACCTTGATTACATCTAAATGTCGGAATTACAATGTGAAGTGAAGTTCCATGAGTTAGAAAAGAGTATTTATTTTTTGTTTGTGAAATTACTTTTGAAATGTTTTGAGGAGTAATTAAAATTCCTTTTAATAATAAATCATTGTAAGTTTTTTCATCAATTATTTTTCCTCGTTTTATTTGTTTAAAAATTGATTGATTAATAAATAAAAAGTTTCCATCATCAAGAGTAATTAGATACATCATTTTTTTTTTGTCAAAAAGAGTGAATCTATAAAAGTTTTGAATATAATCGATTCCTTCTTTTTTACAAAATGTATTTTCCATAAGAAATTTTAGTGGTTAAAGTTTATAAAGTTTTGTTGCTAGTAATTATTATGAAGTCAAATTTTGAAATTGTTGATAATGAAGCTATAATTAAAATTAATAAAGAAATTTATTCTAAACAAGTTGTTGTTCAAACTACTTATGTATTGTTAGATAAGTTTTATTTTTTAATTGATTGTGATGATAAAAATTGGATTGTATCTTTAAAGTTTAAAGATGAAGATAATAAAGAGAATAATTTAAATGATGCAGTTTATGGATTTTTTGATGAATTAATTGAGTCTAGTTCTTATTTAGATCAAATGAAAAATACATCAGAGATTAGACAATTAATTTTAGAAAAAGCAATTTTAAGTCAAGGAGTTTCAAATTCAAACAATGAATAATAATACATTTAAATTAGAGTTTAAGTTAGATAATCAGTTAAGTTTTGATATCATTTATAATTCTAATTTATGTAATGGAGAATTTGAGTTTGATTTTAAAGAGTATAATTTAGGTGTGCCTATTTCTAAATTTTTTGAAATTCAAAAAAAATATTTATATAGTTTAATTGATAAAAAAATTATTAAAAAAATAATATTTAAAAATTTTCCAGAAAGTATTATTTATTCTTTTTTTTTAAAATCTCATATGTGTTTAAAGTATTGGAAGTTTGTTGATATTTTAAATTGTGATTTTGAATGTTTAAATTATAAAAAAAAATTTGGGGAAACTGAGTTTTTAGGAGAAGATTATTTTGAGTTTAATTCAAGTAAGGAGATTTCTAAAATTGAAAATTTTAAAAGTTGTAAAGTTAAAGATATGTCTTTTGAATTATTAGAGTTAATTAAAAATAATGATTTTTTAGTTAAGTCATCTTTTATTTTTGTTGATTCTTATTTAGGTAAAAGTCAAGAAAGTAATAATGATAGATTTGTTTGTTATTTGTATAAAATGAAAAATTCAAAAGTATTTGATAATTATTTACAAAGTATTTTTGGAAGTAAGAAGTTTTTAGAAATTGAAAAATGTCTTCAATTAAGTTCTAAAGTTGGGATTAGTTTTGCTGAGATGAAAGATAAAAGTATTCGTAAAACATTATATTTTAGTTGTGATGAATATAGTGAAAATGAATTAAAAGTATGTGTAGATATTTTAAATATAAAACCTGAACTTAGTGATAAAATTTGGGGGATTGGAATTGATTTTGATGAAGAAAATAATTTTAAAATTAAAGTTTATCATCAAAAGGAAAAAATTAAAATATATGAAATTGATGATTTTGTGTCAGATATACCAGATGAGTTTAAATCAAAATATAATAAGATAATTAATTATAGTTTTAGTGAAAGTTTGCGTGGAGTTTTATTAGATTTTAAGATTAAAAATAATAAAATTATTGCTAAAAGAATTGATATATCTTTAGAATTAAATAAATTTGAAAATGATAAAATTTTTTCAGAGTTAGAAATTAAGTTAGATAAATATGATGATAAGGAATTAGTTACTTTAAGTTTTGAATTTTATTATACTTTAAATCAAAAAGTTAATTTGTATTATAAATTTAAAAAATAAAAAAATAGATATAAATTTTATAATTTATACCAACTACGCTTACTATTTTGGTGTGTGTATCCGTTTGTGTGTGTAACTTCAGTTACTTCAAAATCTTCTCCACTTTGATCTTGAACAGTTTTAAAATCTTCAGTTAATAAGTTATTTTTGTGATAGTGATTACTATGTCCTTTTGCGTTTACATCATCTACTGAGTCTAGAAATGTTAAACTTGCAAATGTTACAGCTAATGCTACTTTAGTTGCAGTTTTATCCATAACTTTTGCATCTTCCTCGATAATAAATGATTTTAACGATTTTTTAATTTTAGGAAGTTCCTTTTTCATAAAAAAATTATAATTATTTTATTTATATATTTTTGTTATTTTATTTTAGAATTTAAGATTTGATTTGTCGTGAATTTTAGTTATAGGTCTTATTTGTTCAAATCCATAAAGGTTTGTATATTCGTGCCAAATACCATTACAGAAATTGTTGAATACACATTTTTGACATTTTGAAAAATCTTTTTTTTTGTCCATTTTAGTAAATTCTTCCCAAGACCCATAATTTTCATCAAGCATTTTATATTTTTTTTGAGCTAGAAATTCTGTGAAATCATAGTAATATTTAATTGGAAATTCTTTATCTAAATTACATGGAAGAATACTTTCTAATTTTAAATTAATATTATTTTCAATTGCCCAAGTTAAACATTGTTCTATATATGGTTTTATTTGAGTATAGGTTGGAGCTATTTTTTTTAAATAATCAATTTCGCCAGAAGAATGAGGGTATGCAATATAAATTTCTTTAACTCCAAGTTTGTTATATAATTTACATGTTTGTAATAATGTTTTATAATTTAATTTTGAGATTACTGTTTTCCCGCAAACATTCCCACCGATTTTAACAACATTTTTAATTCCTTGAACAGTTTGATTAAATGAATTTGAGCTTTGTGTTACAATGTCGTGAATTGTTTCATTTGGTCCGTGTAGTGCGATAATATATGTATTAATTTTATTTTTTATTTTATCAATTAAGTTTGAGTTAGATAAAAATCTACCATTTGTTTGTAGAAATATTTCAATTCCAAAACTGTTAATATAATCAATAATTATAGGAAAATCTTTTCTTATTGTAGGTTCTCCACCCGTTACAACTATTCTTTTAATTCCGTCCGAGATAACTTTATCAATTTCTTTTAGATATTCATCAGTTTTTAAATCAAGATGTTTATTTTGTATTGCGATATCTCGAAGTTTTTCAACAACGCAATGAACACATTTATCATTACATCCATAACCCAATTTTATATCAGCAGTTTTGAATTTAGAACTATATAATTTATCATTTGTATCCATTGTAATTAAATTAAATATAATTTGAGTTATTATAAAGATTTTTATTATTTAAAATTTAATATTAAATTTTAGTAAATAAATTGGTGGAAAATAATTAAGCAATATTAATATTAATCATGAATACTATCTGGTTGATTATTAATTGATGCTAATACACATTTAATTTGAAAGTAAGTTATATCCTCAGGAAGTTTTTCTTTAATTTCTTTTAGTGATTCTGGAACTTGGTGTTCAAATGTATCTAAAATTTGATGAGCTAAACTATCTTCAACAACATCTCCTAAATAAATATATCCTAAAGTAATTAATTCAATTATTTGATATTCAATAGTTTGTAGTTTAAAATGTCTTTTTTTAGCAATTTCAGGAATAGATAGTTTTTCAAAAAATAAATTATTTGTAATTTCTAAAGTATCAGTTAATTTTTTTCTTTTTTTAGTATGATTCCATTTCATCCAAGCAGATTTCTCATCAGTCATAAAATTAAACTGAATTTTATTATTTATAATAATTTGTAATTTTTGAAAAAATAAATTATAAAATAATTATAATTTGTTTAAAAAATCAATTATATGTCTAGCACATTCAACTTCAGCACCATAGTAACTATGATTTCCTTTTGTTAATATTGAATTTGATTTTCGATTTTTTAGATTATTTTTGATATTAATTGTTGCTTTTTGAACATCTAAGAAATATGGATCTTCGTCTCCAATTAAGCTTAAAATTGGAATTTTAATTTGTTTTAAGTATTCAAGATTTTTTGTATAATTAAATAGATTTGATTCTATTGATGTTTTTTTAAATAAATTATAAAATCTTTTCGCAGATAGTAATCCAAAGTCGTGTGTTGCGAAAAGTGCTTTTGAATTGAATTTTTCTTTTGATAATTTTAAAGTTTTTTGAAATTCTGAGTTATCTCTTTTTTCAACATTTAAGTCATCTCCTGGAGCTAGTAAAATTAATGCTTTTACAGTTTTTGTTTTTAGGTTATTTAATTGATAATTTATTATTTTTTGACACCCTGTTGAGTGTCCAGATAAAATAATTTTATTATATCCTAAAGTTTTTAGATAATCAATTCCTGCTTGAATATCAATTTGTGAATCTTCAAAAATTTCATAAGCTGTTCCACCTGTATGATAGGATTTAGTTCCATCTTTATTTGTTTGTTTAAAACTTGATACAATTCCATGTCCTCTCGTATTAATTATAAATGAGGAGAATTTATTTTTATTTGCTGTTTCTGATACTAGTTGTCCAACATTTGATAATAAATCTGAACACATACCGTGAATATGTAATATAATTGTTGAGTTGTTTTGCTTTGATTTAGATTGATTTAAAATTCCATTTAATGTAATATTATCAGATGTTTTAAAATTATGAATTGTATAATTTAATTTTTTTCTTTGATTTACTTTTTCCATATTAAATTTTAAATTTATTTATATTTATAATTTTGTTTTATTGTGTGATTTTTTGTTTATTAATTTCGTTAGTTATTTTGTGAAATTGTTTAGTTTAATTTCATAATTAAGATTTATTTATATAGTTTAAAATTTATAAGGATTTTATGACACAAAAAAATGTTGAGAAATTTATGGAACAAGTAAGATTAAAAAATTCACATGAGAGTGAATTTTTACAAGCTGTTGAAGAAGTTGTAGATTCAATTTATCCATTTTTAGAAGAAAATCCAAGGTATTTAGATGAAAAAATTATGGAGAGAATGGTTGAGCCTGAGAGAGTTATTATGTTTAGAGTTCCGTGGCTTGATGATAATGGAGAAATTCAAATTAATCGTGGATTTAGAGTTCAGATGAATTCTGCTATTGGACCATATAAAGGTGGACTTCGATTTCATCCATCGGTTAATTTAAGTATTTTAAAGTTTTTAGCGTTTGAACAAGTGTTTAAAAATTCTTTAACGAATTTGCCGCTTGGTGGTGGAAAGGGTGGTTCAGATTTTGACCCTAAGGGGAAATCTGATAATGAGATTATGAAATTTTGTCAATCTTTTATGACTGAGTTGAGTCGTCATATTGGATCTAATTTAGATGTGCCTGCTGGAGATATTGGTGTTGGTGGTCGTGAGATAGGGTATTTATTTGGACAATATAAGCGCCTTCGAAATGAGTTTACTGGAACTTTAACTGGGAAACATTTACATCATGGTGGAAGTAAAATTAGACCTGAGGCTACTGGTTATGGTTTAGTTTTTTTTGTTGAAAATATGTTAAAAACTATTGATGAAGATTATAATGGTAAGTCTGTGCTTGTTTCAGGGTCTGGAAATGTTGCTCAGTTTGCAACTGAATTATTAATTAAAAAAGGTGCTAAAGTTTTGTCAATGTCTGATTCAGGTGGAACTGTTTATGATAAAGATGGAATTGATCTAGAGAAATTAGAATATATTAAAAAGTTGAAAAATGAGAAGAGAGGGAGAATTTCTGAATATGCAGATGAATTTTATGGAGTTGAATATTTAGCAGGTTCTAGACCTTGGGAAATTAAAGCAGATATTGCTATGCCTTGTGCTACACAAAATGAACTTGATTTAGATGATGCGAAGAGTTTGATTTCAAATGGTGTTAGAGTTATTGGTGAGGGTGCAAATATGCCATCAACTAAATCTGCGGTTGATGAATTTATTAAGCATAAAATTTTGTTTGCACCTGGGAAAGCGTCCAATGCAGGTGGAGTTGCTGTGTCTGGTTTAGAGATGGCTCAAAATTCAATTAGATTGTCTTGGAGTGAGAAAGAAGTTTTAGAAAAGTTAGAAAATATTATGAAAGATATCCATGAAATTTGTGTAAAGTATGGAAAAGAAGAAGATTATGTGAATTATGTTAAAGGGGCAAATATTGGTGGTTTTATTAAGGTTGCTGATGCTATGATTGCTCAAGGAATTATTTAAATATAAAAATTTGTGAAACAAATTTTTTCTATTTTTTTGAGCATAAATTACAATTTTGACTTTGTCAAAATTTCTATTTTGTTAAAGAATTAAAAATAAATAAAATATAATTTTTCTAAAAGAAAAATTATTCTATTCTACAATCGTACTGATTGCTTTTCCGAAATCTCCTTTGGCGTTTCTTTGGATATATTCTTTTATATTTTCTTTAAAGTATGGTTGGTTTTGTTTTTGAATGTATCCAATTATATAATATGTAATTGCCATCATTGCACCGTGTCCAAAATTTTCTGGAATTTCAATGTTTAATACATCTCCTACAAAGTCAACTTCTTTTCCAGTAAAGTTAATACATAATTCAGTGTTACTTGGCACAACTGTTACTGCGTGTTTTAGTTCTTCAGCTGATTTTACATCTCTTGCTATTTTTCTTCCAAACAATTCAATAAATTTAACTTCAAATAATGGATTTAAGTTTACAAATTTATCTGGAGTTACTAATAAATATCCAGTATAGTGAATAAAATTATGAGGAATTTGAGGTTTAATTTTTGTTTCAATAAAATCATAAATTTCTTTTGGATCTTCTTTTGTTTTTGCTAAAATCCAACCTAAGTAAGTTGAAGTGTTATATGTATATGGTTCTCTATTTTTTTGTGTTACAATTGTATTTTCTTTTCCTACAATTTGTTCTGCTTGAGAATTATTTGAACAAGTTATTAAAAATGTTTCAAGGTTTTTTTCTTTAGCTGCTTTCGCTAAAATTGGTGCGTGCTTTCCACCACTAGCTGAAAATATGTAAACTGAGTCAATATCTAAATTTAATTTTTCTTTATAGTCTGATTCGTTTGCGTAAATAGCATTTGTATTTTCAAATAAAATTTTTGCTGTAGAAATTGCATTCCCACTTCCAACAACTAATGGTCTAGAATGTTTTGAGAAATCTAAGGATTCTGGTTTGTTTTCTTGAAATAATTCAAGAGCTCCCAAAGTTACAACATCTAAGTCTGGGAGAGAGTTTTCGTCAAATGACCTTAAAGTTTTAAGATTTGAAAATTCTGTCATAAATTGTTGAATTGAAATATTTATTTAAATCTAAAGTGTCTAATTTTGGAGTATCTTTGAAGTTGAATTATTTAAAATTATATATAATTTAATTTTCTTTAAGATAGTCACCAACATGAAATTCATTGTTTAATTTTTTATCTGCTACTTGAATATATCCTAAAATTTCATTATTAAATTCAACAATAAAGTATTTATTTAATTCAAATTCGCATTTTGAATTTTTTGTTACAAGGTCTTGAAATAAATCTTTTCCATAAGTAAAATCTAGTGCTCTTTTTTCTGATTTAATTTTTAATACATTTTTTGTATTATTTTTAATCCAGTTTAATAATAAAATACTTGGAGATAAATATTTTAGTTGAATATAAATTAAATTATCATTTGAAATTTCGTTTTTTAATTTATCATAATTTTGTGGTAATAAGTATAAATTGTTATTTAGTTCTACAATTTCTTTATTTTGTAGATATTCATTAATTTTATCTTGGTCAATTTTAAAATTAGTTAAAATTTCTCTTAGTTCTGCGATATTCATAATTTAATTAATTTATTGTTTTTTATAAGATTTGGGAAAACAATTTTGTGAATAAAAAATAAAAATATTTAAAAAAAAGTTTCATAATGTGAAAAAAAATTAATTTTGGGATAAATTTACAATGTAATATTTTTAAATATAAATCGTAAATTCAATTCTATGGCATCTAAAAAAAGAGTTCTTGTTGTAAGTTCTAAAGGTTATAAAAATTTTAATGATAATATTTATGAAATTGATTTTAAGGATTTACTAGATTGTGAAAATTATAGTTTAGAGAAAACAGTTTTTGAACAAATGGGTAATAAGTTATCAAGTTTAGTTCAAAATGTTTCTGAGAGTTTATTTGTAATTATTAGAAATTGTGAGGTTTTATTTAATGATTGGAATGAGTTTATTACAAGTTCTGATGGCTTAAATAATTATAAATTAGAAGATACAAGAGTTTTAAGTTATGGAATTGAGTTTTTAGAGAATATTTCTAAAAATGATAAATTAAATTTGTTATTAGATTCTAAAGTTGAGTGTAAAGATAAAAGAATTTCAGATGTGTATCAACATATTTATTTAGATTAAATAATAAATATTTAGGTTAGTTGTTGAATAAATTTATAAAATATTAATTTAATAGATATTTTATTATGACTGATTTGAAAAAGTATTCTAGTGAAAATCGTGCAATTAATGATTTTTTAAAAATATATAATTTTTCTAAAAGTAAGGATGAAAAATTTGCTGTGATTTGTGTTGATGTTCAAAGAGGATTTTTTTCAAATGTGTTTATGAAAAATAAAAAATTAAGTGGTTTTATTAATTATTTAAGAAAGGTTAAGGAATTATGTTTAAAAAATGAAATTTTATTTTTTGATGTTACAAATAAACAAACAATTGGGAAATCAGTTTTGAGTGAGGAAAATAATTTTTCAAAAGTAATTAATATTAGTAAAAAATCTAATTCTGCGATGTATGACACAGAAGTTTTTGAGCAATTAAGTAAGAATGATATTTCAAATGTTTTTGTTGTTGGTTTGTTTAGAAATAGATGTATTTTAGCAACAATTACTGATTTAATTAAAAGGGATAAATTTACAATTATTACTAGTTATTTAGGAACTTTAAATTTTCATGATTCTTTAGAGAAAAGGGAGTCTCGAAAGTCAGAAATTAAAAAGTATATTGATAAAGATTTAATTAATTATGATAATGAGTATCCAAATTATTTTGAGAATGTTCATCAAGAAATGGGTGGTGAAAAGTATAAGTTTTCAAATGAAATTAAATTTTTGAGACAAAATGGAGTTTTAATTTTAGATTATTATTATAAAGGAAATAATGGAAAATTTACTTGTGATTTGGATGATTTTTCTAGATAAAAAAAAAATTGAAAATATTTAAATTTTAGAAATAATTTCAAAAAGACGTCTTAAAATCGATGTGAGTTTTTGAAAAAGTCGTCAAATATTGGCTAATTTTTAGGAAATTTAAGAATTTGGTTGTTTTTGGATTGATTTTTTGTGATTTTTTAGCGTTTTTCATATAGTGGTAACGAAACCATTAATAGGGTATTTTTGTAGATATTATTATGGATAACAATCAAAGTTTAAGAACTAAAGATGTTTATATTGAATCCGAACTTAAAGACTCTTATTTACAATATGCTATGAGTGTAATTGTAGGTCGTGCTTTACCTGAAGTTCGTGATGGTTTAAAACCAGTTCATAGAAGAATTATTTATGCAATGTTTAAGGAAGGATTAACACCTGGAAAGAAATATTCTAAGTCTGCCGGAGTTGTGGGAGAAGTTTTAAAAAAATACCACCCTCACGGTGATAGTTCAGTTTATGATGCTATGGTAAGATTAGCTCAAAAATGGAATATGAGATATACAATTGTTGATGGACAAGGTAACTTTGGTTCTATGGAAGGTGATGGTGCAGCGGCTTATCGTTATACTGAAGCTAAGATGACTAAGTTTACTGAAAAGTTTTTACACGATATTGATAAGGAAACTGTTGATATGGTTCCAAATTTTGATGAACAAACTGTTGAACCTAGTGTTTTACCTACAAAGATTCCAACTTTATTAGTTAATGGAAGTTCTGGAATTGCTGTTGGTATGGCTACAAATATTCCTCCTCATAATTTAGGGGAAGTTGTTGATGCTGCTTTAGATTTAGTTGATAATCCTGATCAATCTGTTGAAGAATTAGTTAGAAAGGGTCATGTTAAAGGACCAGATTTCCCTACTGGAGCTACAATGTTACAAGGGAAAGGTTTACAAGATATTTATATTAATGGAGAAGGTGCAGTTACAATGAAGGCTGTATGTTCTATTGAAGAAATTAAGAAAAATAGAGAAGCAATTATTATTGAACAAGTTCCTTATCAAACAAATATTACTACATTAATTACTCAAATTGTTGATTTAGTTAAGGGTGGAAAGATTAAAGATATTTCAGATATTAGAAATGAAACTAATAAAAATGGAATTAGAATTGTTATTGAAGTTAAAAAGGATGCTGATCCAAATGTTGTATTAAATCAATTATATCAATATTCATCATTGAAGACAAATTTTAATGCTAGATTACTTGCAATTGTTGCTGGTGTTCCAACTATTTTAAATTTAAAATCTTATTTACATAATTTTATTGACTTTCGTCAAGAGGTTGTTGTTAAGAGAACTATTTTTGAGAAGAAAAAGTCTGAGGATAGGTTACATATTTTAGAAGGTTTAACTATTGCTTTAGATAATATTGATGATGTGATTGCTTTAATTAAAGCTTCAAAGTCAGGAGCAGAAGCGAAGGAAGAATTAATTAGTAGATATAAATTATCAGATATTCAATCTCAAGGAATTTTAGATATGAAGTTACAAAAATTAACTGGTTTAGAGACTGATAAGATTCGTGAAGAATATAATAATATTGTTGATATTATTTCTGGTTTACAATTTATTTTAGATAATAAGTCTGAACAATTAAAGATTGTAAGATCTGAGTTAACTGAGATTCGTGAGCAGTTTGATGATGAGAGAAGAACTAAGATTATTTCTGATGAGGGGACTATGGCGATTGAAGATTTAATTAAGGATGAAGATTTTGCAGTTATGGTTACTCAAAATGATTATATTAAGAAAGTTCCAATCGAAGAGTATAGAACTCAAAAGAGAGGTGGAAAGGGAGTTAATGCGAATTTTAAGGATGAAGATATGATTAAGAATTTATTTGTGTCTAATTCAAGAGATTCTGTTTTAATTTTTACATCAGATGGGAATATTAATTGGATGAAAGCTTATGAGATTCCAACTGCGAAAGCTACTACAAAGGGAAGACCTATTGTTAATTATATTGATTTGAAAGGTAAGAAGATTACAAATATTTTGAATGTTTCTGATTTAACTACTGGTCATTTAATCTTTTTAACTAAGAAGGGAATTATTAAGAAGACTGAAATGAGTAATTTTTCAAAACCTAGAAATGGTGGAATTAAGGCAATTAATTTAGATGAAGGAGATACTGTTTTATCTGTGATTTATACACATTCTGAGGCTGATATTGTTTGTGAGTCTAATGTTGGTATGAGTATTAGATTTAAGCAAAGTGATTTATCTATGCTTGGTAGAACTGCTAGAGGAGTGAAGGCAATGAATTTACGTGATGGTGAAGAGGTTGTTGGAATTGAGTTAGCTGAACCTGGTAAAACATTATTAACTGTTACTAAGAAAGGATTTGGAAAGAGAACTTTATTAAGTGAGTATTCAACTATTAAGAGAGCTGGTCGTGGAGTTTTAGATATTAAGACTGATGATAGAAATGGTGAAGTTGTTAGAATGAATGCTGTTGGTGAAGAGGATGATTTATTTATTATTACTAAAAAGAAGGTTGTGAGAACGCCTGTGTCTGACTTTAGAATTATTGGTAGAAATACTAAGGGTGTGAAGGTTGTGAATTTAGATGAAGATGATGAAATTTTATCTGTTGAGAAGATTCCTTGTGAAGAGTCTGTTGTTGAAGAGTAAATAAATTTTTATTGAAATTTATTTATTTTATTTTTTATTTCTAAATTTAAGATTACAAGTATTTATATATTATTTTTATTAAATTTATTTTATGGTTAAGGATTTTCGGTATGAAAATTTAAAGTTAGAATTAAATAAATCCGATAGAGTTATTTTTGAAAAAGATAGAATTTATAGAAATTGTTATATTCTTAATTATTTTTTAAAAATACCAAGAGATGATGTTTCGGATTTTCAATTTTTTTTTTGTAATTATTTAGATATTAAAAAATTAAGAGTCCAAATTTTAAACATTTTTAATTCAAGTAATTTTGATTTTAGTTCTATGAGTTATCCTGAGAAGTTTAGAGCTTTGTGTGATATTTATTCTAAAGATATTAAGTTAGATTTTATTGAACCAATTCCAAAGTTTATTCGAGATTTAAATATTAAAAAAGTTAATTTTTTACAGGAAAAAGAAATATCAGAAAATAGGTTTGGAGATAAAATTCAAAAAATGTTTGAGAATTATAAGTTTAAGATTTCTGGTAGGTCTTTAGTTTTGTATTTTAGAAATTCTACAGTTAGAGGAGTTCAGGTTGATTATTTTGAGTTTACAATTATGTATTATATTTTAGATTGGTATATTAATAATGGATATTCAAAGTGTTTTGATAATTTGTCAATTGTTTCTAGAGAAGTTAATGAGTATCCAAATTATATTAATGATTTATTTTCAAATGTTAATTATTTACCTTATAAGAAGGATGATTATTTATTTGTGTCGGGAATTGGGGCAAATATTATTCATTTTTGTGATGGAAATTATCAGGAGCATGATTATTATTTTTCAATTCCTATTGTTTCAGAGAGTTTTGGGATGTCTAGGAGAAATGAATTTTTTAATGATTATGTGAAGTTAAATGGTATTTATTTTGATAGGGCGAATACATTAGTTAATAATTCTATGTTTGGAACTTTGTTTAGTAGAAAAGATAGAAATAATGGAAATTTTACAAAAATTATGAGAGCAATGTTAGATGCTGTTATTGAACTTGAGAATAAAATGTTAAAGAGTGTTGAAAAAGTTAAGTTGGAGGAATTAAAATGATTGATGATGTTAAAAAGTTTGAGTTGTTGAAGTTTTTAGATAGTAGGTTGTCTAGTCCAATTAAGTTAATGTCTGGAATTAATTCTATTGAATTTTTTTATAATGATGATAGAATTTTAAAATTTTATTCTAATAGTAATAATTTGGAGTTTACGTTTAAGTATGATGAGAGTATCCATAAGGAGTATTTTAGAGTTATTTTTAATTTAATTAGGGAGTTTGGGTGTGAAGTTTTTGTTAAGAATAATTATATGAATAGAGCAAATAAATTAGCAAAGGATGTTGAGGCTGATGATAGGTATTTGGTTGAGTCAAATAAGGAAAGTTATGGAAAGTGTAAGCAGTCAGCGTATGATTTTTTTAATATTTTGAGTAGAAATGGGTATTATGCTCAGAGAGGTGTTTTAGTTTATTTAAATTCAGAGTTGGTTGGATTATTAAAGATTGTTAATAATCCGTTACTTTTGTCTTTTGGAGATAGTAGAAATGAAAAGTTAGCTGTTTATAGTTTAAATAAAAAATTAGTTGGAGATATTATTAAAAATGTTGATAAAGTTAAGGATGAAAAAAAGGATTGGATAAGAATAAATTTTATTGGAAATTCTTTACCAATAAATTTTGATCCAATGGAGAGAAGTAGGTATTTACATAATTTTGAGGAAATTATGAAGTTATCTGAGTTTTCTGAGATGGATTTACAAAATTCTAGAAGTTATTTAAAGATATTTAAGTTTAAATCTGGAAAAACTAAAATTTCGATTTATAAAAAGTTGCTTAATTTAATTAAGTGTGTTTATGAGTCTGAAAAGAGTTTTAATGGGAATTTTGATTATGAGATTAAGTTAGGGAATTTAAAATGAATAGGTTTGAAGATTATTTAAAGTATGTTAATGAGTTGAAAGATTATTTTTCAAAACCTTTATATTTTGAAAAGTCAGGAATTAATAAGTGTATTTTAAGTTATAATGATTATGAAATAATAAGGGTTGAGTTTAATTCTTTAGATGATGTAGTATTTTATGTGTATTATATGAATGATTATGTGGAGAGTCGAGATAGAATTTATTTCCAGATGATTTGTAATTATTTTAAAAATAATAAAATTAAATTTTCTATTAGAAATAAAACATTTTTAAAAAATAATCAAGCAAATGTTGAGTTATTAAATCAAGAAAATATTTATTCTAAATATGAAAAAAAGGAGGGTAATTGTCCAGATACTCCTGAGTATTTTTTTAGAATTTTAAATAAGGAAAGTTCCGATTATAGAAAAGGAATTTTAATATTTTTCCAAGGGAAATTTGTTGGTGTATTTAAGGCTGCTCCTTATGGGAATAGAGTTTTGTTATCTTGTAATGATTGGTTGTTAAAAAAGTATTTTTATGTAGAGTTACAAGATATTATTTTAGAAAAATTAAAACATATTGATTTTAATAAACAAACTTATTATGGTTTAGGAGTTTATAATGAGGATGAAGATGATGATGTGGAAAATTGGACTAAGGTGAATATTGATTTGGATACATTTCCAATTAAAAATTATAATAATTATATGGGGTCTATGAAGTTATTAACTGATAATTTGAAAAATCATCACCAAGGTTTTATTTCAAAGTTATTTTCTAAAAATAAAGATGAAAAAGTTAATAATTTTACAAGTTATAGAGTTATGATAAAGTTAATTAGTGATTTGGATAATGAGTTTAAAAATTATAAAGGAAAATTTGATTCTACTATTAATATGGAAAATTTATTAAAGTAAATGTGTGAAAAAATATTTGTTTTGTGAGTATACAAAGTAGATTTATATATTCTTTAATATTTTATAGAGTATGGCTACTAAATTTAATTTAAAAGATTTACCTTATAGTTATGATGCTTTAGCACCTCACATTTCAGAGGAAACGTTAAAGGTTCACCACGACAAACACCACCAAACTTATTGTGATAAGTTTAATGGGGCACTTGAAGCTGCTCAAATTGAGTCAGAAGATTTTAGAGAAATTTTTGCAAATGTTGCTGATAAGCCAGCAATTAGAAATATGGGAGGAGGATTTTGGAATCACCAATTTTATTGGGAGTCTATGGCACCTAAGTGTTCAGGACCTTCAGAGTTGCCTGAGATGCATAAGGCAATTGTTGATTCTTTTGGAAGTTTTGATAAATTTAAGGATGAGTTTTCACAAAAAGCAGCAGCAGTTTTTGGTTCAGGTTGGACTTGGCTTGCAGTTGATTCAAATGGGAAATTAGTTATTTATAATACTGCTAATCAAGATAATTTTATGATGGATGTATGTGTAAATAAGGAGGAACCTATTTTAGTTATTGATGTTTGGGAACATGCTTATTATATTGATTATCAAAATAAGAGACCAGCACATATTGATGAATTTTTTTCAATCATTAATTGGGATAAAGTTTCTGAAAGATTTTTAAAAATTATTAACCAATAATTTTTAATGATTATTTCAAGAAATCTTTGATTTCTAAACCGATGTGAAATTAAAAATTTCACATAGTTTTATTTCTAGAATACAATTATTTATAATTATGATAATTATATTATGATTATGAATTTATTAAAATTTATTAAAGAACTTAAGTTACCTCATTATTTGTTAATTTTGTATATTATTATATTTACAATTTTGGGAATTAATCCTTATGGGCGTGAAATTTGGTTAGCGGAGAATATTCCAATTATGTTGATTGTTTTAGGTCTTGTTTTAACATATAAAAAATTTCAGTTTTCAAATACGGCATATATTTTAATGTCAATTTTGATTTTTATGCATACAGTTGGCGGGCATTATACTTTTGCTAGAGTTCCTGATTTTGGATTGTGGAATGCTTTAGGTTTTGAGAGAAATATGTATGATAGAGTTGCTCATTTTTCTGTTGGGTTTTACGCTTTTGCTTGCGCTGAGTTATTAAGTAAAAAAAAATTAGTTAATTCTAATTGGATATTATATTTATTCCCCTTATTTTTTATTATTTCAGTTGCTGGATTTTATGAATTGTTTGAGTGGCAGTTTGCGATTATGGGAGATCCTACAGCAGGTCTTGAAGTTTTAGGTTCACAAGGAGATATTTGGGATGCTCAAAAAGATATTTTAGCTGATACATTTGGTGCTGTGTTTTCGCTAGGAATTTTTGCTTTTTTAAATAGAGGCAAAAAGAATAAAAAATAAAATTTTAATTTATTTTTATTCTAAGTATATCACACTTTGAACTGTGTGAGAATTATCTTTATTTTTTGAAATATTTTGTATGTATTTTTGTTCTTTAAGAAATAAATCTCTTATATGAATATATTCATTATCAGTTGAAAGTGAGTTATTGAAATAATTATATTGGATGTTATCATCGTTACTCCTGTATATTAAATCAAAATTAGAACTATTTTTATTAAATTTAACTAATGAACCTGAAGTTAGAACGTAATTTGAATTGTTAATATTACAAAAAATCTCGGGACTTGGGTCCATATTATAATCCCCAATTAATTCATTAAATATTACTAAGTAATTATTTAAATTTATTTTCGCATATCCGAATTCTCCACCTGATTGATATGATGTCATATAAACAAAATTATTGTCATTACAAAATTTATAAGGACCATATAAATTTGGAAGTTCAATTAGTTTATATGTGGAAGAATTTTTTGTATTGATTATGAAAATTTTATTTGTTTTAACATTGTCACAATAAACTATATTACAAGTATATACAATAGAACTAAATCCAAACCATAGTTCGTCATTTATTTTATTTACTCCCCATAGTTTATACATTGGAGTATCCATTCCTAAATTGAATGAATTTATTTTAGTTAAATTTTTATCTAAAAATAAAATTTTCCCCCAGTAATCAAATGTTATGTATGTTTGATGTAATTTGTCAATATCTTTAAAATAATTATGTAAATTATCATAGGCAAATTTTTCTTGTTTTATTTCTTTGTAGTGAGTATATAAGTTGAAACTAAATATTAAAAATAAAATTAAAAATATTATTTTAAAAAAATTAACATTATTATTTTTCATTTTATAGTCCAAAGCTCTCAACAAAACTTTTCATTTCTTTATATTTATCTAAAAATTGATTTCCTTTTTTTGTGAGTGTGAATGTGTATTTTGCGGATTTTGGAGTTTCTATTTTTTCTAGTAATTTTGTTTGTTCTAGTTCTTCAATATAATCTTTAAACATTAAACTTGATAGATTAGATTTGTTTTGAAGTTTTGTTGGTCCAATAGTATTATTTGATTTCCTAATATTAGTTAGAATGTCGTATATCAAATCTAATCTATCTCTTTTTTGTTTTGCCATTTTATTTTTTTTGTGTTAAATAAAGTAGAATTATGAAAACTCCTATTGTTATGATGTTAGCATATAATTTTATAATTTCAAAAAATCCTAAAAGTAATTGAATTATGAAAGTTATTGTGATTAAAATTAAACTAATTAAGTATAGTTGTGATTGTTTGTTTTTGGAATTTATGTATTTTTCATAACTTATCATGATCCCATAAATTAAAAGAATAATCATTACAATATAGAATAAGTAATGTTTTTGATATGAAATGTATGAAAGTGAAATTGCTAATAAATTTAGTAATAATATATTGAAATTTTTTTGTTTAATTTCTTTCCAGACAAGGGAGTAAATTAAAAAAAATCCAGCCATTGCTAGAAAGTAGAAATTTACAAAAGTTAAAGATTCATAAATTTGAAGTATTGGTGTATTTTGCGTAAGTTGAGAAATTGAAATTATTTTAGATATAGTTGATTGAGTAAATGTTGAAATTGCACTTAATCCTAAAAATAAAAATGCGTTTGCGAAATGTTTAAATCCTTGATATGAACTTAATTTGTAATAAGTTTTGGATTTTTTGTAAATTATAATTGATGATAATAGTATTGTTATAAATAATATTAAATCTAAATTTTGAATTGTATTTTCAAGTAATTTTTGAAAAATTTGGTTTATCATAATATTGTTTAGGTTTTTATTTATTATAAATGTTTATGGAGTTGAACTCTATTTTTACTCTTAAAAAGGAGTTGTGCTCCTTGTTTTTTATAAAGGTTAAAAGCTTTAGTTAATGTATGGTTGAAAAAAAAACAAAGGAAAAGGGAAGTAAAAAAACTCTTAAAAAGGAGAAAGTTGTTGATATGGAAGATAATGAATCTGGAAGTTATGAAACTAGAAAGACTAAAAAGTTATATTTATCTCAAGAAGATAAGATGATTGCTGGTGTTTGTGGTGGAATTGCCGAGTATTTAAATATTGATGCTATTTGGGTAAGATTAGTATTTTTAATTACTATGTTTACTAGCGGAGTTGGATTAATTGCGTATATTATTTTTTGGATTTTAGTTCCAGAAAACCCTAACCAAAAAAGAAGTGAAAGAACAGTAGCCGAAGAAAAAGTTTCAGAAATTTCTGAGAAAATTAAAGATACAAAGGTAGAGTCTTCAAGTGGAAGGTATATTGGTGGATTAATTTTAATTGCGATAGGAGGAATTTTTTTATTTGAAGAATTATTTTGGAGTATTAATTGGGATTTTATTTGGCCAGTTTTATTAATTGGATTAGGAATTTATATTTTAGTTAAAAAGGAGGATTAAAGTTTTAAGATGATAAAAAATACTACAAGATTTGTTTTTGGGAGTTTTTTTTTGTTTTTTGGAATTTTAATTTTAATGATTAATTTTGATATTTTACAATTAAGTTTTTGGAAAGTTATAGATGTATTTTGGCCAGTTGGTTTGATTTTGGCTGGAGTGTTATTAATGTTAAGAAAAAAAGCTGTATCATCAATGATTGTAGTTTTTACAATTATTCTAGCTTTAATTTCAAATGTTTATGTGTTTGAAGATAGTAGTTTGAGTGATGCTGTAACTATTAATCAAAAAGAATTAATTGATAATTCTACTAAAGAAATATTTTATAATGTTGATTTTGGTGGTGGAAGTTTGAATGTTTATAGTGGTTTTAATTATGAGTTATATAATTTAGATGTTACTTCGTTTTATTTAGATAATGAGGTAGGAACAGTAGTTAATTTAGATGAAAATATGGCTTATGTTGATATTGATAGAAGTAATGATTTTGAATTTAATAGTTTAGGAGAATTATTTAATATTGAAAAGCAAGGTGAAGATTGGGAGTTATTTTTGAATCCTACAGTTCCAATTAATTTAAATTTGGATTTTGGGGCGAGTGAGACTACTTTAGATTTATCTGAGCTTATGATTAAAGATTTGGATTTGGATTTTGGAGCGAGTGAAACTAAAGTTGTTTTTGCAAAGTATCCAACTAAAGCGGATTTTGATTTGGGTGCTAGTTCATTAGAGTTATTATTTCCTGAAAATTATCAAGTTATGATTGAGTATGATGGTGGACTTAGTTCAACTGAATTTAATGGATTTTCAAAGGTTGGAAAATCTTATGTAACTGATAACTTTAAATATGATAAAGAATATATATATATTAAAGTTGATGCTGGAGCATCAGAAATTCATACTAAATTTTATTAAAAATGACACTTAAAAAAATAAGAAAGTTCCCAGTATTATTGATTACTGTTGGTATTTTGGAATTATTGAATAGTTTAAATGTTTTAAATTTTGGATTTTCAAAATATTGGCCAATTTTATTAATTGTTGTTGGAATAATTATGATTTGGAATTCTTTTTTTGAATAATTATTCAAATTTTTAAAATTAAAACTAATAATATTATTAGTTTTATTAAATTTCTAGTTAGAATTAATTAATTTTTATAAAAATAATTTGAAGAATTAATCTTCTTGAAAATTATTTTCGTTATTGTCTTCTTTTTTATCTTGCTTAGCCCAGTAAGCATCTTTTTTATCTTGTTTTGTGATTTTTCGAAATACAGTAAAAGTGTATCCTTTCATTTCTAAAACAGTTGATTTTGTTTCTTTAGCGATTTCGTCAGCGTAGAACTTAATATCTCCAGTGGAAGTTGCGATTAGAACTTTAATTTTAACGATTTCGTGAACTTTTAAGTATTTGTCCACTAAATCAATAAATTGCTCCGTAATTCCCGCTTTTCCTAGTTGAAACATTGGTTTTAATCCGTTTGCTTCTTTCTTTTTTTCTTTTAGTAAAGCTTTATCCATATTATTAGAAATAATTATTGATTTATAAATAAAACTTATTGAATTAAATTTTGAAATTCTTCCTTAAAGTCTAAAGCCATTGCTTTGTTTTCAATTATGATTAAATTTTCGTCATTTCCATTTGTCCCAGATTTACTTGGATTCATTGAACCAGTGATTACATATTGTTCATCTATTATAAAGAATTTGTGGTGCATTGTGTTTTTATTTTTATCAATTATGATTGGGAATGTTTGATTTAATTCTTCAGTTCTGCTTCCTAAACTATTTCTTGTTCTTGATTCTAATACTCCTTTTACTGTGATGTTGGAGTTTGCTTTTTGAATTAATAAATTTTCAATATCATTTTGAGTTAATACAAAGTTTGCAAATAAAATTTCTTTTTGAGCTTTGTTTAGAATATTTAAAGTTTTTGTTCGACATTGTTCAGATGGACACATTTCTACATCTATTAAATATGATTGGTTATTGTTTGGAGTTGTTAAATTTAATTTTGGAAAATCAAAGTCAGATTTTTTTTTTTGAAATTTATTTTGGTTAAGATTTTCATTAAATTCTTTATTGTAGTTTTTTGCGATATTTTCTGAATAAATTACAAGCATATTATTGTTGTTTTTATATAGTCCATTTGGTGTTGGGTTTGTAGATCCAGTTAAAGTAATTTTATTATCAACTACACAAAATTTGTGATGCATTAATTTTGAACCTGTATCTGATTTGAAATTAATTTTATTATTTGAAGAATTTAAATTGTTTTTTATTGGATCTAAACCATGTTCATCAATATATTTATTTTCAATTATTAAATTTACTTTTATTCCCTGATTTACTTTTTCTACTAGAAGTGTGCTGGTGTTGTAGTCATCGAATTCGTGTAGTGCGCAGTTGATTTCTTTTTTTGCTTTTGCGATTGTATTGTAGAAAACTTTACTACAATTATCTTTGGGACAAAAATATAATTCTAAATTTTTATTTGTTGTTTCTTGAATTATTTCTATTTGTTCTAAGTTATTTGTGTCTTGCTCTGATGTTTGTTCTGCTCCAAATAATGATAAAATTAATGTTAGTAAAAACATTAAAATTGTTCCAATTGAGATATTTAATTCTCCTTTTTTAACCATATTATTTTAAGTTTAGTTTTAGTTTTAAATTTAGTGAATCACTTAGATAAAAATAAATTTAAATTAAGTATTATTTTATTTTTAGTTACTTTTTCTTTAATAATATATTTTGAAAAAAATCACAATATAATTCCACAAGAGATTTCAACAATTAAATTATCACAAATAAATAATTTTGTAAAAGTTGAAGGTTTTGTAAAGTCTCAAAATTTATATAATAATAATTTATTTGTTGATTTTTGTTCTGATTTAATTTTTATGGAAAAGGATTGTATAAAATTGATATTATTTGAAACTGATAAAAAATTAGAGTTAAATTTTAAGTATAAAGTTTTAGGAAAAATTACATATTATAATAATAAATTAGAAATTATAGTTCGTGAAATTAAAGTTAAATAAAATAAAGTATGATTTAATTTAATAATTATTAAATTAAACGTTTAATTCTTTTTGTGAAAGATTTTCTTCACCATCAACATTTAAAACTCTTTCAATGTTTCCAACTCTTTTTGCTTGTCTTCTAGCAATTTCAAAATCAGTTTCTCCCTCAGGTAATACAATGTCAGTAATTTTAATATTGTGAGAGATTTCAATTTGTTTTACTTTATCTCTATTTTCTAAATCAAAAGCAAATTCATCAATAATTAAATCTTTCATTTCAGTAGGTAGAGTTAATTTACAAAAGTCAGCTCCAAATTCTTTATTTGGTTTTGGTAAAGCTTTTTTAGTTGAGTAAGTTAATCCTTCTTCTTTAATATTTAGTAAAACATGATATTTGTTCATTAATTTAACGAAATCTTTTAATACAACATCATTATCAATTGTATATTTAAAAATTCCTCTAGCTTTTGAAACTTTTCCAAATTTAATTCCTAATTCTTCAAATTCTGGAGCTAAATCCTTATTCCATAGAACAGTTCCTTTTGCTCTAACTTGTTTATCACCTAATTTTTCAGCAAATAAATTTAATAATTCATCAGTATAATGAAATGATGCGTATACTTTAACATTTGCTTTTGCAAATTTAAGTTTTAATAATGGTCCTACAAACTCTCCTCTACTGTATCTAATGAACTTGTTGTGAAGATGTTCAGTCTCGTTTTCTTGAAATAAATCTTTAATAAAATGCATAATAGGATTCTATGAATTTTTGTTTATATATATTTGTTTTATTTTGCTTGAAATAGTAAATTCCCAATAAATTATGTGTTGTGCCTAAGTAGTTGTTACAATTCAAAACATTTATAAATGTTAAATTGTTACTACTTACTATGACAATCAATACAGAATATTTAGCAATTAGTGTAATATTTTTTGGTGGAATATATTTTGGGATTAAAATTAAACAAGGTTTGTATAATCTTGAACAATATTTTACAGCACGTAGAAATCCTTAAATTAAGGTTGTGTTTTTATTTTACTTTATGTTATTAGAATTATAATATGTATTTTTAGGTTATTTTGTTTAAAAATAATTAATTAAAAAATAATTAATTTTGTTTCCATTCATCTAAACTTTTTTTAATTAATTCGAAATATTCTTTAACATTTTTATCAATGTCTTCAATAATTTCTCCTTTATTTTTAGAAAAATATACAAACATAAACCCTCTGTCTAAGTTTACTTGTCTTTTCATTAAAAGACCCATTTTTAATAATTTTGAAAGAATTTTTTGAACTGTTGTTCTATCTTTTTGAACTTTATCTACAATTTCTTTAACTGATAATCCACCTGAGCTTTTCATCATTTGAGAAAAAATTAAATATTCAGAATCGTTCAAATTATAGTTACATTGCACTAAGTCTTGCAAAGTTACTCTTTTACATCTAAAATCTAGTTTACCCATAGTGATAAAAACTTCACGACCTTTTAAAAAGGTTTGCTCCAATTAGATAGTTGTGAACTATTTATCATAGGTTTTTTAGTCAAGTTTATAACTTGAAAAATACTTTTATTATTATGTTAAATAATTGGTTAAATAATAAAGTAATTTCAAATTTAGATAATTTTAAGCTTGAATTTGAAAATGCTGAACCATTTTCACATTTATCTATTGAAAATTTTTTATGTGAGGATAAATTTAATGAATTAAAAAAAGAATGTGAGAGTCAAGAGTTTTATGTTGAGGATCATGATTTATATCATTTTTATAGGACAATAGATTATAAAAATTCTAAAAATAAAGTTATTTTAGAATTTAGAGATTTTTTAAAATCAAAGGAATTTAGAACTTTTATGGAAACTTTGTGTTCTATGAAGTTTGATTCAGAAAAACTTGATTTACACTCTTTAAGGCTTGAAAATGGGGATTATTTGTTATGTCATGATGATGATGTTCAAAATAGAGCAATTGCATTTATTTTAAATTTTTCAGATTTTGAAGAAATTGATGGTGGAAGGTTAGAATTATTTAATTCTAAAGATAATAAACCTACTAATATTTGTAAATCTATTATTGTAAAACCAAATAAGTTTAATTTTTTTAAAGTAACTCCTGGAAAATCTTACCATCAAATTGAGGAAGTTATGGGTGAAAAACAAAGAAATTCTATTTCAGGATGGTTATATAAAAAATGATTAATGATGTATATACAAATAAAAAAATTTTATCTGAAATGGAAGGGTTTTTTACAGAGAATGGTTTTATTCAATTAAATGAATTTTTAACTGAAGAGTTTAAGGAGTTTAGAAAAAGTATTGATGAAGAAAATTTAATTGAAATTTATGAACCCCTATTTCAAAGAAAAAAAATGTTGGATTTGAAAAATATATATAAATTAGAATTAATAAAATTAATTGAATATTTTAAGTCAAAAGAATTTTTAGAATTTGTTGAAGATATTACAGAGTTTGATTTATTATTATCTAAATTTGAGGTAAATGTTTATTCACATAAAGATTTTATAATTTTAAATGATGAAACTCCAAGAAATGAGTCAGTGTCATTAGTTTATGATTTATCTGATGATTTTTCAGAAAATATGGGAGGTATGTTAACTTATACTACAAAGGAAGAAGAAATTTTTTATTTAGAACCTAGTTATAATAGTTTATCAATTTTTTATGATCCAATTGAAGTTATGAAATATTTAAAGTATATTAATAATAAATCGCATGGATTAAAGATTGTAAGAATTGAAATGGAATTTACTCCAACTGAAAATATTTAATTAAATTAGGTTAATTTTTAAGATAATAATTAATTATAAAATAAAAGTTATCGGATTTAGAATTAAAATCCAAGTCCTATTAAAATTGATTTTAAAAAAGAGTTTTCTTTTCAAGAAAAATAAAATTTTTCTAAGCCGTTGTGAAATTAAAGAATTTCCCAAAGTTCTAAATCTTGTATTTTTCTTTGATATTCACCAGAATAAAGTATTATGTATCAAAAATAAGAAAATTAGATGGTTTGAATGGAGATATATTAAAAAAGAAAAATATTATTTTTCTAAATAAAAGTTATCGGATTTGGAATTAAAATCCAAGTCCCCTTAAAATTGATTTTAAAAAAGAGTTTTCTTTTTCTAAATCTTGTATTTTTCTTTGATATTCACCCGAGTGAACTCTTCTAGCTAAATGATGATATTGTTGAGCTGTTGAAGATTTTGGTTTAATATGAACAATTGGCCTTTTTCTATAAACTGCTTCTCTCATATTTTTATCTTCCATAATTACTGAAGTAATCGGAGTTTCTAATAAAGATTCAATTGCTCTTAATCCTAAATCAAAATTATCTTTTCTAACTTTATTTAATACAGTTCCTTTAACTGGGATACCGATTTCTCTAGCAAGAGTTACAATCTTAAAAGCATCAGTTACAGCTGGTAATTCAGGGTTTGTAACTAATAATACTTCATCAGCATTCTTTAGAACAGAAATTGATTCATTTCCTAAACCTGCTGCGGAATCTACAATTACATAATCACACATTTCTCTTAAATCTTTGAAAATTTTTCCTAATTTTCTTGAATTAATTTCACTAAAACTCCTCACAGATAAACTTCCTGGAAGTAATTTAAATCCTAACGGGTGAATATAAATTGCATCAGCTAAACTTGCTTCTCCTTTTAATACATCATTTAAAGTAATTGGGAATTTTGTAAATCCTAAATGTAATCCAACATTTGGAGTAGTTAAATTTCCATCAACTAAAATAACTGATTTTCCGTGTTTTGCTAGAGCAGATGATAAATTTACTGATGTTGTAGTTTTACCAACTCCACCTTTTCCGGAAGATACTACGATAACTTTTCCTGTCATAAAATTAATCGAGTAAATAGGGTATTTAACTTATTATCACTACTTTGAAATGGAATAACTTAAGTTTAAGAATTAAATTGAAAAAATGAATAAAAAGAAATTAGTTTAATTTGAAATAATAAAATTAATTTGACAAATATAATATAAAAAATAATTAAAAATATTTTAAAAAATTAAACTGTAACTGCGTTTAAACTAGCACAAGCTTCTTTTAATTTAGCATAAAATTCGTGAATTTTTACTGTATTAATTACGTATTCTTCACCATCAATATATGAAACCATACATAAATTTTTTCTGTATTCACCAATTGAATCGTATTCAGATAATAATAATTTTTTTAATAAAAAATAATCTGATAAATCAATTTCAATTCCTCTTTGAGCTAAAGTGTCAGTTAAGATTTGAATTTTGTGATGAACTGAAGCATTTGATAAATCTTCATCTCCAACATATGTTGTATATGCTAATGCGAAAAAATGTTCATAACCAGTAACTAATGTTTCCATTACTTTTCGTAACATTTCAGTTGTTCTTGTGAATTTACAAGATACGAAAATCATATGTTCGATACTACTTAAATGTCTTCTAACTTGTCCTAATTGCTCCATTGTATCGTCCATGTTTTATTATTTATAACTCCGTTAAGTTCACAATTGCTTGCGCGATGTCTCCATCAACTTGCTTTAAAGTTTCCTCAGCTTTATCTTTGGATACTTTTGCAGATTCAGCAACCATTTCAATATCATCAGCTGAAATTGAGATTTTTGCTTTTGGTAATACTGATTCGTATTTACCTGATAATTGAAAAGTTTCTTGACCTTTCATTTTAATTCTTTGAACATCTGGATTTTTGAAAACTAATGTTTCACCAGTTAAGGTTTCAATTGTAACTTTTACTGCAGCAACTGAATCTTGGGACATACCCATTTGTTTCATCATTTGTTGCATTTGTCTTGGGTTTACTCCTGGAATCATTTTTATAATAACCCGTTTCTCTTCATGTAATGTAACATACCTACTAAAAATACAGTAAATAATGCTGCGTATACTACAAGTTTAGGACTAAACTCGAACTTTGTCTTTAAAGAAGTTGAAACACCACCGATTAAACCACCTTGTCCGGATGGTAAGGATACACCTGGTTTTTTTGCCATAGTAAAGGTAATGATTATTTCTATATAAAGGTTTTGAAAAAACAATGTTAAATGGTTAAAAATAAATATATTTTAATTATCAAATATAACTATAATTAAATTATATTTGAGAATCTGGTTTAAAATTTGGAAATAGATGAAAAATAAAGAAAAAATAATTAATTTAAAAAATAATAAAGAAAAAGTTAAAAAAATAAATATTAATTTAATCCAAATAGATTAAATAAAAATTGTGGTTTCATTGTGAAAAATATCATAATTAAAACTAACCATGATAATAAATGATATACTTTTAGTCCTATGTTTTGTCCTAAAAATTTAGGGAAAATTGTTTTTGCAACTTGTCCCCCATCAGTAATCCAAAGTGGAAGTAAGTTCATAATTCCAATTGAAATATTTAAAAACCAAATCCAGAAAATAATTCTTTCAAATTCAAGTGGAAATTTTCCAAGCCATGTAAAACCTTCTGAATTTTTTAAATTAAATTGAACATTTTCAATTCCAATCATTCCACGATTTTCTAGTTGTGGGTGAGGTTTTGTTACAATTTGAATTTCATTTTCTTGATTTTCTAATTTAAATGTTAAAGTTTCATTTTCTGAAAAGTTATAAAAGTCTAAAGCTACAGCTCTTTGAGTAATTTGAGTAATTACTAAATAATCTAAAGATGAAATTTCTTGATTGTTTAGGTGTGTAATTGTTCCAGAGGTAATATTATAATTATTAAAATCACTTTGGTTTGAGATCCCATTAAATGAAACTGTGTCTAGTTCCATTGTATTGTAAATTAATGGAAATGCTACAAAAATCCAAACTGCTAAAAATAAAAATCCAAAAATGAAATTTGAAGTTGATCCAGCTCCCATAACAGCTACTTTTTGCCACCATGGTTTTTTATTTAGTTGTTTTTCGTCAGGTTCTACAAAAGCTGCTGGCATTAATGGAGCAATAATTCCCATAAATGCAAATCCACTTGATTTAATTTTTATTTTAAATCTTTCAGCAATTACTCCGTGCGCAAATTCATGAACAACTGCTAAAATGAATAAAGCAATAATCCAATACATAAAAGGAACATAAAATACTGGCACAGTTCCATTTAATCCGGATGTTGTTTGAATTGGTAATACTAATCCTCCACCTTCTGTGATTTGATTATCAAAAATAAATCCAAGTTGCCAGAACATAAATATAAAACTTGCAAACATTCCAACAATTCCTATAAAGGCGCAAAGATAAGCTAACCATAAAAATAATCTAGGGTGTTTGTGTGCCCAATGGTTCATTTTATCCAGTCCCCAAGTTGTTTTATACATCATCATATAAAAAAAAGGAAATGGCCCTGATACTGCTAAATTTTTTCTTTTTACGTATAAAAATATTGTTAAAAAGAGTATGAATAATATAAATGGTATATTATTTTGAATAAATGCTATCATAATAAAATATATTATTTTGGGTATTTAAAACCTTGTTGTTTTTTGATGTTATTATTTTATTATTTATTATATAATAAAGTTACATTTATTTTAAAGGAGAAAATTTAATTTATTATTTATGTTAAGTAAGTTAAGGAATAATCCGGTGATGGCTTTTTTTACAAGTTTTCGTCTGATGTATCAGTTTTCTTTAGGAGTTGTTGTTCCATTTTGGTCAATTATTTTATTAGAAGCTGGATGGGAGACAGTTGAGATTACATATTTTTTTGCGATTTCAGCTTTTGTAGTTTTTTTGTTTGGAGGTATTGTTGGAAAGTTTGCTGATTTTATTGGTAAAAAGAAAATGATTTTAACAGGTCTTTTAATTCAAGCATTTTTTTTTATGTTTTATTTTTTCTTTGCTGAGAATATAATGTTAATTTTAGTAGCTAGAGTTTTTGAAATATTTGCTTTTATGTTAATTGGTATGGTTGGTTTATCAGCTCTTGAAGATTATTTAGAAGATTCTGAGAGAGGATTTTGGACTGGTTTGTTTTTAGGAATTGGAGCAATTGGAATGATGGTTGGACCAGTTATAGCTGGATATATTGCAGAAGTTAATATCCCTAAAGTATTATTAATTGTGTCAGCTGTGATTACATTATTAAGTATTTTAATATTAAATAAAATTCCAATTAAACATAATAAGTTAAAACATAAATTTTCCTATAGTGATTTAAATCCGTTATCTGAAGTTAAAAGGTTTTTACATTTTAAAAAATTAAGAGGAATGGCATTACTTGGAATTTTGATGAATTCCAAAGCTCAAATTTATGCAATATTTTTCCCTATTTTTATTGTTGAAACATTAGTATTACCAATTTATTATGTCGGATATTTATACTCAATTCCAGTGTTTTTTCATTTGTTTCAAGCTGTTTTTGGGAAATATTTTGATAAAGTTTCAACTGAGGCTGGAGTTTTAGTTGGAGTTAGTTTAAGTTCAATAGCTATGTTTATGTTTCCATATGTTAATTCTTTATGGACATTATGTATTTTATTGTGTGTTTATGGAATTGGGTCAAGTATTTGGAATGTTACTGCTTGGAGTTTGATGGGAAGTATTGCTAAAAAGTATGAGATGGAAGCTGAGGTTACTGGAACTTATATGTCAATTGCTAAGTTAGGTGTGTTTATTACAACTTTATTTTCAGCTGGATTGATTGCAACTTTTGGTATTGAGAGAACTTTACAAATGGCATCTATTAGCATATTTATTGGAGTTATTATTTGTTATTTTGTATTTCAACCAATATTTCATGGGAAATTAAGAAAAAGTAATTTTGATTTAATTAAAAATTAAATTCAAAAATTAATTATATTTTTTATTTATTTTAATTCTAAGTAACTTGTTTGACGCATATAAATGAACTTTTCTTTGGACACTTACCTTCGGGGCGCTAAAGAAAACACTCCGTAAAGAAACCTTGTTTTTTGACTATGTCAAAAAATAAAATAGTTTTTATTTAAGTTCTAAGTAACTTGTTTGACGCATGTAAATTACTTTATTTGCTGAGTCCCAAATTTTGTGTCTTAGTTCTTTATCATTTGTTGCAATAATTACTCTATCGTCTAAGTTTTCAACTAATTGGTCATCAATATATTTTTGGTCAGATTTTATAACTTTAAAATTATATCGGTGTAACATTGTAGAAATTAATGGTAAGAATTTTTTATTTTTTGCACCTTTTCTTTCAATGTTTAAAATTTCAGAAATTGTTCCTTCATAAATATAAAATGTGTGTGATTTTCCAATTAATCTTTCAATTTCATAAACTACATCTAATTTAAATTCAAATGTTACAAATAAAAAATTTGTATCAAAAATAATTGGTTTTACATCATTTAAAATCTCATCAAATTCAATTCTTTCTAAGTCTTGAGTTCTTGTTTCAAAATTTAATTTTGTAAATTTTTCGTTTGCCATATTTTAGTTAGTTGGTTTTAGTTTTTAAACACTTATGTTTATACAGTTTGTGAGTTATCTGAATTATTTGATGAATTATTTAAATTTAATTTATATTGTTTAATTAAATCTTCAACTCTTAATTTTAAATATTCTTCATTATATGGAATAGATGTGTCGTGTCCGTTTGTGTAAGAACTTGAAACATTTACCCAGTCGTGATTAACATTACCAGATTCATCTTTTGAAATTACTGCTACATCATTTCCAACTGCTCTAATCATATCTTTCCCATAAGCATTTTTACCATCAAATTTTTTATGGATGTGACCTTCAATTGTTAGTTGTGATTCTAGAGATAATTTTAAGGCACTTGCAAAGTATGGAACTTCATACATATTTCCAGTAATTCCAACTTGTCCGTGAGTTACAAATACATCTGCATCTCCCTCCCCATTTACTTTTGTTTTTTGATAATCAAAATCTTGACTATAAATATCGACTAAGTTTTCTAAGTTTGTTGGATCGATATTTCCAGATAAAATTGATTTAGATTTAATTTGGTCAATATTCATATGAGAGTAATATTGCGCCATTTCTTCAGGAGATAAAATTTCATTTAGGTATGGCATAAATTGAACACAATTTGTCATACCAACTAAAGATAAAGTTTCACCATTATCTTGCTCAATTTTATAATGACCTTCTAAAGAAGTTAAGTTTGTAATTTGATTTGGATTATCTAGATATTGTTTTACTTGTTCTACAAATAAAGCATTTTCGTGATTTCCTAAATTAATTGCAGTTTTAACATCTGAATATTTATTTAGTTGTTCAGCAAATCTTTTTGCTTCTTCATCCATAAAAACTTCGTATAATGCTCTTAAGTTTAATTGATTTTGTTGAATTTCATTTCCTTTTTCTGAAATAAAATTTTGGTGGACTCCTTGAACTCTTTTTTGAAATAGTTCAGATTGTGAATAATTTAATCTTTCTTCTAAACCTTGAGAAAATTGTTCTCTCATATCTTCAGGAATTTGGGATAATAAACCATCAATCCCATAAGTTTGAGCTGCTTGAACTAATCCTAATGTTTCTAAGTCAACTTCTGAAAGATTTTTTGAGAAATAATCATTTTGCATATCTGATACAAAATTGTAACCTAAATTGTTTGCAAGTTCTTTAAATGCGTAATCATTTACAATATCTCCATTTACAACATAAGCTAAATTATTATTATTTGCGTATTGTAAACTATTTGAAATTAATTCATAATCGCCGTGAACATCTGAACTTACAACTGCTCCGTTTGCTTGAATTAAATTTTCTAAAGAACTTGGTTTTACCATAATAATATATGAATTTTAATCTTTATAAATATATCTTTTGTGTTGTCACTTGATGTAACAAATTGAGTTTTGATAGTAAAATTTAAGCTAAAAAATGTGAAAATCTGTCAATTTTATTGAATTTAGAAATATTTGTGTAATTTAATAATTTTAAAAATAAAAAGAAGATTTATTCTTCTTTTTTATCTTCAGAAGCTTCTTCTGAACCACATGATTCACCTTCAGGGTGAGTGTGTCCGTGTTCTAATTCTTCTTTAGTTGCTTCTCTAACTTCTACAACTTCAACTTCGAAAACTAAATCTTTACCAGCTAATGGGTGGTTGAAATCCATAACAACTGTTTCATCTTTAATTTCAGCAACAGTTACAGGCATTGGTTGTCCTTGAGGACCTTGAGCAGCTAATTGCATACCAACTTGTAATTCAATTCCTTCAGGCATTTGAGCCTTAGGCACTTCTTGTTTTGCTTGTTCTTGAACTGGCCCGTAAGCTTTTTCAAAACCAATTTCAACTGTCTTTTTTTCAGTAGCTTTCATACCAGCTAAACCTTCTTCTAATCCAGGGATAATCATTCCTGAACCAAAAATAAATTCTAAAGCTTCTCTTCCTTCTGATGAGTCAAAAACTGTTCCATCAGTTAACTTTCCTGTATAGTGGATTTGTACAACTTTATTGTTTGAAATTTCCATAATTAAATTAGGGATTTAAACTTTATAAGTGTTTGTAAAATTCAGTATATTTCGTAGAATTTGTCACTATTTGCGATTTTGAGATAAAAACCTATATAAAATCAAAATAGTAAAATTTTAGTATTTAAATTTTTAATTAGAATTATTATAAAAGGCCAGCTACCCGACAGGCATCGTCCACACCGCAACCTTCTAAGCATCTTAATAATAATTTAGTGCTGCTTGGTTCCCCATCTGACACGGTTCCTTAATATTAAAACCATAAAAGACAGTGCTTCTACCTTATCCTTTCGGACTGACCAATTAAAATTAAGAACTAGGAGTTTATAAACTTTATTTGTTTGAATTTAGAAAATAAAAATATAAGATTAAAAAATTAAAATGATAATTAATTTATTATAAATTATCATAAGTTATTATTGATTATTTATTCAATACTTAATTCGTCTGAAATTGATTCAGCTGCATCAACTGAGTCAGTCGCAGCTGTAATTTGATTTTGTATAAAACTACTTGGTAACATTTTAACTAAACTAAATGTTAATCTATTAGGGTAAATCATAATTTCTTCTTGTTTATATAAACTTAAAACTTCTAGATAATCAACTTGATTTGATTCTAAATTTGTCATTAAAAAGTCAAAAAATAGAGCCTCATTAAATGAAATTCCTAAAGATTTTGTAACTGTTTGAATTGAGGATTTTAATTCATCTTTTAAAAATCCAGCAATAGATTGATCAATATTATTTTTTTCTAAAAGTAAATCAATGAAATCATCAGTTGCAGAGTTAGATTCAATTAATGTTAAAAGTTCTTCATTTGTGAATTCAATAACTGAATTTTCAGGTAATTCTATTTCAGCTAAAAAGTTTAAAGTAGTAGTTTTGGAAGTAATTATATTTTCAATTACATCTCTATTAAAGGTAATTGCGAATGTATCTCCATTTTTATCTAATTTTTTTAAATCAATTTGATTAAAATCTGATTCAGATAAAGATTTAATTTTATCAATTTGAGGTTCAGAGTTTTCAACTGTCATAGTTGTTCCTAAGATATAATCATCTTGATTAAAATATACTATATTTACTTGAAAGTCAGTTTTTTCAGATAAAGTTTTTACATCGTAAACTGCAATTCCAATAACTCCACCAAATAATAGTACAACTACTAAAATTGCTGAAATTACTGCAAAAATCATTTTTTTAATAAATTTAAAGATTAAATATATTAAACCGATTGCCATTACAATCATTATTAGAATACTAGTTTCCATAGGAAAAATTAGAATTAATTTTATTTAAAGTTATGTTACTTTAAATTTTAATATCAAATTAATAAGTAAGGTTTAAATATGAAATGAAGATAAAAAGTAAGTTATAAATTTTGGAATTTTTTAATTATAAAAATCCTGTTCCAGACCAACCACCTGCTTTTTGTCCTTGTTGTGGTCTTGCTTGAGTTTGAAAACTTTGAGGATTCATACCGTAGTTTGTAAATTGAGGTCTATTTTCATAATTTGAAACTGACGATACCCAATCAGATGGAGAATTGCCTGAGGAAATTCCATACCCTGGTCTATGCGAGTTTGCTGCTTGAGATTCTACAATTTGAGATCCTAATCCAGGATTAAAAATATCAAATGCGTTCAATACGTGCATCATTGAGTTTGTTCCTCTTCCTCCAGCTTCTACAATTAATGGTTCATCAACTCCAGCATCTCTTAATTTTTCTTTTAAATCAAATAAATCTAAAACTCCTGAACCTAATAAATTATGATCATCATCTTTTGCTTGAGTATCGTTAAAGTGAACATGTTTAATAATTCCTTCTTTTGCCATATCAGCTGCTTGAGTATTTAACCAATTATTAAATCTTTCAAGTCTATGTTCATCAGATTCACCTTCTTCTCTTTTAAAATATTTAAACCAAACTCCTGCGTGAGCATTATCAAAGGTTCCAGCAATATGTTTTTTTGCAATTTCTACTGCATCTTCTCTAGTTGAAATTTTTTTACCAGTTTCTTTTTCATATTGTTCACGAATGTGGACATAGGATTTTTCATTAGATAATAATTTTGTTGCAAATTCATCCCAAGAAGTTCTAATTACTCCTTTGTATTCTTCTAAGGAATCCATATATCCATATCCAGCCATAATATTTTCTGGCGCTAGGTATAATGGATTTTTTTCAACATCAATATCAGCATAATCATTTAATCCATAAACTAATCTTCTATCATATTTTAATTTTTGAAGATCATTATTTAATTTACTTCTTTTATCTGAATTATTTTCAGATTCTAATTCTTTTTCTTTTTTAGAAATTTGCTCATTAAAATTATTTAATTTTTCTTTTGATTCATCTGATTTTTTTTTTAAATCTAATTGATATTTTAAAGCTTTTAATCCTAAGTGCCCCATTGCTGAAGCATTTTTTTCAAAAATTTCATCTGTGATTACTTTTGCGTTTTGTTTTTGTTGTGTTGCTTTTTTAATTTGTTCATTAAATTGAGAAGTGTATTCGTCGTATTTTTCAAGTTTTTGATACTCCATTTGACCAATTTCATTCATTAATACTAATTTTTCTCTTGAGATTCCTGAAGCATTTTGTTGAATTTCATTAAATCTATCTATTTCTTTTTGAGTTGGTTGCTCACCTGATTGCGCTTTTTGTTGAATTGTTTGAAGTTCAATTTGTTCAGCATCAGAGATTCCACCTTTTAGTTGTTTTTTTAATTCTTCAATTTTAATTCTATCATTATTTTTTTCTGCTTGTTGAATTTGTTTTGCAATTTCTGATTCTCGTTTATTTAAATCTTGGATTAATTTTAATTCATCAGCATAAACAGTTTTTAATTGGTCAAAGTCTTGTTTTTGTAATTTTGCTGCTTCAATTTGCATATCCATAGATTTTTGAAAAAATTCTTTATCTGCTTTTGATTTCATACCATGATTTTCTTTTAAAATGTCTGAGTAATCTAAAACTAACTTTTTTTTTAATTGAGTATAATCTTCACTTGAAATTCCTTCAGGTTTTCCTGCAGATAATTTAGATTGGATTTTTTGAAAATCATCAATATTTAAATTATTGTAATCAGTTTCGATCCCTTGTGAAGTTAAAAAATCTTTTTCAGTTTGATTTAAATTATTTAATCCTTTTAAATTTAATATATCTTGACCACGATTTGCTTTTGTTAAACTACTTCCAACTACAACTAATGGAGTTCCATCTTGTTCTAATTTCATTTGTTCAGATTTATTAAATTCATAATATTGTTTCCAAGTATTTACTCCAAAGTTATCTTTTAATTCTTGTTTTTTATTTTGATCTAAATTTTCAAAGTTTACTTTTAGTTCTGATTCTAAATCTGGGTTGTCTACAAATTGTCTTGATAGCTCATCTTTGTTTAGATATTTATTCATAATTTCATCATATTCTTGTGGATTATCTTTTTTTAATTTTTTTAAATACCAATCTGGCAAATTTAATTCTCCTGGCGCAGTTGGTGGTAATCCGGTTTCGTGAAGATGAAATACAACAGCCCCTGATTTTGCAGTTTCTGCTGCAAATTTTAAAGTTTCATCAATTTCTTTAATGTTACCAGCTCTTTGAATTTCATTAAATCCTCCTTGAGATAAACCTGAAAAAGTATTAATATTAAAAGTTCCGTGAACAGATAATGATTGTTCATTTAATTTTGCTAATTGCATTATTGTTCTTCTTTGTTCAAATCCATATTTATCTGGAACATCTGAAGTTCCAAATTGTCCTTTTCCAGCATTTGATAAATGTAATTCAACATGTTTTACTCCTTGTCTAATTGCGGTTTGAAGTTGAGCTAATTGATTTCCACCCATTGGATTTGTTGTAGTTCCAAAACTTCCTAAAGTTTCATTAAATCGTTTAGGGTCCATTTGGTTAAAATCGTTTGCCATTTTTTAAAGTATAAATTTAATATTTAATTTTATTTATTTAAATTAAGCTTAATTTAA
>DAXK01000043.1 GCA_002506365.1 archaeon UBA583 | reverse complement strand
TTTTTGAGCTCAGCATTTGAATATGGGATATCCGGGAATATAAAAATTTGAAAGAAATTTTTAAGCACAATGAACAAGTTCATTGAGTTTGAACACGTGACCTCAGGCTTTCTTAGCCTTTGATTTTCTTTGTGTTATTTAGAAAATATTTTTATAATACTATTATATTTGTATTAACTTTTTTATTTTTAGAAAAAAATTTGATTTTTATAACCTTTTTGAGCTCAGCATTTGAATATGGGATATCCGGGATTTGAACCCGGGACCTCAGGCTTTCTTAGCCTTTGATTTTTTTTGTGTTATTTCACAGTCAGTTTATGCTAACTACAGTTTTAATTTTATTTATTTGTTAAATCTTAACAAATAAATTATATTAATGTCGCACAATTAAGATAAATCTTAATTATAATCGTCAACTTATAAGACCTGCGCTCTAACCAGGCTGAGCTAATACCCCGATAAATTATTTATTTTAAATAATCAAACTATGGATATAGCTTAATAGTATTAAGTTATGAAATTGTTTTTATAAATATTTAGTTAAACTTTTAGTAAAATTTAGTTTTTAAATTCTAAATTTTAATTTTAATTGCTTTTTGATTTTTATTTTAGGGCTTCTTGCATTTCCTTTTTAGAAAATTTATTTAGGTGAGTTGGAAAATCGGATCTATCGTTCATTGCGTAAATTGGACTCCATCCTAAAGCTCCACTTAATAATATCCAAAATCCAATTAATTCAAATAGGAAAATAATCATATATATTTTTGGTGTAAAAGAAATATATGCACTAGTTATAAGTCCAAGACCTATTAAAATTCTTATTAATCTTGAAGTAGAATTTAGATTTTTTTCAAACATACTGAATTTAGATTTTTTAAATTTAAAAAGTTTTTGGTGAGTTTTTTGATATTATGTCCATTTTTAGGTATTTTTAGTTAATTTAGATACTTTTGAGAATTATTTTTTTAAAATATTAAATAGATAATAAATTTATATCTTTATTATTATTTTTATTTTAATTTATATTTTTATTATTTTATAATAATGGGATTGTTCCAAAACCAATTAATAAAAATCCAATTAGTGAACACATTACAATAGTGTAAATTGGTTTTGACCATCTTAAAACTTTTTTACCATCTAAAACCCAAATTGGTAACATATTAAATATTCCTAAAAATGAGTTTACAAATATTCCAGTCATAATGATTGCTCCTAAAAAACCTTCAATTCCAAATAATAATCCTAATATTGTAAAAATTGCTGCTAAAGCTAAATTAACTAGTGGACCAGCAACCGAAATAATTCCGTTTTGTCTAATTGTTGGTCTTCCTAATATCATTACAGCTCCAGGAGATAGTAATATAATTGGTAAAAATAATGCTCCAATAAACATCAATCCTAACATCTGAAAATCTGCTCTGAATTCTGAGATGTATCCGTAATGTTGGGCAACTAATTTGTGTCCTAGTTCGTGAAATAAAAATCCAAAACCTACTGTTACAGCATACATTCCAAGTAATAGGAAAAATGTTGGGGATGAAATAAATTCTAAACTTAAAAGTTCTTTATATTGAAATACAAATAATGTTAAAATTATCATAATCATTGCAATTGTTAAATGATAAATTTCAATTGATGAAAATTTATATTTTCCAACTTTAAAAAATTTAACTTTTATTTTTTCTTCTTTAAATTCTACAAAATCTGCCATAATTTATCTAATTGTTTTAAGTTTATAATTTTATTTACTTTTTTTAATATTTTTTTCAACTTTTTTTCATTTTTTTCATTTTTTCATTTTTTCAAATTTCATTTATTTTTATTTTATATTCTTATTTTACTTTGATTTTTGCAGTTTTATTGAGTTTTTTATCCCAAAATTATTTTTTAGTCGAAATTTTAAACTAAATTATTATATAGTTTAAAATCCATATATATTACAATGGGTCAAATCGGTGGATTACTCAAGGAAGAGATGCCACGGGAAAAATTAATCCGGTTTGGTCCTAATGGTTTAACAAATGTTGAGCTGTTAGCTATAATTTTACGTACTGGGACAAGGGATAAAAATGTTATTGATTTGTCAAGAGAAATATTATCTAAGTTTGATTTGAAAACAATATCTAGAGCTAGTTTTGAAGATTTTTTAAAGTTTAAGGGGATTAAATCTGGTAAAGCTTGTATTTTAATTAGTTTGTTTGAGCTTTCGCGCCGTGTTCAGTTTTCAGGTTCAGATTTGTTGGAATCTAGTAAAGTTTGTTTTAAAAATTCTAAGGATATTTATTCTTATGTAAAGTCTGATTTTTTACATTTAGATATTGAAAAAGTTATGATTATTTATTTGGATTCACGTAATAAGCCAATTAAGAAAGAATTTTTATTTTCTGGAGAATTTAATAAAAGTTATTTTGATATTAAAATTGTTTTAAAGAAAATTCTTAGTGTTAATTGTTTTAAAGTTATTTTGGTTCATAATCATCCAAGTGGAGATAGTTCTCCGTCATTAGCTGATATTGATTTAACAAAAAAGTTTATTGGTGCGTGTTGTGGTATTGATGTAAAAGTTATTGATCATATTGTTGTTGGTAGATATTATACTAGTTTGTTTGATAGGAATTTAATGTAGTTTTATAAATTAGAGATAACTAATTATATTTATGATTTTAAAACAAGTAGCAGAAGATTTTTTAGTTGATGAGTTATATGATATTAAAAAGTTTGAAAAAAAGGATGAAGGAAAAGATTATTTTTATTTTATTTTAAAGAAAACTCAGTATAATCAATTAAGGGCTATTGATATTGTTGCTGATTGTTTTAATACTTCTAAACGGTTAGTTCATTTTGCAGGGACTAAGGATAAGCATGGGATTACAACTCAAATAATTTCAGTTTTGGGTTTAAATGAGGCGAATTTACAAAAAAATATTGATCATATTAATAATGAGGTTAAAGATATTGATGTTGAGTTTATTGGGAAGTTTCCAGGGAGAGTTAATTTAGGTGATAATTTAGGGAATAAATTTGGGATTACAGTTAGAGGTTTAACTCAAAAACAAGTTGACGAATGTCCTAAAAAATTAGAGAATATGGAAAAATTTGGAGCTTTAAATTATTTTGATTCTCAAAGGTTTGGGTTTGCTAATAATTCTCATAAAATTGGGAAGTTTATTTTACAAAATAAACCTGAGTTAGCTGTTAGGGAAATTTTAACTTCTTTACCAAAAGATCCAAGTGATGAGTTGAAGATTTTTGTTGAGAGAGTTGAGAAGGAATGGTATGGAGTTAAGACTTGTGATCAAGATATTATTGATACTTTAATTGGAATTTGTCCAGATAGATTTAGAGATTATGCGAGAATTTTAGCTCATTTGAAAAAGGCTAAAAATGATTTCCCAGGGGCTTTTAGAACTTTAATGAAAAAGTTAAGAACATTATATATTAATGCTTATCAGTCACATATCTTTAATAATACTATTAAGGCTTTAATGGAGAAAGGAATTTTGGGAGATTATGATAAATTGGAGTTAATTAATCATTTTACAGATTTTGATAAAGTTCCAAAGGATGTTATGGATATTGTAGATTCAATTTTAGAAAAAGATGGAGTAACTAGAGATATGTTTCAATTAAAGTCTTGGCCTGAGTTAAAAGCAAAGTCAACTGTTATGCGTGAAATTGTAAATAATCCAAATAATTTAGTTGTTCATTCTGCTAAAGTTGATGAGTTAAATGAAGATAAGTTTAAAGTTTTAGTTGAGTTTGAATTAGGTTCTGGACAGTATGCGACAAATATTGTAAAGCAACTTTTTTAATTATTTTAATAATGTTAAAATAATATTTTAATTTTGTTTCTTTTTTATTTTTATAATTTTAATTTTGTTTAAAGTTATGCTTAATTTTATATTCTTTTACTCTTGTTTGGTTATAAAACACATAATCTTTTTAAATATGAAAACTACATTTTATTTATGAAAAATATTTTCCAAGTAATTTTTATGTTATTTATTGTAGCATTTAGTGTTCCGGTTGCATTCTCCGAACCTGAGGAGTTTGATTTTAAGTTAGAATTTAGTCATGATTTTGATGATGAAGATGATGAAAATGAGTGTAAGGTTGAGTATGATGATAATTCTAAATCTTTGGATTTTGATGAGAGATCTGAGGATGATGATTTAGAAAAATCTTTTACTGATAAATTAGAAGTTAAGTGTGATGAAAATGTTGATGAGATTAAGTTAAAAATTTATGATTCAGCTGGAGTTGAAGTTTATGATGAAGATTTTTCAAATGAAGATAGAGTTAAGGTAGATATTGAGGATTATAGATATGATGAAGATGAAGATTGGTTTTCAATTGAATTAGAGCATAGTTTTGGGTCTTCAAGTATTGAGTGTGATTTAGAGATTGATGGGGAAGATTATAATTTTGAGTTTGATTCAAATGATAATTCAGATGCTTTAACTATTGAAAAAAATTTTGATAAAATTGTTAAGTTTTCTTGTGAAGATGAAATTGATGAAATTAAGTTAAAGGTTTATGATGATGATGGTGATGAAAAGTTTGATGAAACTTATACTGATGATGATAGAATTTCTTATGATAAGGATAAGGAAGAGATGGAAGCTTCTGAGATAATTATTGATATTGATCATGATTTTGGAAATGATAATATTAAGTGTGATTTAACAATTGATGATGATACAACTGATGTATATGAGTTTGATGAGGATTCTTCTTCTTCAGATTTAAAGATTGCTGTAGAAATTAAGGAAATTATTGAATTTGAGTGTGATGATGATTTTGATGAAATTGTTGTTAAAGTTTATGATGAAGATGGTGAGAGAGTTGATACTTTAGAGTTTAAAAATGATGATGAATTTGAGTATGAGGTTTCTGGAGGAGCTTATGATTATTCAATGAAGATTAATAATGTTTTTGAAAAGGATGAAGAGATTGAGTGTGATATTTCAATTGATGGGAAGAAAACAAAAGAGTTAGAGTTAGATGATGGTTCGAAAATTTCAGAGTTATTATTTGATGGGAATTTTGAGAGTGAACTTATTTTAAAGTGTGATGGAAGTTTAGATTCAGTTGAGTTTTCAACTTATTTTGATGGAAAGTCTACACCTGTTTATGAAACTGTATTTGAGAATAAATCTGAGTTTACTCATAAACAAATTTCTGTTGAGGAACAAAAAAAGTTAGACGATGCGGCTGCAGCTGCTAAGGTTGAAGAGGATAGAAGAATTGCTGCAGAGAAAGCAGCTGAAGTTGAAGCAGAAAAGTTAAGAATTGCTGAGGCTAAAATTGCTGCTCAAAAAGCTGAGGAAAAAAGGATTGCTGATCAAAAAGCACAAGAGGAAAAGTTAAGATTAGAAAAATTAAATGCTAATTTAACTGAGGGTGTAAATTCAAATGGAGTTGATCCAATTTCTGGAAAAGTTGTTGATTCAGTTGTTGAGAAGTGTATTGATTCAAATGATTCAAGGTGTGTAAATAATTTAGATTCTAATGAGAATTCAAATATTCCTTTAATTGTTACAATTTTTATTATTGTAGGGATTTTAGTTTTATTATTTTTTCATTTTGTTGAGGTTTCAGATAGTCCAAAACAAAAAAAAGGTGGTAGAAAAGCAAAACCTTCAAGTTCAAGTGGTTTTTCACATAATCCAAAACATACAACTGAACAAAGAACTTCAACAAATTCACGTAATAGAGATAAAGTGAATTTTGATTTTTTAGATAAAAAAAAGTAAAACTTTTTTCACCTAATAAATCAAGGTGAACATACATACTTTGTATGGATTCAATAAATTTATTCTAAATTTATGAACATTTTTTTTACAATGTATAAAAATAGTTTTTTAGATAAAAAAAAGTAAAACTTTTTTATATTTTTATTTTTATTTCTTTTTTTAGTTACACTTAATATTTATATATTTCTTTTTTTATTGATTATTTTATAATGGATAAAAAATTACTTTTGTTTGATGTTGATGGAACTTTAACTCCATCTCGAGGAGTAGCTTCATCTGAGATGTGTGATATTTTAAAAAGTTTATATAATGATGAAAATTTAGTTATTGGTTTTGTTGGTGGTTCTAATTTACCAAAACAACATGAGCAGTTGGGGGATTGTATGAATTATTTTAATTATTGGTTTCCTGAGAATGGTTTAGTTGCTTATAAAAATGGAGTTGAATTTTTTACTTCTGATTTAATGTCTTTTTTTACAGAGGATTCTTTAAAGGAGTTAATTAATTTTAGTTTACATTATATGGCGGATTTAGATATTCCTGTAAAGAGAGGAACTTTTTTTGAGTATAGAACTGGTTTAATTAATATTTGTCCTGTTGGGAGAGATTGTTCTCAAAAGGAGAGAGAAGATTTTTTTAAGTTTGATTGTGAACATAAAGTTCGTGAGAATATGATTGTAGAGTTAAGAAAAAAGTTTCCTGATTTAGATTTACATTATTCTATTGGTGGTCAAATTAGTTTTGATGTTTTTCCAAAAGGTTGGGATAAGACTTTTTGTTTAAATCATTTTGATTTGGGTGAGTTTTCAGAAGTTCATTTTTTTGGGGATAAAACTGAGTTAGGTGGGAATGATTATGAAATATTTTGTGATTCTAGAGTAGTTGGTCATAGTGTGAAATCTCCACAAGATACAATTGATATCTTGAAACTTGAGTTTTTAAAATAAATTTAAAACAAATTTTTATAAAAAACTAATTCTTTGTGTTTATTATGAGTAAAGATGTTTTAATTATTTTACCTGCTTTTAATGAGGGAAAAGTTATTTCTTCAGTAATTTCTGATATTAGAAAAGAAGGTTATGAAAACATTTTAGTTGTTGATGATTGTTCTAGTGATAATACTTTTAATGTTTCTTCTAGTTGTGGGGTTAATGTTGTGAAACATCCAATTAATCGTGGGGCTGGAGCTGCAACTGCTACTGGGATTGAGTATGCTAAACGAGCAGGCTTTGAACGAATTGTGTTGATGGATTCTGATGGTCAACATTCTCCAAAAGATATTAAAAAATTATTAGTTGAGTTGGATAATTTTGATGTTGTGATTGGGAGTCGTATGGTTGGGGATTTAAAGTCTATGCCAGTTCAAAGGAAATTAGCAAATAAAATTGGTAGTTTGGTTACTTTTTTTTTTTTTGGTAAGTTTGTTCATGATTCTCAAAGCGGTTTTAAAGCATTTAATAGGCGTGCTATTGATTGTATTAATATTACTTTTGATAGGTATGAATTTTGTTCAGAGATTATTGGAGAAATTTATAATCATTCATTAAATGTTAAAGAAGTCCCAATTAAAGTTTTGTATTCAAAACATTCAATGGGAAAGGGACATGGCCAATCAATTAGTAATGGTTTTAAAATGATTGTGAAATTTTTAATGAGGGGTTAGGAATTAAACTTATAAATGTTAAAAATTATTATATAGTATATTAAAAAATGGATACAACAATAATTATATTTATTATACTGAACATTGGGATTTTAACTTATATTTTAAATCATATTAAAACTAAAAAGAGAATTCATAATTTAGTTGAAGTTTTTTTTCTTTTTATTTATATTTGTTTAACTATTATTTTATTTTTTCCAAATATTTTAAATGTAGTTGAAGAGATTTTAAATATTCCATCAGCTTTGAATTTAATGATTTATTCAAGTATTTTTTTAGCTTATTTATTTATTTATAATTTGTATTCAAAAATTGAATCGCAAAGGGAAGAAATTACGAAGTTGAATCGTGAGCTTGCTTTGATGAGTGGGAAAAAGGAAAAATAATATGGTTTTACATAATTTAATTGATTTAGTTGCAAAGTTTAAAGTTTATTTTGGTTCGGCAGCTTTTTATTTAAGTTTTCTTAATTTTGTATTAATTTTAGCAACTTTTAAATTAACTTATGGTATTAAAGTTTCTGCATTTTTATTGGTGCCGGTTGGTTTTTTTTTAGTTTTAATTATTGGTTTTTTAGATTATAAATTAATTTTATTATCTCAAACTAAACATTCAAATAAAAAAAATGATTTAAAAATTCAAATGGATAGGATTGAAGAGAAATTAGATATTTTATTGGAGAAAAAAAATGAGTGATAACAAAATTAATTTAATTATTTTTCCAGGAAATTTTTTACCTAATGTTGGAGGACTTGAAACACATGTTGATGAATTTGTGAAGTATTTATCTAAAAATGATAATTATAATATTACTATTTTTTCTCCTCATACTTCTGGTGGCAGGATTAAGGAAACAATTCATACTGGTGTTAAGGTTATAAGGTATCCTGCTTTTTTTTTAATTCCTAATTTTCCAGTTCCTAAATTTTGGTCTTTAACTTTTTGGAAATTGTTTAGGAATTTATATAGTAAAAATTTTAATGTTGTTATGACTAGAACAAGATTTTTTACTAATTCTTTTTTAGGTTTAGTTTTTGCAAAGTTTAGATTGTGGAATAAATTAATATTAATTCATGTTGAACATGGAAGTGGATATGTTAAGGTGGAATCTGAGTTTACTAATTTTATCTCTAAAGTTTATGATAATATTTTTGGTAGGATGATTTTCAAGTTTTCAGATAAAAATATTTCTATTTCTGATGCAGTTTGGAATTTTGTTCAAAAATTTGATGGTCGTGAAAGTCCTAAAATACCTCGTGGTGTTGATTTTAGTATATATGATAAGAAAAAATTTAATTTTGACTTATCAAAGTATAAATCTGATGATAAATTATTAATTGGATTTGTTGGAAGATTGTATAAATGGAAAGGTGTTGAGAATACAATTAAAGCATTTTTAGATTTACCTGATGAATTAAAGAGTAAATGTAATTTGCTAATTGTTGGAGATGGTGAGGATTTTGAGAGATTGAAAAATTTGTGCGGAGCTAATTTAAATAATAATATCTTTATGTTAGGTTCTATTGAATTTTCTAAAGCAATTGATGTATATAAACAGTTAGATATTTTTGTTCATTCTGCGTATGTTGGGGGTGGATTATCAAATTCTTTATTGCAGGCGATGTATTGTGGTTGCTCTGTTATTGCATCACCTAATGAAGGTGCAAATGAAGTTGTTATTGATGGTGAGAATGGTATTTTACTTAAGGATAATTCAGTTAAAAATTTAAAAATTGGTTTGGTGAAATTGATTAAATCAAAAACTTTAATGGATAAATATTCTAAAAGTTCTACCAAATATATAAAAAACAATTTTGATTGGGATATTGTAATTGAGAAATATGTTCAAGTATTTGATAATGTTTTAAGAGGTAAAAAATAATGTGTGGTATAAATGGATTTAATTTTAAGGATGAAAAGTTAATTGGTTTAATGAATAAAACTATTTTTCATCGAGGTCCTGATGATTCAGGTTTCCAATTATTTGATAATTTATCTTTAGGACATTTAAGGTTATCAATTTTAGATTTAAGTGATAAAGGTCACCAACCTATGAGTTTTAATGATTTAACTATTACTTATAATGGAGAAATTTATAATTTTGAAAAAATTCGTGAGGAATTAATTGATAATGGTTATAAGTTTGATTCTGAATGTGATACTGAAGTAATTTTGAAAGCTTATGATTTATGGGGTGAAGATTGTGTTAAGAGATTTAATGGAATGTGGGCTTTTTGTATTTTTGATAAAAAGTCTAATACGTTATTTTTATCTAGAGATAGATTTGGGAAAAAACCATTATATTATTATTTAGCTGATGGAAAGTTTATTTTTTCTTCTGAGATTAAGTCTATTTTAAATTATGATTTTAAAAAACAAATTAATAAACAATCTTTTAATGAAATATTCTCTTATAGGTTTACGTATTCTGATAATACTATTTTTGAAAATATTTTTAATTTTAAACCTGCTCACAATATGGTTTTTGATTTGTCTAAAAATGAAATTGAGAGTTATGAAAAATATTATTCTATTAAAATTGGAATTTTAAATAAAAATTTTAAACAAATTAAGTCTGAGTTATTTGATAAACTTGATAATGCTGTAAAGTCTAGAATGGTATCAGATGTTCCAGTAGCAACTTTTTTGTCTGGTGGGATTGATTCTTCTATTGTTACTTATTTTGCTAAAAAGTATAATGAAAATTTAAATACTTTTTCTGTGGGTTTTGATACGACCAATGAATTATCTCATGCTAAGGTTGTGGCGGATGCCCTTAAGACTAATCATCATGAATTTATTATTAATAAGGATAATGTTTTAGATTATTTGGAAGAGATGATTTATCATATGGATGAACCTATTGGTGCTGATCCAGGGTTTTTGCCAATTTTTGTTTTATCTAAGGAGACTAAAAAGTATAATACTGTTGTTTTAACTGGGGATGGTGCTGATGAGGTTTTTACTGGTTATGATAGATATAAATTATTACATTATGGGACTTTTTTGAAGTATTTTTCATTTTTTAAGTCAAAGAATCAAATTGTTCATAGGTTGAATATGATGAGAGGGAAGTCTATTTTGGATGCATTTTTTGAGGTTACTAGAGTTTTTGAAAAATCTGAACTTAAAAAATTAAATTTGAAGGATTTGAAACCTAGTTTTGAAAAGTATGAGAAGCTTGATACTAATAATTTAAATAAAATTCAATTATTTGATATTGATAATTTATTACTTAAGGATTTTTTTATGAAGTCTGATAAGATGAGTTCTGCTTTTGGTTTGGAGCAAAGAACTCCATTTATGGATAAACAAATTGTTGAGTATGGGTTGTCAATTCCTATTAAGTATAGATTATTTGGTTGGAATGAGAAATATATTTTGAAGAGATTGGCTAAGGATATTTTACCTAAGAGTATTTGGAAGAGAAGAAAACATGGGTTTAATGTCCCTATTGATTATTGGTTTGAGAATATTTTAGGAGATAAATTAAAAGAATTATTGTCTCATAGTAATCATGGACTTTATAATAAGTCTTATGTTTTATCTTTACTTTCTGATTTGAAATACAATTCTTCTTCTTTTAAGTCTAGGAATGTGATTGCTCAAAAGTTGTGGACTGTGCTTGTTTTTGAGATGTGGTATAAAAAATATGTGAATTAACTTAAAATGAAACTATTAATTAAAATAATTTTAGCACTTGTAATCAGTTTAATCTTTTGGGAACTTATTATCACTAATTTTATATTTGATAATCCCGACTATGAACTTCGAGATACTGGAATTACTCCTAAAATTAATTCTGTAACATTAAATACTCAAGAAGGATATGCTAAATTAACTCATAAGAATGAATTTGGAACTTATGACGAAATAAATTTTTCTAAATCTGCTATTTTGTATCAAGGTGATTCTTATACTTATGCAAAACAAGTCTCTAATGATAAAAATTATGTTAGTCTTATTAAACGGAATTTATCGGATTATGAGCATATTAATGCAGGAAATTTTGGAACTGATGTTATTGATTATTATAATAATTATAAATATTTTAAGAACTATGATGTCAGATATTATATTATTCAACTTAGATATAATGATTTTATTACTGGATTTGATAAAAAAAAATATATCTTATGTTGAAAATAAAAATGATTCTTTAGTGTTTATGTCTGGTTCAGACTCTTTAATTAACTTTTTTTCAAATCATTTTGAAGTATATACTTTAATAAATAAAATAAATTTAATTGTTTTATTTAAGGAAAAATATTTTCATTATTTTTTATCTTTGATAAGTTTTAGTAATTCTAATGAGGTATATAATAAAGATAACTTAAATCCAAATAATTTTTTAATTAGTGAACAATTAAATTTACTTAAATCTGTTTATGGGGATAAATTAAAATTGGTTTATCTTCCAATGGATATTATTATTGAAAATAATAATTTAAATTTTAAAAATGTAGAGGAATTAGAATTTAAAAAAATTATTTTTAATGAATCTAAAAAATTAAATATTGAGATTATTGATATGACTTATGATTTTAAAAATATATATCTTGAAAAAAATGAATTTGGATATGGGTTTTCAAATACTATTCCTGGAATTGGACATATGAATGAATTAGGTCATAAAATTTTAGCAGATAAATTAACTGAGGTTTTAAAAGAATGATATTTACTGATTTTTTATTTTTTCCATTTATACTGGTTGTAATATTTATTGCTAATTTTATTTTGAAAAATAATTTAAAGTTTAGAATTATATTTTTAACGGCCTCTAGTTATTTTTTTTATGCAACTTGGGATTGGCGATTTATGTTTTTAATATTAACTTCAACAGTTATTGATTATTTTTTAGGATTAAAAATTGAAAAAAGTTCAATTCATAAAAAAAAATATTTAATTTTGAGTATTATTTTTAATTTATCAATTTTAGGTTTTTTTAAATATTTTAATTTTTTTTTAGATAATATTAGTTGGTTATTTGGAAGTAATTTTACTTATTGGAATATAATTTTACCAGTAGGTATTTCATTTTATACTTTTCAAACTATGAGTTATAGTATTGATATTTATCGAGGAAAAATTAATGCTGAAAAAGATTTTATGAAATTTGCATTTTTTGTAAGTTTTTTCCCACAACTTGTAGCAGGTCCAATTGTTAGGGCCTCAGAGTTTTTACCTCAGACTAAATATTTAAAAACTCCTTCACATTCGGAGTTTATTAGTGGTTTACAAATTTTTATATATGGTTTGATTAAGAAATTATTAATTGCTGATTCATTATCTTTATATGTGGATGTTGTTTATGGGTCACCACCTTTATTTTCAACAGAAACTTTGTGGCTTGCTACAATTGCTTATGCGATTCAAATCTATTGTGATTTTTCAGGATATTCTGATATGGCAATTGGGACTGCGAAAATGTTAGGTTTTAAACTTGTTAAAAATTTTGATATTCCTTATTTGTCTAAATCAATTACTGAGTTTTGGCAAAGGTGGCACATGTCCTTATCTCGATGGATTAAAGATTATATTTATATTTCTTTGGGTGGAAATAGAAAAGGTAAGTTTAGACAATCTGTTAATTTATTGATTACGATGTTACTTGGGGGATTGTGGCATGGTGCTAGTATTAATTTTGTTGTGTGGGGTGAGTTACATGGATTAGTTTTAATTTTTGAAAAATATTTCATATTAGACAGGTTTAAGGATTTTAAGTATAAAACTAAATTTAATTTAGTTGGATGGTTTTTAACTTTTAATTTCGTTTTATTTACTTGGATTTTTTTCAGGGCAAAAAATTTAGACTTTGCTTTTATAATTATTGATAGGATGTATTTTGGTTATTCTACAGGTATTCAGTGGATTTACACACCTTTATTATTTATAATTCCAGTTGTAATTGTAGCTCATTTTGTAGGATTTTATTTAAGAAAACATAATAAAAATTATTTATTATTAAATTTAAATAGTTTTTTTGGAATGTTAATTATTATATTTATAATTTTAGGTATATTTGTATTAAACCCTCAAAATCCAACTCCATTTGTTTATTTTCAATTTTAAATTTAATTTATTTATTCTCTTAATTATTCTATAAATGAAACCTTAACTTTATATAATATCTATTAATTAAATGATTATGGAAAATACAATTAAATCTTATATAGAGGAAAATATAGAAACTAAGAAAAGAATTTTAGAAAGTCAAGTTGATGATATTTCAAAAATTGTTGAAAAAGTTATTGATTGTTTGAAGAATGGGAATAAAATTTTAATTTGTGGGAATGGTGGTAGTGCTGCAGATTCTCAACATTTTGCTGCTGAATTAATTGGGAGATATAAATTAGAGAGAGATTCTTTGCCAGCGATTGCTTTAACTACTGATACTTCAATTTTAACAGCTATTGGGAATGATTATGGGTATGATAAAGTTTTTTCAAAGCAAGTTGAAGGTTTAGGAAAAAAAGGTGATATTTTGTTTGGGATTTCAACTAGTGGGAATTCTCCAAATATTTTAAAAGCTTATAAAGTTGCAAAATCAAAAGGGGTTACTTGTATTGGTTTACTTGGTCGTGATGGTGGGAATTTAAAGGAGTTATCTGATTTGGAATTTACTGTTCCTAGTGATAATACTCCTAGAATTCAAGAAGCTCATATTTTAGCTATTCATACTATTTGTGAGATTATGGAAAATAATATGTTTGGGGAAAAATAAGTTAAGTATTTATACTAATAGTGTTAAATAATATTATAATTATATTTATTACAAAAATTATTAAAAATGGATGAATTAGAAAATCAAATTAAAAATTTAAATGTGTTAGTTGTTGGAGATATTATTTTAGATAAATATTATTTAACTGATGTTAGTAGAATTTCTCCTGAGGCGCCAGTGCCAATTGCGAGGTTTAAATGTGAAACAAATATCTTGGGTGGGGCTGGAAATGTTACTTTAAATTTGAAAAAGTTAGGTGTTGAAAATGTTTATTCTGTTGGGATTGTTGGAGTTGATAATTCTGGGAAACAAATTCAAGAAATGTTTAAGTGTGAAGGGATTAAATTTATGCCTGTGTTTAGTTCTGATGATACTATTACTAAAACTAGAATTCTTTCAGATGGAAAACAATTATTAAGGTTAGATTTTGAAAAAAATGTTAATTCTTATTCAAATTTATCTAAACAAATTATTAAAGAAATTTCTGATGTTATTTCAAATATTGATATTGTGATTGTTTCAGATTATGTTAAAGGTTGTATTAGAAAAGAAGTTTTAGATTATTTGAAAACTACTGGGAAGTTTTTAGTTGCAGATACTAAGTCAACCGATATTGAAAATTTTTCAAATTTTAATTTAATTACTCCTAATTTTCCGGAAACTTGTAAAATTGCTGAAAAATTAAGGTATACTGAAAGAATTGAAAATACTAATTTATCAATTGAAAAAGTTGGAAAGTTTATTAATTCAAAATTAAAGTCAAATTTATTAATTACTCGTTCTGAGATGGGGGTTAGTTTAATTGATAGTGATGTTAATCATTGTAATATTGAGAAGGCTAAAGTGTTTGATGTGACTGGAGCTGGAGATACTTGCGCTAGTATTTTTTCTTGTTTGTATTATTTAAAGTATGAAAAAAATAAAGCTCTAAATTTGATGAATGCTGCCGCAAGGCTAACTGTTTCAAATATTGGGAATTATGCGCCAACTTTTTTAGAGGTTAAAAAGGAATTTTTAAAGGAAGAATTTGATTATGTTTTAACAAAAAATGATGCTATTAAAAAAATGTTAGAATTAAAGGCTGAGGGGAAGAAAATTGTTTTTACTAATGGTTGTTTTGATATTTTACATAAAGGGCATATTAGTTATTTAACTGAGGCTAAAGCGCAAGGAGATATTTTAGTTGTTGGGCTTAATTCTGATGCGTCTGTTAAAAGGTTAAAGGGTGAGTCACGTCCGATTATTGATGAGAATTCTAGAAGTTTTGTGATGAGTAATTTAAAGGCTGTAGATTATGTTGTGATTTTTGATGAGCAAACTCCTTGTGATTTAATTAGTGCTTTAAAGCCTGATATTCATGTTAAAGGTGGGGATTATAAAAAAGAAGATATGCCTGAGACTGAAATTGTTGAAGGTTATGGTGGAGAAGTTAGAATTTTGAAATTTATTGATAATAATTCAACTTCAAAGATTATTGAAAAAATTCGTAAATATGGTTAAGGCAATTTTTTTAGATCGAGATGGGGTAATTAATTATGATCATGGTTATATTTACAAAGTTTCAGATTTTAAATTTGTGAAAGGAGTTTTTGAAGCTTTAAAAAAGTTTCAAGAGCTTGGGTTTTTATTATTTGTTGTGACAAATCAGTCAGGGATTGGAAGGGGTTATTATTTAGAGTCTGATTTTTTAAAGTTAAATGATTTTATGTTAAAGGAATTTTCTAAAAATAATATTAATATTTCTAAAGTTTATTATTGTCCACATAGTCCAAAAGAGGGTTGTGAGTGTAGAAAACCTAAAAATAAGTTACTTTTGGAGTGTAGGGAAAGTTTTAAAATAGATTTTAGTAAGAGTTATTTTATAGGTGACAAGCAGTCAGATATTGATTGTGCTAATTCTGTTAGTATGAAATCTTTTTTAGTTAAGAAGGATTGTGATGATGAACTGGAGAAAGTTTTTGAGGAGATTATAAATGTTGAGTAAAATAAAAATAATTGGTGTAAAATTTATTGAAAAATTATATTTTTGTAAATATAATTTAGGTGGTAAGTTTGAAGTTGATTATTCTTCTGAGTTTAAAGAAATTTGTTTAATTTTAACATCTCCTTTGGGTATTGGTGATTTAATTATGATGACTCCTACAATTAAAACTTTTAAGAAAAATTTTCCAAATTCTAATATAACTTTAATTACTGATAAGGATATTTTTGATAAGTCTGAGTATATTGATGAAATTATTTTAGTTAACGGAGGAAATGTTGAGTTAATTGACAAATTTAGTAAAATTTCTAAATATTTTGATTTGGGAGTTGTTTTATGTAGAGGGATTAATCAAGTTATTTATTTAAATAAATTAAATTGTAAATTTCATTTGGGTTATTTAGGTGGTTATAATATTTTATCAAATTTTAAGTTAAAAAAAGAAAATTTGAAATTTATTAAACAGGAGCATTTTTCGAATATGGGTTTAAATATTTGTAGTAGTTTAAATTTAAAACTTGATAAAACTTTAATTAACCCTATTTATTCTAAATCTATTACTGATGTAATTGATAAAAAATTTAATAATTTAAATATTGATTCTAGTAAACCTGTTATTGGTTTGAATACTAATGTTATGTGGGAGTCTAGGAGGTGGTCTGAGGAGAATTATATTGAATTGGTTTCACAGTTACATAAAAAGTTTAATTTTGTTTTACTTGGTGGTCCTGGTAGTGATGTGACTTTAAATAATTTGATTGAAAAAACTTTATCCAATAAATATATTAGTATTTTTAATTTGACTGGTAAATTAAAGTTAAAGGAGTCTATTGAATTTATGAGTAAATTAGATTTATTGATTACTGCAGATTCTGGACCTATGCATTTTGCTTTGATGATGAATGTTCCAACTTTAGCTTTGTTTGGGCCGGTAAATCCTAAATTTAGGTTGCCTGTTGGTTATGAAAAACTTGGGCGTTTTGATTCATTGTGGTTTTTAAATTATGCAAAAGGTTTTGAGTATGATTATGAATCTGAGTATTTTGATGAAAAAATGAATGGTCTTAAAGCAATTAAAGTTGAGTTTGTTAAAAATAAAACACTAAAGTTTTTTAAAAACAAAAAGTTTGATTACAAATAGGTATTTAAAAATGAGTGAAAATAAATCTAAATTAATTAATTGTCCAATTTGTAATGGTTCAAAATTTAAAAAATTATTAACTAAGGATATGCTAAATGAGGTATATCAATTAGTGAAATGTAAATCTTGTGATTTAGTTTTTTTTAATCCATTACCTTCTCAGGAAACTTTAACTGAGTATTATAATGGTGAGTATGCAGTTCCAGTATATCAACAAAAAAAAGTAATTTTGAAGAGTAAAAAAGTATTAGGCCTTTTAAAAAAATTAGGTTTAACTGAGAATTCTAAAATTTTTGAGTTGGGAGCATCTCATGGATTTTTTTTAAATGAGGCTAAAAAGAATAATTTTAAACCTTATGGTGTTGAACTTTCTAAAAAAGCATGTGATAATGCTAAAAAAAAGTTTGATATTGAAGTTGAAAATAATTTATTTGATGAATCTAGTTATTATAAAAAGAAAAATTATTTTGATGTTTGTTGTATGTTTGATGTTTTAGAACATGTTACAAATCCTAATCCTGTTATTGAGGGATTTTCTAAAATTTTGAAATCAGGTGGAAAAGTAGTTTTTACAGTTCCAAATATTGATTCAACTGAATTTAAATTTTATGGGAAACATTGGGAGTGGTTATCACCTCCAGCACATTTATATTATTATTCACCAAATACTATGAAAAAATTACTTGAAAAACATGGATTTAAAGTTGAACATGTTGAAACTTATAAGGGGGATTCAGCAGGAAATATTTTATTTCATTCATATCTATCTTTAAGACAATCTGTATTTTATTCTTTGAAATATTTATATGGTCGTGAGAAACTTTTGAAAAAACGAGAGAGTATTTCAAAGTCAATTGATAGTGTTGGTATTAAGAATAAAAAAGAATTTAGTGGTTTATCTGGTGTTGTTTATTCATTTAGTGAGTTATTTAATCCAGTTTTAAAAGGATTTGAAAAAAGTAGAAATAATCGTGGGAATGGGGCTACATTGCTTATAGTTGCTAAGAAGAAATGAAAAAAAAAGTTTATTTAATTAGTTGGTATTTTCCTTCTTTTCCGGGTGGAGCTGAAAAGTCAATTTTAGAAGAACTTAAAAATTATAAAAGTAAAAATTTTGATACTTATGTAATTTCTTTTGATGAAAAATTTAAATTTGGGAAGTTTGAAATTAAAGGGATTAAGGGTTATAATTATAGATTGAAATATTTATTTAATTTTTCAAGATATTATACTTATTTGTTTAATAAAAATCATATTTTTAAAATTTTATCTAAATATAAATTTAATTCAACTGATTTAATATTAGTTCAAGGAATTTTCACCCCATATGTATCTAAATTTTGTATTAAAAATAAATTAACTTATAATTATTATATTCGTGATGAAAATAATTTAAATGAATTTAATAATTATTGGGTTGGTTTTAAAAAGTATTTAAAATATTTGAAGGATTTAATTGATTTTATTCCTTTAAATAATTATATGTTACAAAATAAATTAGCTTTATTAAATGCAAATAAAATTATTTCTAATTCTAAATTTATTGCTAATTTATTACTAAAAAAATTTAATTTAAATTCAAAAATAATCTTACCTGAAATTGATTTATGTGAATTTGAAAAAGTTAAGTTAAATAAATCTGGACAGAAATATATAACTTTTATTGGGGGTCATAATGCGATGAAAGGGTATGATATTGTTTTAAAAATTGCTAAACAATTGCCTAATTATAAATTTTTAATTATAGGGAATTATCCTAAAAAATATGTAATTGGAAACATTACTTATTTACCTTGGCAAAAACACATTTTAGAAGTATATAAAAAATCTAAATTGATATTAGTTCCTTCTAGGTGGAAAGAGGCATATGGTAGGGTTGTTATGGAAGCTAATTGTTTAAATATTCCAGTTATAAGTTCTGGACAGGGTGGGCTTGTTGAAGCTAATGAATTTGGAGAAATTATTTATGATTTTGAAAATGTTGAAACTTGGATTGAAAAAATTAAAGTTAAAGCAAAATAATATAAAAGAATAAAAATAAATTCAACTATGAACAAAAATTTAAATAAAAATGGAATCACAACTCAAGATGATTTATATAATTTTAAATCATTTGGAAAGTTTAAACCTCATAGATTTAAAAAAATTTTGAAAAATATTCCGAAAAATAAACCAATTAAATTATTGGATGTTGCTTGTGGTGAGGGTCAATTTTATGATATTCTAAAAAAATATAGGGATAATATTGAGTATTGTGGAATTGATATTTCTAAAAAACAAATTGAAATTTCAAATAAAAAAGGTTATACTGCTAAAATTCAAGATGTGACAACAAAATGGGATTTTGGAGATGAAACATTTGATATTATAATTTGTGCTGAAATTATTGAACATATCTTTGATACTGATTTTTTTTTAAAACAAGCAAATAGAGTATTAAAAAAAAATGGAACTATGATTTTAACAACTCCAAATATTGCATCGGCAGGTGATAGATTAAGATTACTTTTAGGAAATAGGCCTTCTGCAATTGAATATACTGCTAGGGTTAAAGATAGTGGACATATTAGGGCATTTGTGTATGATGAGTTATTTAACTTATTAAAATTTAACCATTTTAGACAGATTAAAATTCTTGGTAGGGACTTTTATATGCCATTATTTAGACATGAAATGAAATATTTTGGAAAAATAAATGATTTTTTTGCAAAAATATTTCCAAAACTTTCAGCTGGTTTTATAGTTATAGCTAAAAAATGAATTCTAAAATTTTGTTTATTTTAAACTCGGATTTTGGTGTTTTAAATACTATTGGTGCTAGGGCAGAACATATTGCTAATGAGTTAAAAGACAAATCTGATTTGGTTGTTTTTTGTAGAGATTATAATAAACCTTTAGCTGGCGATTTTAATTTGATTAGAGTTGTTCCAGTTGGAAAATTTATAATGCAAGTTTTAACTGCGATTCCAATTTATATTACTAATAAAATTCCGTCTAATAAAATTAAAATTAAAATATTTGAGTATTTTTTATTAAATAAATTAAAAAAATTAAACTTAGATGAAGTTAATTTAATTCATTCTTGGGATTTTTTACCAAATATTTATAATTTTATTAAAAAAAATTATCCAAATATTAAAATTTATCAAGATGTGCCTATTGCTAGTCCTAATATTTTAAAAAAATTAAAAAACCCTGAATTAGAATTTATTGGGGAAAATTTTAAACCTCAAACTGAATTGGTGAATTCATTAAAGTTTATTGATAATTTTATTGTCCCATCAAATTTTGTTTTTGATTCTTTAGTTGAATTAGGGATTTCAAAACAAAAAATAAATATAATTCCTTTTGGAGTTAATATTGAAAAATTTAAACCAATTTTAAATAAAAATTTAAACTCTTTTAATGTTGCTTTTTCAGGAAATGTGAATAATAGAAAAGGAGTAAAGTATTTAGTTCAAGCTTGGAAAGAATTAAATTTAAAAAATGCTAATTTAAATATTTATGGTAGAGTTTATCCTGAAGTTTTAAAATATTTTAAAGAAAATAAAAAATTTAATATTAATTTGTGTGGATTTGTAGATATTCAACGAGAATTACCGAAAAATGAGTTATATGTTTTTCCTTCATTGATGGAAGGTTCTTCAAAGTCTGTTTATGAGGCTATGGCTTGTTCAATGCCAGTTATTACTACTTATAATGCAGGATCTATCATTGATGATGGAAAAGATGGTTTTATTGTTCCAGTTCAAAATATTGATTTACTTAAGGAGAAAATTTTATTTTTTTATGATAATCGGATTGAAATTGAAAAATTTGGTACTAGAGCTAAAAATAACGTTGAGAAGTTTACTTGGAATGTTTATGGGAAGGGTATTATTGAGGAATATAAAAAATAAAATGAATAAAATATTATATATACATAATGCAAATTTTAATTCAATTAATGCGAATAAATTACAAGTTATGAATATGTGTAATGCTTTTGTTGAAAATTCATGTGAAATATCTTTGGTTAGTTTTGGAGATTTGGATTTTGTAAAAGATAATTATCTATTTAATTATAATATTAAATTGAAACTATTAAACTCGAAATCAAATTATTATTTTAGAACTATAAAATTAGTTTTTAATACTTTAAGTAATAAAAAGTATGATTTAATATTTACTAGAGATTTAGTTTATACTTTTTTAATTAAATTACTAAAACCAAATGTCAACATTATTTATGAGTTACATGAAATTAAAAAAAATATCTTGTGGAAGTTTATTTTTGATTTAGTTTTTAGGAAGATAAATAACTTGGTAGTTATTTCTAATGGTTTAAAAAATGAACTTGTGAGTTTAGGGTTTAATTCTAAAAAAATTACTGTTTTACATGATGGTGTTGATTTTAAAAAATTTGATGTAGATTTATCTAGGTCTGAGGCTAGAAAAGTTTTGAATCTTAATGTTGATGAAAAAATTGTTTTATATATTGGTTCTTTTCAGAATTGGAAGGGGTACAAAACTTTTCTTGATTCTTCTGAAAATAATTTAAATCCTAAAGTTAAATTTTATTGTATTGGGGGAGGAGAAAATCAAATAACTTATTTAGAAAATAAATATCCGGAAGTTATTTTCCGAGAATTTGTGAATACAAATTTAGTTCCAGTTTGGTTGAAAGCTGCTAATGTATTAGTTATTCCTAATTCAGGAAAATTTGAAATATCTAGATATTATACTTCTCCTTTAAAATTGTTTGAATATATGGCGTCAAAAACCCCTATTGTTGCTAGTGATTTGCCTAGTATTCGAGATGTTGTGTCTGAGGATGATGTTTTATTTTTTGAAGCTGATAATCCAAATGATTTGTTTAAAAAAATACAAAGCATTTTAAAAGTTGATGAATTTGAAAAAATTGAGGTTCCGAATTCTTTTAAAAAAGTAAAAAAATACACTTGGGAAAATAGGGCTAAGGAGATTTTGAATTTAATTTAATTTTTATTTGTTATTTGTGTATTTGCTGGAGTAACAAATCTTTTTATATTCATCTCTTAGTTTTTTATTATGATAAAAAACTTAGATTTTAATCTTGAAGTTAAATTTATATTAGATATTTTAAAAAAAAATTTATTATCTATGCCTTCTATAAAAAGATTTGATGCAAAAACTGGTGAAGTTTTAGAGTCTGGAGATTCTTATGAGGATTTAGCAGACTATTTACCTTTTATTAATTATTATAATTATGATGATTTGTTTAATAAGGAGTTGGCTGATACTATTGATTATCTTCAAAATAATAGCTATATTTATGTGAAACCAGATAGGTTTCCTTTGGGATTTTTTGCAAGGTCATATGCTCAATCGGATTTAGTTTTTGGTTTAATCTTAGCTAGTTTTGAAAATAAGAAATATATTCCTTTGGCAGAAAAAACTATTTCACAATGGTATAATAAATTTTTTAAAAATAATGCGATGTTTATATTAAGAAAAAATCCTTTATATTCCGATTATAATTTATATGATTTTTTAAATTTTAAATTAAAAATAATTTCTTCTGATGATACTGGAATGTTTATTGAAATGTTTTGTCTAATGTATGAATTAACTAATAAAGAAGATTATCTAGAAAAAGCAAAACTTATTTATTTAAAAATGAAAAATTGTGAAAATTTTAAAAATTTAAATTATTTTTTTCCATTTTATTTTTCAGAGAACTTATCAGGTAAATTTATTTTAAACTCGCTAAATGTTTTTAAGAAACGAGATGGGGAATTTGAATTGATTAAACAAAATTCTAACACTTTATTTGGATTAATAAGATTAATTAAAAATTCTAAAGGTGAAACTTTAAATTTTTATAGGTCTGAATTTAAATTATTTTTAGATTATTTTATTAAAACTTTTTATGATGAAAATTCGAGTATATTTTATACGAATTTTAATATAAAAACTAAACAAAAGGGAAGTGATTTAACTGTATTTCATATGATTGAGTTATTTATTGAAGGATTTTTAATTTATGATGACAAAAAATATTTGGATGTTGCAAATAATATTGTGAGTAATATAGTGGAATTTCAAGATAAAAAAACTGGCTTATTATCTTTTTTACATCCTAATTCTTCTCAAGATTTAAAGAGATTTAATGTTACAAAAAATGTTTCTTGGTTAGATGCGGAAATTGATTTTTTAGTTGCAACTTTGAGGTTATACGAATTGACAAAAAATAATGAGTATCTGATTGCAATGGAAAAATTATTAGTAGGGATTGTAAAATATCATAAAAGTAATTTTGGATATTCTTCAATTGTAGATATATCATCAGGAAAAGTAACTTGTTTTCAATATTCAACTAAAATGTTAGCTTTGGTTTTAAAGGCTTTTATAGCTTTTGAAAATATTGGTAAATTAAATAATAAAAATGATAAAATTTATTATGTTTTACAAGATAGGTGATTTTAGATAAAATGGAATTAAATAAAGCTATTAAAAATCGAAGAAGTATTAGAGAGTATAAAACAAAACTAGTTACAGATGAGAGTATTGATGAATTAGTTGATTCTTTTTCATTGGCCCCTACCTCTTGCAATTTACAATTAGCATCTTTAGTATTAGTTAATGATAAGGAGACTTTAGTCTTGATGAAAAAACATGTTACTGGTAAGGTTGATTGGACTAATCAATTATTTGTTTTAGTTGTTAATAATACTATTAATTATGGGAATTCGGCTCAGGAAATAAGTGCTGGTATGGCTGTACAAAATTTAATGTTGAAAGCAGAGGAGTTGGGGATTGGGACTTGTCCTATTGCTGGATTTTCAGGTAAATCTTACTTAAAAAAGTTACTTAATGTTCCAGTAGAATTTGATATCCCTCTTTTAATTTTTTTTGGGTATAAAAAAGAACTCCCAAAAAATCATTTAATTGTACCTTATAGGGCTGATAAGCAAATTATTTTATCTAAAAATAAATTTAACAATTTTTATTTTAAATCCACAAATAATTTAAATAAATGGACATTAGATGAGATTTTAGAGTATAGAAAAAGAATTTTTTCAGTATATTATCCAAGATTTAGGCACGGTCTGTGGAGAAATTCTTTAAATGATGAGTTTAAGACCTTTTTAATCAATTCTATAAATGGTGATTGTTTATGCTATTATTTTTGGGAGAGTGGTTTTTTAAATCAATTAAATGATAATATTGATTTATATGTATATGATGATTTTGATGAATACACTAATTTTTTAAAATCCAAGTATGATATTAATATTTCAAAAAAGTTTGATAAGTCAAAAAAGTTTGATAATATATTTCTAGCTAATACGTTAGAGTTTTGTAAGAATAGAGAAGATGTATTTAAAGACATTAGTTTAAAATTATCAACTAGTGGTTCAGCCAAGTTATTATTTTTTAATTATTGGGGAATTTTTGCAATTTTTTTCAGAACATTGAATTTAATTGGTTTGACGAATAGCGTATATGAAAAATCACCATTCTATAAAATTGGTCCTTACGGTTTTATTAAGTATTCTGAAGTTAAAACTTATTTGAAAGAAAATAATCTTGAAATTGTAGAAAAAAAATTTATTAGGACCAACTGTTTAGGTGATAAATTTAATAATAAAATTATTCGATATTTGATAAGCATGACTAATATTATTTTTCCTGAAAATATAAAATTGAAGATTAAACTCAAATGAATTTACTAAAAGTAAATGTTTAACTTTATAAAAAAATAGATAGTTTAATTTTTATGGAAAAAATTTATAAGAAGAATCAGCTAATAAAAAATCATTATGATACTAGTATTAATTTAAAAATTAAAGATTATGAATATCACAGGTGGTTTTCATCTATAAATAATTATTTATTATTTAATGATACTTATAAAGCAATTAATAGAGAACTAACTAACTTAAAATATTCATCAGTTATAGAAGTTGGTGCGGGATCAGGAATTTGGAGTAAGTTTTTATTTTTAAATTCCTCTGACTTACAATTATACGATGTAGATATTTCAAAAGAGATGATAAATTTACATAAAAAATATTTTCCAAGGTCTAATTCAGTTGAATATATTAATGAAGATTTTACTCTATTAGATTTAAATAAGTTTGAAAAAAAAATTGATTTATTCTATTCAATTAGGTGTATTGAATATATAGAAAATTTTAATAAATTATTTGAAAATATTAATTTCGCATTAAAAGATTCGGGAAGAGGTTTAATTATTACTAAAAAAGCACCATTGTTGAGGAAAACTAAAATTCACACAACTAATAATGGAATGGTTAATTTGAAAAAATCAATTTCTGATAACGGTATGGAAATTGAAAAAATTAGACCAGTTTCTTATCAATTTCCAGTTCCTTATTTAAGAAATTTAACATTTTTAACTAGATTTACTAATTTTAGTTTAAAGTTAATATTTAAAGATAAAATTACTTGGTTTAATTATTTATTTTTAGAAACTTATTTAGTTTTATTTAAAAAAAATGCTAATTGAAATTTTGGGACCTTCAGGAATTGGAAAAAGTTACTTTTTAAAAAATAAACTTTTTTCACAAAAATCGGTTTCAATTAAATATTTTTTTTCTTTTAAATTTATTAATTTTTTTTTCTTTGTTTTGAAGTTGAATTTTATTCAAACATTTTTTTATGCTTCATCAATTTCTTTTTCACAGAGATTACATTTATTTTACAAAAAACTAAAATATTTTATTTTTTTTAATAATAATGCTAAATTTAAAACTTATACTGACTCAGAACAGACTTTTATTGATGAGGGTATATTTGGTTATTTTGTAAATCTTATGGAAGATTTATCAAATTTTGAAAAAGACTTTACTAATTATTTAAAATATGTGACATATAAACCAGATAAATTTATTATTTTATTGCCTAATAATAAATATTTAGTTTTTAAAAATATGGATATTCGTGGGAGATGGCCGAGAAAAAATTTAGGGAATAACTATTTTAATCTTTTAATAACTAGACAAATAGAAATTTGTGAAAAAATTATTGACTTAAATAAAAAATTAAAAATGTTTGAACTCGAAGTTATATATAAATAAACTCATTACTCTATCTTTTGAACTTTTTTATATAATAAAATTAACTTAAAACATTCTATTAAAAATTTACTTAAGATTGCTCCTAATATTCCTATAAAATATATACAAATTATTTGTAATATAATTAATATTATATTGTACTGGATTTCATATTTAAAAAGCGATTTTACTTCAGTTCGACTTTCAAGTATTTTTTTTAAAAATTCAACAAAAATAGATATGAATGTAATGCTTAATAGTAATTCTGAATAAATTAAAACAGAATTAAAATTTTCTATTTTTAATATGAATTTAAATAGAATAATTGAAATTGTTGTTAAAACTAAATAATATATACAATATATTATAATAATTCTTTTAGAATTTTTAATTAATGCTAATTTTAAATCTTTTATTTTTAAATGATTAATTTTTTCAAATAAAATACTAAAAATTAATTTCCTATTAATCCCATTAATTATATTTGGTATAATCATTGCGATACCATATATTGCTAAATCTTTCAAAGTTAAAAATATGGGTATTAATAATTTGTCAATTTGCGAACTAATTGTGGGAAGGATTTGGATAATTGAAAATTGAAATCCTTTATTGAATGTTTGTTTGTCTTTTTTAAGTTTTTCAAGATTATTTATTTTAAAAAAATATTTTATAGTGAAATATAAATCAAATAAAAATTGAACTATAAAAAAGTTACAAAAAACTATTATGAAATCAACCTTTAATAAAAGAAGAATTATAGATGATATGTAGTATGAAAAATATTTAATTATGGCTTGGATTGAAACTTGCTTAAAATTTCTTTTTGAAAGTAAATAATCTCCATAAAATCGGTTATTTGAAAATGGAATTAGTACTCCAATAATTATAAAAAATATCGCTATATTTGGTTTATTTATAATGTATAAATGTATGCTACTAATAAATAATATTAAGCTACCTATTAAAGAAAATATGAATCTAGTTTTAAATAATCTTTTATATTCTCCATACGATTTTTCTAAAAATAATTTTCTGGAAATTAAATTAAATCCTGTTAGTGTGAATATACTTCCTATTGAAAATATTGATAATAACCAGTACCATAGACCTAACTCTTCGGATGTTAAGTATTTAATTAAAAAAATACTAAATAGAAATCCCAATACTAAATCTATTGTAAGATATAGAGAAGTCCAAAATCCTCCTTTTAAAAAATAATTTAAATCTAATCCTAATTTTTTAGAGTACTTCGAGATTAGATTTTCAAAATTAAACATAATTTAAATTGTTGAATAAATAATATAAACTTATCTATTCATTATTTAAATAAAAATCTTTATGCCAGTTCCAAAATTGTGTTAAACCCTGCTCAATTTTAGTTTCAGGTTTATATCCTAATAATTTTTCTGCTTTTGAAGTATCAGCATAAGTTACTTCAACATCTCCTGGTTGCATTGGTAATTGGTTAATTTGCGCTTTTTTTCCAACGATATTTTCAATTGTTTCAATAAATTCATTTAAACTAATTGGTGTTGAGTTTCCTAAATTAAAAATTTCATAACCTAATTTAGTATCAATTGCTGAAATAAATCCTTTCACAAAATCATCAATATATGTGTAGTCTCTCATTGTCGTTCCGTCTCCAAACTTTTTAATTGGTTGACCTTTTTCAATCCACATTGGGAATAAAAATGGGGCCATGTCTGGTCTTCCTCTTGGTCCATATATTGTGAATGGCCTAATAATATTAATAGACATTTTATGAAGGTGGTGGTATGTGTAAGCTAAAAGTTCCATTGACTTTTTAGAAGCTGCGTATGGAGAAATTGGGAAATCAACATTATGTGTTTCTTTAAATGGAATATCTTTACAATTTCCATATACTGAACTTGATGATGTTAAAACTGTGTTTTCAATATTGTAGTCTTTTGCAATATCTAAAATATTTAAACTAGCTTTAATATTTGAATGTTCGTAAATATGAGGATTTTCAATTGAAGGTCGAACTCCTGCTCTAGCTGCTAGGTGACCAATGTGTGTGATTTCATATTTTTCAAAAATCTCTTTAACTTTTTTAAAATCTCCTAAATCAAACTTATGGAATTGAAAATTTTCAAATTTATTTAATACTTCTAAGTTAGCAGTTTTTTGTTTGATATCATAATAATCATTAACTTCATCAATCCCAATAACTTTATCTCCTCTTTCTAATAATTTTTCTGCTACATGACTTCCAATAAATCCTGCGCAACCTGTAATTAATATAGTTTTCATCTTATTTATTGTCTACCAATTCCGACATATTCTAATCCTTTACTTCTAATATGTGATGGATTATAGATATTTCTTCCATCTATAATTAAATTTCCACTCATTAATTCTTTTACTTTATCAAAATCTAATTCTTTAAATTCATTCCATTCTGTTACAAGTAATAAACAGTCTGAGTTTTCAAGTGCGTCGTAATGATTGTCAAAATATGTTATGTCAAAATGTGGATTTTCTTTTTGAAAATTTTCTTGTGCAATATTATCAAATGCGTGAATTTTTGCACCTTTATTTAATAATTCTCTAATTTTGTATTGGGCTGGCGCTTCTCTTACATCATCAGTTTGTGGTTTGAATGCTAATCCTAATAATGTAATTGTTTTTCCAGTTAAATCGTTACCTAATATTTTTGTGATTTTATCAACTGATAATACTTTTTGTTCTTCATTTACTTTTTTAACAGCATTTAAAATGTCAAAATTGTAATTATCATGTTTTCCACTTTCAATTAATGCTGATACATCTTTAGGGAAACAACTTCCACCATATCCTACTCCTGCATTTAGAAATTTAGGTCCAATTCTTGTATCTAAACCAATTCCTTTTGCGATTTGTGTTACATCAGCACCAACAATATCACAGTATCGTGCGATTTCATTCATAAATGAAATTCTTGTGGCTAACATTGAGTTTGCTGCATATTTTGTAAGTTCTGCTGATTTAATGTCCATAAATACAATTGGATATCCTTGTTTTTCAAAGGGGTTATAAACTTCCCTCATTAAATCTTCTGCTTTTTGAGAGTCAACACCAATTACAACTCTATCTGGTTTTAAAAAATCTTCAACAGCACATCCTTCTTTTAAAAATTCTGGGTTTGATATAACATCAAATTCATTATTTGTTACTGAATTTACGACTTCCCTTACAACTTCTGAAGTTCCAACAGGAACAGTTGATTTGTTTACAAATACTTTGTATCCATTTAAATTCTCACCAAATGTTTTTGCTACTTGTTTTACATAAGTTAAATCTGCTTCATAACTTTCACCCATAGGGGTTCCAACTGCTGAAAAAATAATTTCACTATCTTGAATTGCTTTTGCTACATTTGTTGTAAAACTTAGTCTTCCTTGTCTCACATTTTCTCTAATTAGTTCTAGTAGTCCAGGTTCGTAAATTGGACATTCTCCATTTTCTAAAATCCTTATTTTTTCTTCAGATACATCTGAACAAATTACATTGTGTCCTACTTGCGCTAGACAAGTTCCTGTTACTAGTCCAACATATCCTGTTCCTACAATTGCGATTTTTTTTTCCATAGTTTAGTTAGTGTGTGCTTAATATATAAAATATTTGATTTATTTTTATGTCAAAACAAAAAAATTTAAATAGTTTGTTAGATTATGTCTAAGTAATAACTAAAAAATGGTGCCATTAAAACTACTTGATGAACAAATATTAACTGAATTATTTCTAAATTCTAAACAAAGTTATAGACAATTAGCTAAAAAATTAAACATTTCTAAAGAAAATCTTTCAAAAAAAATAGAAAGATATAAATCTTTGAATATTTTACGAGATTTTGCTGTTAGTGTTAATTATGATAAATTAGGTTTTATGGAATATAATTTATTTATACGACTAAAAAAATTGGATTCTATTTTTTATGATAATTTTCTTAACTATTTGAATAATCATAATAATACTACTTGGATTGGAAAATCTTTTGGAAAGTATGATATTAAAATTTCTTTAATTGTTAAAAGTTATAGTGATGTGAATACTTTTATTTTTGAATTGTCAAAAGAGTTTCCAGATAAAATTGAAATTGTTGATTCATTATTTGTAATTGATAAATATAAATCTTCTAAAGAGTTATTTGTTAGTAACTTATTTCCAAATGTTAGTTTATCGAATGGAATTAATAAAAAAGAGAATAAAATTGTAAAGGATATTAAACTTGAGTATATAGATAAAAAAGTTATATATGAAGTTTCACAAAATCCTAAAATTAGTTTAGTTGAGTTAGGTCATAAATTAAATATTTTACCTGAAACTTTAAAGTATAAAATTTCTAAACTTGAAAAAAATGATTATTTGAAAAATTATTCAATTGTTTTTAATGGAAAGGAATTGAATAAAATTTGGTGTGTTGTTTTATTAAATATTTCACAAACAAATATTGAAAATTTTAAAGATGAATTAAAGAAAAATAAAAATATTAGTTCTTTTGTTGAGACGCAAGGAGTTTGGAATTTGAGTGCTACGTTTTTTGCAAGTGATATTAATTCTTTGTATAGAAGTTTAAATGAACTTCGTTCAAATTTTTCAAAAGATATTTTAAATTTTGAGTATTTAATTTATTTTGATTTTTTTAAATTTCCAAAAGCTCCAAAGTCTATTTTAGAATGATTTATTTTAATTTATTATTAAAACAAGACATTTTAACAAAGTTTTATAAAAAAATAATTCTTTAATTTTTGTATAATGACTAAAAAAGTAAAAAATACTGTTGAGTCTAAAAATTCAACAAAAGAAAAGGTTTCAAAGTCTGAAACTAAATCTTCAAAAAAGGTCAGTGATTCTTTAAAATTAAATTTTAAAAAGTTTAATTTTCAAAGTAAAACATTTAATGTTATTGTAGCATTTTTATTTATTATGCTTTCTATGTGGGTTGCGTGGGATGTGCGTGATGGTGCTATTAATTTAGATGGTTTAGATAAAAATATTGAATCAAGTATTTATTCTAATGTTCGAGGAATTATCTCACAAGAAGTAAATGCTCAATATCCAAATTTAAATCAAATTTACAAAGAGGAGAAAATAGCAAAAGAGTATGCTGTTGTTGTTGAGACTGGTAAATTCAATTATCAAGGTCAAACTTTAGTGATTGCTGATTTAGTTGCTCAACAGTCTGAATCTTATAAGGCGCAGTTTAAGGCTGATAATGGACAAACTTATTTGACTGCTATTGATCCTTATTCTTTTTTAGGTTTAGCTAGAAATAATTTATTAAATGGACATATGGGAACAATTTTAGATGGGGATGGGAATTCAGTTGTTGAATATAAACAGGCACCTGTTGGAACTCCTTGGACAAATAAAGCTGATTTTCATACTTGGATTGAAACAAAACTTTTTGAGAAAAATAATTTCAATGAAAATACAAATGTTGGAGAATATATAAGTGTGATTTTTACTTTATCTGCAATTATTGCAACACTTGCATCAATACCTATTTTTTTAATCATTCGTAAATTTTCAAATAATTTATTTGCTTTATTTGGAACTTTAATCTTATTAACAGTTGGGACCTTTGTTTCTAGAACTGTTGCTGGATTTGTAGATACTGATGCTTATCAAATTTTATTTCCATTATTAATTACTATGTTTTTAATTTATGCTATATCCTTTAAAAATAAAATTTTAAATTTTTTATTTTCTACTTTAGCTGGATTAAGTATTGGTCTATTTATGTGGTCATGGGGTAATGGTTGGTTTTTATTTATTTTTGTATTTGCAGCTTTAGTTGGATATTTAATTTTTGAATTAATTTCAAATTTAATTAATAAAAATAAAAATTTAAAAGAAAATTTAATTAATCAAAGTTTAACTTTAATTACATTTTTAATTTCATCATTTATATTTGTTAAATATTTTATTAATCATAATATATTTTTAACTTCATTTAATGGGGCTACTGGGGGTCTTGGAGGAATTACTTCTGTTGCTGCTTCAAATATTTGGCCTAATGTATTAACTTCAGTAGCTGAATTAAATCCTGCTTCATTTGAACAAATTATTAGTTCAGTTGGAGGAGCTTTGGTTTTTTTAATTGCTATGGTTGCTTTAGTATTTTTAGTTACTGAATATATTCCTAAATCTAGTAAACAAAAAATTTACAAAAGAGTTGTATTAGTATTTTCATTTATTTGGACAGTTTTATTTATTAATAATACTTTTACATTTATTGCTGCAAATTCTCCATTTTTATTTATTGGTTTATTATTTTTACCAGTTGCGGCAGCTATGATTTTAGCTTTATATAATGGGAATACTTCAATTAAAATTTTTATGTCTATGCTTTTATCAATTTGGCTGGCTGGAACAATTTATATGAGTTTGAATGGAGTTAGATTTATTTTATTACTTGCTCCTGCGTTTGCAATTTCAGCTGGAATTGGTTTATATTATATTTATTTAGTTTGTAATAACTTTTTTGAAAAAGAGTTAAAACCTAAATCTACTATTGGTAAAAAATTAGGTGGATTATTAGTTTCAATAATTATTTTTGTAACTATTTTTACTCCTATGTATACACAAGCTCAAAGAATTAGTGATAATACAGTTCCTAATTTTAATGATCAATGGTATGATTCCATGGAGAAAATTAAAACTGAAACATCTGATAAAGCAATTATTACTTCATGGTGGGACTTTGGACATTTTTTTTCAACAGTTAGTGAACGTGGAACAACATTTGATGGTGGTTCTCAAACTACTCCACGTGCTCATTGGGTTGGAAAGTTATTGATGGAGAATGATGAAGCTATTGCACAAGATATTTTAAAGATGCTTGTTTGTGGTGGAAATGAAGCTCATAACACTTTTTTAAGTTTTACAGAAGGTTCAACTGCAGATGCAATTAAAATTAATAAAGTTTTATATAAAACATTTGGAGAAAATCAAACCTCAACTGAATCAATTATTATGGATAATGGATATTATTCTTTAACTGATTCACAAGTTGGTGAAATTATGGAATTATTATCTTGCGATGAACCAAGAGAAAATTTAGTTATTACTTCAAATGATATGATTGGTAAGGCAGGAGTTTGGGCTCACTGGGGAAGTTGGGATTTTGAAAAGAAATATGTTTCTGATTATTATTTAACAAAGACAGCTGAAGAAATTGCGACTGAAATTGATATGAGTGCTGAGTTAGTTCAACAGTATATTGATGAATTAAATGATATTGATTTAAGAGCTAAAACTCAAAATAAAAAAAGATCTGATTTATTAAATCCTTGGTATGCACCATATCCAAGTTATGTTCCAATTCAAGGTAATTATTATGTTCCTTGTCAAATTAATAATGGGACAACGATTATGTGTGCTCAGGGTGTTGAAGTAGAATCAACTGGATTAGATATGAAAGTAAAATCAGTTGCTAATGATCAAATTACAATTAAAAATATTGTTTTTCCAACTCAATTAGGGACTTTAAAAACTTCATTAAATGATCCAAATGGACAATTTGATTTAATGTTAATTCCTAATGGTCAAACTTATCAATCTGTTTTAACTCAAGCTCCTTTAGGTGCTTCATTGTTTAGTAGATTGTATTTTTATAATGGATATGGAACAACTCATTTTGAATTATTTGATGCAAAAGTTAATGGGAATAATAATCCTTTAACTGTTTGGACAACTTTATGGAATCCGAAGACTGAATCAGATATTATTGCCGAAACTTTAGCTGCTCAACAACCTCAAATTGATGCTGAAGTTTTAGAGAATTTAGAAGTTTTAAATGAAACTTCAGAAGAATAAATTTATTTATTCTTTAATTATATTATTTTATTTTAGAAAATTAAATGTATATTTTAAAAATATATATTTAATGAAAATTAGTTATTTAGATTTTTTATTGTTTCTACAAATTCTTTAAATCCAATTTGGTTGTCTTGTTTAATTTTTGCGTTTACAGCAATTGGAGTTGTTGATGCAGATTTCCATGCCGAAATTGGTTTTATATTTTTTCTCATAACAAAAGCCGTTTTAGTTAAAAAGTTTGAGTCCCCTTGAACTGGACAAGGATAAATATATTCTTTTGTATTATTGTTTTCATCTTTTGCTTTTTTAATTTCAAAACTTAGATTTAATCCATTTTCTTTAACTTTTTGAAATATTTGACTTGGATTTGGATAATGATTAAAATTTTTATTTAAATGAACAATTTCTTCATTTTTAATATTTCCTAATTGATTTGATTCAATCATTACAACTTTATTTAATATTTTATCAAAAAAACAAGCACCACCTTTTTGAGGTTTTATTGGATTGTTTGCTACAATTTCCATAATCATACCAAAGTCTTGTCTACCTAAATCTAATGCTAGACTTAATGAGGGATAATCTATTGATGAATTTAAATATGTTAAATCTTCAATGTTGTATGATAATAGGTTTAAATGTTTTGATAATAATTCTTGAAATTTTTCCGAGGTTAATTTAATTTTTTGGTTAATTTGATTATCTTTAATTTTAAAAATTACATTATTATGATTTTTTTGCATAAACATTTGACCATGGTTGTGTAATCTTTTATTATTATTTGTTGATTCATCAAATATTAATTCACCATTTTCTAATTTAATTCCATGGAATTTTTTTTGAATCATAAAATAAGTATTTTCTTGACTAAATCCAAAAAAGTTAAAATTAATAAATTCTTGTATGATTTTATCTGATGTTTCTTCATTTAAGATAATTAGGTTTTTTTGTTTTTTTAAAACTTCTAAATAATTTAAATTATGTTTATCGGATAATTTTTTAATGTCAAATGCTAATTGTAACATATGTCTATTTCCTAAAGATAAATTTTTTAAGTTATAATTTTCAGATCCAATTATTTTACTTACAAATTCAGGTGTAATTTTTTCATTTAGTTTTGTGATAAGTAAGTCTTTTTCAGAACCTGATAAATTTAGTTTATTTATTTCATTTTCTTCTTCTTTTAACATTTGAGATACGAAATCTTTAATTTTAAATTCTGATAAATTTAGTAAGTATTTTGTTCCTAATCCTAATCGTGTTGCTTCTCCGGCAGCAGTATGTTCCCAGAATATTTCTCCATTTAAAATTGCTGTTTCAGCATTTTTAATATCTATTTTATCTTCATCTAAAATTATAATTTCTTCTTTTGAAATTGGTTCAATGTGATTAAAATTTGAATAAATATTTATTTCTTTTTCTTTATCTTTAATTTCTTTTAATTCTAACTTGTTTAAATCTTCAAAATTATCTAGTAGTATTTCTTTAATTTTAATTAAGACTGAATCTTTGTAAGTTTCAAAAGATGTTAGATCTAAATTATTAATGCTATTGTTACTATTATTATTACTATTATAATTAATATTCATAAATAAAATATTAGTTATTTTATTTTAAATTTGATTTTTAACTTTAAGTAAATATTATAAACATTTAATTTGTATTATATATATGACAACTGAAAAATATAATATTTCTACAAAGTATCTAAGTTTAATTCAATTAGTAAAAGAAGTTGGAGTTGAAATTCTAAAAGTTTATGATAAAGATTTTAAAACTACAATTAAATCTGATGATTCGCCTGTAACTGAGGCAGATCATTTAGCTAATGATTTAATTTTAAAACATTTAAAGTTACATTTTCCAGATTATGGAATTATTTCCGAGGAGGTTAAGGATTGTGAAGAGACTTATAAAAAAGAAAAAATATTTGTTATTGATCCAATTGATGGGACAAAAGGGTTTGTAGCGAAAAATGGTGAGTTTGCAATTATGATTGGAATTTTAAAAAATTTTAAACCTTATTTTGGAATTGTTTATGAACCAGTTTCTAAAAAATTGTATTTTGCGGAGGAAAATTTAGGTAGTTTTTTAGAATTATCTTCGGGAAAAATTTTAACTTTAAAAACTTCTAGAATTAATAATTTTCAACAAGCTAGAATGTATAGGAGTAGAAATCATTTTTCAGTTAATGAAAAATATTTGTGTGAATTTTTAAATTTACCAAAATTTAATTCAATTGGTTCTATTGGAATTAAATCGGGAAAAATTGCTTCACAAGAAAATGAATTGTATGTTAATTTATCTAGTGTTTTAGGAAAATGGGATGCGTGTGCTCCGCAAGTAATTGTTGAACAAGCTGGGGGGGAAGTTTTTGATAAGTTTGGTTTAAATTTGGATTATTCTAAGGTTGGTGAGAGAATGACTAATGGTTTTATTGGGACTAATGGTAAATTAAATCGTCGAGAAATTTTAGGTGCTGTTTTGAAAATTGAATTTATGAAATCAAAGAATTAAAAATTCTTAAGCCTTAATTAAAATTTAATAAAAAGTTAAAGATTATAACTTCCTATTTTCTTTTCCAATGTATTCAGATTCACTTAATCTTCTTACAGGTTACAAGAAATTTACAATGTAAATTTCTAAGTCTTTGTGAGACTTCGCTTACACAAAGTTTCTTTTGTTTTTTCTTTTAAAATTATAGTTTTTTATCGGTTTCTCCAATGTATTCAGATTCACTTAATCTTCTTACAGGTTACAAGAAATTTACAATTTAAATTTCTAAGTCTTTGTGAGACTTCGCTTACACAAAGTTTCTTTTGTTTTTTCTTTTAAAATTATAATTTCTTTCCAGTTTCACCAATATATTCAGATTCACTTAATCTTCTTACGAGTTTTTCTTTTGTTTTTTCTTCGTGAACGTGGGCACAAATTCCAACTGTTCTTGAAATAATAAAAAATGCGTTTGCTAGTGTACTATCAAATCCTAAATCTAAAATTAATGCTCCGATTGCTCCATCAATATTGATACATAATTTTTTACCTTTTTGTTTTTCTAATTCTAATTCAATATTTTCTGCTAATTTACAATATTTTCCAAAACAATTATTTTGTTTTGCAATTTCAAAAAGAGTTTGTGTTCTTGGGTCTGTTGTATATATTTTATGTCCAAATCCTCCAATTCTTTTTTTATTTTCAATTGATTGTTTTACTATTTTTTCGATGTTTTCGTTTATATTTTGTTCTAGAAATTTAGCACAATCTTCAATTGCTCCACCATGATATTTTCCTAATGTTCCAATTCCTGCGGCAACTGCACTATTGAATTGGTTTCCTGCAGCCATTGTGCATCTTGCAACTGTTACTGAACTTACTTCAATGCCGTGGTCAATTGATGATACAAAAATTGCATTTAACATTTTTGTTTGCTGCTCTGTTGGTAATTCACCTTTTAGCGTTAGGAAAATTGTTTCTGTAAATGTTAATTTATTAGTTAATTCTTCTAAATTATATCCTCTAATTATTGTTTCATCTTTACTTGCTTTTGAAATTTCTGTTTTCCATTCTGTTTTCCATTCCGTTTTTAATTCTGATTTTTTTACTGTCATTTTTTATTAATTATAGTCCTCTTGTTCTTGTAATATTTCTTGAACTATATCAACAATTTCATGGTGAATGTCAGCTACTTTAATTCCTGCATTTTTTAATGCTTTGATTTTGGCTGTTCTTGTTGCTGATTCACCTTCAATAATTGCTCCGGCGTGACCTAGGGAAACATTAGGTAAATTTTCTGCAAAAGCTCCTGATACGAAAGCTACTAATGGTTTTGTAAATTTTTTACTCTTTACCATTTCAGCAACTTTTTGTTCATATTCTCCTCCAATTTCCCCGTAAATTACAACAACTTTTGTTTGTTTGTCATTTTGAAATTCTTTTAGTAAATCATAAAAATCAGTTCCTGAAATAGCATCACCTCCAATTCCTATTACTGTTGATATTCCAATTCCTTTATTTTTTAATAAAAGGGAAGTTTCAGAACACATACCTCCAGATTTTGAAATAATTCCTACTGGTCCAGGAGTATATTGGGAATTGTTTGCCCCACCAATTGATCCAATTTTAATTTTTAATTCTGGATTAATTATACCTACAGAACTTGGACCAATAAATCTTACGTTATGTAATTTAGCATATTCTAAAATTTCAATTACATCTAAAATTGGAATTGATTCTGTAATACATAAAACTGTTTCAATGTTTTGCTCAATTGCATCAATTGCTGCTTGTTTAGCAAATCTTGGTGGGACATATAATACTGCTAAATTAACATCTTGGTGGTTTTGTTTAGCATCTTCAACACTATTGTAAACTGGAACTCCTTCTACATTTTGACCACCTTTTCCAGGAGTTACTCCACAAATAATATTTGTTCCATAATCTAACATTTGTTTTGTTGCTTTACTTCCTTCTCCACCTGTAATTCCTTGAACTAACACTTTTGTATTTTTATTTATTATTACCATTTTTTATATATTATTTAAATATTTCCTCCTAAGTGTTTTTCGTTATTTACTTTATCAACAATATATTTTGCTGAGAGTGTAATTGGTGTTTCTCTTCCATAAAGTTCTATATCTAAATTATGTTTGTCTGCTAAATCTCTAATCATATCAAATGCTTTTTCATCTTCAGGTCCAGCTCTTCTGATTACAATTGGTTTAGTAAAATCTCTTTCTATAACTACATCAATTAATGCTTTTAGTGTGTCGTAAATTGATGTGAAGTTTGCAGTTCCTCCAACAACCCAAAGACCTTGTAAGTTTGGTTGGTCTAAAACTACATTTGTTAGTTTTGTAACTTTTTCTGCTGGCGGGTTTCCAGAGTATTCAGTATAATTAGCTGGATTTCCTCCGTATGAAATTAGTGCGTCCATTGCAATTACTGATGCTCCTCCACCACTTGCTAAAACTGCTATGTTTCCACCAAAATCAATGTATGATGTTCCAGCAACACCTCTATGGTCATCTTTATCTATATCGTTTGCTCGTTGTTCTAAAATAGTTTTTGCTCTTAATCCTGTTCTTAATTGGAATGGGATTTTTTGTCTATACATTGCGTTATCATCAATTATTGTTTTAGAGTCTAGAGCTGTGAATTCATTTGAATTTTCATTTAATACTAGTGGGTTTATTTCTAATAATTTTAAATCGTTTTCAATAAAACATTTATATAATTCATTAATTGTTGTTTTAAAGTTTTTAAATTGTTTTTCTGAAAAATCGAAGTCGTGTGTTAGTGCTTGAATGTCACTTGTTGGGATACCTTTTAAAATATTAATTTCTAATGTTCTAATTGATGTTGGATTTGTTTTTTTTATTTCTTCAATATCTGATCCTCCTTGGTTTGAAATTATTAATAGGGGTCTTCTACTTCTTGAGTCAATCATTATTGATGTGTAGAATTCTTTGTCAAATTCTACTGCTTTGTCAATTAATATTTGTTCTACTTTTTCGTTATTTATTTCAGTGTTAAACATTGTTGAAATTTCAAGAGTTGCTTGTTTTAAGTTGTGAGCTATTTGAATTCCGCCAGCGGCTTTTCTTTTTCCTGATAATACTTGAGCTTTTATAAATACTGGAAAGTTATCAATTTGAAGTCCTGATTGTTTTATTGAATCTTGAGAAATAGTTAATCCTTTTGATATGTTAAGGTTATATTTATTTAGAAGGAATTTACCTTCGAATTCTTTTAAGTTCATATTTTATATTTATTTTTTATGTATATAAATGTGTTGTTGATTTTTTTGATGTAACAATTTATTTTTTATTTTGGGTTGATATACTAAAAGTTTATATACTAGTTTATAGAATAATTTAATTATGACAATCGAAAGAACATTCGTTATGATTAAACCTGATGGTGTAAAGAGAGCAATTATTGGACAAATTATGTCTAGATTTGAAACAGTTGGTTTAAAGTTAGTTGGTATGAAAATGATGCATATTGATGCTGATTTTGCAAAGAAACATTATTCTGATTTAGTTGATAAGCCTTTTTATCCAGGTTTAGAGGATATGATTGTTTCTGGTCCAGTTATGGCTATGGTTTGGGAAGGAGCTAAATCAATTTCTTTAGTTAGAAAAATGGTTGGTGCTACAGAACCTCATTCTTCCGCTCCAGGAACTATTAGAGGAGATTTTGCACATATGACTTATGCTAGAGCTGATGCTACTGGTGGTCAAATGCCAAATATTATTCACGCTTCAGATTCTGAAGAGAATGCTGAGAAGGAAATTCATTTATGGTTTGCTGAGTCAGATTTATTTGATAAGTATGATACTGTACTTTCAAAGTTAATGTAATTTTTAAATTACATTTTTTACAGATATTATTTCTAATTATTATTTCTAATTATTATTTATATTTATTATTTCTAATTATACTACAAAGTTTTATATATAATTATTTTATGTTTTAGTTATGAATGTAAGACATATTAAATCTGATGATGATTTTAAGGGAACAATCTCAAGTGGGAATAGTTTTGTTATGATTCACAAATCTGGTTGTCCTTTTTGTGAGAAAGCGATGCCTTGGGTTGAGGAAGTTTGTGCTGCTGGTGGTAGGTCTGATGTGGTTATTGCTACAGCTAATAAGGATGATATTCCAAATACTATGGAAGTTTTTCAAGTTCAAATGTATCCAACTTTTGTTCAAATTAAAGATGGAAAAGTTTTACAAACATTTTTTGGAGATACTGTTGAGAATAAGGTTAAGGATTTTTTAAATTGTTCTTTTGATTAGAATTATTTTTAATATTTAATTTTTGGGTAAAATAAAAATTAATTTTCTTTTGGGAAAATTAGTATAAATCCTCTCCTTCAAAAGTATTATTTCTTTCGATATCTGATAATTTTTCTTCAAAGTCAGATTTTAAAATTGAGATTTCTTGTTCTAATTTTTTGTCAAAATCTTCTTTTAGTTTAGATAAAATTCTGTGAGTTTTATCAATTTCATCTTTGTATTCATTTTCAATTTTAATTACTGATTTTGATAATTTATCAATTGTTTCATCAATTTTTGAGTTATATTCTAATAATGATTTATCAGGAGCTTTTTCAGTTTTTTTTTTATCTTTTGATACTTTTTCAATTTCTGTTTTTAGAAATGTCATATCTTCTTTTACTTTTGCAAATGCTAAAATGATTTTTTCACTATTCATAGTATAAATAAGAGAATTTAGTTTAAAAATATGATGTTTTGTTTTTTAATTTTTTTAGAAATAATGTAGTTTTTTTGAAAATTTAGGATAAATAATTTAATTATTTTTAATAATTGAAATTAAATATGTAAGGTATTGAGCAAGAATTCCTAATGATAACACAATGTATGTCATAATTTGAGTAAGAAAACTTCTTTCCCAGTTAATTTTAAATATGTTTTTTAATGTTAATGTTATTGTTATAAAATAATAAATTATTGTTAAAAATAATAATAAATTTACAAAATTAATTAAAAAATTATTTTGAGAAATCATTTTTATTAGTGTTAATAAATTTCCAATAAATACAAAATTTAATGTAATAAATGTGTAGATAAAATAACTATTGAAAAATTTTTGTTTTAGTGACTCGTAACTTGATAAAAATAAATACATAAATGAAAAAATTGTTAGTAAAAATGTTGGGAGTCCGATAAATATTAATGAAGTTAGATTTAATATTCCTGAAAATGTATATGTTAATAATGATGTAATTAATGTTACAATTAAAACTGCTGTAAGGAGAGTTAAGTTTCCAAAGATTAGTGTTTTATTTGATACTTGCTTAGTGAATGTTTGAAAGTTGAAAATTGATTTAAACATTTGTAGGTATGATAAATTATTACTTTTTGTTTTCATAATTTAATTTTAGTAAATAAAGTTTATAAATGTATTTTTTAATTATTTAGTATCTATGTTTAATTTTCGAAAAAATAATTCTGGTCAGGTTCAGTTTGGGGAAGCTATTGGAGTTATTATGATTGTGTATATTGTTTTGGTTGTAGGTTTTGTTTGGTATAATAATTCTAATTCTAAGGCGATTGCTGAGGAGATGGCAAAACAACAAAAAGAGAAAGCTTTTGAGAGATATGATTATATTTTAAAGTTAAATTTAATTCATAAGTCTGAGTTAGGTTATATTGATCAGGAGTTTGATAAAACTTCTTTGGAGGCTATGGGAAATTATTCTCAAACTGTTGAGGGGAAGGAATTTTTTAGACAAAAATTGGGGACTAGTAAGATTGAGTTTCAATTATATGATATTGATTTAAATTCTATTAAAAATATTACTGTGTATAATAATACTCCGACAGATGAGTTTGGTGGGAGTGATGTTGAGTTTAAGCAGAGCGCGTATAAAACTTTAGTTCCAGTTTATGATGGGGTTGATAAAACTAGTTATCTTGGAGTTTTAGAGGTTTTAGATTTTCAAGTAATTAGGTAATTTTGTATTTTTATTTTTTATTTTATGTATTATGGATAGGTAATATTTATAATATTTAAATTATCTTTATTTTTATGGTAAAAAAAAATAATAAAATTATGGATAATGTTCAATATTTTATTTCTTCAGCGATGGGGATTTGTTTTGGTATTGGATTGATTCCAACTTTTTTTGATGAAGTTTATAGAGTGATTGTAGTTTTGTTAATTGTTCAAATTTTAATTTCAATTATTCGTGGAAGATTATTAAATATTTTTTTAGAAATATTTTTGGTGGGGCTTGCAGGATTATCTTTAATTCCTTTGCTTGGGTATGTTGCAAGATTTTTAGGAATAATTTTTTGTATTTTGGAGATGGCAAGTTTTAAGAATGGTCTTTTATATCAACAGATGGATATGAAAGCTTTTAATTCAAAGAGTGGTTTTAATTCAAAATCTTCAAAAGGTAAAAAATCAGAGATTAAAAAACCAAAAGTTAAATTTGAAGATGCAGACTTTAAGGAAAAGTAATTTTATGGGTGGAGTTGAGAGAGTTGTTTGCTCTAGTGTTAATTTATATAATATTGGGGAATTGAGGGAAAACACTTATGAGTATGAGAATAATATTGGTGGTGAAAATATTTATGTTTTGGTAAATTATAATCATTCTAATAATTATTTGGAAATTCAACAAGTTCATAATGAGAGTTCTATTCGAGGTTTAACTAAAAGTATTATTTCTTCTTTTGATGAGTTACTTGGAGTTTTGTCAGTAAAATTTTCTAATGTTGTTGAGGATAAAACTGTTAGTAGTTTAGAAAATTTATTGGATAATTTTGATGTTGTAGGAGATTTTTGTTTAATTGGGCGAGATGAAGAATTTAAATCTCCATTTTTAAATTGTGTTTATGATTTAGGTTTTGATAGAATTAATTTTGTTAAATTGCCGAATAGAAGAACTTATACTTTAAATGCTTATAGGAATTAATTTAATTATATTTATAAATCCAAATTAATTACTACTTAATAGTTAGAATGGATTTAAATATTGAAAAAAATGGTTTGGAAAAGTTCCCTGATTTACTTTTGTCTAGGGATGATAAATTAAATTTTAAAAAAAATTCTGTTCGTTCGATTTCTAAAGTAGTTTATACAAGTGGGGATTGTAATTTGGGAAACTCTCATTTTATTAATTTAAATTATAATTTAAATTCTAAAATTTTAAGAATTGAGGATATTAATTCAGGTTTTAATTCGGGGAGAGTATTTGATATAACTAGAAAAACTATTGAGACTATGATAGATAATTTTGAAGTTTTGGGGATTGGTTTTATGAATATTGAGGAACCTAGAACTTGTGATATTTTAGAAACTTTGTGTGCTGATACTTTTAATATGTCAGAGTTAGATAATTTTGAGAATTCTCCTTTTTTGAAAAATTTAAATTATTTTGGTTTTGAACTTGGTTTTTCAAATGCTTATTTAAATAATAAACAAAAAACTGGATTTTGGAAAAATGTTTCTTTTTCTGATCAAGGGAATTATTTACTTGGGGTTAGAAATTTAAAATAATTATTTAAATTATTTATTTTTAAATTGGATTATTTGAAAAATTAATTCAATGATTTTTGTTTCTCTAGTTCTTTCAAAAAATTTATACTCAATTTCTAAGTCGTTGTGAAATCGAAAAACAATGTTTTTCTTAAAGATTTCACAAAGTTCCAAATACTCCTTTTACTCTTAAATTAATCAACTTATTTTCCAAAAACTCTGTTTTCAATTTTTTAGTTACTTGAAAAATGAATTTAATGATTTTTGTTTCTCTAGTTCTTTTCCAAATACTCCTTCTACTCTTAAGTTTGCTAATTCTAATGTTTCTACAATATATGGGTCAACATTAAATCTTTCACAAATACTAAAACTTGGTCCTAGATATTTTTTAATTGATCCTTCGTGGATTGTAAAGTTAATATTTGGTTCTTTACATTGAGTGCATTTTCCATTTAATGGTGGTCTTCTATATGAAATATTACATTTTGTGCATCTGAATTTTTGCATGGAGAATTTTCTTAAGTTACCTTTAATATCTTTCATAAAATGTTTATCAATAATAAATGTTCCAACTTTGTGCTCGTCAACTGCTCTAATTTGAGTTCCAATTAATAATTGTAAGTCCATTTTTTCTTGCATTGATGGAACTGATTTATATGATGAACATAAAACTGTATCATTTAAATCTTCGTTTGAGTGGGTAAATCCATATCCTAAATATCTTTCATCAGTATCTTTTACTGATAGTCTGTGGTCTACTTGTTCAATTTTAACTGATTTTGGTGATACATAATTTTTATTTTGTCTGTAAAATTCTAATGGGTAATAGTCTACAATATCCATTCCATGAACTTCATCATCAATTTGGTCAAGATATAGGTGAGCTGTTAATACTAAACTTGTATCCATTGTTCTAGATCCACGTCTGTCAGGCAAGTATTCTCTTGAGAAATTAATTAGTCCATCCATTAATAACATTACTCCGTTTTCATCTCCATCTAGATTTCTTCTTTGGGCTGCGTGCCAAACTGGGTGAGAAAAACATCCTTGAGTTTTAGAATATCCAATAATTCTTCCAATAATTCCTGATGATGTGTGTGGCGCAAGCCCAATTAGTAGGTGTCCGATTGTATCTTCTTTTGTTTTAAAGTTATAAAATGCTTTTTGATTATAAAGGTGAATTAATTCATCGTCTACAAAGTTTGCAGTTCTAATTACATAGTCTGATGCTAATTCATCTCCACTTGCTTCACAGTCTGGTAAGATTACATCTTGAGGTAGAATTTCAATAATTTGTGAATCTTTTGTTAATGGTTCACCTAAGTAATCGTAATGGTATCCTAATTTTTTTAGAGTTTCAATTGATGTCCCACATTCATTTGGTTTAAAGTGAGTTAATCCCATTTCAATCATATCAAATCTTGAAGTTCCATCTTTGTTTACAAAAACATTATTTCTTTGTCTTAAAAATGATTTTGCTAAGTGTTCAGGAATTCTGTAACGGTTTTCAGTTTTTTCAATTCCTTTTAGGGATTTTGGAAGGTTTACATCTTTTAAGATATCTCTTGCTTCGTCAATATATGTTTTAAGTTCTAAATCTGCTCTTTTCCATCTTACTGCTTTTTCGTGGTCTTTTTTAACTTCAACATCAGTAAATTTTTCAAAATACATTTTTTCAGTTTTAGTTTTACAAATTTGACATCTTGGATAAATTGTTTCTTTATCACAGTTTGGACATAAAAAAAAACTATAATTTGATGTAATTTTACCAGTTTTTTTAACAGCTTCCATGATGTTTCTCATTCTTCCTCCGTTGTCTGAGATTGGGAATAGTCCGGCTGGTCTACCATCAAAATCACGCATTTTTGCTTTTTCAGGTCTTCCCATTCTACATCCAATATATGTTCCACCTTTATCTCTAATTTCAATAAAGTTTGATAAGTTAATAATTTCTAAACTTGATAACCCTAAATTTGCTTTTGTTTCTTTAATTAATTCATCAATTCTTAATTGAAAACTTGATTTGTTAAACCAGTTACTTTTAGCAATTCCTAGATTTGTAAATAAAATTTTAGAGTTTAGTTGTTGAATTTCAATAATTGAACTTTTTTCATCTTGTGAAATTAAATCATGTTCAATTCCTAAGTTTTCGTAGAATTTTTTCATATTTGGAGTTGTTGTAATAAAAATTGAGTCTGAGTTTATTTGGGATGATTTTAAATCTTCTAAATATTCAATTAATTGGTTTGAGGTTAATTCGTTCCAGTAAAATAAATGTCTTGGGTGAAGAGCAATTTTGTATTTTGTTGAAATTTCAATTGCTTGTTCAATACTTGGTCTATTTAGAAATGGATTTTTTAATATTTCTAATGTTTCATTTTCAATATTTGTTTTATTTTCAACTAAATCGTGATATACTTGTCTTTGAGCCATTTTTATTTATTTTCCTCTTGATTTTTTTGAAATTGTTCAGATAATACATAATTTGAAATTTCTTCTGCTAATGTTTTTAATGTGTAGTCATTATTTTTTAATGATATTTTTAGAACTAAGTATTTTCCAAGTTCTCCTAGATTGTGTGTTACAAAGTCAGAATAGTTTAAAATTGAGTTTTCAATTTTTTGTTTATCGTAGAATTCTTTTGTAAAATAAATAAATGCAAAGTTTTCTTGATAAACAATTTTCTTCATAGGTAAAATATGTTGTTTTTGATTTATATAGTTTATGTGTGAATTTTAGAATTAGTTTAGTTTTTGAAAATAAATTGTAAAAATTTATTTTTCTTTAATTTCTTTTTTCTTTTTATTTGATTTTTTTAATAAATATTTACTATAAAAATTAGCGTAAAAGAAATATGTTCCAAACATTAATGCTGGAATTCCAACAATTACAATACATAGAACTAAAAATGTAAGCATTAGTCCAATTGATTTTAATGTAATTACAAAATATTCTTTAAAATTGTCGAATACTTTATTTAATATGTCAAATTCAAAATATGATTCAATAGTTTGTTTTTGACAAAAATTCATTGCTAAAATTGGGACGATTAATAAATCTGAAATTAATCTTAAAAATTCAAATCCTTGATGTAAATATATTAGTCCTTCAAAGATTATAGTGTATAAAAGTAAAAATGGTAATGATTTTAATAGTAAAAAGAACCCATCTTTAAAATCTTGGACTGGGCTAATTTTAGGCATTTGTTTAATTTTACCTTCTATTAATTCGTTAATAATTCTTACTGAGTAGCTTAAAATTGCTAACCATCCAAAAATTGGAACTAATATCCAAAGTCCATTTAATAGTGCTTTTGGTCTATTAAATGGATATTTTAGTGCTTGTTTAAATGTAATGTTTTCCATTATGTTTTTAGAATATTTATTATTTATATATTTTATTTATAATTGTTAAATTATTTGTTAATTTTTGAAAAAATAATTTAATATTTATTTTAGAATTATTATATGTTTTTTATTATGAAATCTTCGATTTTATAATTTTCAATGTAATTGTAGATTTCTTCACTTAGTTGTTTGATGTTTTGAGTTTTCTTATCGAGTAATCTAACTTCTATTTCGTAGAATTTTTTAGTTATGTTTAATTTTAATTCTACATTTTCAGAATAATCTTTAATTGCTTGTTTAATATGGTTTTCATCAAATCTTGATTGTTTAAAGTATAAAATTGAGAAATTAAAACTGTATCTTATTTTGTTCATATTAATTAAAAATTAAAAATGGTTTATAAAAAAAACTATTTTTTATTTTTGTTAGCATCTCTAGCGGCATTTCTTACAATTTCAGGAAGTGCTGGGTGGATGTAGATTAATTTTAGTAAATCTTCAAGTTTTGCTTTGTGGTGCATGTGTGCTATTAATTGGTGAATCATTACTGAACTTTGTGGTCCGATAATATGTGCTCCGATTAATTTTTGAGTTTTTTGTTCAAAAATTAATTTACAAAATCCGTATTCGGAAAGTAATGCTGAACCCATTGCTGAATTTCTATAATTACATTTTCCAATGAAATATTTTGTTTTTGATTGTTTTAATTCTTCTTCAGTTTTTCCAATTCCTGCAACTTGAGGATTTGAAAAAATTGCGTGTGGCATTGGTGGATAATTAATTGGTGCTTTTTTGGTTTTTTTATTAAATAGTTGAGGAATTAAATATTCTGTTTCAAAATTTACTGAGTGTCTAAACATAAAATTTCCTACACAATCTCCAATTCCATAAATTCCTTTAACATTTGTTTCTAGATATTTGTCAACTTGTAAATATCCGTATTTATTTAATTTAATATCTGTATTTTCAAGTCCAAGTAAATCGTTGTTTGATTTAACTCCTGTTGCTACTAATAATTTTTCAGCTTTTAGAGTTCTTTTTTTTCCTTGTTTGTCTTTAATTTGAACTTTAAACTCGCCATTAATATAGTCAACATTTTCAATACTGGTTATATCAGTTATTTTATGTTTGTTTCTGAAAACTTTATCAAATTCTTCAATTATTTCTCCATCTTCTCTAGGAATAAAATTTCCTCTTACTAAAAAATTTGTTTTTGTTCCAAGGGCATCATAAGCGTAACCTAATTCAACTCCAATGTATCCTCCTCCAATCACAATTAATGATTTTGGTTGTGTTGTATTTCTTAAAGTTTCAGTTGATGTCCAGTAAGGTGTGTCTTGTAATCCTTGGATTGGTGGAATTCCAGGTCTTGCTCCAACTCCAATAATTATTTTTTTTCCTGTGATATATTTTCTTCCAACTTGGATTATTTTGTTGTCAACAAATGTAGCTTGTTTGTGATAAAAATCAATTGTGTCTAATTTTTTGTAGAGCTTTGCTAAATTGTCTGAATCTTCAAATATGTTTTCAGTAATTCTTGATACTAATTTTTTAAAGTCAACTTCAAATTTTGTATTGTTTTTAATGTTATATTTTTTTGCTTCACGAATTTCATCAGCAACTTCTGCTGGGTGGATTAACATTTTAGAAGGGATACAGCCTCTATTTAAACATGTTCCACCTAATCTTTCTTTTTCAACTATTGCTACTTTTAAATTATTTTCTCTAGCATATTTAGCAATATTTGCTCCTCCTCCTCCTCCAATAATTACAACATCATAATTAATGATTTTATCTTTTGGGATTTGTTTTTTTTCGATATTTTGTTTATTCATATTTTAGTTTTAAGTTTGTTTTATTTATTTATGATTTACTACTTTTAAAAATAAATTGTGTGCTAGATTATGTTTTTATTTTTCTATTAGTTTGTGTTTTTATATTATCTTTATTTTATTTTTATATTATCTTTATTTTATTTTTATTTTATTTTTCTATTATTTTATTGTGTTTTTATTTTTTTAATTAGTATATAAATTTTTAAAGGGATATTATTACTTTATTTTTGTGAATATGTTTGAAATATCGGAAAATAGTTGTAATGTTTACAATTTGTTTGATTTGTTAGGAAAAAAGTGGATGGTTCCAATTTTAGTTTTGTTTTGGAAAAATCCAAAAGATCAGTTTAAATTTTCTTATTTTTCTAAAGTGTTTCCATCTATAACTAGTAGAGTAATTTCTATAAGGTTAAAAGAATTGGAAACTTTTGGGATTGTTGATAGGGTTGATTTAGGACCTAAATTTGTATATGTTTTAACAACTGATGGTTTGAAGTTATTTAAAATTTTTAAGTTGATGCAAAACTGGACTGAAGATTGTAAAAATTTGAGTAGTTGTGATAGTTGTTCTATTTGTTTAAAATAGAAGGGTAAAATTAATTTTATTTTATCTTATTTTAATAATTTAGGTATTTTTTTGATATTTATTTAATTTAATTATGTTTGACACTATATTATTTTAAAGTAAATTATTTTAAAGTGGAAAAAAATTTTATTTTTAGTGGAACGTTTAAATTTATATGATACTAATTGTGCGATGTATAAAAGTTTTGATTTAATTTCTAAGAAATGGATGTTATTAATTTTATTACTTTTTTGGAAAAGTCCTTATGAGGAGTTTAGATTTACTAATTTTGAGAGAATGTTACCTAGTGTTACAAGTAGGGTAATTTCAATGAGATTAAAGGAACTTGAGGAATATAAGATTATTGAGAAAATAAATAATTCTGGAAAGATAACTTATAAATTAACACAAGTTGGAATTAATTTAGTTGATGTGTATAATGTTTTACAAAAATGGACTCATACTAATGGGATTTGTGATTGTAATGGGTCTTGTGAGTTATGTAGAAAAATTATTATTAAATAATTTTATCTTTATTTTTATTTTATTTATTAGGTTATTTTTATTTTCTTTTATTAGTTTATTTTTCTAATAATTTTGATAATTCATTAACTTTGTTTAAACACTCCCATGTGAAGTCTTCATCTTCTCTTCCAAAGTGCCCGTAGGCTGATGTTTTAGCAAATATTGGTTTTGTTAAATCTAGGTATTTTATTATTTCTCCAGGTTTTGTTGGAAATATTTTTTTAATTGTATTTACAAGTTCTGATAAGTTTACTTTTTGAGTATTGTAACAGTCTAGGTGGATTGATGTAGGTTCAGAGATTCCAATTGCGTATGAAAGTTGGACTAAACATTTGTCGGCAAGGTTTGCGGCAACAATATTTTTTGCAATGTGTCTTGCCATATAAGCAGCACTTCTGTCTACTTTTGTTGCATCTTTTCCTGAGAATGCTCCTCCTCCGTGTGCTCCGTGTCCACCGTATGTGTCGATGATTATTTTTCTTCCTGTAAGTCCTGCGTCTCCTTGTGGTCCACCAATTACAAATTTACCTGTTGGGTTGATGTGGTATTTTGTATTTTCGTCTAGTAATTTGTGAGGGATTGTAGTTAAAATTACTTTTTCAATAATATCTGATTTTAGGTTGTGGTGTTCTATTTCTTCTGAGTGTTGGGATGAGATAACTATTGAGTCAATTCTTTGGGCGATATTTTGCTCATTGTATTCAATTGTTACTTGTGTTTTTCCATCAGGTCTTAGGTATTCTAGTTCTCCGGATTTTCTAACTTGTGTTAATTTTTGGGCTAGTTTGTTTGCTAGGTCAATTGATAGTGGCATAAATGATTTTGTTTCGTTACTTGCGTATCCAAACATTATTCCTTGGTCTCCAGCTCCAATTTCTTTATTTTCTTCGATTTTATCATCTACTCCTTGGGCAATGTCTGGGGATTGCTCCTCTAGGGCAATTAGTAAGTTACATGTTTTGTGGTCAAAACCTTTGTCTGAGTGGTCGTATCCAATATCTTGGACAGCTTGTCTTACTAATTTTTGATAGTTTAGGTTTGCTTTTGTTGTGATTTCTCCAAATAGCATAATCATTCCTGTTTTTGTTGCTGTTTCACAGGCAACTCTTGAGTTTGGGTCTTGAGCCAGACACGCATCTAGGATTGTGTCTGAAATTTTGTCACACATTTTGTCTGGGTGTCCTTCTGTTACTGATTCTGATGTAAAGTAATAATTTGAATTATTTTCCATAGAATTAGTTTGGAGTTTATTTTATATAATAGAAAGTGACATAATTATTCTTTTAAGAATAATTGGTGTGTGTGTTTAGTTATTTGTGTTGTTTATTTTATTATTAGTTTATTTTGTGTATGTCGCTTGGAACGATTATTCCTAGGTATTTAAAGTTTTCAGCGACTAATACAAATTTTGTGTTTTTGTTACTAAATATATATGTTAGTTGGGCTACTGGATAGTTTTGTGGGATAATTATTGGATTTTCGCTTAGAATTTTATTTATTTTTTCTTGGTGTGGATTTATTTCTTCTTTAAATATTGCATCAAGTATATTGGTTTCATATATTACTCCGTTTAATTTTCCATTATCTATTACTAGTAATTGTGAGAAATCATTTTCTCTCATTATTTTAGCAGCTTTTGAGATTATTGTATCTGATGATACTATTGCTATTTCTTTTATCATAATATCTTTTGCTGTAAGTTCTGATATTTTTTCTTGTGATTGTAGTGCGTTTTCAATTTTTAGGATTGTTGATAGTGTTGGGTCAATTTTTCCAGATTCAAGTTTATTTATTATTGATGATGATAAGTTTGCTAGTTTAGATAATTTTAATTGTGATAGTTTTAAGTATTGTCTTCTTTTTGTTAGTTGTTTAGCTAATTCGAGAATTTGTGGTTTTGTTTGGTCTGAATTTATTGTTTTCATTTTTATTTAGTATAAGAATAATAATTCTTTTAAGAATATAAATTTATGTTGTTTTTGTTTAAATTTGTATATTTTTTTGTTAAATTATTTTAAAGTTTTTATTTATAAACTACTCTTCTCTACAACTTATTTAGTTAATAGGAGTTATCTGCTATGGTTTTAATTGTGGATAAAACATCCATAACCTTTATAATAGTTATGTGTTTTATTATTATTACTTATTTAGTAGTAATATTAAACATTTTATTCAAATTTGTCAAGATTTGAAGTTTTTTATTGCTATTATATTGATTTAAATTGTTTTTTCAATTTTAACTCATAATAAGTAGTAATCAAAATTTATAATTAAAAAAGCTTGGTTACTAAATGTTGTAAGTTTGTAGACTAACTCGATGAGTGGTCTTAAAATTAAATTAAAAAAAATGAATACGTTTAAAAAAGCGACTAAAAGAATTACTGCTGTTGCTGCTTCTGCAGCTTTAGTGAGTAGTGCAGTATTTGGTGCAGGATTATCTGCATATCCTTCAAACTTTGTTAAGTCTGGAGAATTCGATGGAACTGTTGTAATTGGAGCAACTGCTGATTCAGCTGCTGCTACATCTATTATTTCAGACTTAGCTTCAGAATTATCTGGAGACTCAGAAAAAGTAAAGATTACTGCAAAGATGACTTCAACTGATGGTGGAGATATTGTTTCAGCAATTAAGGAAAAATCATCATTAAATTATGGAGATTCATTCACTGATTTAATTGAAGAATTAGATGAAGATTCAACTGATTTATTAGCTGATGGTTCAGTTGATAATGAAGATTATACTCAAACTTTAACTTTAGTTGCAGCTGATGCTGATTCAGAATTTAACTATAAATACTTTAAAGAAGTTAAAGGTGAAACTGAAGCTGCTGAAGGTTTATTCTTTAAGGATGGAGCAACTTTTGCAACATATACTTTAGATTTAACTGAATTAGGAGATATTTCAACTTCTGATGTTCAAAAGGATGTTGAAGGTGAAGAATTAACAATTATGGGTAATGAGTTTACTATTGTTGATATTGATACTAATAAATTAGAATTAATTGGTGGGGCTAATAAAGTTTCATTAGGTGAAGGAGAAACTTCTTCAGTTTCTATTGATGGAGTTTCATATGAAGTTGAGATTCAATCTGTATCAGGTACTGGTAACGATGCAAAAATTTTATTAACTATTAATGGTGAATCAAAATCAATTGATTTAAATGATGTTGAAGAAGTTGCTGGTATTTCAGTTGCAGTTACTGAAATTGTATCTTCTAATAGAGATTCAGTTAAAGGATATGCTTCTTTAGTTGTAGGTGGTCAAAAGTTATCATTTGGTTCAAGTTCAATTGAAATTAATGATGAATCTGTTGATGATTTATATGATGATTATAAAGTAGATACTACTTGGTCTGCAAAAGTTTTAACAATTAATTATAGAACTGATGTTGATGTATTATTAGAAGAAGGAGATTCATTAAATGATGTATTATTTGGTGCTTTTACTTTATCTTATGATGGTACTAACGAAGTTGAATATTCAACTGTTGAAATTACTTCAACTACTGATTCAGTAGAATTTTCAGGAAATTTATATAATGGGAAAGCTATTCCTTCAGAATTTATGATTTCAGCTATTGATTCATTAGATATTCCTGCTTCATTAGATAATTTTCAATTAGGTGCAGAAGATACTAGAATTATTTTCACAGGTTCCGATTTAGCTACTGCTGGTGCAGGAGTTACTGTATCTGAATTAGATAACTCTTTAGACTTATTAAACCATACTGTTTCAGGAACTGTAACATTTGATTTAGGCTTATCTACTACTGATTTAGATGATTTAATGTTCTTTACTTTAGAAGGTAAGAAAGAAGATATGCACTTATTCCAAGTTTCATCTAGTGATGAAGATAAGGAAGGTAAGTCTGTTATTTCATTTGATGATATTTTAAAGTCTTCAATGAATGGTGATGATTTAGAAGCTGCTGATATTAAGGATAAATTAGACTCTGTAACTTTTGATGCTGCTGGTAAAACAGTTTCTGTTGATGTATCAGAATTATCTGAATTATCTGGTGAAGTAACTGTAGGTGCTAAAAAATCTGCTCTATACTTAGAAAATGAATTAATGATGAACTTTGAAGCTGCTGAAGCTGCAACAAATCAATTAGTATTCTCATATTCTAGTGATGCTGATTCAGATGAATCTGCAACTTTAACTACAACTTTCACAGTTCAATACGATCAACATAACACTGAGGCTAAATCAGAAGATATTGCATTATCTATCTCTGCAGGTATGTCTTTAGCTGATATGGGTAAAAGTTCAGATTATCAATTAGGTGTTGATAAGTATGGAACTAGAGTAATCGTTAATGATGAAGATGATAACTCTGTTAAGATTATGGTTCCTTCAGAAGAAGTGGTTGGAAAAGTTTCATTTAACTTCGGTGCTGCTGGTTCTTCAGTAGAAACTTACACTGTTGATGCTGATATGGCTGATGCTAAAGTTGCTGAATTAGAAGAAGCTGGATACACAGTTTCAACTGAAAAGGTTTCATCAGAAGCTGTTGAATTCGATATTACTGCTCCAGTAATGGCTTCAGAAGTTTCAGGAACTGAAGATATGATTGTTGTTGGTGGTCCTGCTGTTAACGCTGTTGCTGCTTCATTATTAGGTGAAGGAGTTGTTGGTGTAGAAGAAGGAGAAGCTGTAGTTAGATACTTTGCTGATGTTAACTCTGTATTAGTTTACGGATACGATTTAGCTGGAACAACTGCTGCTGCTGCTAAGTTAAACGCAGGTGGTTTAACTGGTTCAGAAGTTAAAGTAAACGAATAAATTTAATTTTAAATTAAATTATTCTTTTTTACAAACTTTTTAATTAGTTAAGTTGTCAAGCTTAATACTACAAGAATTTTATGAATTGAAATCTTCGGATTTCAATTTTTGATATATGAAATAAAATTATTTTATTTAATATA
>DAXK01000037.1 GCA_002506365.1 archaeon UBA583 | reverse complement strand
AATAAATAAAAATTAATTAATAATTAGTTGAATTTTTTCATTAAATAATTTTTTTCAAAAGATAAAATTGAGTATTCAATTTCATTTAATTCTTCTGTTGAGTCTAAGTCTTTTACAAATACACCAGTTAATTTATTAATATGTTTTTCAAGTAGTTTAATATCTTGTTTTAAACATACAACATATGCTGATTTAGCGTGGTTTAAACATTTAATTAGGAAAGTTTCTTTAATTGATTCATCAATATATGATAAATTAATAAATAAATTTAATTTTTGATTTTCCCCTAATAAAAAGTAATCGTTAGCTGAGTTTACAATATAATTATGTTTATCTGAATATTGATCTGAAACTCCTAATGGAATTACATAATTTAAATTATCATTTGTTAAATTTTCATCAGTTGGAGTTAAAAAGTATAAATCCCCTCCAGTTGTGATTTCCCCTAAATTTGATGAATCTACAAAATAGGATTGTGACTCAATAGTTGGAAGTGTAATTATTTTTGTAGAAATAATATCATTATATCTCTCTATATCAACTTTTGGAGTGTTTGGAATTTCCATATACTCTTCTGATTGCTCAGTTGTATGAATTTGATTTAGTTCGTTATGTTCAATTGAATCTAATTGTGTTATCTCAGATTCAATCTCATTTAAATCTTGTTGTAATTCTTGCGGAATTTGTTCAGATTCAAAATTATTTTGATAGTCAGTTTGAGTATTATTATATTGAGTATTTTGTTGAAAATCTTCAACAATAATTTCATCTGCAATATCTTCAACTAATTCCCTATTTAACATTTGATTGTGAATATTTTGCTCATCTGATACTTGTTCTTTTGGTTCATCATACATTGCAAAATGGTCAACCATTCCCGTTTGCTCTTGAGGATGACTAGTTGGTTGATGTTTAGGTTCACTATATACAATATCAATTTCAGGATTTTGAACTGGTTGATTTTGATGTTGGTTGTATTGCTCTTGAGCAGGTTGATTATATTGATTTTGAGGATTACTGTATTGTTGCCCATTTTGTTGAATTTGTTGTGGTTCAGGTTGAGCTTGAGGTTGCTCAGGAATAGGTTGCTCTGTAGGTTGAGCAGGTTTATTTTCAGCAGCGTGCATTAATAAATCAAAAGCAGATAGTTTTTTACCAGGGGTTGATTGTGGAATTGGTGCTGAACCATATGAATTTGGATTTGATACTGGAGGAGCTTGCGCCTGAGAAGCTGCTGCTGCAGCTCCCAGTCCACCCCCCATAGTCGTTGAATTTACTGCGGATTGAGCAGTATTACTCATTTGATTTTGTTGTCCAGCAAAATTATTTTGAGGTTGCTGAGCAGGTTTATTTTCTGCTGCGTGCATTAACATATCAATTGCTGATAATTTTTTACCAGGAGTTGATTGAGGCATAGGTGTTGAACCATATGAATTTGGATTACTTGTGTTGTTCATTGAGGAGTTTGGACTTGCAATTAATCCTTCCGCAAGTTGATTTACTGCTTGTTGTTCCATTTGTCTATTTTGTTCTATATGTTGTGGAGTAGATAAATCTACATTTTTTAATCTTTCTAATCTTTCGTCTCTTTCTTTATTTTTATCATCTAAAATATTATTAAATGGATTAACTGCTACTTTATCGTCATTTGAACCGATTAATACTTGAGATTGGTTTAATTCAATATCATATGATTTATTTAATTCATGTTTTTGAAAAATTACATCAATATCATTTATATCTCCAATAGCATCTAAGTAAGGAGTGTAACAATGTTCCATTAATACTAATCCGTCAATATAATTAATTGAATCAGTGTTTGATAAGAAACTTTGAACTTCGTTAGAGTTTCTTAATAATAAATATTTTGGATTTGGCATTTCATCTACTAAATCATCTCTTAATGTTAGTAGAGAGATTTTGTCATAATTTTTTGATGATTTGTTAATATAAAAACCATTATCAGATCCAGAGTGGATTGTGTTTTCTAAAGCTGAAACATTTAGAATGTTTAATTTTCCTTTTTTTGTAAGGTATAACTCAATTACAGCATCAGAGATATGTTTTGTTGTGTTATTAATTGTGATTAATTCATCATCAGATAAAATCTTATCTCTTGTTTGAATTGGGCTTTCAACTAATTTATTATGTTCTCTTAAAATTGCTGAAGTTTGAGAATTTCTAAAAAAATTAAATCCTTTTCCTGTTGAGAAATAAAATTCAGAACCGCATGAAAAATCAATTGGTGATGATTTTGGAAATCCAAAATTAGTTGCAAGAATTAATTTTGAACCATCTTTTTTTAGAAAAATATGTTTATGAATTTCTTCAGATTCATAAATTTCAATTTGAAAGTTTTTTAATCTTTTTAGTCTTTGTGTATTTCCAAAGAATTCTAAGTAATCTAAAATTAATGACCTAATTATTGAAAGAAAACTTCCCCTTTCTTCATAATATCTTGAAACTGAAAAGGATTCACAACGAAGTGTTAATGTAAATTTTGAATTTGAAACAGAATTCATAAAATTATAACCTTGAAGTTGAATATCCATCATAGTTTCAGAAATTGAACTTAAATTGTCTGTAATTTCTTTATATAATTGGGAATTAATTGTGGAATCTAAAATTCCGCTATCAATTGCTGAACGAAGATTTGAGGCGTAACTTTCAAGTGTTGAGTTTGAAAGTTTTTCAAAAATATCGTTTGCTCCGACATCTTCAAAGGATGAAATTATTTTTTCACCAGAGATTATAATTTTTTTAACATTTGAGTATTGTTCATTTAAATTATAGTCAATAATTGATGAAGTGTTTCCTATAACTTCTATATGGTCATTCATAACTAAAAAAATGAGAATTTTTATTTTTAAAGATTTGTTATTATTACCTAGAGAAAAATGAAGATTGTTTTAATTCATAAATAATGTAAAGTATTACAGCAAATGTTAGGTAAATATCTGCCATGTTAAATATAAATAAATTTTTTATACCTATAAAATCTCGCACAAATCCAAAGAATAATCTATCATAAAGGTTACCGAGTATTCCAGGAATTAGAAAATAAAATGTTAAACAAGTTAATTTAGTATGATTAAATTCTTTTAGATTTTTGAATAAATAGTATAAAACTCCAAAGGATAGTAATATTACGATTGTATTGTAATATGAAATATTTGAGAACATTGAAAGAGCTGAACCATAATTTTGAGAGTATTTAATAAAAAATAATGAATTTTCAAAATAAGATTTATTTGTGAAAAAGTATTTAGTTAATATATCAATTAAAAATAAAATTATTGTGAAGATAAATGTATTTTTAATAAATTTATTTTTTGAAATAAATTTTAGTTGAGTTTTTGTCATAATTTATTTTATGATAAAAGATATATAAATATATCTTATTATTTTAAATGCAATGTATTTAGAAGTTGATTATCACATCAACATCAATGTTTGATGGAGGTTTGATTTTAAAAAAGTAAACTTTATATAAAAAATTGTGTTAATTTTTATTATGGAATTACAAGAGTTAAAGAATAATTTTGATAAAATTGTTGAAAAGTATAAATTATCTGATATGGATAAAGCTGAAAAAATTTCTAAATTTTTAACAAGTGGAAAAAAAGTTGATGCGAAAGAATTTGCTGAAGCTTTTGGTATGGAAGAAAAAGAAGCAGAGTCATTTATTTTATTTATTTTAAAAGGAATTGAGTATAAGGAACAAAATATTGATCCTCATTCTAAATAATTATAAAATTATTTTTTATTTACATATTTTACTTTTTAGAGACAAGATATATTTATATTTAATTTATTTGAATATTAAATATGAATTATACAAGTTATAATAAAAAGGCTATAAGTCCTGTTGTTGCCACAGCTTTAATTTTAGTTGTTGCAGTAGTTTCAGTTGTTGGTTTTCAAGGATGGTTTACATCATTTCAAAGTTCTCAATTAGTAGATGTTGAATCCCAGACAAGTGTAATTTCTCAAGGAGGGAGTGTAGAGTTATTACAAGTGATTGGTTCTCAAGTTTATATTAAAAATGATAAAGTTGATAATTATGATAATTTCACATTAAAAATTGAAGGTAATGATTGTTCAATTTCAAGTTTAGCACTAGGTGTTGAAAAATACGATATTTCTAGTTGTATTGAAAACTCAAGTGGAGCAACTGATATAGTATTAATTACTGAGAATAAATTAGATGAAAAAATATTTTTAGTTGAAAATAGTGTCTCAGCTGCGCCACCAGCTCCAGCAGATATAATTCCTGATGCATTTACATTTCCTACCTATTTTGCTATGGGGTGGGATACACAAGTTTCAAATCTAGTGACATTAGGAGGATTTGATGGTTCTTTACCAGTTAATGTTATGTCCGAAGAAAGTGATGTAGTATTAAGAATTAATGGTGGAAGTTGGGTTACTTCATCAACAGCAGTAGCAGGAGATAATTTAGAGTTAAGAGTTACATCTACAACGTGTATGAAAAATGCTGATGTTAATGTTACTTTAGGGAGTTTTTCTACAGTGTGGATTTATAATGAAGCTTGTTAAAAATAAATTAAGATTATCTATTTAATTTTAATATATTTCAATTTATTTTATTCTTTTTTTACAAGTAAATGATTACTTGAATATATAAACTAGAATTATAATTTTATGATTATGTCAAGAAATTATAAATTTCTAAACCGATGTGAAAACAATGTTTTCTCAAAGTTTAAATTAAAAAGAAACGGAAATTTTTTTACAAATAAAAAAGCTGACATTCAAATTTCTTTATCTTGGTTATTTATGATTATTATTGGAACATTTTTTATTTATGTTGCATATAATGTAATTGATACTTATTCTGAGAATGAGGAAACTAAATATTATATTCAAGTTAAATCTGCTTTATCTAATATTTTAAGTAAGGCTGGAACAACTATTGGATATGAGGAAAATTATATTCAACCTATTGATACTTTTTTTAAGGATACACAAGTTGAGATTATTTGTAATAATGGGTTGCCACTTTTATCTTTAAATGATAAAATAGATGATAATGTTGATTTTTTGAAAAATATTCCTTCTTTTATGACTAGTTTAAATGAGGGAAAGGTAAGTTTTACCTATTTAGCTGTTGAGAACTTTAGAGCCCCATTTAAAGTTACAAATATGATGGGGATTGTGTCAAAGAAAAATTTAATTGTTTTTGATTCTACTTCAAGTATTACAGAAATTTTAAGAGAAAAATTTAGTGATTCTGCGTATAGAGATAGTTTGAGTTTTTCTGAAATAAATTTAAATTCAATATCAGCTTCAACTTATAATGATTTAATTAATGAAGGAAATTATCAAAGTATAATGTTTGTATCTGATGAGGGAGTTACTCTAGGTTTAAGTTTAGATGAAATTAAAGTTGAATCATATCATTTACAAGTTAGTGGAAGTTCTAGTGATTTTGAGTCAGGGAATTTGAAATATACTGAGTCTGATGGAACTGAGTCTATTTTTAGTTATGTTGATTTTCGTGATGATGTTTTTGATTCTAAACCAGTGTCTATGATTACAATGGCAATTTTTTCTAGACCTTCAACTTATGATTGTGGGCAAAGTTTAGTTATTGATTCTACGATAGCAATTTTTAATTATTATATTAATAAAGTTGAATATTTAGAAGAAGTAGCAGATAAAAAACAAGTTTGTTCAGGAGATTTAGTTTATGGGAGTGGTGCTACTTTTGATGGAAGTTTTCAGGTTAAGTTGTATACGGATTTAAAAAATGAGTTAATTAGAGGAAGAGATGAGATTAAAAACGATAAGTTTAATAATCCTCAAACCCTATATTCAAGTATTGAAGAGATACAAAGGTTATCTCAAGAGTTGAGCGATAATAGTTGTGAGATGTTATATTGATTTTAATAATTGATATTTAGTAAAATTATAAAAAATAAAATGAGTGAAGATAATAACAATAATAATATTAAAAGTATTGAAGAAATTGATGAGACGTTTGAAAAATTTTATGGAACTATTTCTCTTGAATTTGATAAAGTTAAAATTCGAGAAGCTTATGAGTTTGCAAAGTTTGCACACTCTAAACAAAAAAGAGCATCAGGTGAACCATATATTTTACATCCATTGGAAGTTTCAATTTTAGTTCATGGATTAGGGTTAGATACTGAGTCAGTGGTTGCAGCATTATTACATGATGTGGTTGAGGATACTGAATATTCTTCAAATTATATTAAGGAAAAATTTGGAGAGAATGTTTCTTTAATTGTTGATGGTTTAACAAAGATTGAAGGATTTGCTAAGAATAAAAAAGAGGAAAAAATTGAAGCACTTAGAAAAGTTTTACTTGCGAGTGCAAAGGATATTAGAATTTTAGTTATTAAATTATGTGATAGGTTACATAATATGAGAACTTTAGGTTCAATGCCAGATGAGAAAAAGGAAAGAATTGCAAAGGAGACTATGGCAATTTATGTCCCAATTGCCCAAAAGATTGGACTTTATTCTATTAAGTGGGCTTTAGAAGATTTAAGTTTTAAGTATATTAATTTTGAGATGTATGATTTTGTTAAAAATAAAGTTAATATGGAACGGTCTAAAAGAGAGGAAGTTTTAGATAAAGCGGTTAGTGAGATTAAGGGAGTTTTAGATGATAATCATTTTTCTTATAGTTCAGTTTTAGGGAGACCTAAGAATTTTTATTCAATTTATAAAAAAATTAAAAATAATGTGAAAACTTTTGAGGATATTTATGATTTGTATGCGATTAGAATTAATGTTAAAACTATTTCTGAGTGTTATACTTTATTAGGTCATATCCACGAGAAATTTCAAGCTTTTCCAGATAGGTTAAAAGATTATATTGCAAATCCAAAGTTAAATGGTTATCAGTCAATTCATACAACTATTTTTTCAAAAGCTATTAATTTTCCAGTTGAGATTCAGATTAGAACTGAGGATATGCATAAGTTAGCTGAGTTTGGAGTTGCTGCTCATTGGAGATATAAAACTTTAATGGAGGATAAAAAGTTTGAGAAGAAAATTTCTTGGTTAAGAGAAGTTATGATGTGGGAGAAGGAACATAAGGATAATGAGGAGTTTATGAAGTTATTAAAGTTTGATTTTTTTGAGGATGAGATTTTTGTTTTTACTCCGAAAAATGATGTATTTTTATTACCTGAGGCTGGAACAGTTTTAGATTTTGCTTATTGTATTCATACTGAGATTGGAGATAAAGCTGTTAAGGGGAAAGTTAATGGTTCAATTTGCACTTTAGATAAAAATTTAAAATCTGGAGATATTGTTGAGATTATTACAAATCCTAATAGTAAACCAAGTGAAAAGTGGTTAAAGTTTGTTGTTACAAATAAGGCTAGAATTAAGATTAGAAATACTTTGAATTTGAAAAAATCAGGTCCAAATAATATTACTGTTGATGATGAGGTTTTTGATAGTTTAAAGTTAAAGATTAAAAGTTTGGAGGATTTTAAAAAGTCAAGAAAGGGTGGTTGTTGTGAGTTTAGTTATGGAGATGAGATTGTTGGTGTTTTTGGAGGAAAGGGTAAAGATAAAGAAATTGTTGTTCATAATATAAATTGTGATAATGCTAAGTATACAATTAATGAAAAAATTGGTTTAAAGTGGAAAGAGATGAAAACTAAAGAGATTATTGTGGAGTTGATTTTGAGTGATAAAATTGGACTTATGATGGATACTTTGAGTTTGTTTGCTAGTAAGAATATTAATATTAATACTGTAAATTCTAAAGTTTTAAAGAATGGAGATACAAGTTTGAGTTTGAGTATTCAGGATGGAGATTATATTGATAATTTAGAGAAAAGTTTAAAAGAGTTAGATTTTGTTAAGAGTTTGAAGATTAAGAGAAAATTTTTTAGTTTTAGTGGGTCAGAGTATTTTAGTTTATTATAAGTTGAAGTAATTTTAGTTTAACTTTATTTTATAATTAATTTTATTTTTTAGGATAAGTTTTTAATTAAGAAAAAATTAAGTAAGTTATGTCAAAGGAGATTATTATTTTAGGTGCGGTTCCTGTTGTGTCTGCAATGATTGGATGGTTTACAAATTGGGTTGCGATTAGATCTTTGTTTAGACCTTATACGCCAATAAATATTTTAGGGTTTAAGTTAGTTGGAGTAATTCCAAAGAGGAAAAAAATATTAGCTAAAAAGATTGGGGAAGTTGTTGAGGAGTTTTTAATTAATCATGAGGATATTAGTTCTAAGTTTTCTGAGCCTGAGAATTTGGAAAAAATTAAAAAAAGAGTTTTACCAATTATTTCACAAAAAATTTTAGATAATGTTCCAGCTATGATGAAGATGATTGCTGAACCTATTGTTAAAAATGTTTTAGAGAAGGAAGCTGACGATATTATTATTAAGGTTGGAGGTGAGTTAGTTTCACATTTAGAGGAAAGTTTTGATGTGAAGTTGGAAGTTGAGAAAAAGATTTTATCTTATGATACTAAAAATGTTGAAAAGATTATTTTAGGTGTTGCTAAGAGTGAGTTTAAACATATTGAGTATTTAGGTGCTGTGATTGGATTTTTAGTTGGTTGTTTTCAATTAATTTTAATCCAGTTATTATAATTTTTTTAAGAAAAATAAATAAATAAATAAATAAGTATTATTAAATGAAAAAGGAAAAAGTTGTTTTTTTATTACCTTGTTTAAATGAGGTTGAATCAGTGAGAAAGGTTATTGATAGAATTAATTATATTAAATTTTCTGATAGGTTTGAACATAAGATTTATTTTGTTGATGGAGGTTCAGTTGATGGAACTGTTGAAGAATTAAAAAAGTTTGATGTTGAAGTTTTAACTTATAAAAAAGGTTATGGGCGACAGTATAGATATGCGTTTAAAAAAATAGATTGTGATTATTTTATTACAGGAGATTGTGATTGCACTTATCCATTTGGTTTAGCGTATAAGTATTTTTTAGATTTTATAATTGAGAAAGAATATGATTTTATTTCTACAAATAGATTTCATAAATTACATAAAGGTTCAATGCCTAATATAAGGTTTGTTGGAAATAAAATTTTAACTTTGTTTACTAATTTAATATTTAATTTAAGTTTAAAAGATTCTCAAAGTGGGATGTGGATTTTTAGAAAAAATGTTTTAAAAAAGTTTATTTTAATAAATAATGATATGGCGTTTTCTGAGGAATTAAAAATTGAAGCATTTAGAAAATTATCTAAGAATAAAGTTTGTGAGTTGCCAATTAATTATTTTAAAAGGAGTGGAGATAGTAAGTTAAATTTTTCTCATAGTTATAAAAATTTTATTTTTTTATTTTTTAAAAAATAAATATTAAATTGTTTATTTTTGATTGTCATTTGAATTTAATAATATAAATTTTTATAATCTATCAAATTATTAAATAGTTATGGATTCTAGTAAGTTTAAATTTGTTAAAAAAAAAGCAATAAGTCCGGTTGTGGCTACTGCTTTATTATTAGTTGTTGCAGTTATATCTGTTGTTGGTTTTCAAGGTTGGTTTACTGCTTTTAGTTCTTCAGTTTTTACTGATGTTGAAGTTGATACTCAAAAATCAAGTAGTCAGGTTGGAGTGGAAGATTTAGTTGGAGATATTTTATATATTAATTCAGGAGATAATTTATCAATTAAGTCAATTAGTATTGGAGGAACTGATTGTAATATTAATTCTAGTTTTTCTGGTTTAGCAAAAATTGATGTGAGTAGTTGTATTGAAAATTTAACTAATCCAGCAGCAAACATATTAGTTATTACAGATGA
>DAXK01000034.1 GCA_002506365.1 archaeon UBA583 | reverse complement strand
ATTTATAATTATTAATCCCTGATAAAAGATAAAAATATTTTATAATCTAAAAATTCTAAACTTAAATATGAGTTACAAAAGAATTGAAAAAGCTTTAAAAAGTTTAGAAACAAGTAATAAATCCTTATTTTTAGCACAAGACCAAGGTTTTGAACATGGACCATATGAACTAGATGGTGAAACTGCAAACCCAGATTATATTTTTGGAATTGCTGAAAAAGGAAATGTTGATGCTTTTATTTGTCAAAAAGGTTTAGCAGAAATGTATGGGGAATCCTATAAAACAAATATTATGTTAAAAGTAAATGGAAAAGTAAATCCTAAATCTGAACTAGGTCCAGAAGGAGATCCTCATCCTGCAGTAAATTGTTCAGTAAGAAAAGCAGTTGACATTGGAGCTAAAGCAATTGGATTTACAAATTTTGTAGGTTCAGCATATCAAAAAGAAATTATGGAAGAATTCAGAGATATTCAAGAAGAAGCTCACGACTTTGGATTACCTGTTGCATCTTGGATTTACCCAAGAGGTAAAAAAGTTAAAAATCCAAACTCTGGTGAAAATTTAGCATATGGTGCAAGATTAGGTCAAGAATTAGGTGCTGATATTTTAAAGATGCCTTTTAATGGGAACACTGATGATTTTAAAGAACAAATTAGAATGGCTGGAAAATCAAAAGTTGTAATGTCTGGAGGACCAAAAACAAATTCTACAAAAGAATTTTTACAAACAGTTGAAACAGTTAATAACTGTGGTGCTCAAGGATTTGCAATTGGAAGAAATATTTGGCAACACGAAGATCCATTAAGTGTAATTAAAGCAATTAGAGATATTCAAATCGATAATAAAGATGTATACACTGCTCTAAAAAGATTAGGTGAGTAATTAAATAATAATATTATGTAATAATATATTATTATATAATAAATTTATATAATCAAATTAATTAATTAATTTTTCAATTTTATAAAAATATAATTAAAATAGGTCAAAAATAGTTTTAAAATAATTCTAAAATAACAACAATTCTTTAAATAAATAAAAATATTTTATATACTATGGTAGAAAATAAACAAGATATAATTATTAAAGATCCATTATACAAACAAATTCTTGTAAAATACAAACACAAAAATATTTTAGATTCAAAAGAATTTCAAAGATTAAGATACATCAAACAAACTTCATTTTCAGATTCAGTATATCCAAGTGCATCCCATTCAAGATTTACACACTCAATTGGAGTTTATCATTTAATGCGAAAAGTTTTATCAAACAAATTAAATGTTGTAGATAAAAAAGATAAAGAAAACTTAATGTTAGCTGGATTATTACACGATTTAGGACATGGTCCATTTTCTCACATATGGGAACATATTTTTCCAGACTTTGATCATGAAGAAATGACTCATAAAATTTTACGAAAAAAAGGTTATAATGAAGTTGTTGACATTTTACAAAAAAAAACTCCTTTCTGGCAATTAATTACATCAACAATTGATATGGATAAATTAGATTATATGGCAAGAGACTCTCATTTTAGTGGAGTTAGTTATGGTGTAGCTGAAGTTGATTTTATTATTCAACATATGTATGTAAAAGATAATAAATTAGTAATTAAACCAAGTGCAATCAGTTCTGTCGAAGACTTAATTACGCAAAGAGTTAATTTATTTAAAACTGTATACTTACATAAAACTCCAATTGAAAGAGACTTTGTATTAGAAAATATTTTCAAAAGAGTAAGAGAATTATTAAATAATAATATTGAAGTTGAAATGAATAAAAACTTAAGACCATTTTTTAATGGAACAAATACAGATAAAAATTTTTTAGCTTTAAATGATGTAGTTGTTATGGCAAATGTTTTTGAATGGTGTGACCACAAAGATAAATTACTTTCTAAATTTTGTAAAATGTTTACAGGTAGAGAAAAATTTAATGTTAAAAATTTAACTCACCACAAAGTTAGTAAAACAAAAATCAAATCCTCAATTAAAAAAGCAGGATTAGATTTAGACTATCATTACAAAGAAGTATCTATTCCAATTACAATTATTCAAACTCCAATTCATGTTGAAATTGAAGGAAAATTAGTAAATATTGAAAAATTATCTGAATTAATTAAATTTTACAAGACTCAAAATTGGTCTGTTGATTTTGTAATTTATCCAAAAGGACTTAAAATTTAACTTTTAACTATTTTTTAATTTTTTGATATACTGTTATGTGAATTAAAACTCTTTCACTCAAAACCTTTTTAAAGGGTAAGCAAGTATTATTACTAGAAGGTTCATATAGCTTTGGGTTACACCTGTTCTCATCTCGAACACAGAAGTTAAGCCTAGTTAGCCATTTGGAGTACTGTTATTTAACGGAAAACGTTCGGTGGCCTTCACTTTATGAAAACATTGTTTTCATCAAGGACTAGAAATCTTTGATTTCTTTATTTTAATCAATGTGATTAAACCAATTCTAATTAACAAATTTCAAATTGTGAAAATTATTCTATTTACAAACAAAATACTTTATCTCGAAATAATATTTATATTTTAATCAAATTTATTACTTGATTATTTTTTTAAAAAAATAAAATTTTAAAATAAACAAAATTATTTTTTATAACTATTAATTAAAATTTCAGCAACCTCATCTCTTGAAAATTCTTTTGGTGGTTTAATAGAACAACTTAACATTTCTCGAACTTTTGTTCCACTCAAATGTAATAAATTTTCTCCAGTATGTGGGCAAGTTTTACTTGTTGCCACATTTTTACAAACTTTACAATAAAATGCATGTTCAAAAAATATAGGTTTAATCTCTAACTCATCAATATATTCTCTAACTAACTCTTGAGCTTGATAAGTCCCATAATAATCTCCAACTCCTGCGTGATCACGTCCAATAATCATATGTGAACATCCATAATTTTGTCTAATAATTAAATGTAATATCGCTTCTTTAGGTCCAGCATATCTCATAGCATTAGATAAAGTTGATAAAAATGTATTATCTGTTTTAAAATAATTATCAATTAAAACTTTATAACAATCCATTCTAACATCTTCTTTAATATCATCAGATTTTGTAGTTCCAATTAATGGATGAATTAAACAAGCATCATAAGGTTCCATCGCAGTTTTAATAATATATTCATGGGCTCTATGAATCGGATTTCTAGTTTGAAAAGCAACTACAGTATCAACTCCACTTTCAATAAATTTATCTCTAACTTGTTTTGGACTTAATTGGTATTTACAATCAACTGAATTAATAATTAACTTTTCAAAAATAAAAATATCTCCACTAACAAAATTTCCACTATAACTTTTAACAACCTTAACTCCTGGATGATTTAAATCATTTGTTCCAAAAATATGTTCACATAAATAATCTAAATCTAATTCAAAATTTTCATCAATTTTAACTAATCCAATAACTTTTTCATCTTCATTAATTAATTTCACATACTCTCCAACTTTAAAATTTTGAGACTTTAAAACTGGTAAAAATACTGGAATTGCCCAAATTAAATTATTATTTAACTTTAAATTTTCACAAACATTTTCAATTTCAGATTTATTCATAAATCCTTTTAATGGTGAAAATCCTCCATTTGCAATCATTTCACAATCACATAATATTGATGAATTAATTTTTATAGAATTTAAATTTTCAAATTCTAAATCAAATTCAGATTTATCGAAATATCTATTAATTAATTCGCCTCCATGTGGTTTAATCATTTTATAATAAACCTCCTTTTTTCAAATAATCTAAAATTAAATCAACACTTTCATTAATTGTTAATTCATCTGTTTTAATTTCAATCTCTGGATTTTCTGGAACTTGATACTCTGAATCAATTCCTGTAAATTTTTTAATTTCTCCACTTCGTGCTTTTTTATACAATCCTTTAACATCTCTAATTTCACATTCTTTAAGAGGACAATTAACAAATACCTCAATAAACTTATCTTCATCAACTAAACTTCTAGCAAACTCTCGCTCAGTTCTAAATGGTGAAATAAAAGAACAAATAGTAATCTGACCAGAATCTACAAATAACTTTGCAACCTCAGAAATTCTTCTAATATTTTCAACTCTACATTCATCAGAAAAACCTAAATCAGAACATAAACCTTTTCTAACATTATCTCCATCCAAAATAAAATTATTTTTATTTAACTCATCTAATTTTAATTTTAAATTTTCACCTAATGTAGATTTTCCACTACCAGATAATCCTGTAAACCAAATAATAAACTCACTCATTTTTTATTTCCTCCAATCTCACTATAATTAAAATGTTTCATTCTATAAATCCACTGTCTCTTCCCATAATTAGACTTATACTTTGAATTTTTTTCAGATTGGATCTCTGGATGATAAAACTCCCAAACAATCTGTTTAGTTTTATAATCAACTTCAAAACATCTCCCATTTTCACTTTGAGTAATTAAAATATTTCCATTTTCTAACTTTTGACAAAGACCTTGTGATAAAGTAAAAAATTTATTTTTCCCATCTTCACATTTATACTCCCACTCAATTTTATTTGTAATTGGATTTAATTCAATAACTCGACTTAAACCTCTATATCTTCCATTATCAAAAATTAAAATATTTCCATTCTCTAAAAATGTAGGTGTATGTTGCCCTTGAATTTCATCCTTAATTTGTTTTTGAGTTCTACTCCATACAACTTTTTTAGTATCTTTATCTAAAATAAAAATCATACTTCCATGCCTACAAGAAATTAACCAATTTCCTTTTTGAAAACGAACATCAGAACTATTTTTATTTTCACAAATAATATTTAATGAATTTAAATGATAATAACAATAGTGTCCTCCCCAAGGACTTTCTCTTTTTCTTTTAGCAAAATCAATAAATGGTAACAATTTAATTTTAGGAAAATCTAACTCCAACATCCCATGATACTTTTTAAAATCCTTTAAATTTTCATACATTGAAAATCTTGATACCTCTTTTCCATCTTGTGAATATTCAACAATTACATCAAAATCTACATCTCTACCTTTATACATTTTAGTTTCACGAATAAATGTAAAAATAGTATTATTTTCAGAAATAAATAACTCGTGATGAATCGGTTCATCTTTAACCCAAACAGAACTTCCATCTAAATTAAATTTCCCCCAACTCTTTTCCTCATAACCTTTTTGAGCATAATAAAATCCATTATTTAATACTCCTAGGTATCCATACTCAAAATTATATTTTTCATCTCCAGTTATTGAATCAATAAATTTTCCTTGATAATTTCGTAACCCTGCTTGAACTTTTAACATATTAAATACTTTAACACCACTTATATTTTTATCAAATAACTTTTCATTATCAACTTTTTTATCATCTGGTTTATCGACCAAATCCATAACATTTTTCCAAAATGAATTTGACATTTTACTTATCTTCCTCTAATAATTTATCGATAAATTCCTTATCATATCTTGTCATTCTATAAATTTCATTATGGATTTCTTGTCCTCCATTTTCTTCTAAAACTTTCATATCTGGATTATAAAATTCCCAAACAACTTCCAAATCAGAATTAATCTCAAAAACTCTTCCATCCTCACTCTCTGTAATTAAAATATTTCCATTAGGTAAATCTTGAAAAAATCCTTGTGAATAAGTAAAAAAATCATCAAATTTAATCTCTGATACAACTTCCATACTAACAGGATTTATTTCAACAATTCTACTCCAACCTCTATATCTCCCATTGTCAAAAATTCTAACATTTCCATTTTCTGACATTTTCGCTAAATGTTGCCCTTCTAAATTATCTTTAATTTGATCATAAATTCCACTCCATAAAACTTTCTTTGTATCCTTATCTAAAATAAAAGTCATACTTCCATGCCTAAAACTCACAATCCAATTTCCTGGCTTAAATGCAGGATGAAAACTTTTCATTGAATTATCTGGGACAACTGAAAAAGCATTCATATGATAATAATCATATTCAGCACCCCAAATACTTGTATTCTTTTTATGGTCTTCAGGTAAAATTATACTCTTAGGTTTATCCAACTCTAATTCTCTATGAAAAGTTTTAATCTCAACTAAATTTTCATAAGTTGACCACTTTCCTAAAAACTCTCCATCTTTATCAAACTCTAATAAAACATCAAACTCAACATTTCTTCCATTATATACTTCTGCCTTTTTAGACATTACAATAACTGTCTCTGTTGGAGTTAAATAAATTTCATGATGAATTGGAATTTCCTTAATCCAAACAGGAGTTCCATTAAAATAAAATTTTCCAAACTCAAGAGCTTCATAACCTTTTTGAGCATAATAAAATCCATCCTCATCTAAAATACTTAAATAATTATATGACCAATTCTTAACTTGATTTCCATTCATATCAATTAAAATTCCATTATATAAATTATAACCATCATAAATACTATCTACTGCAATAATATTTCCACCAATTCTAGCTTTATTATAATTAGGTAAATTAAACTCTTTTTCATAACCATTAAAAAATAAAAAAAAACTTGAAATTCCTAATAATAAAACAAAACTTGGCAAAACAAAATACTTATATTTTTTACAAAAAAACCAAACCTTATACTTAAAAAATCTAATCACAATTGCAAAAATTAATGTAACCATTCCAACTAACCAAGACCAAAGCGAAGAAATTAAATACCCTCCAGTCCCTGGATCAATATACCCAAAAATATTCGGAATTAAAAAAATAAAACTCAAAACTAATAAAACTTTTTTCATAACAATAATATACATTTAATATTATATAAATATATCTTATACCTTAATATTATTAATTTTTAAAATATATGTAAATGGTGAAAATGCTCACCTAATATTTAAATATTTAAACTCTCAAGTTATGGTGATTTGTAAAACCTCAATTAAATGGAACTTTACAAAATTCTTAATTGATAAAAAATATTATAACTAATTATCTTATTTTTTTTCAAACACTTTAAACCGCTTATAATTCTCTTTTATAATTACATTAATTTTATCAGGCATACTTTCCTCAACAATAATAAACTTAAAAATATCCTTTTTAATCTCATCAGCAAAATAATCAGATAAATTATTATCATAAGAATTAGACATTTCATCATCCATAGGGTCTCTATTATATTTATTTACATAACTTTCTAAATACTCATCTAAAAATACAGCTCCAGACTTATTAGTTTGATTATCATAATAAGTTTTAGCAGACTTATACTTTTCAAAAATATCTTTAGGAATCTTATCTAAAACATTCTTATTTGAAAATAAAATATTATATGTCATTATAACTCTAAACTATTCTTAATTCTTTAAATAAATTTACACTAAATTATAGGCGTAAATAATAAATACAATTTTTACTTCGTAAAAATAAACTTTACAAGCTCCACTCTGTCGCTAAAGTATCTTTAGCTATTGACTATAATGTATAGCTAACGCATTGCTACGCAAAATTAGAAAAAAAATAACTCAAAACTATAAAAAATAAAAATAGAAATTTTTAACTTTGTTAAAAATTAAAATTCTTTAACAACTTCTGCCAAAACCTTATTCACAGTTTGCGGCTTTGCTGTTCCCTTAGTTTCTCTCATAACAACACCAACAATAAAATTTAATGATTTTGTATTACCAGACTTATGATCTTCAACAGCCTTTGGATTATCAGATAGAGCTTTTCTAACTAAATCTTCAATTAAAGAATCATCTTGAACTTGAATTAAATTATTATCATTAATATATTTTTCAACATCAAACTTTTTAGCATATAATTTTTCAAGTGTTTTTTGAGCAGTAGTATATGCAATCTTATCACTTCCAAGCAAGTCAATTAACTTAGTAATCTCTTCTTTAATATCCTTTTTCTCTAAATCTGAAAAATCTTCTTTTGCATAATTTAATACTCTAGGTATCTCACGACGTAAAAATAATCCAACTTCTCTTGGATTTAATTTCTTATCTAATGCATGTTCAAAAATTTCAGTTAAATATAATTCAGAAACCAAAACTTCAATATCTTCAGCCTTCAAATCAAACTTAGAATACTTTTCACGCTTAGCTGATGGCAATTCAGGGATAGTAGCTCTAATTTCTTCAATCATCTCATCAGAAACAACTAAATTAGGTAAATCAGGTTCAGGAGTAAATCTATAATCTTGAGCATTCTCCTTAGAACGCATAAACTGAGTTTCATCTAACTCATCATTATACCTACGAGTCTCCTGTAAAACAGGTTTCCCCTCGCTACATAACTCTCTTTGCCGAATAATCTCAGCATCAGCCGCTGCCACAATATTAGTTAAAGAATTAACATTCTTAATCTCAACACGAGAAAAATCAGACTCCTTCACAGAAACATTCACATCAGACTTAATACCATACTCAACATTAATACAATCTAAATACTTCAAAACTAAAATAAATTCCTTCAACCAATCTCTTAACTCAGAAGTTGACCTAAAATCAGGTGCAGTCACAAACTCAGCAAGCGGAAATCCAGACCGATTATAATCTAACTCTCCAGTAACTGGATCCCAAGCTGCAGGATTCTCCTCAAGATGATTCCCCTCAATTCGAATTCCCATAAACTCTCCACCAACAGTAGTAGTCTTAGTTCCAGAACCTGAACAAGTTCTTTGAAAACCTGTCGGCATATCTGGCCAAGTATAATGCTTTCTTTGAAAATTTGTATGTTTAGTAGCGCTAGCGCCAACAGCTAAACCAATCTTAATAACTTTAGCAAGTGCAGCCTTATTAGTAAGCATAGGTTTTGACCCAGGTTGCCCAGTACATCTTGGACAAATGTGAGAATTAACTTCTGATTCCTTAGTTGGAACCTTACAATCACAGAATAATTTTTCCTTAGTGTTTAAATGAACATGAATTTCTAATCCAATCATAACATCTCTATCTTTATCAATATCTTGACTCATAAAAAAATCAATCAAATGACATTTATATACTTTATTAATTTTATAACTCAAAAATCTAAATTAATCAAAAAAACAATTCACTAAAACAAATCAAAAAACAAATCTCAAAAACAAATTATTAATTACATTTAAAATTATAATAAAAAACAACAATTTATAATTCTTCATAAACTATATTTAATATTGATATCTAAATATCTATTTTATTAGGGCTTACAAATTATTAAGATTTCTTAATATTTCTTGATATAAAATTAGTTACTAACTTTAGATAAATTTTGAGTTGAAGTATCCAATCGCACAAAATTCAACCAAAAACAACTTATGGGAATAAATTAAAAAATGAATAAATTAAAAATAATCACAATTGGAAAATTAAAAAATCAATCTTTGAAATATGAAATTGAAGATTTAAAAAAAAGAATTTCAAAATTAGAAATTATTGAATTAAAAGAAATAAAACAAAGTAATGAAAATCTTCTAAAAAAGAAAGAATATGAATTAATTAAACCATACATCCAAGGTCAGGAACAAAATACTTTTCTTCTTTGCGAATACGGAAAACAATATACAACATTTGAATTTAATGATGAACTAAAAAAATTAAGTCAAAATAATAATGGACAAACAATTCAATTTGTAATATGTGGAGCTTTTGGACCTGATGAACAACTAAAAATTCAATTAACTAAAAAATTATCTTTAAGTAAAATGATTTTTACACACGAACAAGCACTTTATATGTTAGTAGAACAAATTTACAGACATTATTGTTTTGATAAAAATATTCCTTATACAAAATAAATATTTCATATAAAT
>DAXK01000031.1 GCA_002506365.1 archaeon UBA583 | reverse complement strand
TATATTAAATAAAATAATTTTCAAAAATAATTCTTAACAAAAAAATAATTTAATTAGAATAAAAATAAATAAATAAAATTTTCAAAGAAAATTTTAATAATTAATCTGAACAAACAATTACATTTAATGTAACTAACTCCCCCTCAATCATTGTTTGATAAGGAACAGTATTCACATTATTACAATTAGTTTTAATATCTAAACTACTTGCATAAATTGTTTCTCTAAAAGGACCTGCTGGACACTTAATATCATGAGTTGTATTAAATCTAGCATAACTTCCCTCAGTATATAAATCACAAATTCCAGCAACATACTTACCATCATCAAATAATCCATTAAAATCAAAATCATAATACTCACATGAATTTAAATTATTACACTCTAAAGCATATCTTCCAGGACTAGGTCTAATAGTACAATCTGCTTGACAAGAAGAATCAACATCAATTAACTTTACAGGAATTGAATTTACAACTTCTAAATTATTAGCATTATCAACACTTTGAACTCTTACATACTTAATACAACCCCACCTATCAGGACAAGTAAGTTTTAAATCTGAAAAATTCCCTGTAACATATTCACCAGCCATAGGATTACAACTATTATCCATATCAACACAATAATTAAATCCTTTAACTCCAGATCCAGCAATATCATCAACTGCAAAAATTGTAATTGGTAAATTATGAGTTACAACTCCAGTCTTTAAACTTGAAGTTGGAGCAATATTATCAGCACCTAAATGAATCCATAATCTTAAAGCAGGATTATTTCCACAATCACCAAAAGTTGAACCAAATTCATCACTTGTAAAAGATCCAATACAAGAATAATTTCCAATACTCGGATTATCATTTGAAATAAAATAACTCCAATAAATATCAGATTCATCAGTTGACAAAGTTAATTTTTCTGAAAACTTCTCAAAATCAATAGACATATTCCCATTATTTTCAAAAGATAATAAATCTAAAGTTGAACCACCTAAATCCAATTTATCCATATTAATACTTGAATCAATATTTGACAAACAAACCTTAAATAATTTACCTGAACCAGCAGGATAAACATTTGAATCAATTAAATAATCTAATTCAAATAAATTAATTTCATCAGCATTACAATTAACTTCTCTATACTTAATAATCATTTCACCCTGATTAAATAAAATTGGCTCTTGTGAAATAATAATTGTTCCTCCCTCATTATCTCCTGGCACTTCATACTCAATCTCAGTCCCTGAACCAGTATCATTAAAATACCATCCGATAACTGGATCTTTATCTAAAACAAAAAATTCAGCTCCTGCACTATTAATAATATTAATTTTATCTAAATGAGATGCTACATCTTTTGAAATAATTTGATAAATTACTAAATCTCTTCGATTAATTCCATCAATATCATTCAAATTAATTTTAACAGTTGTTTTATTATTTGAATTAAATAAATTCTTTGAAATATTTAAATTAGTCATTACATTAAAAGAATGTTGAACAAAGTTTTCAACTTGTTCAATCTTTGTAAAATCTCTAATACTATGAGCATTTAAAGCAATATTTTCTGCTTGAATTCTCTCCTTTCTATCGAATTGACCATTTTTATAAATATCAATATAACTTTCCCTATCTTCATCAATTAAAATCGTATGTGATGTCCCATTAATTTTAATACTACATTCATCACCATCTGAATCATCTTCATCAATTTCACAATTAACTTTACCTTCACTCTCATCATCATTTTTAGCAATACTTCCATCCGCTAATCTAATGAAATCTTTAAAATCATCTCCTAAAACATTAGGACTTGTATATTTAAAAACATCAAAATTCAAAGGCGTAAAAGTTTTATCTTGATTACACATTACATCTTTTGACACATCAGAAGAATTAATTTCGAAAGGTAAAATTACATCATATTTATACATTTTAGCTCTCAAACCAGCTGAAAGAGTTAAAATACTATTACTACAAGAAATTAAAGCATTATGTCTAAGTTCACAATAACCAACGTGATCATCAGAAAATAGATCAGCCTCATAACAATCATATTTTCCACTACCTTGAATTGGTTTATAATTATAAACTTCTTCTCCAGTTATTTTTTTACCCCCAAATTTCCAAAAATTATCACTATCAGACCAAATCCCGTCTCCATCATTATCACAGTGTAAAATTTCTCCATCAAAACTCATATCTGAACTAGAACAAGACCCTTCTAAAGTATATTCAGTCTCACATCCACGAAATTCAGGCAATCCATAAATTTCAGGACATAAATCATCATCCCCATAAATTCCATCTCCATCAGTTTCAGCTGGAACTGGACTATTAGAAGTTGTAATTAATTCTAAATTATTTCTTAATTCACAAGATCCAACTAAATCTTTAGCTCCACTAGTTCCAAATAAATTATAACAATAATAAACCTTTGAACCAACATTTGGAGAATAATCTAAATTATCTGAAAACTCACTCACAGTCCTATCTTGTTTAGTATAAATAAAATTTTCTTTATGATCAGTACTACTATCTGTAAGATCACATATCATATTACCTGATTCAAATCTTAATCCACCTGAATTATATGAACTAGGATAATCAGACCCAATAAACTGTTCACAAGAATATGAAGAATATTGAAAATTACAACCATTATAAAGAGTTGAACCAGATTCACCTAAACATCTATCATCAATATCTAATACAGTATCTCCATCACTATCTAAATTAGAATAATCTAAATTACCATGATATGTTAATTCACAATACCCTACAGCTGTAGGAACTCCACCATTATTACTTGGTAGATTATCATTTAAACATTCATAAATTCCTGAACCTCTATTAGGGGAAAATACAAGATTATCAATCATTGACGTGATTCTAAAACCATTAAAAATTAAATAATTTTCACCATTTGGATTATGTGGAGAACTACTACTTCCATCCCAATAATTACATTTAATTTTATCATTTTCAAATTTAAGTTCTCCTCCATACCCAAAACCAGAATTAGTGTGAGTAGTTACGCAAGAACCAGTATATTCTGGACATCCATTTAATTCACTTGTCCCAGCATCATCTGGACAATTATCATCCTCATCAACTATACCATCAGAATCTGAATCAGGTGAAGTAATTATTACTGGGTCTCCAATTCCACTTCCACCAGGTGAATCAGCAATACAAGCAGGTCGACTACAAGTTGAACCACCCTCAAGCATAATTAATCCCTCTGAATAAGGGCAAGATAAACCACCATATTGAGGTAAAGTATCAATTACATAGATTTTATTAAAATTACCATTTCCACAAGCAACTGAACAAGACCCAGGAACATCTTCCCAATGTGCTCTACAATTAACTGGAGTAACTGGTTTAGGTTTAGTACAACTTTGTCCATATCCACCATGTAATCCAGCACAACTCCACCTATAATCAGTCGCAGAATCATTAACATCTGAAAAAGTTCCAATAGCACAAGAATTAACTGAACTACCACATTGTGCATTTTCAGGTTGAGGTGGAAGAGTATGAGTTACAGTTATTTTCTCAGCAACACAAAATCCTGTATTACCACCTGAAAACGATTCAATACAATTCCATCTCCAATCTCCACTAATTTCCTCAACTGGAGAATTATAGTAACCAGAAACACACAAATTTGAAGTTGGTTTATTTTCAAAACTTCCTCCACCTGCACTCCCACAATAGTGTGAATATGCAGCATAACTTACATTTACATAAAATAATAACAAAATAATTGATAACAATATTTTTTTCATAATCTTTAAATATAAAAATTCAATTTAATAAATGGGTTTAACTTAGAAGTAAAAAAAGATAGTTGAAAATAAATAAATAATTTGAAAATCAAACTATTCGAAAATACATATAAAAAATAATTTAATATATAAATTAATTTCGCTTTGGAACACAACCTTGAAAAGTATTACCATTTCCAAAATCCCAAGTTCCAAAACCTATATCATTTGAACTACATAAAGTTTGAGAATCAGTTGATGAATCAACAATCATTTCATCTAACTTTTTAAAATTTCCAGTAGAATTAGCTCCAATAAATGAATCTTCAACAGGATGTCTTAAATTAGTTCCTAATTCAACATGTGAATAATTTAAACTAGCTGGTAAAGTAATTTCATCTCTTTTAAAATCATAACCAATTCCTGCTTGTCCAAAAACATCAGTTTTTCCATAAATACCAGTTAATTCTAATGATGGTTTATTCCAATCAGAACTTAAAGGAAAATTAATTCTTGCTCCATAACCTGAAATTTTATCAGATAATCTTTGAGTAGTTGTAGTAGTAGTTGTATCTAAAGTCCCATTTGGGTCATAACCAACAAAATCCATATTTTGACCATTAAATTCATCAGGCACAATATCATTATCATAGAATTTTCCTGAAGCAGTATGATTAACATCAGCATTTATTTTTGTTTCATCTAAACTTGAAACATTTGTTTGAATATCCCTAAAATCAACATCTCTAACATATAAACCAACAGTTGGAGCTTTATCTCCAAAATGATATCTTAAACCAACACCAACTTGAGTCTCTGCATTAACAGGCATAGCGGCAGCAACTGATAAACCAGCAGCAGCAATTGAATTAATTAAATTCTTTTTATTCATAAATAAAGTATAGATTAACTTATTTATAAACTTTACTATATTTATTACTCTCAAGTAACAACGACAGATTTAATTTATTAAAATACATTAAAGAAAACTAAATTTATTATTAATAAATTAATTTAACCTTTTAACACCATATTTATTAAAAGTGTCAATAACTAAAAATAAATTATCATCTGAAATATTTGAAAATTTATAATCCAAATCATCAAAACTACTTTTATTTTTATTAATTATCTGTAAAGTATTATCTTTTAAAATTTTAAAACCAGTAATATCAGTATAAACTAAATAAAACTCATCAGCATGACCAACCTGAGTTTTTTTCTTAAACTTACTACCTAAAAATACTTTTTCCCCAACAATACCAAACTCAGTCATTGAAAGTTTTAACTTAACCCTACCTAACTTAACAAATAAATAAAATAAATAAAAAAAAGCAAATAAAATTAATACTCCACCTAAAACCCAATTAAATAAAATACCTGCTCCAATACCTGAAACTAATAAAAAAATACAAAATAAAATTACCCAAATAAAAAAATCTAAATTATCTGAAATTTTATGCCAAAACTTTAAATAATTCTCTGTGACTATAATCATATAATAAACTCAACAAACTTAATTTAAAAAGATTATTATTATTTCAAAGTTAAAAACAACAAAATAAACTAATAAATAAAACTAATAAACATTATAAAAATAAAAATAAAAATAATTTTAAAAATTATTTTAAAGAAACAACAAGTTTCTTCCCCTTAATCTCAAAAGACTGAGAATTTTCAAAAGTCCCCATAACAATTTCTAAAGCTCCAACTTTCTTACAAATTACTGAAAACCAATTAGTAGCTAACTCCATAAAATAATCATCTGAACCTTCAAAAGACAACATAATTTCTTGAGATTTATCATATCCAAAATCCTTTCTACAACTTTGAACTCTTCTCATCAATTCTCTTAAATATCCTTCCTCCAATAACACATCATCTTGAGCAGTATGTAAAACAACATTTCCTCCATTAAAATCAGAAGAAACTAAATCTTCTGGCAAAATATTTTCCTTAATTAAATGTTCACCATAAATTAAATCCAAACCATCAAAAGAACCAGTTGATTCACCTGATTTAATTGCTGTAATAATTGTAGCTTTATTTTTATTAATTGCTCCAATTGCTGGAGAAGGATTTCCAAAAGATTTCTTTAAACCCGGAAAATTAGGTTTAATATTATAATCCATTTCAACATCTCCTAAATCATAACCAATCTTTGAAATATTTGTTAATTTTTTAATTAAAGATTCAAAAACATTTAGTTTTGATTTCATATCAGAAGAAGATAAAATATCAACTTGTCCAAGTGGCCATCTAACTCCAATTTTGACTTTCTCTCTTGAATTTAAAATTGCAGCAACCACATCTTGAGCTAAATCAAAATTAACATCAATTTCAGCAGCACGAACTTTATCCATTAAAACTTTATCAACAGTTGGATAACTCTCTAAAAATAAAGATTCCTTTTTATTAATTAAATTTGAATTTTGATATAATTCCTCTGTCTTAAAAGGAACTGCGCAACCAAGCATAACTAAAGATTTCTTTAAAACCTCATTAATAATTAATAATAAATTTTCATCCCTCTCTTCACACCTATCCTTAACTAATTTTAAATAAGTTTTTGAAAAATCATTAACTAAAAATTCTTCAATAGTTTTAAACGCAAAATTTGTTTTAAAATTTTCTAAATGATGAGTAAATTCCTCAATAGTTTTATTTAACCTAAATAAAATCCAAGAATCCTCAGCAGATAAACCTAAAAAGTCAAGTGCAGAAGTATGTCTTAATTCATGTTCAGCTAAATAAGAATCAGCAAACTTAAAAATATTTTCTAACGTATTAAAATACCCAAAAATTTGTTTAAATTCATCCTCATCAAAATTTAATTTAGACTCTGGTGCAACCTTAGTTAATAAATAATATCTTGAAGCATCTGAACCATACCGTTCAATAGCAGTTGTTCCATCAATCCCATTCCCTAATGACTTACTCATTTTAACTCCATCTTTTGCCATAACAAAACCTTGAAATAAAACTTGATTATAAGGAGCTTTCCCAGTCGTAATATTTCCAACATTTGCTAAAGATGAAAACCATCCTCTAATTTGATCTTCACCCTCAGTAATCCAACTCATAGGATAATACTTATCAATAATTTGATCAAAAGTTAAACCTTCTCCATAATGAGATGCAAAACTAGCACACCCAGAATCAAACCAAACATCAGCAGTAAAAGGAACACGAGTCATAGTAAGTCCAGACTTTCCAACAAAAGTTACATCAGATAAATCATCAATATGTAAATCTTCAAAAGTTCTCCCAGTCCTCTCCTCTAATTCTTCTTTAGATTCAATAACCTCAAAATTTCCTTCTTCATCTTCCCAAATAGGTAAAGGAATCCCCCAGAATCTTTGACGACTAATTGCCCAATCTCCAGCACCAGACATTAAATTTTCAAAATTTACTTTAGCTGAACTCGGAGTCCACTGAACACCTGAATTATTTTTAATAATTTCAGGAATTGCTTTAGATCTTTTAATCCACCATTGATCAGCAGCTCTATAAACAATAGGAGTTTTACATCTCCAACAACAAGGATATCTATGTTCCTTATCTTCAACATACAACAAACTCCCATTAGCCTTTAAATGTTCAATTGCTAAAGGATTAATTTCCTTAAAATATAATCCCTCCCATTTTCCTTCCATCATATTCCCCTTAGAATCAATTGGACAAAATACTGGAACATTATACTTTCTAGCAGCCTCATAATCGTCAAACCCATGACCTGGTGCAATATGAACTAAACCTGTCCCATCTTGAGCAGATAAATCAACTTCTTTTTTCTCAACTTCTTTTTCATCATCAGATTTATTAGAATGTTTATACCCTTTTTTATCTAACTTATCAAAAATATCTTCACCCTCACCTAACGTTACATAATCAGCCATAATAATTGAATGAACATGTTTATTCTCATCAGATAAACTAAACTCTTTTTGTGAAGGAGTTTCATCTAAATAAATATGGTCATACTTAACACCGTCAAACTCAGCACCAACCTTAGTATCAATAATTTCAATTAAAGAAATATTATTTTGTTTAGCCATTCTGGCAATAAAACTCTCAACTAAATTTGTTGCAATAACTAAAACTTCATCTTTTCCATTTAAAGAAACTAAAACCTTAGAATAATTAAACTCAGGATGCATAGCAATACACATGTTAGATTGTAAAGTCCAAGGAGTAGTTGTCCAAATCACAAAACTTTCATCATAAGTAGTTGTTCTAAAATCTTTAGATAAAGGAAACTTCACATAAATTGAAGGATCAACTAAATTAGTATAACTATCCTTAATTTCATAATCAGATAAAGTTGTCTCATCATGTGGACACCAAGCAACTGTTTTATAATCCTTATATAATAACCCTTTCTCTTGAGCTCTCTTAAAAAATCTCCAAGAATTAGAAATATACTCAGGATGTGAAGTTTGATAATGATTTCTATCCATCCACATACCATATCTAGCACGAACATCTGCCATATCTCCAATAATATCAGAAACATAAGTCTTACATTCCTTTAAAAAATTATTAACTCCAAATTCCTTTAATCTATCAACAGTTTGTAAATCTAATTTCTTTTGAACTTTATTTTCAACAGGTAACCCATGAACATCATACCCATCTCTAGCATAAACATCATACCCATTAAATCTTTTAAATCTCAAAAAACTATCCTTAATTGCCCAATTTCTTAAATGTCCTAAATGTGCATCACCAGTTGGGAAAGGTGGCCCCTCAATAAAATTAAATTGTTTTAATCCTTTATTTTGTTCCAAAACTTTTGAGAAAATTTCTTTTTCCTCCCAAAACTTTTGAATATTAACTTCATATTGAAATTTTTCTTCAGTCATAATTTTATAAAAAATTTCTTTTTTATAAAACTTTGTCGTATGACAAAGGCTTAGAAATACTTTTCTTGACGTTACAAATTAAGAAAAAATAAAAATAATTATAAATAAAAATTTAGAAAATCAAAAAAATAAAAAACTATAACTAATAATTTAAAAATAAAAATTAAATTATAAAAATAATTTAATTTCAAAGCTTAACAACCTACAAATAAAAATAAAAATAAAAATAAAATTAATTATCTAATTAATTTTATTTTACATCAACTGATGATCCAGTTAATCCACCTGAATTTAATTTATTTGCAGCAGCAGTTGTTCCAGCAGCATCCCATCCATAAACTAATACAGAATTAGAATTACTAAAGTATCTAACAACAGCTTCACCAGCAGTTAAACCTGAAGCTTCACCCATAGCAGGATAAGCAACTCCTAATAATTTAGCAGAAACCATATTAACAGCAGGTCCACCAACAACAATCATATCTGACATACCTGAAACTTCAGAGGCCATAACTGGCGCAGTAATATCAAATTCAATTGCAGAAGTTGTAACTTTTTCAGTTGTAACTGTATATCCATCATCCTCTAATTCTTTAACCTTAGCATCAGCAGATGAATCATCAACAGTAAATGTTGAAACTTCTGGAGCAGCCCCACCAAAGTTCACATCAACCATACCCTCAACTTCTTCATCAGGAACCATAATTGAAATTGAATCTTTCTTATCAGTATCAACAGTTACTTTAGTTCCATAATGATCAACATAAACTGTAAAATCTGAATCCTCAACAATTTCAGTATTAAATACAAAATCATTAGCGGCAGAAGCTACAGATAACTCAATCGCATCAGCATCAAAATCAGTTGCTCTATTTATTGAAACTTCAAAAGTGTCATCCTCATTAGCTAAATCATCCATGTCAATATCAGTATAATATGAAAATCTTAATCTATTATCAGAATCATCTTCAAAACTTGTATCCTCAACTGATTGAAAATCCATTAATAATTCATTTTCTAAATATAATTCTGCCATACCTAATTTAGAAATATCTACAATAAATGAATCAGTTGCATCATCAGTAATAGGTCCCGCAGCATTCCAATCTAAATCATCAACTTTATTATAAACAATACTAGACTCAGTTGTTTTATCAAATAAATCTTCAAAATCAGCTTCTTTATCATCTTTCACAATACCATCAACCTCATATAATAAAGTATCATCATAAGCTAAATATGAAAAGAACATGTTCCCTTGAACATCCGAATTATCAATGTCTAAATCAAAAGTTGCAGTTCCAGTGTCAGCAACAAAATCAGCTCCATTAGCCATAGTTGCACCACCAGCAGTATTTGTAGCTCCTCCACCACCAGCAGCAGCAACAGTTGTAATACTATTTGCATCAGCACCAGCATCTTTTGCAGTAATTGTAACAACTCCAGCTACATTATCCGCAGAAACTAACCCCTTAACCGTATCATCAGCATTAATTGCAGAAACTAAAGCAGCAGCAGCAGTTGTAACACTAGCAGCACTAGCAGCATCTAAAGTCACCATAACAGCTGTCCCATCAATAGTCGCAGTCAAAGTATTAGTATCCGCAGGAGTCCCAGCAATAGTAAATGTTTGTGTAGCCGCAACAGGATCAGTTGTTCCAGCAGCAGAACCTTCAGTAACTCCAGTAGCATAATCTTCTTCTTTAACTAAATCAATTGTTAAATCAGTTCCACTATGATAAATTCTTTTTTTATCTGAACCAACATATAAAGCAGCATCCTCAGTTTCATCAGTAGTTAATTTAAATTCGGATGGAATATCCTTTTTATCATTTGTCATCCCTGAAAACTTAACTTCCTCTTTAGTTGAAGTAATCTTAAATTCTGAATAATCGACATCATTTAATCCATTATAAGTTAACATAAATGAACCAAATAAAGGATCAATTAAAGACTCACCATCTTTTAATGATGTAAATTCATCAACTTTATATGTAATAGTTAAAGTTTCAAAACTAGTAGCTACTGCATCAAATTCAATATCAATATCATAATCTTCATAAATATCAGTGAACTTCTCATCATTAATTTCAACAGTAGTTCCATCAAAATTAATTTTTTGTCCACCAACAACTAATGATGCGTAACCTTTAACAGAATCTCTTCCAGAAGGAACTAAATCAGTAACAGCAATACTAATTCCTGCGACATCTTCAACATCACCTTCATCAATAGATAAAGTTTCCCCATTAACAGTTAATAGAACTTCATCATCACTTACAGATTGAACTGTAATCTCATAAGAAACACCACTAACATCAACAGTTGAAGAATCACTCTCACCTAAAGAAATTTTATTATTTCCACCAATTAATTCTAATTTAGTTTCTTGAATATCGGTAACTGTAAACTCATTACCCATAATCATCATAGTCTCACCATCTAAATCTGCAAAAGTAGTATCAGTCCCACCAGCACCATCAGCATCAACAATTTTATCATTAAAACTAATCACATAAGTAGCGTAAGCTTCATCACCTTCAAAAACTAATCCAGTTCTAGCTTCAGTTTCATCTAAATCATCAAAAATATCATACTCTAAAGCACCATTCTTTAAAGTTAAAGTTTGAGTATATTCATTATTATCTAAATCCTCATCTGATAAAACATCAGTTGAACCATCATCTAATTCCTCAGCAACAGATTCTAAAGTTTCCGCATAATTTAAAGTTTGTTTATTATCAACAGCACTGATAATATCTCCACCAGATGAAGATTTTTTAGCAGTAATTTTAACTTTTGAACCCCCAGCCAAATCAGTCTTTAAGTCAGAAATAACTGAAGTAGCGGCAGCACTATCAGCACTATCTCCAATCACAACTTGACCATCAAATTTATCACCGCTCACAAAATTTCGCGGATAATCTGATAAACTTGCACCAAACACAGAACTACTAACTAATGCAGCAGTTGCCGCAACAGCAGTAATTCTCTTCGTAGCTCTCTTAAATTTATTTTCCATTTTTTTATTTTTTGTTTACAAAAATCAAAAAGATTAATGTATTATTTAATGTTCAACATTAAGTCAAACAAACTTACAACAGATAAAATAAAAGACATAAATAACATAAATATTAACCCAAACACAAAAGTTATTAATTTAAGGTTTCAAAATTTAACCAAAAAATAAAATTTAGTTGAACTAAAAATAAAAATAAAATATATCAGCATTTAACACAAAATTAATAGAAAATTAACCCAAATAAAAATAAAATAATTACAAGTAAATAAAATAAATAATTAATAGAAATATAATAAGAAATATAATAAGAAATAAATAATTGTTTTTGTTATATTAAATAAAATAATTTT
>DAXK01000028.1 GCA_002506365.1 archaeon UBA583 | reverse complement strand
ATTTTTTAAGAGAAATTAATAAATAAAATAATATTTATTTTATGGCTTTAAAAACTATCAGCGGAAAGTTCGCTAAAATTGAAAACCAAACTGAAAAAACTAAATTATTTACAATTGAGTTAGATGAAGAATTAGAATTTGAATCTGGTCAATTTGTTAATTTAATGTTTGAACATGAAGGGGAAAAACATAGAAAACCTTATTCTATTGCATCATCTAAAGTAAATAAAGATATTGTTGAATTAACAATTAATTTAGTTGAGGATGGACGATCAACTCCTAAATTATTTTTAAAACAAGTTGGAGATGAATGTTCAATTATGGGCCCATTAGGATTATTTAAATTACAACAAGATAATGAATTAAAAAAAGAAAAAATTACTTTAATTGGAACTGGGACTGGAATTGCTCCATTACGTTCAATCTTATTTGAATTATTATCTAATTCAAAAGATGAAAGAGAAATTGTTTTATTATTTGGAAATAGATTTGATAATGAAATATTATTTGAAAAAGAGTTAAAAGATTTAGAAGAAAGTTATCCACAATTAAGATTAGTTACAGTTGTGTCTAGACCTTCTGAAACTTGGGAAGGGAGAGTTGGTTATGTTCAAGATAATTTAGATGTAATTGATTATTTAAATTCTGAAATTTATATTTGTGGTAGACCAGAAATGGTGACTGCTGTTTCAGATAAAGCAATTTTAAATGGAGCAGATGTTGACTCTATTTATTCTGAAAAATATGTTTAAATATTTTTCTGAAATATTTTTATTTAAAAAATAAGATAGTATATATAATTCTTAAAGTATTTTCTAATTAGAATAAAAATAAATTAATAAATAATTTAATATAAATATTTATTTATTTAAGATAAACAGGAAATATCTTCCCATCCTCTGTTTGTGCAAGAATAACCTTTTGAACCTTGCCTAATTAATGTGTCTCCAACTCCTGCAGCAGTTACTCCTAATAAAAAGTCTCCTGCGTCAGCACCGAATTTACATCTATAGTATTTTCCATCAACACATGAATAACCTTTATATTTTGAAATCCAGTCTTGACCGTCGTAACATCCACGATAAATTGTTACATCTTGTGATATTGTTTTCTTTCCACGAGCACCATCTTTCATAGTTGGTTCTGCTAAGTTACTTGGTGGACCCATACCACAATCAACAACTTCTTTATATGTTTGAGATCCTGATTTTACTTCTTTTAACATACAAGAGTCCCAGTTATACATACAAGTTGCTAAAACTTCTGAATCTAAATCTTCTAATGATGCAAAATCCCAAGAATATGATGAATCGATATCTTTTTCATATTCTAATTCTAAGTTTGCAACAATGTTATTTTCCCAAACTGCTTCAACATCTAAGTCAATATAATATACTGTTTCAAACATTTTACTTTGTTTTTCAACTTCTCTAGTGTAAGTTACATTTTGAAGTTCTTGAACAATAATTGTTTCAGTTACATTGTAATATGTTACATTATATAAAATAATATCTTCAATTACTTCAATAGTTTCAGTTGTATTTGTTGTTGAATTATATACGTCAACATAAGTTATATTTTGATATAAATATGGTGTTGTTGTGTTATATTCAACTTCAATTTCTTTTTCAACATCTACTAATTCTTCAACTTGGTATTCTTCTTGAATTGTATATTTATTCCATCCTGCAAATTCAGTATTTTTATCGGATGAGTATCCAGTAATTGCGAAATCTCTAATACTATACTCAAAATTTGAACAACCTAAATCAGGTGAGTAATCATACCAACCAGATACAGTTCCTCTTCCAGCATTTGCTAAATCAGTCTCAGTTAAAACTCCCATATTATATAATTCAGATAATTTTCTAGCATTAGAATTTTTCTTGAATTTTTTAAACCATTTATCGATTGAATCTGATGTTGTTAAATCTGATGCTGAAACTCTAATATTTGTTTTAGTAAAAGATAAATCTTCATCAATTCCAGATGAAATTTTAATATCAGTATATTTCGCTTCATCAACTAATGGAATAACATCACTGATACCAGATAAAACTTTTGAGTTTACCCCATTACTATCAACATAATTTTCTAAATCATTTACAGTACACATTGAATTTCCATCAATTTTGTTAATATTTTTTAAAACATTGATTGAACCTTTTTGTGATAAGTATGTTTTTGCTGAACCTTCAATAGTTGCCCCAGATAATGAATCTTTACTTGTTAAAAAATCAGGTGAATAATATAAATTTCCTTGTTTTAAATCATCTTTATTTGTTGGGAATCCTGGAACTGATAATCCTAAATTTGTTGTTACTTTTTCCATAGCATCAACTAATCTTGTACGCCATGACCAAGCACGATATGCACTTAATGTTCCTTCAAGTGTGTATGTTTTTTTAAATTCTAATTGGTCTGGAATTACAAATTGTTTTAACATTCCTAAGTTATCTTCATTATAATCTAATGTTTCGTGTTTAGCGTAAATTCCAACTTCTGTGTTTACAGGTAATCCTGTTAATTTATCAACTAAATTAACTTCTAAGTTTACCATTGGAACTCTGTTAATACATGCTAAGATATATACCATAAATGATAAATCAACTTTTGCTCCTGAAAATTTGAATTGTGAACCAAATGATAAATCTCTAAAAGATTGAATATCTCCCATTTCAGGTTCAACTCCATTTTGTCTTTCTGCTAATTCTTGACATTCAGCACATTCCCAATCTGAAGATGCTGTTTTTGTTTGCCATTTATCATTATTTTTCCCACATACAAAACTATATTGAGGTGCTCCACTTCCACCAGCAGATACAAATTTACTACAACTTGGACCTCCTCCTAGACCACAATCAACACCATTAATTAATGAAGGTGCTTTACATCCCCAATCATTAGTATTACATCCAGGAGTGTATGCTCCAACGTAAATATGATGAGCTCCATTAAAATCATTACATCTTTGAGCATTAGTAATTGTTGTCTTTAAAAAATATTCATTTTCTGGACAATATGTGTAAGTTTGTGAATTACTACAGTGAGTAAAATATGAACTTTGTGTATATGTAATTGAGGAACTTCCAGTTTTAATAATTTGAAGTGGACTACCTTTTTGATAACTCATTTTACTTCTTAATTGAGATTCTGTAACAGTTCCAGTACTATCATAACAAACCCAATTATCTGCATTTACAAAATTAATAATCATTAAAAGTGTAAAGATAGATAATAGTGATTTTAAGATATAATTTATATTATTATTTTTATTCATTTTTTTTAATACCTCTTAATACAAAATATCCAATAACTATTACAAATAATAATAATATTACTGTGATTGTTAATATATATGTGAAATTTTTAATTGCATTTTGTTTGTCTTCATTATTAATAATAGTTTGATTTGAATCATTTTTTAATGAATCTTTATACCTTTGTTTTTCTTGAGTAATTGCTTGTTGTTTTGCTTTGTCACAATCATAACAATTCCCTAATGTTTGTTCAAAATCTTCACATACATCATTGTTAAAACATCCTTGAAAGTCGGCTTTGTAAATAGTTCCTTCCTTGTATAAATATTCAGCTTCTAATTTTTCATAGTCTAATTCAATTTCATCTAAAAGATTATTTTCTAAATTTGTTAAAGTTACTTTAACTTTATATTTAGTTAAATCAAAATTTGTTTTTTGTGTAAAATCAAATTCAACAGGTTCAAATCCTAATTGAGAAATTGTTTGAGATGTCTCAATTAAAGTTTCTGAATTTTGGGAAACTTGAAGATTTAATTTTAAATTTTTTAATGTTGCTCTTCCATCAGCAGGCCCCACTAATGTTCCAGTGATTTGAATATTTTCTCCGGAAGTATATGTATCTTTTTTATTTAATAATGATACAATACTCGCACTTTCTCCTGCGATTACCATTCTTAATTCTTTTGAAAATAATTTTGAACCTTGATTATAAAATGAAGTTTTTACAATATATGTTCCAGGAATTGTATAATCTAAATCAAGTGTGTATGTGTCTTGATTTGATTTTAAATTTAAATTTTGATTAAATTCTTTTAATTTATTTTCAATTGAATATGAATTAAATAATTCAATTTTTGTTTCAAGCTCTAGATTTTGTGGATTTTTTAATGTAAATTCTACAAATTTATTAGCATCTTGAGGAATATTATTTCCTAAACTACCATAAGATTTTTGAATAATTTCTCCATTTTTATCAGTTGCTAACATATGAGGTGATTTTTCAAAAATTAATTCTGGAAGGTTTAAATTACTTCCAGAGTTAGTTAATTCAATATCGTATTTCATTCCTGCAATTGGAGCACCTGTATTTTCTGTAACAATTAAGTTAAATGCATAATTTCCAGAACTTAAATCTGGTAATTCAAAGTTTTTAGAAATAATTTTTACTTCGTTATTATCAAAAGATAATTTGTCTGAATTTTCATATACTAATCCTAAATTATCTAAATCTACTAAAGAATATTTTAAAATTAAATTACTGTAGACTTCATTTTCAGAATTTATTAATGTTGTATTAAAGTAAAAAATTTCAGAATTTACATCAATTGATTTAGGATAATCTAAACCAGATATAAATATTGAACTAAAACCTACATTTATCATAAAAATTGTTAAAAATAAATATGATATAAATTTATTTTTCATTTTAATTATTAATTAATTGCGTTTTGCGCAACCCATGACCCACATAAACTTTCCCAAGAGTTATGACATTCTGACCCTAAACAAAATTCATTAGCAGTTGTTTTTCCGTTAACATTTACATCCCCAGATTTTACTTCTACTCCATTATTTAGGTTTAATTTTTCAGAGGATACTGATCCATCAGCTAAATCATCTACTAAAATTGAACCATCAGCAATTGAAGCTGAATTAACATTACTTGGTTTAATGTTTGCTTGTGTAATACATTCTACACAGTCAACTGAATTTCCTAATGTTAATTTTCCATTAACTGTTAACTCATTTGAAAATACGTAATTACCTGGATTTTCATCTCCTCCGAAAATTCCTGGAACTACATCTTCCGCCCTATGCCAAACACCGTTTGTGTCTGCCCAAACAAATCCACCAACTAAAATACTACAAATTACAAATGCGTTGAAGATTGTATTTAATAATACTAATTTTTCAAATATGATTTTTTTCATAATTTCCAAGCATTTTATTTATTAATAAATCTAAGTATTTCTTATAAATGGTAAAAGGATTAAGTTGAATATAAAATTAATTTAAT
>DAXK01000023.1:1496-5826 GCA_002506365.1 archaeon UBA583 | reverse complement strand
TATTTACTGAAAAATTACTTGGAAAATATCCAAATTTAATTATTGAAAGTGAAAAAAGATTAAACAATGGATTAATCAGAGATAACTTTTTAATTAAAGTTTATATTAATTTTAGATTTAGAACTCAAACTAAAAATTTTAATGAATTATTAGAATTTCATAAAAATAATAAATATCTATTTATGGCACTATCTCAAAAATTACAAAAAGAATTGGGAAATATTTTAGCAAGTCATAAAAATAACTTTGAAGAAATTAAAAACTTGTATAGACTGAAATTATCTGAAATCTCTTCTTTAAAAGTCTCTAAGGGTAAATTTCAAAACGCTTTAGACCATATATTTGGATACCTAAGATATAAAATGAATCAAAAAGAAAAAGAGCATTATTTTAAGTTATTAAAATTATATCGAGATAATAAAATATTTTTAATAACAATTATATCCTCTCTTGAAATGTATGTATTAAAATATGAAATTAAATATTTAGAAAATCAATCAATATTTAATCCTTATCCTAACGATTTATTAATGGATATAAAAGTATGTTAAAATGATAAATTCAGAAATTAATTTGAAAATTTCAAAAAGTTTTAAAAAATATAAAAAATCAATTTATATTTTTAGAAGAGACTTAAGAACATTTGACAACACAGCACTAAACACTGCTATCGAAAACTCACACAAAATAATTCCAATATTTATATTTAATGAAAATCAAATAACTACACAAAATAAATTTTATAATTCAAATTCAATTCAATTTATGTTAAATTCTCTTGATGAATTAAATAAACAAATAAAAATCAACTTTTTTTATAACAATCAAATAAAATTATTAAAATCTTTAATCATTTCTGAAAATATTAATGCTATTTTTCAAAATCACGACTACACTCCTTTTGCTAGATTAAGGGATAGAAAAATAAAATTATTATGTGATGAATTAAAAATAGATTTTATATTAACTCACGATTATTTATTAAATCCACCAACTAAAATTTTAAAATCTGATAAAACTCCTTATGCAATGTTTACTCCATACTACAGGCAAGCAACACTACACACAATTAATGAGCCTATAAAAATAAAGATAAATGCTGGCCAATTTATAACCTTAAAAAATTCGAGTGGAACAGAAATATTTCTAAAAGTACTTCCAAAAGAAAAATACAATAAAAATCTTTTTTTAACTGGTGGAAGAAAAGAAGGATTAAAATTATTAAATCATTCTCAAACACTAAATAATTTTAACGAAACTCAAAACTTCCCAAATCAATATGGTACATCAAGGCTCTCAACACACTTAAAATTTGGAACTTTATCAATAAGAGAAACTTATCATATTTTAGAAAATAGTTTAGGAATAAATAATCCAATTAACAGACAACTATACTGGCGAGACTTTTGGACATACATTCAATACCACAAACCAACTGTCTACACTAAACCATATCAACAAAAATATGAAAAATTACAATGGAATAAAAATAATACTTGGTATAAATTATGGTGTGAAGGGAAAACAGGATTTCCAATAGTTGATGCTGGGATGCGAGAACTAAATCAAACTGGATTTATGCACAACAGAGTAAGAATGATAGTTGCAAGTTTTTTAACAAAACATTTACACATAGATTACAAACTAGGTGAAAAATATTTAGCTCAAAAATTAATTGACTACGACCCATCTGTAAACAATGGAAACTGGCAATGGGCAGCAAGTACAGGCTGTGATGCGCAACCATACTTTAGAATATTTAATCCTTGGCTCCAACAAAAAAAATTTGACAAAGAATGTGAATATATAAAAAAATGGATACCAGAACTACAAAATACTGATAATAAACTAATTCATAATATTTTCAAAAAACCACTAAACTTAGAAAATTATCCAAATCCAATAGTAGAACACGACATAGAAAGTAAAATCGCAAAAGAAAGATTTAGAACTTGTTAAAATAAAACAAAAAATTAAATACAATATACTTCAATTAAAACTATGGGAATAAAATTTGAACAATTATGTAATATAATTAAAAAATTAAAAATGGATTACAATTTATTTTTGAAGATTTAAATTATTTAATATTTCTAAACGATTCAACACAAGAAGATATTTGAGAATATGGTCCAGTAATGTTAAGTGCATCAACACAAACTACTGGCTATGACATTTATTTATCTAAAAACTACATACCAAAACAATATTTAATATTTGTAGTATTCCACAAAGTAACAGAAGCAACTCTAACCTCACAAGGACAAGATGGAAAACAAGCACACAACACAGCAAAAGAACTAGATGAACAATTTGCTAAATCTGAACTATCACAAAAAGAATTTAATGAATATTTAGAATACAAAACAAAAATACATGTTCAATAAAATTAATTTAAGAATAGAAAATTAATCACACACTTCGTTTAGTGAATAATTTCAAATTAATTTTTTTTGCTGATTACGCAAAAAAACAAATCTAGAATTTTTATTTTTAGATTTATTTCACAAATTCAGAACGACCTTCGCCCGTTCTTAAAATTTCTTCATAAAACAAAAAACAAAAATAATATTATTATAGCAAATCGAACATATTAATTAGAAATAAAATAAATAAAAATAGTGTTTTTGATAAATCAAAAACCTTAAATATCTAAATCTTTAGCAAAGTTAGCATTTGAAATAATAAATTCTTTTCTAGGTGCAACCTTATCACCCATAAGCATTGAAAACGCTTCATCAGCTTCCATAGCATCAGAAATTGTAATCTTTTTCATATATCTAGTTTCAGGATTTAAAGTTGTATCCCATAACTGTTCATCATTCATTTCTCCCAGACCTTTATATCTTTGAATATCAATCTTCTTTCCAGGATTAGCTTCTCTAAAGTCATCTAAATCTTGATCTAAATATAAATACTCTCCATTCTTTTGACCAGGTAATTTAACTTTATACAATGGAGCCATTGCAATATATACATGACCTCTTAAAACTAATTCCTTAAAATGTCTAAATAATAAAGTTAAAATTAAAGTTGCAATATGTTGACCATCCACATCAGCATCGGCCATAATTACAATTTTATGATATCTTAATTTTTCAGGATCAAAATTTTCACCAAATCCAGTTCCCAAAGCAGTAATTAAAGATTTAATCTCATCATTCTCTAAAATTTTAACTAATCTTGCTTTCTCAACATTTAAAGGTTTTCCTTTTAATGGTAAAATCGCTTGAGTCGCACGATTTCTACCCATCTTAGCAGTACCACCGGCGGAATCTCCCTCCACAATAAACAATTCACAATCTTCAGCAACTTTAGAAGAACAATCAGACAATTTTCCAGGTAAACTTGAAAACTCTAAAACATTCTTTCTTCTAATTAAATCTCTTGCTTTCTTAGCAGCTTCTCTTGCCTTTTTAGCTTGAGACGCTTTATCGATAATCATTTGAGCAGCTTTAGGATTTTCATCTAAATAAGAATAAAATTGTTCAAAGAAAATATTGGATACAATAGATTGAACTTCAGGATTTCCTAATTTATCTTTAGTTTGTCCTTCAAATTGAGGTTCAGGAATTTTAACAGAAACAATCGCTACAATACCTTCACGAATATCATCTCCTGTTAAATTTAATTTTTTATCAGCAGCTTTCCCATTAGCATTAATATAATCTTTCATAGCTTTTGTAATACCTAACTTAAATCCAGATAAATGAGTTCCACCACCAGGAGTTGTAATATTATTTACAAAAGTTTCAATTTTTTCATTATAATTTGAAGTATAAGTTAACGCAACATCAACTGCTACATCATCTCTCTCTCCAGAAACTGCAACAATATCTTTGATAACTTGTTTATCATTTTTAGTAACATGTTTAACAAACTCGGATAATCCTCCTTCAAAATGGAAAACTTCTTCAATATTATTTCTTTCATCAGTAAAAACAATAGTTACATTTGAATTTAAAAAAGCAAACTCTCTATATCTTTTTAGCATCATCTTATAATCAAACTCAATAGTTTGAAAAATAGTTGCATCTGGCCAAAAAGTAACTTTAGTTCCAGTTTGCTTTGATTTACCAGTAACTTCTAACTTTCTAGTAATCTTTTGATTTTCAAAAGTCATTTGATGAATATTTCCTTCTCTACAAATTTCAACATCAACCTTTGTAGCTAAAGCATTAACCACTGAAGCTCCAACACCGTGAAGACCTCCTGAAACTTTATAAGAACCTTTATCAAATTTTCCTCCAGCGTGTAAAACCGTAAATACAACTTCAGCTGCAGATTTACCTTTACCGTGAGTTCCAGTAGGGATACCACGACCATTATC
>DAXK01000023.1:0-1334 GCA_002506365.1 archaeon UBA583 | reverse complement strand
ATATACATACCAGGTCTTTTTCTAACAGCTTCAAGTCCTTCTAAAACTTTAATATTACTTGCTCCGTATTCTTCGCTCATATAGTAAAATATCAAATTTAGACTTTTTAAAGATTTGTTGTCTAGATATAAAAAACAATTACTAAACAGGTTTTTAGAGAATTTATTTACTTAAAATCAATCAAATAAAAATAAATATTAATTATATTTTTGAACTTGATTAATTTTATACATTGATTTTTGTTTCAACAATTGAACTGGCACAAAGTTAGAATTTTTACTAATCATTTGTTCTAACATTCTAATTCGAGTATTAATAACTTTTGAACTTGTTTCATAACTTGATTCAGCAGGGGGAGTTAAATTATCTCCACTATTATCTTCTTTATCACTATGGTCGTGTTGCCATTTACTATTTTCTTCATAATTTTCGTAATAGTCATTTTCATTACAACGACAAGGACTTTCATAACAAGTTCCGCACATTCCTGCCCCACCTCCATTTTTCCCTGCGACATCATACATATCTTTAGATATATTACTATTTATTTCAAATGAATTATAAGTTTTAATTGGCAAAGTATATATTTGTATATTATTGTATTTCATAGTCATCAAATGGTTTTTAAAATTTATATAGTTTTCTAAACATATGTAAAAGATTAAATTTTAGAATTACATTGTTTTCTAAAAAATTTAATAATAGTTCCAACTTCAACAGCAACTGTAATAATTGCATCTGAAATCATATGTTCATGATGAAATTTTAAATATAAATTTAACCAAAATTTATCCCAACCATTAACATTTCTTTTCATATATGGGTCTTCTTCCAAATATCCACTTAAAATAAATACAGCTTTCCCCTTAGTTTTAGTAACTGTTTTACCATTCTCAATTACTTCAACATCAGACCCACTCATTGTTAGTCTAAAACTTATCCACATTGCAAAATAATCATCAATATATCTTTTTCCATCAACAAAAACATTTAACTCTTTATTTGAACCTTGATTATTTTGAGTTAAATCTTTTTCAGATAAATCATATCCTAAAGTTTCCAAATAACTCATCAAATTAGACCTAGTTTTTTCAATTTCAAATACACCTTCGATCTCAGTTAATTTATCTGACCCAATAGGAATCATCTTTTTATCATCGTTGTATTTTTTCATATTCTATTTAATTTTTAATCTATAACACTTTTAAATTTAATTATACATTTAAAAGAAAATAAGTTAATTAAATAGTATAAATGTAACTCAAATATGTAACTTTAAATATAAAATAACTAATTCATCACTTTAAAAAAGTTATAAATATTATTATATAAAA
>DAXK01000040.1 GCA_002506365.1 archaeon UBA583 | reverse complement strand
TTAAATTCAAATAATTAAATTATAAATTATTTTTAATTAAATTTTCAAATTCTAAATATTCTTTTTCTGTTTGGAAATTATGTCTTGAATTTTCTGATTCAAAAAAATTAATATTTCCAAAAATTCTTTTTTCCATAAAATATTTATTTCCAACAATATTATCTTTTTTTCCACAAAATAATAATATTTTATTTTTTGGATTTAATTTAAATGGTAATTTTTTACTTCCCCAAATTTTTTTATTTGATAATTTAAATTCATCAAAATTAATTTGATTTGCTAAGTTTGGATTTGCTTTAATGAAAAATTGTAATGAATATTCTACATCTATTACTGGTTTAAATAATAATATTAAATCTATTTTATTTTTTGGATTTTGTTGTAACCAGTTTAAAACTAAATAGGCTCCAGTTGAACTTGCTACTAAAATTTTCTTTTTTGCTTTTTTTTCATTAAATAAACTTAAATCTAAAATTGATTTATTTATCATTTTTAGAAATGTTGTATCTGGAGTCATTTGAGTTTGGTTTGGAGCGTGACCATATAATAAATTTTGTGAATAATTAAATTTCAGATTATTTTTATTTTTATTTTTTAATATATTTGAAATTGTTGATTTTAAGTTTTGTTCTAATTTAGAATTAATTGAACTATTTATTCCATGGAATGATAAAATTTCAATATTTTTTGATTTTATGAATATGTTGAACATTTTTATTTTATTGTTTATTATCTTATTATTTTGTTATTTTATTATTTATTTTTAATTTATCTATTTCTTAAATCTGTTAATAATTCATTTATTTGAGTTTGTGAGATATTCCAAATTTGATTTAAGTATTGAGTTATTTCTTTTATTTCTAAAAAGTTTGGAATTGTATTATTTGATTTACATATTTGATTTTGAGTATATAATTTATCTGTTGTTTCGTTTAATAATAATGGAAAATTAGTTTCATCTTCAATAAAATAACTTTGAGCCCAAATGTTTCTTTGGAATAAATCTTTTGTAAAACTCATTGCTAATTGTTTTAAGTCTGAATAAATTGGTTCTTTGTATTGCATTTGTTTAGACCCTGATTTGCCAATCCCACCATATTTCCCATTTATTTTTATTATACATAATGAATGAGCAACGTTAATTAATTTTCCATTTTCTTTTCTAATACCTTTAATTGTAAAAATTTGTGGTTTGTATTCAAGTTCTTGTAATTTTGAATAAGCGTAAATTGCTCCATCAAAACATACACAGGATTTTGTTTTATCAATTTGAGAAGGAGATTTATAATAAATATATTTTTCATCTGAAATATTTTCATATTTACAATTTTCTAAAAAAGTATAAATATTTTCAATTTCTTTTGGAAATTTTGTCATAATTAAAATTTAAGTGGATAGATATTTAAAGGTTTGCTGTTTAATTTTATTTACGAATTAGGAAAATAGTTACAACCCAAATTTATTTGGGAGGAAGGTCCGCACACCAATTCACGTCAAAGGACAGAAATGGCCTAATACAGAAAACCCCCAACACCTAATTAGCGATGATACTTTGCTTGAGCGTTTGAGTTAGAATGTTGGTTGCAATAAATTGACAGGTGCAAGGGGAAATCCCCGCGAAGATAAATGTAACAAATCGAATTGTTAAAAATTTCGTTTAGCGTTAATATCGATTACAGAATGTGGCCTATTTTTCTTCTAATTTGTTTTAAAATTATTTTGATTTAATTCTAATTTTTAACTTTAGTCGAAATTTCTAGTTAAATACCAAATATTTCGTGTGGAAAAGTTTAATTTTGAAAGTAATATATTGGTTTTCTACAAGGTATTACTACTATATATTAAAGTATTATAACTATTTGTGAAAGTAAACTTTTATAAAGAGTATTTGGACTAGCATTTCTAATGGAAAAAGATTTATTGGCTGATTATAATGAGGATTATAATAAAAAGCCAGAGTGTTCTGATGATTTGGATGATTTTTTTGAAGAATTTATGGACTCTCAACCAATTTTTAAAGATAAATCTGTATTACAATCTAATTATTTACCTGCTAAAATTCAACATAGAGAAGTTTATTTAAAGGAAATTGCCAAAATTTTAGCTCCTGCGTTAAGAAAGGAAAGACCTTCAAATATTATTATTTATGGAAAAACTGGAACTGGAAAAACTTTGTGCACATCTTATGTATTAAATAAGATGACAAATATTGCAACAGCTAAAAGTATTCCATTAAAAATTATTTCTATTAATTGTAAATTAAAAAGAGTTGCTGATACAGAGTATAGAATTTTACTTGAAATTTTAAAAGAACTTGGAGTTGAGAAGAAAGCTTCAACTGGATATTCTACTAATGAATTGTATAAGGATTTGTATGTTGCTTTAGATGATCAAAAGAGAAATATTATTTTAGTTTTAGATGAGATTGATTCTTTAATTAAGAAAGCTGGTGATGAAATTTTATATAATTTAACGAGAATTAATCCTGAGTTAAAAAAGTCCGAAATTACTTTAGTCGGTATTACTAATGATTTAACTATTATGGATACTGTTGATGCTAGAGCAAAGTCTTCTTTAAATGAAGAAGAAATTGTTTTTCATCCTTATGATGCTATGATGATTCAAGATATTTTAAATGATCGTGCTGAGTTAGCTTTTCAACCAAATGTTTTAGATGAAGCTGTAATTCCTAAATGTGCTGCTTATATGGCTAGAGAACATGGAGATGCAAGAAGAGCACTTGAATTATTAAGATTTGCTGGAGAGTTAGCTGAGAGAGATGGAGCTGATAAAGTTCGTCCAGAACATATTGATAATGCTGATAAGAGAACTGAGAGAAATAGAATTTTAGATATTATTAAGTCTCAACCTAAGCAATTTCAGTTAGTTAATTATTCAATTATTAAAACTTCTTTAAAGGAAAAAGTTAATGTTGTGACAAATAAAAAGTCTCAAATTGTTGAACCTACAACTACTGGAGCTGTTTATGATTATTATAATAAGTTAGCTAAGGATTTAAGAATGCCAACTTTATCTTTAAGACGTATTTCTGATATTATTATTGAATTAGAAGTTTCTGGTTTAATTACTTTTAAGATTTTATCAAAAGGGCGTTATGGGAGAACTAGATTTATTTCAATTCCTTTACCTAAAACTCTTTATACTGAAGTTTTAAATATTTTAGCTGAAGATTTAAATTTAGTTTAAATTTTAATTTTTAAAATTAAATTTTATTTTATTTTTTAATAATTTTATTTGTTGTAACTCATAGTGAATATTTATAAATTGTATTCTAATATATTATAATATGGATGAAGTTAAAGGGTTAGAAAATACAATATTAAATTTTACTTATGGAAAGAAAAGTCCATCACATCAAGTTTGCACTAGATTAATTAAACAAGTTAAAAGTGAATTAGGTAATTTAGGTTATCAAAGTTTGGATGGTAATATTTTTGCAAATACTAAAGATAAAAATGTTATTTATTGTTATGGTTTAAATTTTAATGTAGATGTTGACCCTTGTGCTAGAGGTGTTTTTTTAACTTATGGAAAAACGTCACAAGATATTAGAGATTTTGAAGGTTTAATAAATATTGTTGAAGATAATTTACATAAACTTTCAAGACAATATGATTGTGTGTTAGATATTGATTCAAAATAAGTTAATTTTAATTTTTAATGAATTTTATTTAAATTATATTTTTGGAAGATTAAATAGTAAAAGAACTCCAACATATGGATATAGAGCTATTAGTGAATTAGTAAAGAGAAATCAAGAATTAAATAATGAAGAAGAATATAAATATTTATTTTATCTGATTATTTGTTACTACTGATAAATTTATAAATTCGAATTTGTTTTCTAAGTTATGGATAAATTAAAAGGATTAGAGAAGATTATGTTTAAAGATGGGAAGTTTTCACCATCAAAACAATTTTCTAAAAAATTTGTGAAAAGTGCTAGAGATAAATTTAGAGGATTAGGTTATGCTAGTATTGATAGTAATATATTTAATGTAGGAGATGGAGTTTATTGTTTTGGAGTTAGAAGTAGGTTTGAAGTTTCAAAAAATCATACTAATTTAACTATTGAAGATATAGGATATAATGGTGAAAAATTAGCTCAAGAACAAATTAATGATGTTTTTTCCGAAGTTGTAGATGAATTAAATAATAGATACGATATTTCAACAATATCATATAAATAAATAAATAAATATTTATTTTAAATTATTATATTTTAAAATAAATAACAGTCTAGTCCATCGTGACTTAAGTCTGATGATAGTTTACGTGATGATTTAGGGCATTTAGGTTGATTGTCTAACCAAGTTTGATATAATCCCAAATTTTTTTCAATACATGAATCACTTAAATTATATTTTGTTTTAATGTGAATTTCGTGTTGTCCAACAGATACAGGTTCTGCATTTTGGCATTGTGATAATGCATATAGTTCTTTAATATCATTAAATAATTCTTCAGGACAGTTTCCTTCATTAACAATTAATTTTAATTTATTTTCTAACATTTTCTGAGTAATTGATTATAGAATTTAATATTTATAAATATTGTTATTTAATAAGTAGATTTAGTTTTAAAAAAATAAAATTATTAATTATTTGGTTTGTGATTTTTGAGTTTTATTTTTACCTAGAATAGTTAAATTTTCATCTCTGTAAAAAATCCAACTTGCACCACCAATAAATAAAATTCCTAACCAGAAATCAAATAATGAAATTTTTCCCATAGCTACAAATAACATATTTAATAAAACAAATATTATTAATAAAATTCCAATACATCTTTTTATGTAATCTGTAATTTGAGTTTTTTGAGTTTTGTTCATATTGTATAATTAATAATAATTATATTTTTTTATAAAGGTTTTGAATTTAACTTTAATAACTTTTAAAGTTATAGAAAAGTTAATATAATTTTAAGTCTTAAAATTTTTATGGGAAAGAAAAATTTTTTATTATTATCTTTAGATGATGATAAAACTAAAGCTATCGCAAATACTGTTTCAAATTCTACTTGTAAAAAAATATTAGATTTTTTAGCAGATAATGATGGGACTGAAACTGAAATTTCTGAAAAATTAAGTATGCCAATTTCAACAGTTCATTATAATTTAAAACAATTAGTTGATGGAAGATTAGTTGAGATTGAGAGTTCAACTTATTCTGAGAAAGGAAAAACTGTTAAACATTATACTTTAGCAAATAAGTATATTATTATTGCTCCAAAAGGAGCTGATAAACAATCATTTTTGGATGCGGTTAAAAATATTTTACCAGTGTTTGGTTTTGGTTTACTTGGAACTTTTTTTGTTAGTAAGTTTGCTAGTTTTTCAGGAGGAGTAAGTAATGAATATATGGCGGAACCTATGTTAATGATGGCAAAATCAGCTCCTGAGTCTGTAGCTTTTATGAGTGATGATGTGATGTATAATGAAATTGCTCCAAATGCTGCTGGAATTTCAACAAATATTTTTGATATTATGAATTCTTTTGCTCCATGGGAATGGTTTTTATTTGGATTTACTTTTGCAGTGTTATGTATTTGGTTGTCTAGGAAAGTTAAGGAGAAATTTTTTAATAAATAAAATTTCAATTTTAATATAAATAAAAATGGTGAGATCAAAAAAAAATATATTGGGTTCAACTTTTACTTGGATTTTATTAATTCTAGTTTTAAGTTTGTTTGCTTTTTCAATGTGTTCAAGTTCAAATGAAGATATTAAAAAAGATGATGTTTCTAAGGATAATAAATTGGATTTAGCAACAGATGATATTAAAAAGTTTACAAGTTCTAGTGAGCTTACTCAATTTTTAAAAGATGAGTCAAGTGGTTCAAATTTAAATTTTGGTGGAAGAAATGTAGTGTTTAAATCTGGAATGGTTGACCAAACATTTCAAGCAGTTAGTCCAATGGTTAATGAAGGTTTAGTTGATACATCAAGTGATTCAAGTTCTAAATCAACAGATGATTATTCTAAAACTAATGTTCAAGTAAAGGGTGTAGATGAAGCTGATTTTGTGAAAACTGATGGAGATTATATTTATATTTTATCTCAGGAAAAATTAGTTATTATTGATTCAAGTTCTGGAGATGATTCTAAAATTATTTCTGAGATTAAAGTTTCTGGGAATCCTCAAGATTTATTTATTAATAAGGATAGAGTTGTGATTTTTTCTCAAGATTATAATGAAGTTTATAAAATAAGTGAATTTGATTTTAAACCTTCAAAAGCTAGAGAGAGTCAAACTATCGCATATGTTTATGACGTATCAGATAGAGAAAATCCTGAATTAATTAAAGATTATTCAGTTACAGGGAATTATTTTCAGTCAAGAATGGTTGGAGATTATATTTATTTTATTTCTAATGAGAATCTATATTATTATGGGGGACCTGTTCCATTTCCAGCAGCTAGACAAAATGGAATTTTAATTAATAAACCTGAAGTTTTTTATTTTGATAATCCTGAGAATAATTATAATTTTCATACTGTTGCAGCATTTAATATTTTTGAGGATAGACAACAGTTTGAATCTAAAACGTTTTTGTTAGGGTATTCAAATACTTTGTATATGAGTCAAGAAAATATTTATATTTCTTATCAAAAAAATTATCCATCTAGTTATTATCAGTATCAAAATGTTGATATGTTTTTTAAGGTTGTAGTTCCAATGTTACCTGAAAATATTCAAAATGATATTTCTGAGATTGAACAAGATTTAGAACAAGGTTCAATGGATTCATATTTAGAAGCGTGGGATAAAATTTCTTTAATACTTGAAAATATGTATAATTATATGGATGAGGATGATAAGAATGATTTAGTTAAGAGTATTGAGAAAACTGTTAATGAGTATCAAGCTAAGGTTGAAGATGAGAGAAGTAGAACAATTATTCATAAGTTAGGAATTGAGAGAGATTCTATTGAGTATGTTGCTCGTGGAGAAGTTCGTGGAACTTTATTAAATCAGTTTAGTTTAGATGAGAAAGATTCAAATTTAAGAGTTGCTACAACAAGTAGATATTTTACTCGTGAGTCTGGGCAAGTTAGTTATTCAAATGTTGTTGTTTTGGATTCTGATATGGAAACTATTGGAGAGGTTACAAAAATTGCTCCAGAGGAGAGAATTTATTCAACTAGGTTTATGGGTGATAAATTGTATATGGTAACTTTTAAACAAGTTGATCCTTTATTTACAATTGATTTATCTAATCCTGAGAATCCAGAAATTGTTGGGCAGTTAAAGGTTCCAGGGTTTTCAAGTTATTTACATCCTTATGATGATGATTTATTAATTGGGTTAGGTAAGGATACTTATGTTACTGATAATGGTGGAGTTAGAACTAAGGGAGTTAAGTTATCTTTATTTGATGTGTCTGATTTTGAAAATCCTAAAGAGGTTGATACTTTAATTATTGGTGATGAAGGTTCAGGTTCTATTGCTTTAGATGAACATAAGGCATTTTTGTTTGATAAGAATAAAAATTTATTAGTTATTCCAGTTCGTGAGGTTGGTGAGAAGTATGAGACTGATAAGTCTGAGTATTTTAGAAATAAGGTTTGGAATGGGGCTTATGTTTTTACTATTACTTCAAATGGTTTTGATGTGCGTGGAAAAGTTTCACATAATGAGAAGGATGATGAGTATAATTATTGGTCAAGTCCTTTTAATGTGAAGAGAAGTTTGTATGTAGATGATAATTTATATACTTTTTCAGATAGTTTGGTTAAAGTTAATGATTTAGGAACTATTGATGAAATTAATGAAATTAAATTACCATATGAGCAAAATTGGTATCCGTTTAGAGATAATTATTTGGATAATGATGTTGTTATGATTAAATAATTTTTTATTTTATTTTTTATTTCTTTTATTTTTTTTTTATTAATTTGAATACAAATATTTATATTATTTATTTTTTATTTTAGTTTATGAGTTTAGTTGAAGATTTGTCGAATTTGATTTCTGATTTAAAATATGAACCTTTTGATTTAGTTTTGAAAAATAAGGATTTTGATATTTTAGATGATGTTTATAGAAAGGAATTAATTTTAAAAAATGTTAGGAGTATTGATGATAAGGTTAATTTTGCTGGACAGTGTTATGATTTATGTTTGATTTCTATTAAAAGAATTTTAGAGAGGTTTCCTCATTTAAGGGTTCAGTTGTGGCGAGGGTCTGATAATCATTATTTTTCGAGAAATGGACATTATTTTATTATTATTAAAAATTCTTTTTTTAAGAGCGGAAATATTTTGGTTGATCCGAGTTTTAAACTTGTTAATTATGAGAATAAATTTAATTATGGGAAAAGTAGGTTGGAGTTTGATTCAATTAAACATTCAAAAATGATTACTACTTTAGATGCTGTTCAGAGGTATGAAAGTTATACTCCGATTTTTTATGATCAAGTTAGTAAGAAGTTATTTTATTTATATTATAATCCTGTTAGGAGGAAGTTTTTTCTTTTAGTTGATAATAAGTTTATTTCAACTGAGGAGCAATTAAAGAAGATAACTAATAATAGAAAATTTCTTTTATTTTGTAGTTATTTGAATTCTTTTAATATTAAAACTTTAAAGGGAGAGTATAGGCCTACATTTAAGGAAATAAAGTTTAAATAATTTTATTTTCAAGATTATATTTTTTAATTTTTTTATATATTTACTATAAATTTATAAACTATTTTTTTATTTTTATGTTATGAAACATAAAAGTAATTCTAGTGAATCTAGTAAGATTGGATTTTTTTTAGGAGTTGGTGGAGCTGGGATTGGATTAATTGTTGGATTGTGGGCACCATTTATTTTGATATTACCAAATATTGTAAATTTTGGAGTTTTAAGTTTTGTAACTTTAGTTGTTGGAGGAATTTTATTAGGTTTAACTTATTTTATGTTATTTAAGATGAAAGGATTTTTGAAAGCTATTTCTTTTTTAGTTTTTTTTAGTTTTTTACAATTTATGAATGGAATAATGGGGGCTTTGAGTTCGTTTGATGAGTATGGAATTATTCAAAATATTTTACATTATTTTGATTATAATATTTTTATTTTAATGCCTATTTTTTTTGCTGCTGGATTTATTCCAATGTTTTTTGGAATGTTTTATTCACAGTATATTAATATTTTTATTCGAGAGAAAGTTTTAAATGATGGTTATAGAGTTGATGCTAAAATTGTTAGATTAGTGGATACCCCAGTTAGAATTAATAATAGAAGAATTTATGAAATTGAGTTAGATTTAAATGTTCCAAGTTTTGGAAATTATAGAAAAGAAATTTCAACTTCAATTTCTTTACTTGAAGTTGATAAATATAAAGTTGGAGCTACAGTTCAAGTAGTTGTTTCTAAGACAAATAAAAATCATATTTTTATTTTATAGTTTTTAAAATTTAATTTTAATTTATTTTTGTTTTTGTTTTTAGTTTGTTTTTAGTCTATTTTTTTGATAATAATTTTTGTTGATTAATTCTTCCGTTGTTTGGTCTTGTGTCTTTTTTTGTAAATCTTGAAAGAGGAGTATTAAATTTGTATTCAAGTCCATTATTAAATTTTATTTGATTTATTTTTGACATTTGGTCAAATCTATATTCTTTTATCCATTCTCTAAATGTTTGATAAAAATTTGCGTGTGTTAGGATTGTGTGTGATAGTTTATCTACAGTTTCAAAGTATTCGTCTTTTGGGTCTACATATTCATTTTGAGATTGTTTATATTGCTGAATTTGATTTACAAGGTTTTTAAATTCTTGTGGCATACTTTCAAGATTATAATTTAATTTTTCACAATTATTTATTATTTGAGTATCTTGATTGTCTGGGTGTCCTGTTAGTTTGTAGATGTGTGAAGTTTCTAATCCTGATAAATTAGTATTGTTTGGATTAATTGAGATATCAAATATGTAGTAGGGTGTTGATTTTATTTCAAGTCTTAAATTAAATTGGTTTCTAGTATATTCGATTTTAAAGTTTTCTGATTCTAAAATATATCCGTGTGAATTGTCGGATAATTTAAAATCAGATTCATTTTCTAGAATTTGTTCAAGTTTATTTTGTTGAAATAATTGAATGTTCATAATTGTTTTATAGATTTATGATTTAAATATCTATTGGAATTGTTGAATATATTTTGTTTTATTTTGATTAGAGTATTTTTGTGTTAATAATAATTTTTTTACTTTTGGTGTATAATAATAATTATATATTTTAAATGAATTTTATATATATGAAGAAAAATAATTTATTTAGTGAGTTAAGTGTTGAAGAAGTTTTTGAAAAGAATTCTTTATTTTGGGATTATTTATCTAAAAATGCGTATCCTTTAACTAAGGGAGAAATTAGATTACCTATTTCTATTGAACCTTTTGAGATTACACAGTCAAAGTTTGATATTTTATCAGAGAAATTATATTTAGTTATTTCAGCAGGTAAGAAAATTGTTGATAATTATTTTGAAGATGAAAATATTTCAAAGGCTTTAGAGTTATGTGAAAAGGAAAAGGAATTATTTAAGTTATCAAAGCACGAGGATTTTTTAGGTGTTGTTAGAGGAGATTTATTTTATTCTGAAAATCCAAAAGTTGTGGAGTTAAATACTGATTTCCCTGATGGGTTTTTTATGCATGATGTGACAACTGAAGCTTTATTATTTAATTTGGATAGAGATAAACATTCAAGGTTATCTCATACTAATCAATTTGCTAAATTAATTTTAGAGGTTGGAAATTATGAAAGTCATATTTTTGTTGGGTATGATAGAGATAGATTTTTTAAAGATGAGTTTGAGTTATCAAAACTTGAGTTACAAAAGTTAGGTTTTAAAAATGTTTATGTTGGAGCAATTGAAGATTTAGCGATTAATAGTGAGAATTATTTTAGTTATAATGGAACTCGAATTGATATTTTACGTCGTGGGACTGAAATTTCAAAGTTTAAAGATAATGAGATTTTTATGAAAATGTTAAAGGTTGTTTTAGAGAATGGAACTACTAAGATTATTAATAATTTTAAGATGAGATTGTTAGGGCATAAAAATTTATTATCTTTATTAACAAATGAAAAATTTCATCATTATTTTAATGAGTTGGAAATTAATGCTATTGAGGAATTAATTCCAAAAACATTAAGTTTGATGGATGTTGATGTTAATGATTTTTTAGGGTGTGAAAATAAAAATGATTGGGTTTTAAAGGCATCTGATTTGGCTGAGGGTGAGAATGTTTATTTAGGTTGTGATGTGTCAATGGAGTTATGGACTAGTTATGTTCAAAAAGCAAAGACTGAACCAATTCATTGGATTTTACAAGAAAAAGTTGAAATTCCAGAAACTGAGTTTTCAATTTATAATGATAAAACTAAAGAAGTTGATAAGGATGTTAGAAAGTTTGATTTTAATCCACATATTATGTTGTATAGAGATTCAATTGAGTTTGGAAATATATTAGTTAGATTTTCAAGTGAGAATGTTTTGAATGTGATGAAGGGTGGTGGAATTACATATTGTTTAATTAAAAAAGATAATTAATTTTTTAATTATTTTTTAAATTTATTTTTGATTTAAAAATCAATAATTAGTTAATATTTGTGAGTAGTAACATTTATAATATTATATTTTTTAAATTAATTTATGTCTAAGATTGAATTGTTAAAATCTATTTCTGATGGAGCAAATGATAGTTATTTTTGTAGGTTTAATGGTAAACCTGCTTTTGTTAAATATTATTTGAAAAATCCATTAAATACTACTGTTAATTTTTTAAAAAAAGTAGATTCTAAAATTCATGAACATTTTAGGGATAATGTTGGTCCTTTAAGTTATAGATCACAAGATATGTTTCATTCTCATACTGATAAAGAAGTTTTTACTTATCAATTGTGGGAAAAGGAAGGTATTTTAGTTCCGGAAATTTTTGAGTATGATGAAGAACATATTGTTTTAAATTTATTAAATGGGGATTCTGTTGGTTCAATTACTAAAAGAGAATTTAATTTAGGAATTTTAGAGCAAACTATTGATATGTTTGATAAGACTAGAAAGTTAGGTAGAGAGAAAAATGATACAGTTTATTTTCATTCAGATCCTCATTTAGATAATTTTATGTATCTTGATGATGCGGATTGTGTAATTCCAATTGATTCAAGTTTAAAGGTTCGTTCTGATATGAAAATTGGAAGAATTGATGCTTTAATTAATTTGTATTTTGCTTATAATTTACTTGATAGAGTTTCAAGTTATTCTAGTTGTGAGATTAAGTCAGTTTTTGATTCTTATAAGTCTACTTTGAAGTCTTCAGATGTTAAGTTTTTACAGAAAAATTCTAAACCTAATAGAATTTATGATATATATTCAGTATTGCGTGAAGAAGTTGCTTATAGAGTTCGTAAGAGAGATAAAATTGATACTTGTAGAATTTATGGAAAGCAAAGGAGTGAAGAATTGTCTGATTTATTAAATTAGTTATTATTTTTACACAAATCCTAAAATAGTATATTTGATATGCGGATTTGTGTAAAAAATCGTTATGTTTATAAATAAATAACTCCTTATTTTTTCTATCAAATAAGTAAAATCTCATATTTTTTGAGACTTTGCTATAAAATTTGACTTTATACATATAAAAATGGCGAAAGAAAAAATTTTAGGAATCGATTTAGGTACAACAAATAGTTGTATTTCAATTATTGAAGGTGGAAATGCTACAGTAATTCCAAACGCAGAAGGAGCTAGAACTACTCCTTCAATTGTTCACGTATCAGCTGATGGTGAAAGAGTTGTTGGAGATGCAGCTAAAAAGCAAGCAATTGTTAAGCCATCTGAAACAGTTATTTCAATTAAGACACACATGGGAGAAGACTATAAAGTTAACTTACATGGTAAAGATTATTCTCCAGAAGAAATTTCAGCTATTACTTTAGGTAAATTAAAGGCAGATGCAGAAGCTTACTTAGGTGAGACAATTAAGAAGGCTGTTATTACAGTTCCAGCTTATTTTACAGATTCACAAAGACAAGCAACTAAGAATGCAGGTCAAATTGCAGGTTTAGAAGTTGAGAGAATTATTAATGAACCAACTGCTGCTGCTTTATCTTATGGTATTGATAAGACTGATGCTCAAAAAGTTTTAGTTTTTGATTTTGGAGGAGGAACTTTTGATGTTTCAATTTTAGAGTTAGATGATGGTATTTTTGAAGTTAAGTCAACTGCAGGAAATAACAGATTAGGTGGAGATAACGTAGATTCTATTTTAATTGATCACATTGCTGATGAATTTAAGAAAGAACACGGAATTGATTTAAAGGCTGACGCACAAGCTGCTCAAAGATTAAAACAAGCTGCTGAAAAGGCAAAGATTGAATTATCAAGTAAGTTAGAGTCACAAGTTTCTGAACCTTTCATTACTGCTGATGCATCAGGTCCTAAGCACTTAGATATGAAGATTACAAGAGCTAAGTTTAATGAATTAATTTCAGATGTTTTAAAGCAATTAAGAGTTCCTACTCAAGCTGCTATTAAGGATTCTGGATTCTCATTAGATGAAATTGAAAAGATTATTTTAGTTGGAGGTTCAACAAGAATTCCAGCAGTTCAAGATTTAGTTAAGGAAATTTCAGGTAAGGATGCTGATAAGTCAGTTAACCCAGATGAAGCTGTTGCTTTAGGTGCTGCTATTCAAGGTGGAGTTTTATCAGGAGATGTTACTGATGTTTTATTATTAGATGTTACTCCTTTATCTTTAGGTATTGAAACTTTAGGTGGTGTTTTAACTAAGATGATTGATAAAAACACAACTATTCCTACTAAGAAGACTCAAGTTTATTCAACAGCAGAGGATAATCAATCCGCAGTAACTATTAGAGTTGCTCAAGGAGAGAGAACTATGTTTAATGATAATAACTTATTAGGTGCTTTTAATTTAGATGGTATCCCTGCAGCTGCTAGAGGAGTTCCTCAAATTGAAGTTACTTTTGATATTGATGCTAATGGTATTGTTGCTGTATCTGCTAAGGATTTAGGAACAGGTAAGGAGCAACATATTAAGATTACTGCTTCAACTTCTTTATCTGATGAAGAAATTAAGAAGATGCAAGAAGATGCTGAAAAGTATGCTGAAGAAGATGCTAAGAGAAGAGAAGATATTGAAGCTACTAATAATGCTGAGCAAATGGTTTACCAAACTAAGAAGACTTTATCTGAGAATGAAGATAAGATTGATGCTAAGAAGGCTGGTGAATTAACTGTTAAGTGTTCAGAGTTAGAAGAATTAATTGCTTCTGAATCTAAGTCTGCTAAGATGTTAAATAAGAGAGTTGAAGAATTAACTTCATTTGCTCAAACTGTTTTTGCTGATATTTACAACCAAGAAGCTGGAGCTGCTCCTGCTGCTGGTGCTGATACAACTAAAGATGGTGAAACTGTTGTTGATGTTGAAGCTGAAGAGAAATCAGAAGAAACTAAAAAGGAATAAATTTCCTTTTTTATTTTTTAAAAAAAAATACACCAAATTACTAGTTTAGGTTTTTGACTTCCTAAATTAAAATTATTTCTACAAAATCAAGAAATTTACTTTAAAGAATTTCTAAGTATTTGTTAAAATCAAAGATATTTTATAAAGAAGTTATATATTTGTTTTATTTTAATTTTATAACTTTATCAAAATCAGTTCTATTTTTATTTTGTTCATATAAGTTTTTTAAATTTTCAATTAATTTTTTTAAAAAGTCAGGTTCTTGAATTTCTTTTTTGAATTCTGCCCAATGTTCAATTTCAACAAATATTGGTGGATCTTTTGCAAATTTTATTTTGGTAAATTTTTCTTGATTAAATAATTTATTTCCAAAGTCTTGGATAGGTCTAAATTTTGGTGTTCCAATAATATTTACTCTATAATACTCTTTGTTTCTCATTTTTTCAATTGTTTTTAATAATGAGAATTTATTTACTTCTCTTTTTAGTTTATCTTCAAAATCATATAGTCCGAATTTTTCTAGTGGAATGTCATTAGAATTTAATTTTAAACTTAGTATTAATTTTTCACCTTTAAATTTGAAAATTCCTAGTAGTTTATTATTTTGATAAATTAATATCCCTTTATGATAATAATGAGATTTAGTATCAAACATTTTAGTAAATAGGTATTCTGTTACCATACATCTTTCTTTTATGAATTCATTTTTTGAAATATTAGTTTGTGTATTTTGTAATATGTTTTCCCTATCTTTTAACGCATTTAGAAGTTGGTTATTTAATGAGTGATTTATTTTTAAATCTTGTAATATTTTGATTACAAGTTTAATTATTTGATTTGTTTGTTTTAGGTTTTTTTCATCTTTATTTGTTAAAATTAATTTTTTATTTAAATATTCAAGTTCAATAATTATATCATATTCATTTTTAATTATAATTTGATGTGATGTAAGTTCAATTTTATATGGTTTGGAAAAATGTTTTTTTAATTCTTCGAAAACAGGCCCGAGTGTTTGGAGTCTATATTCAACTAAATTTTGAGGATTGATTAAATCGTTGTTTCTTTGATTTAAATATTTTTTTAATTCTTCCATTATTATATTATTTTTAAGTAAATTTTATTTTTAATTATTTGTCATTTGGAGATTTTATTTTAGTAATATGTTAAGTTTGAAACTGGAATTTAACTCCTTAAAAGTTAAGTTTTTTAAAGGGTTTGAGACTATTCTTACTCTGATGAGTGCTATAAAATTAAATACTACAAATACTGTAGAACAAACTTCAAATTTAAGAGGTTTAGAGAAGATTGTTGATATGTCATTTGGTATCTCAAATAGACATATTCACTTAACAACTGGAGATTATGCAGTCTTAACTGGGAAGAGTGAAATGGATGTTGTAAAGGAAGTTAGACAACCAGGACAATTTGTAACTTCTGATAAATTTTTTTTAGAGTATAATGGAAAAATTTTACAAGGAAGTAGAGGAAATTCTTATGTTGGATTAATTGGTCCTGCTAGAGGGGAATCACAAGTTGAATTGTTAGAAAATGATTGTGAACAGTTAGATATTTATAATCCTCAAACTAGAATGTCTGGAGATTTATCTGGGACACATGGAATTAAAATAATTGAAGCTAATTCAGGAAATTATGTAACTTTAGATTCTGGTGTAATTATTGCTAAAAATCATATTCATGTGACTCCTGAGACAGCTTTAGAGTATAGTTTAAAGAATGGTGAGAGTTTAACTGTTGGTTTAAATTGCGCGGAAGGAATTAAGTTATTTGAAAATGTTGAAGCAAAGGTTTCACCTTATTTTTTAGATGAAGTTCATATTGATCAACAACAATCTCCTAAGAATTTATTTTCTGATGAGCAACATAATACAGGTTTAGTAGCTACTTTATTTAGATAAATTTACTGAAAATTATTTTTATTTTTCAAAATTTGTTTTTTTATTTTTTTGTAATAAATATTTTAATTTTTAATTGAAATATTGTAAATTTTTATTCTGTTTTGTTGAAAAATGAATACTCAAATATATAAAGTTAGTTCTTTATTTTTGAGTATGGATGTTTTGAGTTATCTTGCTTTAATTGCAGGAATTATTTTTATTGGGTTTATTTCTGAAATTTTTTTTAAAAGGTTTAGTTTTCCTGATGTTTTATTATTAAGTTTGGTTGGAATTGGGCTTGGAAGTTTTTTAAAAGTTTCAGATCCAAAAGCATTTGGGGCTGGAGCTGAGATTTTTTCTACTTTTGCGTTAATTTTTATTTTATTTCAAGGAGCAACTAATATTAATTTTAAAACACTTGTTAAAAATTTACCTTCAACTTTGAAACTTACAACTTTAAGTTTTGTTTTAACAACTTTAACTCTTGCTGGAATTAGTTATTTATTTTTGGGAGATATTTTAATGTCTTTATTAATTGGTTTAATTTTGAGTGGAACTAGTTCAGCGGTTGTTATTCCTTTAGTTACAAATGTTGAGATTAAAAATAAGTATGGATTGGTTTTAACTTTAGAATCAGCGATATCAGATGTTTTGTGTATTTTGGGAACTTTAACTATTATTGAAGTTATTAAAACTGGAAATATTGTAGCTTCACAAATATTTCAAGGAATTTTAAGTTCTTTTTCTTTAGCTTTACTTGTTGGAGCTGTTTTTGGGATTGGATGGATTTTATTGTTTAGAAAGTATGAATATTTAAATGATTTTTATATGTTAACTATTGCTTTTTTATTAGGTGTTTATGTTTTTGTAGAAGGTCCATTTATTTCAGCTTCAGGTCCAATTGCTGTTTTGGCATTTGGTTTAGTTTTAGGGAATTCTAAGAGTATATTCTCGATGATTGATGGTGAGGATAGTGAATCTGAATTAAAGAATAAAAAAGTTAAACCTAAAGCTTTAAAGTCTTCAAAAGCTATAAAAACTAAGATTGTTTCTGAGGATGACCATATTTTAAAAAATGCTTTAACTTCAAATGCTAAGAATTTTTATCATGAAGTTTCTTTTTTTGTGAAAACATTTTTTTTTGTGTATTTGGGAATGTTGATTGATTTAACAAATTTAGAAATTTTTGTTTTTGGATTAATTTTAACGATTGGAGCGTTTTTAGTTAGACCAATTTGTGTATATTTTGCTTTTAAAAATACAAATATTGAAAATAGAGAAAAAACTATTTTAGAGGTTTTAATTCCTAAAGGGCTAGCTGCAGCTGTATTATCAGGAATTGTGATTCAAGAAGGGATTGTAACGATTAGGTCAGGAGATTTTATTAATATGATTTTGTCTGTAGTTTTAATTTCTATAATATTGAGTTCAATATTGATTTTTTTAGCAGATAAGGGATTATTTAAAGGATTTTATAGATTTTTTAGTAAATCTGAGTAGGTTATGATTGTTACTTTAATTGACAACATTTATAAAGTGAATTGGATTTATTTATAGTATGAAGAGAGTAGGTGGAGCAAGAAGAAAATCTAGATATAAGATGAAGAAATCTATTTCAGAAAAAGGTAAATTACATATTAAGCGTTTTTTACAAAAGTATGAAGTAGGAGATAGAGTATTATTAAAAGCTTATCCAAGTCACCAAGGTGGAATATTTTGTTTAAGATTTCATGGGAAGATTGGAGAAGTTGTTGGAAAACAAGGAACATGTTACAAGGTAGCTATTAAGGACTTCAAGAAAGCGAAGGAATGTTTAGTACACCCAGTTCATTTATTAAAGGCGTAAATTTTCCCTTTAATTTTTGACACAATAATTATTTATAGAAATATAAATAATTTTATTTTATTATATATTAAAAAATGTCAAACTACGAAATTATTTCAAAAGAACCTATTTCTAATGCAGAAGTTTTTGAAGCAATCGAAAAGAGAGCTCAAGACGAAGAAGTTGAATTAACTTATAGAGAAGAAAAGACTCTAGAATACATTAAAAAGTTTAATCCAATGTCTGTTGAAGATTTTAATAGTAAAGTTGAAGCTATTGAAGCTTTAGAGATTCCTAGATTAGGAAGTGAACAAATCATTAGAATTGTAGAGTTAAATCCTAAAACTGGAACTGAGTTAAGAGCAATTGTTTCACATTCAGGAGTAATTTTAGTAGATGAAAATGTTACTAGAGTATTAGAAGTTTTATAATAATTTAATTTATTAAATTATTCAAATTTTATTTTGTAAAGAAGAGTAGAGTATTATAGTGTTTTTTCTAAAATATACAAGTTAAGTTTATATAGTAAGTTATACATATTTTAATATAAGAGGTTTTTAAAGATGATGAATAATAATAAATCAGAAAAAGTACAAATTAAGGAAGAATATGCAATTGTATTAGATGTTGTGTTAGAGAATCAAAACTCATTTTCCGATAATGAGGTTGCTCAAGCAATTGGTACAACTGGATATACTTTATTAGAACTGGTTCCAAAGAGAGGAGTAATTTTAAAAACAGGTCAAAAAGTATATTTAGGAGATGGGAAGAGAGATGAAATCCAATATATTAAAAAATCATTAAAAAAATCAGATTTATCTAATGATGCAAGTTTAGAGTTAGAATTTGCTGTTGCAGAAATTGTAAAGGAAAAGGAAGCTGAATTTGTTAATTTTTTTAATAGAGCTGGACCTATTACAATTAGAAAACATTCATTAGAATTAGTTGGAGGAGTTGGTAAAAAACATTTATCTGATTTAATGTGGGAGAGGGATAAAAAACCATTTGAAAGTTTTGAAGATATTACGACTAGATGTCCATTTTTATCACACCCAGCACAAGCAGTTTCTAAAAGAATTATGGATGAAATTGCTGGAAAGGACGATTTTAAGTTCTTTACACACAACATATAATTTCGATTTTAATCGGAATTTTAATTTTTTAAGTTTAAATAATAATTATAGAATAAATTTTCTACAAATACATAAGTTTAGTTATTCAGATTTTTTTAGTTCTTTTGTAGGAGTATTTGTGTTAGGTTCAGGTTTTTTAGTTTGTTTTTTCTTTTCAGTTTTTTTTTTATTTTTTTCAAATTCTTTTTTCATTTCATCTCGTTTTAGTTTTACAAAAACATAATGTAATGGATTTTTAATTGTTGTTCCACTAAATTTTCTTTGATCTTGTTGAATAATTTCAGTTGGAACTCCAATTGCTGAATAAAAATTAGCACTTGAAAAGTTAGGAGGAGAAATTGGTTTTTCTTTTACTTTAAACCAGGAAACTTGTGCTCCAATATATTGTTTTTTTAGTGGGTCTTCTTGAATTTTATTCCATTCATCAATCATTTTATCGATTGTTGTCCAATCCCATTTAATTGATGTTAAAAAGGTAATTAATACAAATAATGCACGTTTTCTCCCATCTTGAAAATTTGTTTTTAAAATATATGAAATTGATTTTGGAAAATCGTCTAATGTTACTTCTTGGTCAATTTCAAATTCTACTACTGATCCTCCAAGTGATTGTAATTTACCTTCTCTATCTTTTCTTTTGGATTGATGTTCTTTTACAATTTCTTCATAGTCAATATTTCCTTCCAAATTTTCATATACTTTAACTAATAATTTATTCCCATCTTTACCGTATGCTGGATTATATGATAAAAATTCAAATTCAGTGTAATCTTCAGGTTTAACTTTTTCAGGAAGGGCATCTTCACGTTCAAATGTTGATATTTTGTCGTTTGGTAATGGAATTGATACAAGTCCAGATTTTTCATTTAGTGAGTAAGGCATTCTAAAAAGGTGTCTTGATGTAATTAAAATTGTGTCAATATCAATTACTTTCATATAATCAAATAATCCTGTTTTTTCATCAAATTCTAATTCATTTAGAGGAATATTATATTTATTTGAAATTTTAGTAATTGCTTCAATTCCACCCCCATCAAATTCTAAAATAGATTTACAAATTTTTTCTTTTAGTTCTTGAAGCATATATAACACAGTTCTTTTAGCAACATCTGGAAATAATAATCTTGATTCATTAATTCCATCAACTAATCCAAAACAATCTTTTGAAAAAGCTTCAAATGGAACTCCTATATGAAACCCTTTATTTCCTGAAAATTTTGTTGTAACATTTTTTACTCCAATATCGTCAAAAAAGTCAATAATAATTTTTCCTAAAAGTCTTGAATATTTGTAGTCCACACCATCTAAATCTAAAATTAAGTCCCAACCTACACGATTATTATCCCTATCTTCAATTCTTTTTTCAGTTCCTAGTAATAATGCGTTTGCCCATCGTTCTTCTGAACAATGAAATGAAAAAATCCCTTTATCTACTAATGCCTTTACATCGGACAAATATTCAATTACATCTGGTCTTTTTCCAAAGTATCCATCAAACATTACACCAATTTCTCTATCTTTAGCAAAACCTAGAATTGCTTTTTGTATTTCAATTCTTGAATAATATTTTTGCGCGATAGATTTATCCATAATAAGATTAAGTGAATAAGATTTATAAGTTTCGCGGTTGTATAAGTTTTATGAAAAAGGAAAGTTATATGTCTTGGGACTCTTATTTTATGTCAATTGCTGTTCTTTCAAGTTTTAGGTCAAAGGATTCTAAGACAAATAATGGAGCAGTTATTGTTGATTCAGATAAAAAAGTTATTGGTGTTGGATATAATGGATTACCTAAAGGGTTTGATGATAATAAAAAACATTTTTGGTCAGATGATGATTCTTCTGCTAAAAATTCTAAGCATTCTTATGTTGTTCATGCTGAAGCGAATGCTATTTATAATAGAAATACTTCAAGAGTTTCTGGTCAAGTTATGTATTGCACTTTATTTCCGTGTAGAGAGTGTGCTAAGGCAATTATTCAAAATAATATTGTAGAAGTAGTTTATTTAAATCATAAACCACACCATAAAGAAATTAATGATGTTGTAAAATTAATGTTTAAAGAAGCTGGTGTAAAGTTAAGAGATTTTGGTAAATTAAAGATTAAGGATAAGGAATTTATTGATAATTTAGTTAAGTTAGGGGAAAGTAAGTATTAATATTTTTTAATTTAAAAAATTTAAAATTATAAAATTTAAATTAAAGTTTATTAAATTAAATCTTTTGAAGTTCCATCTTCTTTTACTTCAAAAACATGAATACAATTCACAGGGCAAGATTCTGCAGCATCTAAGTTTGCTTCAAAGTCTTCTGTTATTGGATTTTTGTTTGTTCCTAAACTTTGATTCCCTATTTCATCTTCTGTGTGTCCTTCTAAGTTAGATTTCCCATCTGATGCCATAGTCCAGTATTTTGGACAAACACTCGCGCAAGCTGAACATCCGATACAAATATCTCTATCGTGTTCAATTTTATATTTTTTAATTTCGTTACTCATATTTTTATTAGTTAAGTTATTTTTTTAAAGGTATTGTTTTGTAAGATTTATAGTTAATTATGGCAGAGTTTCAAAAATCTCATTTTCAATTTTAATTCCATAATCAGTTTGAATTATAACTGGATAAATTGTATTTAATGATAAAGAATCTTGACAATTATTGATTGTTACATCAAAAGTTCCAAGTCCTATATTATCTATTGGTAAATCGCATGAAACTCCATCAATTTTAATTGAATTTAATTTTAAGTTGTCTATAAAGGTATTTTTTATAGTAATTGTTGAACCGGAAATTTTTCTTATTTCTAATTTTTGTTCAAAATTTTCTAGTTCTTGAGTTATTTTTAAATCGTTAGTTGTTGATTCAAAGTAATTTGAAATCATTATGAAAATATAACTTGACATTAATAATAATAATATTAAAACTAAAATTGTTGATATTGCTTTTTTTGATTTAAAAAAAGTATTAGATTTAATTAAATTAAATTTATTCGTTGAATCCACTTTCTAGTATTTTTTGAGCAACTTCAATACCACCAGTTTTTGAAATTTCTCCATTTTTTAATACTACAACAGAGTCAGGTTTTATATATTCTAATATTTTATTATAGTGAGTAATTATTAAAACCCCCATTTTTCTTTTTGCTAAGATTTTATTTAACATTTCAGATACAAGTTTAATACCGTCAACATCTAATCCAGAATCAATTTCATCTAGAATAACATATTTTGGTTCAAATAACATTAATTGAAGTAATTCTGCTCTTTTTTTTTCTCCACCTGAAAAACCTGAATTTACAAATCTTCCACGAAATTTAGCATCTAATCCTAATTCTTCCATATTTGATTTTAATAATTTCATAAATTCATTTAATTGAATGTTTGTATTATTTAAGGAATTATAACTTGTTCTTAGAAAGTTTGTCATAGTTACACCTGAAATTTCAACTGGATTTTGAAAACTCATAAACAAACCTTTTTTTGCTTTTTCATTTGTTTCTAAATCTGTAATATCTTCTCCATCTAGAACAATATTTCCAGAAGTTACTTCATATTTTGGATTTCCCATTAGAACATTTGAAATTGTTGATTTTCCTGCCCCATTTGGACCCATTAATACTACAACTTTCCCTGATTCAATTTCAAAATTAATATTTTTAAGAATTTGTGAATCATTAATATTACAACTAATATTTTTAATTTCTAATTTATTTGACATAATTATAGAAATTTTTCTTTGTTTATAAAAATTGTTAACTTTCAGTATATTTTTATAGTAGAGATAATTTTTTATTAATATGACAAAGTTAGAAATTTATTCAATGGATGATGAATTAATCAAAATTATTGAAGTTACTAAAGAAAATTCATATAATAAAAGGTTAAGAATGGATAAAACTATTTTAGATTTTTTATTAGATAGTGAAATTAAAATGCCTTATGGGTGCATGGGAGGAAGTTGTGGAGCTTGTATTGTTGAAATTTTATCAGGACATGAGTTTATTGATAGAGAAGGAAGTCATAAAATTGTTTTAAAGTCAATTGGTGAAAATGATGCTTTAACATGTATTGCAACAGTTAAAGAATTTAATCCTGAAAATATTGTTAAATTAAAATTAAAATTTAAGGCTGATTTTACAATCAGATAAAATAAATTATAATTTTTTAATTTCGAACATTCAGACAATGTCTAAATTCTGAAAATGAATTTTTAAGGAATTTTTATACTAAGTAGAAAAATACTTTACAAAAAGTAAAAAATTATAATTTTTTAATTTTTTCGTTTAAACTTGATAAACTTTCAAGTTCAAATGTATCTCCTTTTTTCTCTTTTGGATTTAATTGTTTATCAATTTTATTATCATAAGTATAATGAGTAGTTAATTTTTTTTCTGGAACTTGAGTTTCTACTTTTTGAGTTGATTCAATATTTGATTTTTTAAGTGGACTTACTAAGGTAGAACTTGATTCTCCAACAGCTTTTGGATGGACAAAGTAATTTTTTATTCCTAAAGTTAATTGAGAATATACACCATATAAAAAGCGTTTTTTTGAAAAAGATTCTAAAACAAAATTAATTAGTAAAAAGATTACACTATAACTTGCAATTAATAATAATTCAAATTTCATTTGAGATATACTTACATCAAATAATAAAAATTTTCTAATCATACCTTCACCTAATAAAAATGGATTATTTATTGCAATTTTTGCAACTGAATGAGATAAAGCTTCAATTGGTAAAATTTTTCCTGAAGCAGTTAAAAATCCCAAGATTACTAAAAATGTTAAAATAACATTGCTGGATTCATTTTTAGTTAGATAACCAATTAACATTCCAACTAAAACAAAAATTGAAATTACTGGTAAAACCATTGCAATTAAAGTTAAAAATGAAATGTAGTCAGTAGATTTTAAAAACCAGAAATGATATAATGAAATAATTAATGTTGCTTGTAAAAATACAATTGAACATAAAGAAATAAAATCACCTAATAAAAAGTTTAATGCTGAATTTTTACTCATAAAATTTCTAAAATGAGCTTTATTTTTTCTTTCAGTTAAAATAAACATTGAAGACATAATTAAAGAAATTATAAATACTAAACCAACAATTAAACTTGGAAATAATGAAACTAAATGAACTGATGAGTTTGCAACAATATTTTGAGTTTTAATTGATATTGGAGTCATTAAAGTTTTTGCATTTTTTGATTCAAGTGTTAGAATTGATGTTTTAAATTCTTCACCTTTTGAATTTATATTAGTTAATATTGATGTTGAATTATCTAAAGATTTGGAATTTGAATTTAAATTAAATGAAACATCTCCTGAAATATCTCCTGAATCTTTTGCAGCATTACCTAATTTATCTTCAACACCACCAACAATTTTACCAACTTCTTTTAAATAATATGAATTCTTGATTGAATTTAATTTTTTTTCTCCCTCATTACTTTTAATTCTTGAAGATTTAACTAAATCTTCAACATCATCAATATTTGAATTAGATGAATTTAAATCATCCAATTTAGTTAAAGCCTCAGTTAATTTAACATCAGTTAGATTTAAAGCTTTTAAACCTGCTAAAGACATAGAAGCTATTGAAGAGTTTAAACTATTAAATTTAGAAGTTAATTCGTCAACTCCTAAAGTTTTTGTATCAAATAATTCACTAAATTTATTAGTTTGAATTTTAATTTGAGAATTTGAATTTTTTAAATTTTCATTTAAATTTTTTATTTTAGTTATTTCTAAATTAGTATAATCTACTAATTGTTCGGATTGATTTATAATAGATAATAATTTTTTAGTATTTTCAATTTGAACTTGATTTGAAATTTTTGTAATTTGATCAGTGATCAAATTTTCAGTTATGGCTACAATATCACCTCTTGAAGTATCTAATTTTAATATCAAATCATTATTTAATTTATCATTGATAGAAAAATCCTTTGGTAAAAATATACATCCGTGAATCAAACCAGATTTAATAGCAGTTTCACAATTAAGTTGAGTATCATAATTAAATATTGAAAAATCTGATTTTTCTAGTTCAGATTTAAAAAATAAATTGAAATCGGAATTGTCTGGGGAATGAACTCCTAAATTAATTGCAAAAGAATTTGAATTAAAATAAAAAAACCCAATTAAAAAAGTTAATATGATTGGACCAAGTAATAAAATAAATAATGAAAATTTATTTCTTAATAATACTTTATAATTTTTTTTTATAATTTGAAATATTTTTCTCATTTTAATTCCCTCCTATTTAATTTATTTTGATATTGAGATTTAAATGTTGCATCATTGTTCATAACTTCAAGATATGAATTAGAAATAATTGCAACCCTATCTGAAATTTGAATAACTTCATCAATATAATGAGATACAAAAATAATTGTCATCCCTAATTTATTAATTTCTTGAATGTATTCTAATAACTCATCTCGAAGTTGAAAATCTAAATTTGCCGTTGGTTCATCTAAAATTAAAATTCTTGGATTGTGAATGATTGAACACGCTATATCTAATCTTTTTTTCATCCCTTCAGATAATGATGAGCTAACATTACTTTCAACCCCTGTTAAATTTAAAATATGTAAAATATCAAAAATTCTATCATCTAATTCATTTTTTGGAACTGATAATAATGTTCCAAAATATTTTAAGTTATCATAAACAGTCAGATTTGGATAAAATGATGGTTCTTGTGATGCAAATCCAAATAATGAACGAACAGCTTCAGATTCTCTTAAACCTGAAAAAATTAATTTTTTACAAGTTCCAGACACACAAGTAATTTTTCCTGAATCTTGTTTTTGATATCCACATAATATAGATAGTAATGTAGATTTTCCACATCCAGATAAACCAAAAATTGAAATTATTTCCCCTTCTAAAATCTCAAAAGAAATATTTTCTAAGATATGTTTATCACCAAAAGATTTAGAAATATTTTCAATTTTTAATAGAGGAATTTTATTTGGGGATGTTGACATAATAATAATAAATCTCAAATTATTTAATATATGTTGTTACCACTTTAAATATAGTTTTTTAAAAGAAAAAAAATCAACTAAAAAATAAATAAAAATTGTATTTATAATTATTTTAAATATAGTAATTTAAAAAAGAAATTCTCCTTTGTCAAATTCTTTTTTTATTTGTTTTAAACATTTAATTATATAATCAATTTCAGATAGAGTATTATAAAAATAAAAACTTATTCTTGATGTTGCTACAACTCCTAAAACATTATTTGTTAGTGGCATAGCACAATGATGTCCACCACGAACTGCAATCCCAGACCTATCTAAAATTGTTGAAATATCATGAGAATGAACACCATCAATTGTAAAGGAGAAAACCCCCGATTTTTTTGAAATACTTTTTGGACCATAAAATGTAAATCCATGATTTTTTTCTAATTCTTTAACTTGTGAGAGAAAATATTTTGTTAAGATTTTATCATAATTTTCAACATTTTTCATCCCAATATTTGTTAAGTAGTCGATTGTTTTTCCAAAAGCAATTGTGTCAGCAATATTTGGCGTTCCAGCTTCAAAACAATAAGGAATTTTATTAAAACTTGATTTTTCAAATTCAACTTCTAAAATCATATCTCCACCAAATGTAGAAGGTGTTAGTTTTTTTAATGAATCAAATTTTCCATAAACAATTCCAATTCCAGTAGGACCACACATTTTGTGGGCTGAGAATACAAAAAAATCACAATCTAATTTTTTTACATCAATTGGCATATGTCCAATACTTTGAGCTCCATCAATAATTGTTAAACAATTTTCATTTTTTGATTTTGCTAATTGAATTATTTTTTTAACTGGATTAATTGTTCCTAATACATTTGAAATATGGGTTAATGATACGATTTTAGTATTTTTATTTATAACTTTTTTTGCGTGTTCTAAATCTAATTCTCCAGTTTCTAAAACATTAATGAATTTTAATTTTGCACCAGTTTTCTTTGCTAATTGTTGCCAAGTAACAAGATTTGCATGATGCTCCATTTGCGTTGTTACAATTTCATCAAAGTGTGTTAATTTGCCAGATAATCCATTTGCGATTAAATTTAGACCTTGTGTTGTTCCAGTTGTGAAAATAATTTCTTCTGTTTTTGAATTAATAAAGTTAGCAACTTTTTTCCTAACTGATTCGTATTCATTTGTTGCTTTTTCAGATAGAGTATGTAATCCTCTATGAACATTTGAATTATAGGTTGTATAATATTCAACTAATGAATCAATCATAATTTGAGGTTTTTGAGTTGTAGCACCATTATCGGTGTATACTAAATTTTTATTGTTTACTTTTTGATTTAAAATTGGAAAATCTTTTCTGATTTTTTTAAAATATTTAATTAATTGGTCACCAGACATTTTTTTATTCATATATAAAAAAATATTTTTTTCTTTATAATTGTTATTCATTATTATTATCAATAATGATTATTCATTAGAATTTAATTTATTTACCAAAATTAAATAATAAATTTTTTCTGAATCTTCACCATAAATTTTATTTGAACTATTATAAATTTCAAAATTTTTTAAAGTAGGATAAATATATTTAAATCTGAAATAATTATCGCCAACTGTCATATATGAAGCGTTAAAATTTTTAAAAATATCTTTAGAGATTTGAGGATTATCTGTAAAGAAATTATCATAAGTTTTAGTTTGAGCTCCAAATTCTTTTAGATAATTTTTATTTGCAACATAATAACCATCATTATCAATTAATGTTAATTGTGAAAAATCTAAACCTTCAAATCTAATTATATCTAAAAAAGGATTTGCAAATACATTTATAATTAAAATTCCCTGCCTAACATTATTTTTATCATAAAGAGGAATCCCATACCTAATACTTGGGATAAAATAAGTTTCATTTAACAAAGTCCTAGTATCTAATTCTAAATATTCAATATTTAAATTTATTTCAGATAAATAAAAATCTCCCTGTGTTAATTTTAATGAATCTTGAAAATATATAGTATCAAATTTATTTTGTAATTTATCTTCTGAAATTATTTCAATCACACCATCACGATTTTCAACTTTTACTTGTTCTAAACCTAACTCATCAATATAACTAATTTGATAAAAATCAGGTTTATTTAACATATACTGTTTTAATTCATTTGCGAGTTTATTTTTAGATTCAATTGAAAAATTACTTGAATCTACTAAATCTCTCATACTATAAAGATTATTTAAAAAAACTAAATCAAGTCCAATATTTTTTTGAAATAATTTAAATTCTAAATATTTATTTTCTAAATTATATTCTAATTCAAATTGCTCATTTAAAATTTCTAATCTATTTAATTTTGATTTAGTAAAATCTAAATAACTAATTGAAAAAAAAGAGATTAATAAGATTATTAATAATAAGAATATATTTAATCTAGATAGTTTCATATAATAACTATTAAATTATCAGATATATATAACTATGGTTGAAATATTGGAGAAAAAAGTTTAATAATTATAATTTTAAATTTAATTCTAAAACTTTTTCTAATTCTTGTTTTTGAGTATTTGATTTAATTAAACTTAATGGCAATCCAAAATAACCTTGAACTATTAATTCAACAACTTGTTTTTTAATAATTCCTCTAGACATCATATAAAATTCGATGTCATCTGAAATTTGGGAAATTGAACACCCATGTGAACAACTAACAACATTATTTTCAACTTCTAAAATTGGTTCAGACCAAATTTTTGATTGTTTGTCTAAAATTAAACCTTTAATATTTAAGTGTCCAGTTGAGTTTTCTGCGTTTGGTTTAATATTAATTACCCCATCACAAAGAACTTTTCCACCATTAATACTTGCACCATTTAATTTTTGATTTGATTCATTTTCTCCATAAATATGTGATACTTCACACCGAATAAAATTTTCCTCATTGTTTGTAAAGTATCCAGTATTTAATTCATATATAGCATTTTTTTCTAAATAAGTTTTTACATAATTAACTCTTGATGATAAAATGAATTGTCCAAAGTTTACAGTTGAGTTTTCTTTTTGATAAATTTGTAAATATTTAAATATCTCTGAATTATTTGATAATTCTGATAAATTTAATTTAACATTTTCTTCTACAATAATTCTAATTAAACAACTTATTTTATTTTGTAAATTTAATAATAAATTTGAATCTGATTTAACTAAAATATTTACAATTCCTGAACCTGAAATTTCTAAAGTTTCATCTTTATTAATCTCAACAAAAGTTTCTGATTCTAATTTTTCTGAAAAAAAGTTATTTTCAAAAAATTTTGTTTTAAATGCTTCAACAGCAGAAAGATTTGTTTCAATTTTATTTTTAGTTTCTAAAGATTTTTCAAATAAATCTTTAATATTATTTAATTCTCTTAACATTGCCATTTTATAATTTAACCTCAACCACTTTAATTAATTTCATTTTAACCAATACTATCCTCCATTTCCATTTCAATTAATTTATTTAATTCAACAGCGTATTCAAATGGTAATTTTTTAATTACATCATTTGCAAATCCACTAACTATCATTTGTTTTGCGTTTTCTTCTGTTAATCCTCTACTCATTAGATAAAAAATTTCATCATCCCCTATTTTTCCGATTTTTGCTTCGTGAATTACTTGAGCAGATTGATTTTCAACTTCCATTACTGGAAAAGTATTTGAGACAGATTTTCCATCAACTAAAAGTGCGTCACATTCAATTGCAGAGATAGCATTTTCTGCTTGTTTACTAACTTTTACGAGACCTCTGTAAGATGAAATTCCACCATCTTTTGAAATTGATTTTGCTTTAATCATAGATTTTGTATTTTTTCCAATATGAATTACTTTAGTTCCAGTGTCTTGGTTTTGTCCTTTTGCTGAAAAAGCAATTCCAATACTATCTGAACTTGAATTGTCTCCAAGGAGCACTGAACATGGATATAACATTGTTCTTCCTGAACCCATGTTTCCATTTAACCATTCAATTTTTCCATTTTTTTGAACAATTGCCCTTTTTGTATTTAAATTATAAGTATTTTTTGACCAATTTTCAATACTTGAATAAACCATTTTTGCACCTTCACCAACAAATAATTCAACACATCCTGCATGTAAGGAGGATTCTGCGTATCTTGGTGATGAACATCCTTCAATGTAGTGAATTTCAGAATTTTTATCAGCAATAATTAATGTATGTTCAAATTGTCCACCTTTTGAAGCATTCATTCTAAAATATGCTTGCAGAGGAATATCAACAGTTACACCTTCTGGCACATAAATAAACGTTCCACCTGACCAAACTGCTGCGTGAAGCATTGAGAATTTATGATCGGAGATTGGAACGCAATTAGTCATAAAATGTTTTTTTACTAAATTTGGATATTTTTGAATTGCTGTGTCCATATCTTCAAAAATTACACCTTTATCTTCCCATTCTTTCTTTAAATTGTGATAAACTGTGTTTGAGTCGTATTGTCCACCAACTCCTGCTAAAGACTCTCTTTCTGCCTCAGGAATACCTAATTTTTCAAATGTTTGTTTAATATCTTCTGGAACATCGTCCCAAGTTCTAGAATTTTCAGCATCTGGATCAACATAATAAATAATTTCATCCAAATCTAAACCAATTAAATCTGGCCCCCAATTTAGTTGAGCATTTAGAAAAGCTTTATATGCTCTTAATCTTTTATTTAACATCCATTCAGGTTCATTTTTATCTGACGAAATTTTTCTAACTAATTCTTCAGTTAATCCTGGTTTTGCAATATATCTTGATTTAGAATTAGGATTAAAATCATCATACCTACTTCTATCAATTTCAAAGTTTTTTATTTCTTCATCCATGTTATAGTCTATGTATAAAAAACGAATTTATTTCGTAATTTATAATGCTAATAGTATAAGTATGATAGTTTATAGTTATTTATAAAGATACTTAACAATTAGAAGATAAATAGATTAGGTAAATATTTTAGGATTAAAAATAAAAATATAAAACAAATTTATTTAAATAAATTATTTGAAAAAATATTATGGAAATAAATTCAACACAAATTATTTTTGGATTAGTTATTTTAGTTATTTTATCTTTTTTTGCTGGTAAGTCAATTGGTAAAAGGGTTATGTATGAACTAATGGAGAAAACAATTGCTAAAGAGAGAAAAGATGCTGTGGCAAAGTCTCGTTCAGTTTTAAAAGGTCATATTACTGAACAATTAAGCCCTTTTGCAGAAGATTTTCCAGTAAAAGCTAGTGAGTGTAGGTTTTTAGGAGCACCTACAGATTTTATTTGTTTTACTGGATTAGATGAACAAAATGTTACAGAAATTGTATTTATTGAAGTAAAATCTGGAAATGCTAAAATGAATAAAACTGAGAGAAGTATTGCGGATGCTGTTAGAAATAAAAGAGTTAAGTTTATTGAATATAGACAATAAATTAGAACTATAAATTAGAACTATAATTTAAAATTATTAAAAATAAAATATAAAATTAAAATGAAACAATTAATTGGAAAATATAAACATTATAAAGGAAAAGAGTATGAAGTTTTGCATATAGGATTATATGAAGATAGTTTGAAAAAATGTGTGGTATATAAAGCTCTATATGAAATAAATGAATTTGGTGAAGAATTTAAAGATGAACCAATTTTTGTTCGAGAATTTGAGAATTTTTTTAGTGAGTTAGAAATAAATGGGAAAATCGTTAAAAGATTTACCAAATTATAATTTCATATAAAATAAAAAAGATTACTTTAAAGTAATCCAGTATCCATTTTTGTTCTATTTCTTTCTAAAAATCCATAGAATGATTTATGAGATGCTCCATCAATTAACATATCTAATGCCTCATGAACTAACATAATATTCTCGTAAGGTCCGATAATTGATACAATGTGGTCACCAACAGCAACTGAACATTTTGTAATTTCTTCAATTAATCTTCTTGTTCCTCCCTCTTTACCAATAATTCTACCCATAACAATTTTTAATCTTTTATGGTCTCTAACTCTAGTTTTTACATCAATTGAATCTAAAACAAAATTTTCATCTCTTAATTCTAAAGCAGCTTCTGGAGAATGTCCAAAATTAATTGCGTGAATAATATTTGATAATACAAAATTATCTACTGCTTCACCATTTTGAACTACAACTTCACCAGTATTTGAGTTAATATCTAATTTACATTTAAATAACTCTTCAAACTGTTTTTTTTGACTTCCTTGTTTTCCAATAAAAACAGGTATTCTGTCTTTTTCTAAAAAATATCTATCTGTTCCTAACATTTCATCCATTTTTATATTAATTTTATTATCTATATGATAATTACTATAATAAAAATAAGTTGAAATCGTTTAAAAACTTGTTTATGAATTTAAGTGTAGAAAAATAGTATAATTATTTATTAAAAGAAAATAATATAGAAAAAATATGTGTAAATCTTAAAAAGATTTACCTTTGAATATGTTCGATAGTAATATCTGTTGAGATTCTATCAAAATATTCGTAATCTAAAGTAATTGAGATTGGTTTTTCAAATTCATCTTGACCTGATGTATCTTGTGAACAAATAACAGTATATCTGTTATCATATAATGTAACTGAATTAGAATTTGAACTTGAACCTTCACAGTTTAAGTTTGATAATCCTGTATTTACAGTATATTTAACAATATTTTGTTTTGCTCTAGCTTCAGATGAAGTTTGTAAGTTCCCATTAATTCTACAATCTGAACCAATTGAACCAGATTCATATAATGTTGAAGTTACAACAGCTGGTTTGTGAACAATATCAAATTGAAAATCAACTTTACTTGTTCCAGATGGATATTGTTTAACATTTTCAATTAATAATGGTCCACCTGAACTTGCAACATTTCTATCACTTTGAAGGTCACAAATTTTTAAATCTTCATCAACATATGAGGAAGTATCTCCGCTAACACATAAGTTAGTAGATGCTCTTGTTTGATAAGGGTAACAAATGTTTGCGATTAATTTTTCAGATGTTGAACCTAAAACCTCGCCACTATATTTTAAATTTGAGAATAATACAAATTGAGTTCTACCTTCAATTGTGTTTGCTCCTTGAACTTTAAATCCATTTAATTGAGGAATTGTTTTTGATGAATCTTGTAAATTGTAAACTGATTTATCAATTCCAGCCAAACTTACATATCCTGAATTTTCAGCAATGTCGAATTCTCCTTCATTTTTAACAAGTAATCTAACATTAAATGGTTGAATTCCTTGATCTTTTACTGATTGTGGTGGTGCATCTTTTTCAAATGAAAAAGTTAATCCACTTGAACCTCCATTAAATGAAGATGCTGGATTAAATCCATTTGATTTCCCACCTGAACTTGAACTAGTAGAACATCCAGCAAATAATAATGCTGAAGCTACTAGGACAATTGAACTAATTTTTTTTAATTTCATTTTTATTTTTAATTAATATTTAATATTATACATTTAATATTATATAAATGTTTAGTCGTCTTTTCCTACATAATAGAAAAATAAACCAAATACGATAATCATATATAATAATGGGTCTGTGAAGAATTCTTCAATTCCTCCCCCGGAACCTCCAAAACCTCCCCATCCAAATCCTCTTGCAAAGTAGTATACTACAATTAATAATCCTACTCCACCTAAAGCTAGGCGAATAATTTTTTGGTCTTTTTCATCATCACCTAAAATTTTCATTAAATCTACACCTAACATTGCTGCTACAAGATATAATGCTAAAATTCCAACTGAAAATGCTGTAACTCCTGGAAATAATGAAATCATTAAATCTCCAAGACTACATCCTCCATCTAGTGCGTGACCACCACCGTATATACCACAAGAACTTTCATCTGAGATTGGGAATGCAATTGCGAAAAGTGAAAATACTAGTGCGATAATTACTTTTGCTGCTTTTTTATCTTTGAATAAATCTACTTTACCTAAAACTGCAAAAATTACAGTATAGACAATTAGAAATGGAAAGACGTATGCAAACCAATCGTTTTGTTCAAGGTTGAAGAGAAAACTGCTAAAGTCTACCTCATCTAACCAATTACTTATTGAAGCCATATGATACAAATATTAAATTTTAATTTTATAAAACTTTGTTAAAATAAAAAATAGTTACAGTTCAATTATAGGTTAAAAGTTGAAATAATACTAATTAAAATAATAAAAACTATTTTTCCCAAGATTCATCAGGATATAATTTATTCCATTTTTTTTGATTTGATTGAAATCCTGATTCAGTAATATCTTGGAGTCTAGATTTATAGTCAGGTAATAATTCTCCATTATTTCTATCACGACGGTTTTGAAGAGATTCAGCTTGTTCTTGTAAGTCCCTTTTTAGTAAAAATTTTTTATCTTTGTCTGAGTTTAACCAACTTAGTAAAAATATTACAATAATGAATATAAACATAGCTGGGTCAATAAAATAATTTAATATAAATTCATCTCCGCCATCGGCAATAAATGTTCCTGTAACTATTAATAATACAATTCCCCAACCTTGCATATCAATTAAAAAGAAAACAATTGCTAAAATTATAAATATTACTGAGATTACTACATTTGCAAGTCCAACTTCATCAAAAGGATTATAATCCCACATTCCAAATGCTATCCCAACATAAAAAATAACTAATCCAAGTGAAATTCCTGCTATTGTTAAAACTCCGAATGAAGATTTTCTTTTATCAAATGCACCACTGAAAAAATTTTTTCCAATCATTCCTCCAAGAACATATAGAGATAGTATAACTATTGAAATTGAGGAAATATTTGGAAACATAATCATTAATAATTTTCCAATAGTATATCCTGAAGGGAGTTGGAAATATATTGAGAATAATGAGACTGAAAATGAAATAATAAAAACTGCGGCTTTATTTACAATTGAATCTTTTTGAAATAATGAAATTTTTTTAGAACTTAATACAGTATAAAAAACTGCATAAATTAAAAGAAATGGGAATAAATATTCATAGTATTGACCTGAAACTAATGATGTTAAAAATTCTTTTGGTTGGAATTCATAAAACAATTCAGTAATACTTGTCATAAAAATTTAGTGTAATTAGAATTTATAAATATGTGTAATTTTTATTTTAGAAAAAATATATAATTTTTGTTAAAATTATATACGAATAATTTATTTAATAAATATTAAATAATTATTTTTTAGATTTTGTTACTTTTTTTTTAGTTGCTGGTTTTTTCATTAAATTATCTTCAATATCGTGAAGAATTCTTTCTTCATCCATTAAAGTTTTTCTAACTAATTTCTCAATATTTGTATCAATACTTCTAATGTATCTTTGTGTTGAGATTACTTGTTTCAATGAGTAGATTAAAACTAACATCATTGCTAAAATTGTCCAAAACATTACGTATAATAAAAAACTTGTACTTTGTTCCATAACTTGATTTTGAATTTAAAGTTTTTAAAGGATTTGTTTTAATTTTTAAGAGATGAAAGATAAATTATTACAAAGATTTAAAATATAAAATGAATAATATTATTATATTAAGGTCTCATAGTCTAGTCTGGATATGACATCACCCTCCTAAGGTGAGGATCGGGAGTTCGAATCTCCCTGGGATCGCTTTTTCTAAATTAATACATAAAACATTTAAGAGTTTTATATTTATTATAAATTAATATTTTATGAAAAAATAAAATCCAATAAATGTTAATATGACTAAAGCTGATACGTGCGGGGCTCCAGCAATAATATCATTTTCCTGCATTAGCCCAAATAAAAATCCTGATAAGATTGATAATTCATAAGATAATAAAATCAATAATGATAAATAAATTAAAGTTTTAGGATCAGTTGTTGCTGGACCTCCCGCATCAATTAACGTATCATTTATTACTCCACTTTGAGGTGCTACAGCTGAACCTAAACTTAAAAATAATGAATTATATATTAAGATAATAATTAATAGAAAAATCATAAATGAAATATATCCAGTAAATGTATTTGAGGATAAATCTGCTGCTCTTTCTTTTTTTCTTAATATTTCTGTTGAAATTTTATTTGATAATTCTCTTAAAATCTTTTCAGCGTGTCCTCCAACATTTCTAGCTTCAATTACTAAACGAAAATCTCTTGTTAAGTCTGAACTTCCAACATTTTTAGCAAATTCTAATAATGCAATATCAAAATTAATTCCCCATGATAAATGATTTACTAATTTTTTAATATCTTCATTTAAAATCCCATATTCATTATCTGTAGATGCTTTAATTGAAGTTACTAAATCCATTCCTGAATCAACATTATCTACTACATCTCTTAAAAATCTAGGAATACTCGACATTTTAGTTTCAACTCTTTTTGCTTGGACTAATCCAATTAATAGGTATGGTGTAATAAAAATAATAAATGGGAGTGCTAAATAAATATTAATTAATCTAGGTTCAGTCATGTGAGTTAGTGAAAACATTAGAGCCCAAATCATTGAACCAAAACCTAAAAATAATAATACATATTTAATTATTTCTTGAGTTGAATTACTTTTTTCTAGTTTACCATATTTTGTTGTTAAGTCAACTTTTTTATCTTCAATCCCCATAAACCATTTCCAAAATTTAATTAATTTAATTTTAAACTCACTAGGTTGAGAGTTTATTTTTTTAGGTTCAATTGTTTTATTTTGTTTATTTTTGTCCATTTTTATTTTATTATTTTACTTGAGAGATTGGTTCAAGTCTTGAGTATAGAGGTTTTGAATAATAAATTAACATCATAAAACCAATATATGCTAGAGGGAGGAAAAATAATAATATAATAATTGATGAAAATGAATCTGAACCTCCAGTTGCCGGAGTTCCTGATGCTGAAAAATTTACAAGAGATAGAATTGAACTCATTACAGTATAAAAAAGTGGAGCAATTAGTAATAATACTACATAAATTTGTGAATAAATTAATAATGTTTCAATATTTTTTTTTTCGATTGATTCAATTTCTTTGTTTAAATTTTCAAGTTTTCTATCAAAGTATGAATAAATATTCCCTCCAGAATTTGAGATAGTTACCATATCATTTAATAGGTCAGATAATTCTCTAGATGGACAACTCTCCATTGCTTGACGAATTGAGGAGTGAATATCATAACCTAAAAAATCTTTATAGTAAGTGATTCTTTGAAATTCTACTTTGATTTCTTTATAGATTAAAAAATCATCAACAATCTCAATCATTTTTGATAATGAAATTTCTTGAGATAAAATTTTTAGATATGGTAAAATATATACAATAGCTGCATCAATTTCAGCACCTCTTGATTTTGCTAAAACAACAGGATAGTTGTAAAAAAACATACCAACTCCCATAAAAAGTAAAATACCTCCATAAAAAATTCCAAATGCATATAAAGGATTTATTTTTAAAAACATAATTGTTAAAATTGTTGAAAAAATAAGTCCACCAACAATTGTTAGAAAAATTGAAATAAAGTATTCTTCTGGAATCATTTTCAAATTTGCTTTTTTTAAAATGGATTCATATTTGGCATTATAAATATGTTTTTTGAAAAATTTTTTTACTTTGTTAAATTGTAGTAATGGTCTTCCAATATATTTGTATAAAAAATGACAATAAATAGTAATTCCACTATCGCTAAATTCAGATTCAAAAATTTTTTCATTTTTATTACTCATTACCATCTTAGTTTATTTATTATCTCGCTCTAAATGTTTTGTATATTTTTCAACATATTCTAAAATATTTGCAGGGTCTTTGTGATATGCTAAAATAACTTCAGATACATTATCAAATTCTAAGATTTTCTTTTTGTGCATTAAGTCTAAAATTCTTCTACGTTTTTCAATTTCTGCCCAAAGTGCTTCTTCTTTTCCACCTCTTAATTCAATTAGATGAGTTAGAGTTGCAGATGTTTCAGTATAAATATATTCGTCAGTTGCGGCATTGAATTTTACAAATTGATTTGTTGTGAATTTATCTTTTGTTTTATTATAATCGATTACTTCTTCAACAGCAGTTACTCTTCTTACAACATTTCCTTTTACTTTCATTTGTTTTAAAAAGATTACAATATTTAGTTCAGTAATTAATTGAGGAGGTAGATTAATTGGATCAATTACCATACGATTTACTAAGTCATCAAATTTTTCTGCGTGAACAGTTCCCATACCTGCGTGTCCAGTTGCCATTCCTTGAAATAAAATAGCTGCTTCTTGACCACGAATCTCTCCTACAATAATGTAGTCTGGACGCTCTCTTAAGGAGGCTTTTAATAAATCAAACATTGTTACTTGAGATTTATTATCTGTTTCTTTTGATACTAAACTTAACCAGTGTTCGTGTGGAAGATTAATTTCTGGAGTATCTTCGATAGATACAATTTTAGCTGTTGGTGGCACAAATAATGATAGAGCATTTAGAACTGTTGTTTTTCCAGTAGCAGTTCCTCCACTAACTAATATTGATTGTTTGTTTTCAACAGCTAACCATAAATAAGCTAATAAAAATGGAGGGATTGTTCCAAATTCCATTAAGTGGATTGGAGTGAATGGTTCAGCACGGAATTTACGAATTGTATAGTTTGAACCTTTTTCTGAAATTTCTTTTCCATAAATTGCTTCTACACGAGATCCATCAGGAAGAGCACCTTGTAAGATAGGTTTTGATAATGATACTTCTTTGTTTGATTTTTGAGCAAGTTTTACAATAAATGAATTTAATTTTACAATATCAGTATATTTTCTATTTACTTCAAGTGGTCCATATTTTAGATGATTTACAAAAATTGGAACTCCTAAACCATCACAAGATACATCTTCAATATATTTATCATGCATAATTGGTTCTAATATATCAAGTCCTAAAAAGTCACGAACTAAATAGTATGTAATTTTATTAAATTCTTCTTGAGTGAATTTAAGTCTATATTTTGTTGCAAGTTTTCTTGTTCTATCGATAATTAATTCTTTTCCAGAAATTGAAATTTGTTCAGGAGATACTCTATCAAAAACATAAATAAATGCATTTTTTAAATATTCTAATTTATCAATTTCTTCATCAGATAATTCTGGTTCAACAATTTCATATAAAATTTTTTGTGTTTGTTCATCAAATTTAATATTTACAGTCGAGAGACCATATAAATTATAACTATCATCAACTCCACGATAATTAATTGGTTCCCAATCAGACCCAGATTCTTTTAATAATTTATCTGGTAGTTTTGCAAGATTTGCTTTTTTAGAAACATCTTCAGTTTTTCTTTCATAGTTTGTATCTTCTTCAAAGGTTTCAGGATTAATATAATTTTTTGCAATAATATTAATTGGAACATTCCCCATCCCACCTGGAGGAGGATTGTTTAAAAAAGGTTGAGGAGCTTGTTGAGGATATTGAGGTGGTTGATTATTTACAAATTCATTTGAGTTATTTTGGGAATTTGGAATTTGAGATGGGGCTTGTTGAGGAGAGTATTGAGGTTGAGGTGGTTGATTTTGTAAATTGTCAGTATTAGTAGCAATTTTTTTTAGATATTGTTCAGAGTTTGCTGAATTAAAATTTGATCCTCCTGATTGAAAGTTATTTGGTAAATTATCTTCTAAAAGTTCAGGATTTATATTTTGAGTATTTGAAGGATAAATATTATTTTCTGAAACAATTGTATTTGCGTAGTTAGAGGTTCTTAAATTTTGTAAAGTTGAAATTTTAGTTTGAAGAAAATCATCATAATTATCTTTTCTTTCTTTATACATCATCATAGCATTTCGCATAATTTGGTTTACTTTTGCTTTATCCATTTTAACATATATATTGTTTAGAATAATTTATATTTTGAGAATCAAATGAGAACTCAAAATCAAAGTGAGTGAAATTTAATAATGATAAATTTGTAGGTGCTGAAATATTTTTTGTAATTGTTAATTGACAATTATAATAATTATTCTGACAGTCCAAATTTATATAGTTTTCAAAGTTTGAAAATCTTGATTCAATAAATGTCCCATTACTAGTATATCCAATCTTACAAGACTCATAAATTATATCTTCTATAATGATAGAATCGGTAAAATGGACTATATAAGAATTTTGCGTCTCTTGAGAATAAATAAAAACCAAAGATAACATTAAGAGAAAACTTGAGATAATAAATAGTTGTCCTGTTTTGTTTTGTTTTAAAGTTTTCATTTTAGTAACACACTCCAAAAATAATTGTTTTTGTATCAAAAATGGTATTATTGTATGATGAAATAAATGATTTTGTCATAAATTTTCCATTTGTTGAATTACAAGATTTAATGAATTTAGAATCTGTTGAGTTTGATAATTTTAGTTCAAAGTTAGTGTAAGATTTTTCAATATTTAGTAAAATTTGAGTCCAATCTTGAGTTAAAGTTTGTGAAGATAAATTTTCAAGTATTACTTTTTCTCTAAAGTTGTCAGTTTTTGTAAGTGCGGATAAATATGATTGAATATTGTATGAGTAGTAATCGTTTGAGTTAGGTTGAGTGTCAACTGTTAAGTATAAAGCTAATCCACTAAATAGTAATGCAATTAATGAAAATTCAACTATTGCGATTTGAGCAAATTTTGTTTTGTTTAAAAATAATTTATTCATTTTATTTCCATACCTCAATTGAAATTTTATTTATTATATTACTATTTGAAATGTAACATGAGTATGATTGACTTAATGATGTTTTTGGACTTTTAAATCCGAATTGTTTTATTTGAGTATCAGTTAATGGATTTGATAATTTAAAATTAAAATTAAAGTTTTCAATATTATTTAGTGTTTTAATTCCCATGTAACTTGCGTTTGTGTATGTTAAAAGTTTTGTTGAGTTTAATTGATAATTTAAGTTATTATTTGTTAAATCATTTTTAAAATAAATACATAAGTCTTTAGATGATGAAGATAATAATTTTAGTTCATCGTTTGAGTGTGAGTTTTCAAAGTAATTTGTTTGAATTGAATATACCATTGTGAAAAAAATAAAAAATAAAAATCCAGCAAACATTAAGTCAATTTGCATTTGAGCAGATTTATTTAAATTTTGTATCAATTTTATTTCCTCCAATATTTGTAAATATTAATTGATAGTTTCCTGGAGATAGTGATATTAATTCTTTAAATGAATATGGAGAATCTAAGTTTAGTTTAATTACTTCTGAGCCTGAATTTGAATAAAAACATAAGTTATCAAAACAAGTAGTTTCATTTGATTTAAAATCAATTAGTGAAAAGTATTCTATGCTAGAATTTGTGATTTCAAGTATCCCATGTTTTGAGTTTAATGGATATGAGAAAGATGTATCTTCAAAATTTTGTAATTTTTTTAGTTCAATGTTTAATTTTTTAAAATTAATTTCAATGTTATCTCGTTCTAATGATATTTGTTTTTGTTCTATAATATTTGATACGACAAGATAAGCTGATAGAGATAATGCTAATATTAATGAAGTTAATAAAGCAAATGATGTAAGTTCTACAAATGCTTTTTTAGAAGATTTTAATTTAGTATTAAATTTATTATTCATAATTATAATTTATAAATAATATTTATTTAATAAATGTTTAACTTTTGAGTTAATAGTGAATAAAAATAAAAAATTATTTTTGGTAAAATATAATTAAATAATTAGTTAAATAATTTAATTTAATTTTGAAATACAATTACCAGTATTTTTAAAAGTTGTTTTTACAACAGGATTAAATGTATAATCAGAACAAAATGTTACAAGTGATGGAATTGAGTTTTCAATTATTTCTGAGGAAGTTATTATTTCTCCAATAATTGTATTTGAAGTTAAATAAATAGTAATTTTAGGTAAATCTAGTGTTGATTGATAATTTATTGTTGCATTTTCTAAATTTTGAATCGATAAAATTTGACTTCTAAAAGAAATAATTGAATTTAAAAGTTCAGTTTTAGAAATTGAGTTATCAGTTTTAGAAATTGAATTTGAGTAAAATCCATAAGAGAATGTAAGTAATCCTATAATTATTAATATAGTAATTGAAAATGTTATAACGGATACAAATCCAGAATTATTTTGTTTTAATTTTCTCATTTAGAATTAAATTAAAGTTTTAAGTTTAAAAAGATTTTTTTAAACTTAAATAAATTAAAAATAAAGATTATA
>DAXK01000041.1 GCA_002506365.1 archaeon UBA583 | reverse complement strand
TTTGCCAACAATATTTAATCAATAAAGTATGACTAGTTGATAAATAAAACTCACACATTTAACTAAATTAAAATAAGTTACTTAAAGTAAAAACACCAATATAAAATAAAAAAACTATTATTTTTTTTAAAATGTCATTAAATATAGACAAAAAAGATTTTAAAATTCTTCTCTTAGAAGAAATTAACCCTAAAGCAGTAGAAAATCTTAAAGCTGAAGGTTACACAAATATCGAATACCACAACACACAATTACCGGAAGATGAATTAATTAAAAAAATCAAAGATATACATTTTATTGGAATTCGTTCAAATTCATTTTTAACAAAACAAGTTTTGATACATGCAAAAAACCTTGTAGCAATAGGAGCATTTTGTGTAGGAACTAACCAAATTGACTTAGAATATTGTAAAACAAATAATATTAAAGTAATTAATTCTAAATTTGAAAATTCAAGAAGTGTTGCAGAATTAATAATTGGAGAAATTATTATGTTAATGAGAAACATTCCTGAAAAAAATGCTCAAATGCACAGGGGAATTTGGACTAAAAACGCTAGAAATTCAAGAGAAATTAGACTCAAAAAGCTTGGAATTATTGGTTATGGATTTATCGGAAGTCAAGTTGGAATTTTAGCAGAATCTCTTGGGATGGACGTATATTATTATGATATGCAAAAAAAAGAAACATTTGGTAATGTAACTTGTTTAAAATCAATGGAAGAATTATTAAAAATCAGTGATGTAATAACTATGATTATTCCCGCGGCAACTAAAAGCCACATAATATCTAAAAATGAATTAGATTTAATGAAAGATGGTTCAATTTTCATAAATGCTGGTCGTGGTGAAACTTTAGACACAAAAGCTTTAATTTCTGCATTAAAATCAGGTAAATTGGCAGGTGCTGGTCTTGACGTATTTGAAAAAGAACCAGGATCTAATTTTAAAGGTTTTAAATCAGAATTACAAAAATTTGATAATGTAATTTTAACTCCACACATTGGAGGAAGTACAACTGAAGCACAAATTGGAATTGCTGATGATGTAACAGAAGAATTATTAAAATTAATTCAATAAAATTAGCACACAAATATTATTATTTTTGCTAATTACTTCCTATCTCGAATATCGCGTGGTAAATTGATAGTTTTGCCAACAATATTTAATCACACAAATAAAAAATATCTCTATAACCTAGCCTTTTTTAAATGAATACTAACTTTTTATAATATAGTAAACAAGAATAATTAATGTTAATTAATATTCACACTTTTAAAACAAATAAATAATTAAAAAATGATACTGAGTAAAGCACATTATGCTGGTCAGTTTAGAAATCAAACAGATTTCTCCATTTTTTAAACCATAGGTTAAAAATGACAAAATATACAGTTAAAGGACACCAAATTGAAGGAAAAGTAACTAAATCAGGTTACGATAGAAAAGCAGTAATGTTTGCAAATAATATTATTGATGAATTAAAAAAATTAGAAATTCCAAGACATCAAATTGAAGTTAAAACAACAGGAATTATTGGAAATAAGAATTTACCTGCAACTCTTGAATTTTGGGCAGGTGGACATTATTTAAGATTTTCATACTCAATGACTAAAAGATTCATTGATAATTTATACATTATTATGAAAGTTGTTGAATTAGAAGTTCAAGAAGTTTTAGACGGTAAAAAAGATTTACACGGATTCTATCACACATTCGCTGAAGATGGTAATAGAAAAGAAATTGCTAAAGAATTAATCCAAGCTAAAAAAGACTTAGGATTAGATGAAGATGAACAAGATTTAGAATTAATCGAAAAAACATATAAAAAATTAGCAAGAAGTTCACACCCAGACTTAGGTGGATCTTTAGAAGAGTTCCAAAAAGTAAACAAAGCACATAAGTTAATTAAAAAACACATGGGATTATAATCCCAATATATTTATTTGATTAATGTAATTAATTTTTCAATTATTTTTTCTAAATTAAAATTTATTCTCAAAAATAATTCTTAAAAAGTAAAAATTTTACTATTTTATCTTAAAAAAACAAAAATAAATATAATTATTATTGCTAGATATATTTAATCAATCAAAATTTGAAGAAAATAATTTTAAATCACACTTAAAACAAAAAATAATTAATTATTTTATCTTTTTTTAGTTACAAGTTTATCAATTAAATTATAAATAACTCCCTTAGGACTTTTTCTTTTAATATAAAAATAACTAGAAATAGCAACAACTAAAGCTCCAAGTGAATCAACTATTAAATCCCACATTGTATCTACTAAACCAGATTTTTGCATATTCATTCCAAATACTTGATCCATAAAAAATTCAAATACTTCCCAAATTACTCCAATCATAACTGCAAAACTAAATGTAAATAAAGCAAAAAATAAAGGAGTTAATTTATTTTTATCATTTGAACTAATAATTGAATTAACAATCACAAATCCGAGTAATCCAAGTAAAAACCCACTTAAAGTATGTAAATATACATCCCAATAAGTAAATTTAAGATAAAAATCATGTATTTCACCTAGATATAAAGTTCCAAAAATAAAAAAAGTAATTAAAAACTCAATTTCAATTGGCATAATTAAATTATACTTTTTCTTTAAA
>DAXK01000003.1 GCA_002506365.1 archaeon UBA583 | reverse complement strand
ATATTATACCAAGTTAAAGTTGAATTTGATAAATTATATTCTTCAATTAAACCATATGGAGTTGTAATATTTAATTTAACTGTATCAACTAATTCTGATGCTGTAATATTAACTCCTATTTCAATTAGTGAAGAATAATTTTGATTTGAATTATTTAATGGAGTAATATATCCTAATTCAAGAAATCCTTGAATAGTTAAATTATTACTACAATATTTATTTCCAATATTTGTTGAATTAATTGGAGTTGTACAAACTTCCCAAATCTCATTGATATTTGTTTCATTGGAAACAATCAAATCTGTTCTATTTTCATAAATTAATTTAATTTGCTCAGGACTCAATGCTCTATTGTAAATCTTAACTTCATCAGCTGTACCATTAAAAAATTGAGAAGATTTATCACTATTAGATCCAATTGCAAAAGCATCTATTGTAGAGATATTTAAAACAGATGATGGTGTTCCTACACTATTTCTTACAACTTCAACTCCATTAACATAAAGAATAATATTGTTATTTTGATTATCCCAAACTCCTGTAATGTGATGCCATGTACCAGTTGAATATGTAGAAGTTGGAGAATTTGCTGCAATAGTATTATCATTTCCTTTAATACTAAACCTTATGGAACTATCACTATGTAAATATAATGTATATCCTCCATTACTAACTGTAAATTTATTCACTATTCTTTGTACTTCAAGCTCATTAGGTTTAATCCACGTACTAATTGTGAAATCTTCAGTTCCGAAATTTAAATTACTATCATTTATAATTTCAATATAATCATTAATCCCATCAAATTCGTATGCTCCATTTCCATTGTAACCACCTACCGAATTATAAGTTGAACCATTCACAATCCCATTATTTTCAAAGCTAGAATAATCTTTTGTGAAAGTAGAATTACTTCCATATTCAAAAGGAAAATTTAAATTAGTAATAGAAATATTATTTAATTTCCAATCAAAAATTTCACCAGTGTAATCTAAACCAAATTCATTTACTGCCGTTAAATTATCACTACTTAGATTATTTACACTTGTAGCAATTAAACTTATTCCAACTGAATAAAATGAACTTTGTTTAGTATTACTTGTCCCTATTGTATCATTTGCCCAAAAAGTTAAATTATATTGTCCAATTTGAGTTAAAGTGTAACTTATATTATACCAAGTTAAAGTTGAATTAGATAAGTTAAATTGTTGAACTGTTGAGTCTGGTAAAGTAATATTTAATTTTACTTTATCAATTGAATTTATTCCAGTTACATTTGCTCCAATTTCTATTGTGTTAGTGTTATTATAATTTGAACTATTTTGTGGTGTTATATTATTTATAAATAATGTTTCTAAAATTGATACAATATTACTTTGATAATTAGTACCAGTTGAAGTTGAATTAAAAGGTAAAATATTTACACTCCAATTTTCTTCTACTGATGTAAAACTTGAATCTAAATTACTTGAACCAAAAGTATTATTTAATTCTAAAATTTCTGAAGGTATTAAATCTCTATTAAAAGTAATTATTTCATCTATTTCCCAACTATCAACTCTCGCAGCATTTAAATCTCCCGAGAATGTTCCAAATAATAAAGCATTATTTGATGTGTCACAGTTTGAAATTGGTGAATTTAAATTAATATATACATTTTGCCAAACACCAGTTGACATTGCTGTACTTGGATTAGTTGAATTTGAATCAATACCATCTACCCAAATATTTCCAATACTTCCACTTGCTCCCCATAAAATATAACTTCCACCAGCACAATATCTTGGATCAATTAAATAATCACCACCAGTGATTGAATTAATTTTAACTCTCATGGCAATAGATTTAATTGTTCCAGATACAAGTAATTTTAAGTAATCATCAGTTCCATTAATTGAACCAAATCCTGTTTTGTATCCTCCAGTATTGGTTGTGAAATTACCCAAAATAAATGAGTTGGAGTTTCCAGAATAATCATGACTATATCCATATGAATTAGCTCTAAATTTAAAGGATGATGTTATTGCATCAAAAGTATATATGTCAAGACCTACTCCACTTTTATCCCAAATATACTCATAATTTGTCCAATCAGTACCTAAGTAGAATATTGAATTTAAATTATCTGTTGTATAATTATTTCCACTTGTAGAATTTAAGATAACTCCAAAAGAGTTTAAAATTGAATTTTCAGTAATAGAAAATCCAGTTGAATCATTTGCCCAAAATGTTAAATTATATTGACCTAGTTGATTTAATGTATAACTTATATTATATTTTATATTAGTTGAATTTGTTAGAGTAAATTGCTCAATTGTTCCATTTGGAGTTGAGATATTTAATTTGACTGTGTCAACTAAATTAAATCCTTTAACATCTGCTCCAATTTCAATAGTATTTAAATAATTAAAATCACTATTATCTTTTGGAATTATATTATATATATCTAATCCTAAAATTGTTAAATTATTACTACATATTTGATTTCCAGTACTAGTTGAATTATATGGGACTGTACAAACTTGCCAAACATCACTACTAATTGTTTCTGAATTTAAAATTTTATCATATCCATTATTATATATATAATCTATTTGTTCATTTGATAAACTTCTATTAAATACCATAAATTCATCAACTTTACCATCAAAATATTGAGTATCATCCCAACCAGCTTTAGTGATTGTAATGTTTCCAAATTTATTCCCTCTTGATGTAGATTTATGCCAAGTTTCACTTAAACCATTTCTTAAAACATCTACTGAATCATCTTTATTTAATCTTGCACATATAAATTCCCAACTTCCTACATTTGAATCTATTGATGTTTGTGATTGAGTTGATGCAGGATCCCACCACCCAATTTTATTAATTTGATTAAAACGAATTCCCCAACCATATGTTTCAAGAGGTTGTGGATAAGTACTAAATATATGATCTCCTCCATCAGCATAATACCAAGTACAAAATGTTACATAATCTCCACCACTATTTTGGTTTAATTCCCAATCTACAAAAACACTATCAGTTCCACCATTGTTTAAATTTTCATAACCTTTTCCATATTGACCTGTTACATATGCTAAATCACCTCGAATGTCAGCAGTAAAACTTTGAGTTGCATAATTAGTCGCATTATTTCCGCCATTTGGTTCAAAAGGTAAATTTACTGGTGCAATTGATTCACCATTTAATCGCCAATCATAAATATATCCATCCCAATTTCCTGGAATAAATACAGAAGGAGATAAATTTTCATTAGTTGAATTTGTATTACTGCTTGAACTAATAATAATTCCTGATGAATAAAATGTTGAATTTTTTGTTGAGGTTAAACTTGTTGAATCATTTACCCAAAATGTTAAATTATATTGTCCAAATTGGTCTAATGTGTAACTCATATTATATTTAATTAAAGTTGAATTTGTTAAATTAAATTGCTCAACTGTTCCGTTTGGAGTTGAAATATTTAATTTAACTGTGTCAATTGAATTTGCACTTAAAACATCTGCACCTATTTCAATTATATCAGAGTAATTTAAAACACTTGAATCAGTTGGAATAATATTTGATATTGTTAGCCCTGGGATATCTAATGTATTACTACAAACTTGTGTTCCGGTTGCTGTAGAATTATAAGGAGTCACACAAACTTGCCAAGTTTCATCTAAATCTGTCTCCTGACTTAAAATTTTATCATTTCCGTTAGTATAAAGATAGTCTATTTGCTCATTAGATAAACTTCTATTAAATGCCATAAATTCATCAATTCCTCCTGTGAAATGTTGAGCAAGACCAACTCCTGCTCTACCAATAGTCATTGCAGCAGCTCCTGTATTTGGCCCTATATCTGTATCAATCCAAGTGTAATCTACTCCTCCTTTGAAAACTTCTCCGGAGTCATCTAAATTAATTCTTAGACATACAAACTCCCATGTTAAATCAGTAAATGAAATATTTGAAGATGGCTGGTTCCCATCATTCCAAAAAGATATAAATCCAGTTCCAGGATTTGTATAAATCCCCCAAGGATAACTAGTCCCCCAAGTTCCCCAAATATGACTATTAGTTCCAGCACTACCTGCATAATTATACCATGAACAAACCGTAGGATAATCCCCACCTGATATTTGGTTAAAAGTCCATTGTGTATTTACGTAATTAGATGCTGAAAAATTATAAGCTTTACCTAATGAACCATCAACTCGCACTAATGAACCAGTTAAAGTAGGAGTGAAACTTTGCGTTGCATAATTAGTTATATTATCACCTCCATCAGATTCAAAAGGTAAATTAATCGGAGCAATTGAATCATTATTTACCCTCCAATCATAAATATATCCCTCCCAATTCCCACTTATATTTAATCCGACAATATTTATGGTTAAATTATCATCAGTTGTATTACTTCCACTAGTTGAACTCAAAATTACTTCTGATGTTACAACATCAAAAGTATAATTACTTATTGCCCAAGAACTATTTCCTAAAGTATTATTACAAAAAACGTTCCATTCAAAATTACCTTCTTGAGAAAAGTTTTCAAGTGTATGTGATAACTCATTTCCACTTACAAGTCCCATACTATAAAGTGCCATTGCCTCCTCATGACTAAGTGCTCTTTCAAAAATTCTAAATTCATCAATACCACCAACCCAAGTTCCACCCCCTCCACTAGCACCAATATCAAAATTTGTTCCAGTAACTAAATTACCATATGCAGTATCTGTATCATTAACTGTTAATTCCCCATCTGTATAAATTCTAATATTACTTTGGGTTGGTCCGAAGTCACCATCATAAATAGCAACAATATGATGCCAAACACTATCATTAATCACATCTGAATATCTTTTACCAACCCAACTTCCTGTAGTGGCACCAAAATCAAATTCCATCTTTCCATTAAACCCATAGTTGTGAATTTCATTTCCATTTCTAATAATATACTTCCCAGTAATATCACCTGAGGTTTTTACCCAATATGATATAGTCACTTCAGCGCCAGTTGTTACATCATTTATTCCTGTATTGAAATAATCACCAGTTCCGTCAAAATCGTAATACGCTCCCCCATCATAACCACCAGAACCAACAAGTGTAGGATCTCCAGCAGCAGTTAAAGTATTATTCCCAGTCTCATCAGTCAAATCATCAAGCATCCAATAATTCCTCAAATTATCATCAGTAAAAGTATAAGGGACCCAACTCTCATTTAAATGCCATCCACCATTCCAATCTCCATATAGTGAACAAGTGCTTAAATTATTCCCATAAGGAGTGAACCCAAAAGTAATATCATTTCCAAGAGTAAGAGTAGTATCATTTACTGGAATATTCAAAGTAACACTCAAAGGTATTATTTCACTAATAGTTAAGTTATTACTACTAACTTGGCCCCCCATCGCAGTAGAATTATAGGGAGTCACACTTACAGACCAAACCTCATCAATAGAAGTTCTACTCGAATCAACATAACTTGAACCCATTGTATTATTTATTTCAATAATTTCAGTAGAATTCAAAACCCTATCAAAGAATATTAACTCATCAACTTCCCAATCTGCAATCTTCGCAGCATCACTATACGCATATCCCCCAACAAACATCTCTCTACCAGTACCTGTGCAGTTTTCCGTAGGATCGCTTAAATTAAAATACACATTTTGCCAAATCCCTGTCGTAATAGCAACATTAGGAAAAACTGAGCCTGAATCTGCACCATCCACCCAGATATTTGACCCAGCAGTTGTGGTCCACTGTAGATAAGGACCCCCGCATTTTCTAGCATCAATAACATACTCACCAATATTTGCAGTATTAACTTTAACTCTCATTGCCATTGCATGAACAGACCCATTAACATAAAACTGTAAGCTATCAGCAGTTCCCTTGTAAGCACCAGAATCAATTCTATGTCCATTATCTTGATGAACATAACCAACCTTTGAAAATATAGTTGTCGGAACCGCATTCGCAGAATAATCATAATCTACCCCATAAGAATTATTTCTAAATTTAAAATGACCGGAAGTAAAATCATCTGAATAAACACTTCTTCCTACTCCATCTTTATTCCAAATATATTCATACCCATTCCAACCACTTCCACCAATAGGATAAGCAGTCAAATCGTCAAGAACACCAGCCGCTGCCCCACTAGTAGAATTCAAAACAACAGAAGTAGGATCAGTTCCTAAAATTTCAATTCCAAGATTAAGAGGTTCTATGATATTACTTGAAATTAAATTTTGATTATTATTATTATCATTTTCAATTCCAACGTATGCTGAGAATGAATCAATTTCAAACCACACATAAGAATTATTTTCTTCAATTTCATTTGAATCTTTGAAAGTATAAAAACTTCCATTACATGAATTAGAATCATAATCCCAATCATCACATTTTAAAATTTCATCAACATTAATATTTTTATTTTTTGGTAAGTAAATTATTCCACCTGAAAATCCTAAAACATCAATTGCAACAACTGGTGTTAAAAAACTATCATCATCAATTAAAATAATTGTATTATTTATAATTGTAATATCTTGATTTAAAATAATTTTTGCAGATAAATTATCTATATTTAAATCGATTGAAACATCACTTGAATTTATTGGTAAAATTGTTGTATTTAATAATAATCCTGAAACATTGGAATTTGTTTGATTTGGATTTCCTAAAGTTAAATTTGATACAAACTCAATTAATATTTCTGAAAAATTTGAACTTTCTGAATTATCTATATTTTCTGAATTTGTCGACTCATCTGAATTATTTAAAAAAGTATTATTTAAAATATTTGAAATATTTTCAAAA
>DAXK01000004.1 GCA_002506365.1 archaeon UBA583 | reverse complement strand
ATTATTTACATATTTTTCAAAGTATTATTACAAAACAAAAACTTATATTTCTAAATTCTAATTATTAAACTTAAAATAACTAAAAATTTTACTATTTAAATTTAATTTTTTTTATCTATATTTAGAACTTAATATAATAATAAAACAAAATTTTAAAACTATAATTAAATTAAATTAATTTAATTATGAAACTAGTATTACAAAGAGTAAACAATGCAAGTGTAACAGTTGAAAATAAAATTGTTGGGCAAATTGACAAAGGTTTACTAATTCTATTAGGGGTATCAAAAGATTACTCTGAAAAAAAATTAGATTGGATGATAAATAAAATATTATCTTTAAGACTCTGGAATGATACTGAAAATGAAAATAAAGGGTTTCAAAAAAACATTCAAGATATTAATGGGGATTTTTTAATTGTTAGTCAATTCACACTATTTGGAGATTGCACTCAAGGGACAAAACCTAAATTCAATGACTCAATGCCTGGTGAAAAAGCAAAAGAAATTTATGAATTATTTTTAAAAAAATTAAAAGAAAAAACTGATTTAAAAATCCAAACAGGTGAATTTGGTGCTATGATGGATGTAAAACTAGAAAATAGTGGTCCAATCACAATAATTTTGGAAAAATAAGAAAATAATATTTTTCTAAGTTTAATATTGAAACTTAAAAATATCTTTTAACTATTATAACAAAATAATAAATAAATATCTTACGTTATAAATATATGAAAAAATTAAATTTAATATTAATAACACTTTTATCAATAACTTCAATCTTTGCAGAATCTGGGGCAACAGATGTCACAAAAGATTATATCAGAGCCGCATTTTGGACTTTTACACTAGTTCTATCTGTTGGAGGATTATTAGTAATTGTAAATAAAAGAAACGATGCTGAAAACTCTAAAGAACTTAAAAAATAATTTTAACCAATTTATTTTAAATAAATATATTTAAAATTAAAATCACTTATTTTTAATCTCAACATCAAAAGGGGACTCAAATTCAATTTCTTTATCTGTAATAAACTTATCAATTACTTTTAAATCATCAATTCCAATTCTTCCAATAAACAAATCTCTTAAACCTTTTTTATTCTTACTAAACTTTTGAACTTTTAAAAAACCACTATAAAATAAATAATCTTTAGTAAATCCACCTTTCTTTGATGTATCAAATAAATTCCTCTTAACTCTAAATGTTATATCAAAAGCTTCCTGATCAGTAAATTTAAATTTTTTTAAAATTTTAAAAACCTTATAAAAACTCTTACTTAAACAATATCTACTAGCAATACACAAACCAGCATAATACCTTACTTTATCCTTTGACAAAACACCCTGAACACTTTCATAATATAATTTTAACCCAACTTCAGTCTCTAAACTATTTTTAGTTCCAACCTCAAACAATTTAACCTTTGACTTAATTCCATTAAAAAATCTTCTATAAACAACATCAACTTCAGATAATTTTAATCTTAAAATATCCTCTTCATAAAACTTAACATTCTCAGAATTATTCACTAAAAACTCCTTTTTACTTTCACAAAACTTAACTTCAAAATCGGAATTCTTATAACTAACTTTAACTTTATCCTTATAAGTTTTCAAAACCTCACTCTTAATACTTTTTCCAATCTCCTTCTCACTAATTTGCTTTAAACTTTTATTGTCTTGATTAAAAAATCTACAAAACCACTTAGCTCTAAAAACTAAAAAAAATCCTGGTTTACCATAACAATTTTTAATAAATTCAGTTGACTCTTTTTCTCCCCAAAAATCATGATAATTTATCTTATTATATAACTCATAAAGCTTATTTTTATACAAAGTTTTAATCCCATAATAATCTTTTTCATCTTCCTCAACATGTAATAAATAACTTAACTTAAACCTCATTTTATAAAAATCAGTTAAATAAAATTTTTTCAAATCAAACTCAATTTGAGGATTATAAACCTTACCTTTATTAAAATTATTTAAAAATGTTTTTTTCTCTTCCTCTAAATTAATAGGTTTAGGAATCTCAAAATGATACCTATTTGAAATTTCAACAAATAACTTATTAGCCTTTTTAATTTCTTCAAAATATTTATCATCTAACTTATCTGATTTCATTTTTTAAACGGGGAATTAATTTCATCATAATGAATACTTACAAACTTATTTAATACTTTTAAATTATCTATAGAAATTTTACCAACAAATAACTTATTTATATCATTATTTTTTGCAAACTTACAAACTTTATAAAATCCTTTAAAATATACATAATCTTTAGTAAAACCTCCCTTTTCAGAAGTATCACACAAATTTCTCTTAGCTCTAAAACAAATTGCAAAAGCTACTTTATCAATAAATCCATAACTTTTCAAAATCTTAAAAATTTCATAAAAACTTTTCTTTAAACAATAATGGGCAGCCAAAACTCTTCCAGCATAAACAAACATTTGAGCATTAGATAAAACACCTTCATTTAATTCATTATAAGCAGCTAAACCTTCTTCAGTTTCCAAATAACCTTCAGTTCCCGTCTCAAACAACTTAATTCCAAACTTACGAGCATTATAATATCTCATATAATGAACACCAATCTCATGAGCCTTTAACCTTTTAATATCTAAAGTTGTAAACTCCTCACCTTTTGAAATTTCAATCATCTGTTGACTAGGTTCAATATTTACTTTTGAAGCTAACTTCACATAATTAATCTTTACATTATCACCAGTTAAAATCTTTAACTCCTTTTTCAATTCATTACCGCAAAATTTAGCATTAACTCTCTCAAACTTTACAATCTCTCTTTTATAATTTCTACAAAACTTTTTAGCCTTTAAAATTAATAATCTATCTGGTTTTTTCCAATACTTTAAAGCAAAATCACTAGATAACTTATTACCCCAATTATGATGATATCCAACCTGTAAAAATCTAGAAATTAACTTTTTTTTATACAACTTTTTAATGCCATACATATCTTTAGAAGTATTAATACTCATAACTTTATCTCTTAAATTTTCAATAGCTTGAACATTATGTTTAGTTTTACTATACCTCATTTGAGGATTATAAACTTCTCCTCTCTCAAAACATCTAAAAAACTTTTTTCTCTCCGAATTCAAATTTTTAGGTTTAGGAAATCCTAGTGGAGTAAGGTTAGAAAACTCAACATATATTTTTTCAATTTCCTTAACCTCATTAAAATAATTTATTTCATCTTCACTCAATTCAATTTTTTGTTTTTTATTTTTATCCACTTTTATTTATTAATTCCATCAACCTAAAACTTTAATCAAACCAAAATGTATCTGTTGCTTGCTCAGAATCTTCATTTGAATTATCTCCTGCATTTCCTTCATTATTCCCAGAAACACTAACTCCATCAACTTCAAAATTATTCTCAGTTCCACTCATAATCGTATATATATTTGTGCTAGCGTCCGCAACTACTGCTCCAGAACTTGTTTTAGCCTTTAAATAAAGAAAAAATGAATTCTCTAAAACACTTCTTCCACCCTTAACTTCAACATCAAAAGGGAACATATCTCCAACAGTTTCTCCAGCACTAATATTTGTTTTATCCATTAAAAGATGTTTCTCAATTCTATCTCCATTTTTATATGATAAACCTAATTGATAAGTTAACATCTCATCTCTTGGCGCCTTTAAATAAACTGAAACTGTAATTGCTGTCATATTATCTGGAGTAACTCTTGTTCTATAAGCTCTTAAATCATAAATCACATCTACTGTTGAAGTTGTAGAATTATAACCATACTTAATCATTCCAGAATCATCATTAATACTCGTTCCACCTGAATTAGAATCATCATCTAAATACCCATCAATATGTCCAATACAAATTTGTGAAGCAACTAAACCTTCTTCTTGTAACCAACTAGGTAAATCTGAATAATCAGCTCCAAACCCAAAAAATCTAGCTGATGCTTTTGCTTGAGGATCTTGATTTCTAATTAAATCAATTCCAGAATATATCCAACCTGTCTCAACTTTCTCATATCCTTGCGCAGTTCCAAGTAATTTTTCAGCTTCATCTAATTTTTCATCCTTACTATCTAATTTATTTTCACATTCAACATTATCATTACAAGCCTCATACTCTTTATCATACTCTGCCCTAAGTGTTTCTAAATTATCTTTACATTCATTCATATTAGAACAAGATAATCCAACATCAGTATGGGAAACTAAATTATTTGCTAAATCTTGATTATATTTATCTAAATCAGCTTCATTAGGATCAATATTTTTAATAAATGATGCTTCAATTGCTTGTTCAGCATTACTTCCTAAAATTGTTTCACAAAATGGAATCCAACTATCTCCACACTCATCTTTATTAATTGCTTCAAGTAATTTATCTCTATCATCATCTGACAATTTAGCTAAAATTTCACCTTGTTGCTTAACTGTTGGAGGATACTTATTTAACTTTTTCTCAATTTCATTTAACTCTTTTTTAGCATTAGTTAATTTTCTTTTATTTTCAGGAGTATCTCCAGCTGGTGTTGCAATTAAAGTATTTAAATTATCAACTTGAGTTTGTGCATTTCCTGCTAAATTTGATAATTGAGCATATCCATCAACTCCAATAGGATTATATCCATACGCCATAATTTCCTTTCTTTGTTCATCTGTAGCAGCTAAATTATTTTGAATTCTTGTTTCAATTTCTTCACTAAACTTACTTTTGTCAGTAATTCCAAGATTAGATGCAAATATTGCTTGTTCCTTATCATCATAAAACCTTTCAATAATTGTTTGTCCAATTAAATCATTAGCATCATACGACTGAACTCTATAATTAACTCCATCTTCTTTTTTAGTAACTAGATATTTTAAATCAACTGGATTTGAACTTTTTATCGAAGTAGAACTACTTTGATCTTTAACAGTATCAACAGTATTTTTAGTTTCATAAACTAATTCTGGAGAAAATCCAACATTTCCAACTAAAACTCCAACTAAAATAACTCCTATAATTTTTTTAAATTTAATATTTTTAATTATTTTAACTAATTCCATTTTAATAATATCCTCCTTGAACTTTATCATACTCTGCTACAATTGTTTCCATCTCATCTCTAATATCTCTTGCTTGTTCACAAAAATTTTGTTCAACTTTATTCCCCTCAAACCCATTCTCAAACATTTCTTTTAATGTTTGATAAGTTCCTGTAACATCAACAACAAATAAAAATCCAGCTACTGGGATTGTTGTATATGAAGTACAACTTGGCGCGCAAGTTGTTAAATATGATCTAGCTGCCTTAGTTCCAGCACCATATAAAATTCCAATAGGATTTGCAATTAATTCTTTAATCATATCCTTAACCATCTCAATAATTGTTAAAGGTGGAACTAAAAATAATTCACCCCACACAAATTTACAAAATTTATACTCTTTTTGATCTTCACAATAACTTGGATCAATTCCGGCTTTAATAGATTCATACTTACAAACAACTTCCTCACAACTAACTTCATTCCATTCCTTAACTTTTTCTAAAATACCTGGGATACAAATAGTTGCAATAGACATAATTAAAGAATCTTTAACATTAGTTGCAATTCCACAAGTATTTTTCGCTTCATTAACCGTTTTAGGACTAGGTTTAATGCTACTTGGAATACTACTATCTGCAGCGTATCCAAAATTAATTGGTAAAACAAATAATAAACTTAATGTTAAAAATAACATTGAAAACATTCTAATTACTTTTTGATTATTACCATTACTATCATTATTTTTCTCATTTATATTATTCATTTTAATTATTCCCTCCTTCAGTATTATCATCTATTGTAGTAACCTCAAAATCTAAATCAGGTAACTCAACTGGACTAATAACTGAAATTGGTTTTCCATTTTCATCAACACTACCAATAATATTTCCATTAGGTAAAACATCTCCTGACTCATACGCTTTATTAATATCAACTCCAGCTTCATCTAATACTGGAACATATTGTTGAGTTGAAGTTTCAGAATCTCCAGCTTCAGTTCCCTCTTCATTATTAGATTCACCTGTAACTTCACCCTCTTCACTTCCTTCACTCTCCTCATCTTCACCTTCAAAACCAAATGTACAGGCTTCTCCAACATAATTATTTACATCATCTAACCATTCACCAAGTCCAGTGCTTCCACCAAATCCTGTAATTAATCCACCATTTTTACAAGTTACATAACTACAAAATTCACTTACTGTCCCACCACTATTTAAAGTTGATAAAAATCCATCAGCTCCAAAAATAGCATTATCTCCTAATAAAGCTGGTGCTTTCCCATAAACAGTTCCATGTAAAATTACACTCACAGCTTGCCAAGCAGATGAAACTCCACTCATAACTCCTGTTGCTGAACTTACAACTGAACAAACAGAACTAACCATCTCATACACTTCATAAACATCATCAAAAGTTTCACCTAATACATCAGCATCATTAACATTTTCAATTAACTCTTTTGCCATTGCTTGTGTTAAACCACCACTCTTTGAATTAAAAAAATCAATAGTTAATTTAAAATCAACAATTTCTTCAGGATAAACATTCTCTAAATCTCTCTTTAAAATACTCATTTGACAAGTTACATCTTTTTTATTTAAATCTCCTAAAGCTGGATGATTCTTTAACTCCATTTTAAATGCAAATCTACTATCTTCCTCTTTAGTTTCAGGATTTACATAAACAATAGAACTTGGAAATAACTTATCATATCCTGGAATTAAACTAAATGGTTCTAATTCACTTTCATTACACCCAACATATTGATAATTAATAATCTCGATATTTTTTGAAATTCCACTATCACTTGTTTTAATATCTCCCTCAAACCAAATCTTAACAGATTCATCAACCATTCTTTCTCTGGAAATTGGATTTAAAATATATAAATCATCAATATCAAAATATTGTTCATTTTCATCAGAAATTGCAAAAACTTCAACTTCATAATTAAATTTATTTTTATTTCCTGTAATATCAGAAACATAAATTGTTACATTTTCTTTGTAATATCCATTATTTAATTTAATTCCTAAAAATTCACAAATTGCAACATTTGCTTGATTATAACATCTTCCTTCTTTTTTCTTAAACTCGTCATCATAATTAATACTTGAAAAATCTCCAAATACAAAATTATAACCATCTTCTGTTAAAATATTTTCATCATCAATTGTAACTCTAAAATCAATTACTTCTTGAGACTGTAAAACTCCAGTTTTAATATCATTATTTTTTCTTAATTCAATTTCTTTTGCTAATTGTGGTGAATTTGAATCAAACTGAATTGTAACATCCCTTTGAGCAGAATTTCCATATTTATCAATTACTAAAACTTTAAACACAGCGGACTCTAAATCATTAAATCCAGAATATGCTTGAATAGTATTTCCAATTTTCCATTCACAAGTTAATTTATTAGTTTGAGAATTACTCTCACAAACTCTATTACTTCCAGCAAATTGAATTTCATCAAAATCTTCAATAATTAACTCAGGCTCAACTAAACTATCATCTGTCGCAACTAATCTAACAGTAATATTTGAATCAAAAATTGAAACTTTATTTTTAACTCCTAAACTATTAACTACATTAAACTCATTAATCACTGGTTGAGTATTATCAATAAAAATTTCTTCAGTTTTTGAAATATCTTTTGTATTTCCAACTGAATCAGAAACTGTAAATGTAATTGAAACTCCTGAAGTTTTATCAAGTTGAGTAATTTCAAATTCTGAAAACATACAAACATACTGTTTTTCACTTAAAGAATTTTTACTACAAACTGATGTATGTTCAACTAAATTACTATTAACTTTTGAAAAATCTCCAGTAACAACTGGCATTAAATCATCCTCAAAACTCTCATCTTCAACAATTACTGAAAAACTAACTAATCTTTTATTAGAACTATATTCATAATGTTTTTTAATTTCTTTAATTACTGGAGCTTTAGAATCAACTTTAATTTCAATTTTTTCTTGATTAAAATTACCTAATCTATCTTCAACCCTCACGGTATATGTTTTATCTGATTTAGGTGTATCATTATAAAAAGTTGGAAAATTAGATTCTCCATTTTTTTCAGCTTCAATATAATCATATAAAAAAGATTTACTTCCACCAGTAATTAAAATTCTACTTAATCCCGAATCAGAATCAGATACTAAATAATTAAAATTAATTTCATCTCCTGATTTTACAATTTCACTTGTATCAATTCCAGAAATAGATAAACTTGGGATTGTAGAATCATCTCTAAAAATCAAACTCCCTTCTCCATTTCCACTTGAAGTTGTAATTTTATATTTTGTAGTTAAAGTTGAAGTAATACTAAAACTTGGATTTAAAACAAAACTAAATGTTGTTCTCTCTCCACCCTCATAAGTTTCAATACTTTTTCCACCAGTTTGAAATTGAGAATAATCTTTAATTAATTGAACTGAAACTGAAGAATCAGTGTAACAACTTTGTTCAATATTTTCAAATACAAAATCTAATGTAATTGGATTGCTACTTAATTTTGGTTTAACAAAAACCAATGAGTTTGGTTCTACATTTCCCAAATCAAAATTACCTGATTTAACTTTAATGAATTCAGGTTCAACCGAACACACTGAAAATACAAAATTTGACATTAAAAATATCATAAAAATAAAGTTAAAACTATTAATCGCTTTTTTATACTTATTCATATTCTTTTTATAAAAAAACGCCTTTTAAATATTAGTATTAACTATATAATATGAAAATATACAAAGTATATTTTTCTATTTAAAATCCATTTTAGAATTAATTTAATTAATACTAAATTATCTTTTATTCTATTAAAATAATTTTTATTTTTCATAATTAAATCAATATATTTTTATTTTTTAAATATCTTTTTTTAACAAAAATAGTTCAAAATATGTGAGAAAAAAATCAAATATTTTTTACAACTAAAACATTCAAAAACAAACTCAAAGTTTCCAACTGTAACAAAACAACCTTTAAGTTCCACTGTAAAATAAATTAATTAAAATAATTAATTTAAAAATTAATTTTATTAATATATACATATATTTTTATTTTAAAATTCAAATTAATTTATCTTCTAAATAACAACTAAACCTTAATTTTAAACTACTATATGATAAAACTAAAAAAATTAAAACAAAAAGCCAGTGATATTGTTAATCGCTCTATCGACCAACACGTAACACTTGCTGTCACTGGTTTAAGTCGTAGTGGTAAAACTGCTTTCATAACTTCTCTGGTGAATCAATTATTAAATGAAGGTAATAATTCACAATTGAGCTTTTTTAATGTGGTTCATGAAGGACGTTATATTGCGGCAAAACGAGTACCACAAAAGCATCTTCATATTCCACGATTTGAATATGATGGCGCGTTTTCAGCTTTGTGTCAGTCACCACCACAATGGCCAAAACCAACCAATGGTATTAGTGAGTTACGTTTAGCCGTACGTTATCAGCCAAAAGATTCTTTACTAAAGTATGCGACGGGTTCAGCTACGTTATATATTGATATTACAGATTACCCTGGCGAGTGGTTGCTTGATTTACCTATGTTGTCATTGACCTTTGAAGAATGGTCAAAACAAACTACGGCGTTACTTAATCAAGCCCCCAGAAATGCCCATGCACAAGGATTTCTTGACAAATTAACCGACTTTGACCCTTTTGCCAGTGTCGACGAAAGCGTATTAGCACAATTATCGCAAGAGTATACAGAACTGCTATTACTTTTCCGCCATCAACTGGGCTTATCTGTTATTCAACCTGGGCGTTTTATTTTGCCGGGGGAGTTAGAAGACGCGCCAATTTTACAGTTTTTTCCTTATAGTGGTTTTGATGATATTGACAGTAATGATTATCAAAATGCTAAAGATGATTGCTACATTGGTATGCTACGAGCACGTTTTATTGAATACAAAGAACGCGTTGTTCGTCGTTTCTATAAAGAGCACTTTATTAACTTCGATCGACAAATAGTTCTCGCTGACTGTTTAACACCACTAAACAATGGTCCAGAAAGTTTTGCTGACTTGCAAAACGCCATGGCGATGATCATGGAAAGTTTTCAATATGGACAATCGAGTATATTTTCACGGTTGTTTTCACCAAAAATTGATCGACTACTGTTTGCGGCAACTAAGGCTGACCATGTTACACCTGAACAACATAGTAACTTGGTTTCACTGTTAAATAAGCTGGTTTTTCAAACCAAGCAGCAATTAAGCTTCGATGCAATCAAGATGAAAACCATTGCTATCGCTTCCGTGAAGGCAACT
>DAXK01000046.1 GCA_002506365.1 archaeon UBA583 | reverse complement strand
TCCACTGTAAAATAAATTAATTAAAATAATTAATTTAAAAATTAATTTTATTAATATATACATATATTTTTATTTTAAAATTCAAATTAATTTATCTTCTAAATAACAACTAAACCTTAATTTTAAACTACTATATGATAAAACTAAAAAAATTAAAACAAACATCTCTTAGTGAATAAATTAATTATAATTAAGTAATAAAAATAATTTCAAAGTATCCAACAGAAACAATATTAATTTCAAACTTCGCATAGAAAAATCAATTATATTTATTAATAAAATATTTATCTTAAATAATAAAACTAACTTAAAAAATAAATATTAAAAAAAAAATAACTTTAAAAAAAATAAAAATTAAAAAAACTCATTTAAAATTGAAGAATAAACTTTTTTAGGTTCTGGTAAAAAAGTTTTATCCTCTAAAATAACTTCTTTCACAAATTGCTCTAAATCAAAACTTTTAATTTCTTCTCCATAATTAATAATCTCTAAAATATCTAAAAATAACTCTTTATTCAAATTTCCAACTTCAATTAACTCACTTAAATACTTTGGAATTTTTGACTCAATTTGTTTAACTTGACAATACCTAAAAACTCCTTTAACAATTTTTTCCCTATTCTCTTTATTGGAAGAAAAAAATCCCATTACAAAATAATACAAAGTGAACTGATTCTCATTCCAAGAATTTGGTTTAATTAAATAATCAAATAAAACTCTACTAGCTTTACCAGCATCACACTCTCTTATATAATCCTTGTAATAGTTCTCCTTTAACATAAATCTTCTATGTGAACAAAATATATAAAACTTTGTATGATTAAATCTTCGATTTAATTTCACAACAAATTAGAATTTTATTTGATATTGTTTAAAAATAATAAAATTTTAACTTTTATTTAATAAATATAATAGAAATAATAAAAATAAAAATAATTCCTAAAAATTATTTTTTAGTAGCTCTTAACTTTTTAACTGTAACTTTATCTGAAACAATTGCAGAATTACCTGACTTATCAATCATCTTCATAGTAATCTTTTTCTCACCAGCTAAAACTTGATCAATTCCTTTTAATAAATTCTTTAAAGTCTTTCTCTTAGCTTTATCTTCTTCTCCATCCTTTAGAGAAATAATTTGCTTTTGAAACTTTACAATAACTCCTTCAACATTTGTAATAAATCCTTCAGAATTCATAGTTGAATCAACTGAAATTCTAAAATTTGGAATCTTAATTTCACACTCACCAGACTTAATAACTCTAATAGATAAATCTTCCTTTGATTCAATATCTACTGAATATTCAGCTGGAACACCTGGTTCTAAAAATTCTAGATCTGAATTTCTAAATCCACAATCATTACATCTAATTGTAAAAATTGCAATTGGACCTGCAAACGCATCCTCAATCTCAAACTCCGTGAAAGTTGCGGACTCCTTAGCGCAAACTGGACATTGTTGATTATCAACAATTAACATATCTCTATCAGATTCACTCATAGAATATAACAACAAAAAAAAGTTTATAAAGGTTTAGTTTCCCAAAAAATAAAGCTTATAAATTTAATGTAAATACTTGACTAAATCTATTTTTTAACATAATTAATTTTCAATAATTAACATACTATTTTACAGTCAAATTTAAAAACTATTTAACACATATTTTATATATGTCAATTGAAGAATTTATGAATCAACAAAATTATTTCTACGCTGTTAAAGAATCAACATTTAGAAATTTTGGAAGTTTTATAATTCCTTCAAGTAATAATATTAACTCTACAAACTTAATATTTTATTGCGGAATAACTAGAGGATATATTACAAAAGAATGTTCTCAAACTTTAGTAACTTATCCTACTTGTGAATATATATTTAAATATCAAAACAACCAAATTACCTCTTTAAGATTTAATCTATATCCAAAAGGTAAAAAAATAATTGAAAACTTAGAAGTAATTTTAGTCTCAAACAAAGAAGAACAATTTCTAAAAAAATTAAGACAAATAAATAAAAAAACAAGTCTATTCTAAATATTATTAAATCAAAATCTTTATAATACTTAAAATTTATATCAATATATGAATTACTTAACTAAACAACTAAAAAAATTAAATACTTGTTACCAAATTGGAAAACAAGTATCCAACAAAAATTATTCTTACTCAAACATTGACCAATTATTATCTGATAATAACTCAACACCTCAAGAACTCTTAAATAAAATGAATAAACTTGAAAAAGATTTAATTAATGAAACTAAAAAACTAAATCTAATCGCAACATCTGGAACACTTACAGCAAAACTAGCAGCAGGATTAGGACTACGATACGATAAAAATAAATTTCAATATATTGATATGTCTAAAAAAGAATTTGCAACATTTAAAGCATAATAAAAAATAATTTTTCAAAATTATTTATACAATCTAACTCCCTTCACAAAATCAATATTTTTAGAAAGCATTTTTTGTAACTCTTCTTTATCAAACTTAATAACTTGACTTAAATCTGTAATTCTTCTCTTATCATAAATACAAATTCTATCCTCTTTAATAAAATACTGACTTTCACGATCTTTTAAAAAACTTACAATCGCATTAGTCATATAAGTTTTAGGACCCTTTAAAACTTTAACATTTGGTAAAACTGACTTTTCAAAATCAAAACAAAATAAACAAACACCTTGCTTTATATCAATAAAAAATTCATCATTAAAAACTTTAAAATCCAAACTAGTAAAATAAGTTAATAACTTTCTATGTAACTTCTTTAACTTACTTCCAACAATATCCTCGGACTCTCCCTTAACACTAAAAGTTAATTTATACATAACTGATTTTAAATTATTACTCTTACAAAAAACTTTATGACTTTCCATAACCTCACTAAATTCTCTTTTAACAATTGTAAAATCTTCTAAATCTAAACTACTCAACCTATTACAAACTAATAAAAATCTAGCATAATTTTCCTCTGATAATGCTCTTGCAGCATTTCTATCTGAAATAATTGGATCAATAATTACAAGTGATGAATTCTTATCATCACCCAAAACTCCAGCAGCTTCATCAAAATCTTTATACACACAATTAATATCAATATACTTTTGAGACTCCCAAGTTTTAGCTTCATTAATTAAATTTTCCAAACTTCCATAAGACATAATTAAAATATCAATAACATGTCCAGAAAATCCTCCAATATAACTCTCAGCTCCATACAAACCTTTAGCCTTAAAAAATTGTTTCGCTAATCTAATTTCATCAGTTAAATTAACATTATCTTTCTCCTTTAACTTTAAAAATTCAACATGTAATGGAGATAAATCCGTAGAATTTACTGCCTCAGACTTTTTAACAACAAACCTATTTGGAACTAACTCAAACTCAATTTTATAATCACGAGGTCCAAAACTTCCTGAAAAATAATCTCTTGACCCCTTTTGCTTTTTATACTTAATCTTAGAATCAACTAAAATTTTTTCTAAAAAAATAGATAACTTAGAATCATCATAAGACTTATCAAATCTCATAAAAATATCTACATCAGAACTTCCTTTCAAATAAGTTCCCTTTCCAAAACTCCCTCCAATATATGGACTACAAATAATATCTAATAACTTAGCAGTCTTCTTAATCTTTCTAAGTAACTTTAAAGCAACCTTTGTAAACTCTTCATGTTCAATCTCATTAGGCTTAATAGCTGATAAAACTGTTTGTTTTAAATCTTCTTCCATTTAAAATCCACCTCTCCCTGTTACAAAAAAAATTAAATTTGATAAAACAATCTTTGCATATCCAACATATGGAATTCTAACTGCTGAGACTGCTAAAACATTATCCTCAATAATATCATTCTCAAAATTATCAAAACTCTTTGAATTATGATCTCCCTTTGTTTGGAAATGAAACTTTCCATTCTCATCCTCCCACTTTTTAACAACTCTATGGATAACTGGTCCCTTAGTTAAATAAAAATTCTTATCTTGTGGAATAAAAATTAAAACTTCACCAACCTCAATTTTTTCAGCTTTTTTACCTCTTAAAATTAAAACATCTCCAATATTTAATCCATTCTTATACTCAAAATTCAAAAAATCATCTTTAGATAAATTAAAATTATTAACATAGTAATCTCCACAATAATCCCACCATTCTTCATGATTTAAACTTTCAGTTCCTGATGCAATAATTCTATCTTCACAAATTTGACCATTAACAACTTTATGTTCCATACTTCCTGAAACAATTGCAACAATTGGAAAATTAGTTCCTAAAATAAAACCTAATGTTGGAAATAATATAAACTTAATAAATACGTAAGCAAAAGCAAAATTTGCGATATAACTTCCAAAAGAATCATCATACCAAATATAATACCAAAATTTCTTAAAATATGATAATACTGAATTTAATTCTACATCTTTATGATTACGATTTTTATTAACTTTTTTTTTCTCCATTTATAATCTAATAATAAATATTCTTATTCTTTTTTATTACTTCTCTTTTTTATCTGTATTTTTAATATTTTTCTTTTTAAAATAATTCTCAAATTCTTCTGCCTCTCTCTCAATTGAAGCATCATCTTTATCCAATCCAAGACCTGAGCCCTTACTCTTTAAACTAAACTCTTGACTAACTTTTTTTTTAGGTTTAGTATTTTTAATTAATGTATCCTCATAATTTTTATTTTTTCCTTTACTTGATGAACCAAATGAATCAAACACATCATTCCCTTTATTTAAAGTTTCATCAATAAATGAATTTAACTTATTTAAATTTCTATCATATCCAGTTTTCTTATTGTTTGATTTTTTAACTTTCTCTTTTCCTAAACCAAAACTACTATCTTTAGAAATTGGACTATAAATATTTCCTGAAGATTTAACTCCTCCTACTGTAGGCTTTGTATCTCTAAAAATTCCAAACTTTTCTAATTGTGTATCTAAATAACCTTCTCTATAAGCGTAATATCCCCCACCACCTAAACTACCTAATAAAACAATAATAGCTGCCGCAATAACTAATCCATTAGATTCAGTTTTAGTATTTCCATCAGTTGGATCTTGTGTAAATGGATTATCATCCACATTATTATTTGAACCTTTATCATCTTTATCATCAATATCAGTTGAACTAGATTTATTATCTAAATCTGTAACTGGATTATCTTTTTCAAAATCATCAAAACTTCCACTAAAATCAAAATCATCTCCAACTAAACTTTCTTGAATTTTATTCTCATTTCCAACAAAATCAGTTGCTCTAGCACAAATATAACTATTCTCAGAAACATCAATCTCTTGATTTAAAGTATACAAAGTATTAGCATTACAATCTAATTGAGTTTGTGAAAATCCATAATAGATCTTATTACAACCTGAACCAGAATCAATACACGTAATTACCTTATTATCTAAAATTGTTGAAAAAGCTAAAATTGGTTTATCCATATCAAACTTAATTAACTTTTCTAAAGTATTAGAAGATTTCCCTAATACATTAATTGCAGTAATTTTAAACTTATTAGCATTTGATAAATCTCCACTAAAAACTCCTGAACTCTTAGAATAATTTTTAGTTTCAGTAAAATTTGAATAAATTACTTGAACTTGATACTCTTTAGCTGGAATCTTACTTGTATAATCAACACCAAACTTAATCTTATACTTATCACTTAAATATTCAGACTCAGCACCATTATTAACAAACTTTAAATTTTCTAATCTTGGTTGATTTGGATCAAAAATGATTCCAATTTCATTTGTAATCATTTGACCATCCTTAATACAAAATACATAATACTCATTCTCTCCAATCTCTAAACCACTTGGAGTAAAACTTTTCTCTAAACCTTCTCCAGATAATTTAACAGTAGCATTAAACTCACTCCCAGAAATTTTTTCATTCTTTGAACCACAAACAGCATCCTCTGAAAACTTTAAATAAATTGGACTTGAAGTAGAATCTACATAAAACTCTTTATCTCCAATAACTCTTGGACCTGAAGTTAAATCAACTTTAACATTTTTACTTTCAGTTTTAACATTATATATTTTATCATAACAAGAAACTTCTAACTCATAACTCCCTTCAGATAACTCAACATTTTGTTGTAAATGTCTTTTAAATTCAGTATTATTTCCAAAACTTCTCAAATTTCCATTTCCAATTTTAAATTTACAAACTGCTTTTTGAGTTGTAAAAACATCTACACTAAACGGCATATTACTAACTAACTCCTCAGGAAAAAACTTTGAAATTGAAAAATCTAAATTATACTTTTCAAGATTAACTAATCTGTCCTCCTCTCCAAATACTTGATTTAAATAAACTACTTTCTCAGGAAAACTTAAATCTTGACAAGCAACCCAAATTAAAGTTTCACCATTCATACTAAATTTGTGTTCTAAATTATTTTCAGATGAAAATGTTGAGTATTGTGATTGTTGTAAAATTGACTCAAATTCTACAAAACTTACAAAACTTGAAGAAAAATAACAATTTGCTTTTTTATTTGTCTTAACAACTAAATCATATTCATTCTCAGAAAAATAAATTTTATTCTCAAATAACTCAGGATTTTCTACATCATAAAAATATTTTAAATTTAAATCATCTTTTTTAGAAACTAATTCCATTTTCAAATCATCTCCTCTATACTCAAAATTAAACTCAGAACTTACTTTATTCTCAGCAAAATCATAATACTCAATAGTAAACAAATTATCCCCTTCTTTTAATCTTCCACTAGGAAATTGAAAATTAATTGTATTTGAATAATCACTCTCAAAAAATAATGTTGTATCTGGTTTTGATAAAATTACTTTCCCATTTGAATCTTTAATTTCAAACTTACTAATTTTTTCAGAAAATTTAAAACTAAATTCTTCATCTAATTCAGAAATAGAAACAGCATTACTATTTGGACTAATTAATTGTGGTTTTTCTTCATCTAAAATAATAAAAAATTCAACTGGGTCTCCATTTGTTTCAATTTCAGTCTTACTAGCTTGTTTAATTACATTTAACTTAAAATAAACTTGGTCATCTTTTGTAATTGGACCTTGGCCAGCAAATTCACTTAAACTAATTTTTTTCACAAATTGTGGAGTTTGAGCAGGAATAATTTTGTCTGCAAAATCTAAAAATTTATCCTCGGAATTATACTTTAAATTCGCATCTAAAATTACTAAATTTTCCGTTGGTAATTTTATATATACCTCAACTTCAGGAGTTGGATTATTTACATAATAATTAAATTTATTTTGACTATTATAAAATCCTTCAGAATATACAATATTTGAAGAAAATAAAATTAATAAAATAACACTAAATAATTTGAACACATTCATACTCAAATTTCATTAAAAACTAATATAAATAGGTGTATAAACTTTAAAGTAAAACTTATTTTTCTTTTAAATTTCAAAATAACTTATCAAATAAATTTCAAAATAATTTAATAAATAAAATAATAAACATTTTTTCCTTTTATTTACAAATTATTTTATCAACCTTTTTATCTATAATATAATCCTAAAACTACTTTAATATCTCTTTGCGCAGTAGCCCAAGGTTTCAAATCTGAACTAGCTTTTTTAAAACCCTTTTTTCTATAATTTGTAGACGTTATAACTTCTCCCTTATAATTATAATCTCCAAAATTTGTAATATTAACTGAATTTAAAGGGGTTGGAGAATTTGACTCTAACTCAACTTCTAAAAAAAATGGAATATTTGCAATTAAAGCATCACTACCATTAAACACTTTATACAAAGAATTATTTAATAACTCAACAGCATAACTACAAATTAAAATTGGAGTTCCATCACAATCTGCTGACACATCAGAACTCCCATAACTTCTAGCCAAACAAACATTAATTAAATCTTGAATTGTATCATCTCCTGAACCACCATCAATATTACACTCACTAGAAGTTTTCAAAATAGTTTCCAAACTAGATTGAGCTAAAATTTCATACTTAAATTTTGCTTCAAGCTCAGCATCTCTATCTGGAGATAAAGCATCAATTTGCCCATAAATAATAATTCCTATAACTATCACAACAAACATTAAAGCAATCCCAAAAATTTCTCCTTGACCTTTCACAAAATTATCTTTTTTCATTAACCTAACTAACTAAGAATAATAAACTTTTATAAAACTTAATTACTAAATTTAAGTAATGTATAAAAAAAATTTACAATTATTTTACAAATTTTCAACTAAGAAAATTACATCAATTATAAATATTTTATTATTAATTTTAATTTTATCTTTAAACTCAACAAATCTATATTCAACATCTCCAAATGAATTAGATTATATTAAACTAAAAATTGATAATATTATAGGTTTTGACACACTAATTGAAACTGATTTTTCAATCTCCAAATTTGATGTTAATTCTTACTTTTTACCTCAAAGTTATAATGGATCTCAATACCTAAATAGTTTTGATTCAAACTTTAAAGATAATTATAAAATTTTATCTGAGCAAAGTTCAACCTTTATACAATTTGACTTAAAACATAATATTGAAAATAAAAATCAAATTGCAAATACATTTGAATTAGAATCTACAACCACTAAACCAAAAATTAATCAAAAAAATATTTATCCAATCCCAATTAATAAAATTTCAGATGAAAATAAAATTTATTTAGAATTTAAAGAATTTGTAGATTTAAATGATAAAATTAAACACCAAGCATCATTACTTGCAACAGGAGAAGATGATTTATTTATAATCTCTACAAAAATGGCAAACTGGATTACAAAAGATATTAAATATGATTTAAAATCTGTTCTAGAAAATCCTGACCAAACATCAACACAAGTTTTTGAATCAAAACAAGGAGTATGTAAAGAAATTACAAACTTATTCACATCAATGATGAGAAGTATCGGAGTTCCAACAAGATTTGTAACTGGATATGCATACACAAATTCAGAAGAATTAATTAATTATGTTGGATCAAACTGGGGTGGACATGTTTGGGCCGAAGTTTTAATCGGCGATACATGGGTTCCATTTGACTTAACATACAATCAATATGGATTTGTTGATGCTACTCACATAATAACTGACAAATCTCCTTTTATTAGAAATAATGGTGTAAGTTTAGACGCTTTAAGTTACGGTTTACAAATTGTTCCAAATACACTAACTTTAAATAATAAATTTGAAATTGTAAAAGATAGAGAAAATTTATTTGACCCTGGATTTGAAATTGAATTATCTGGTCCTAAACAATTATCTTTTGATAGTTATGGATATATCACTGCAAAAGTTACAAATAAAATGCCATACTATCAAAACATATTTTTAAACTTTGCAAAAGCAGATGAAATTGAATATATTAATGAAGAAAATGTTGATAATATTTATGTATTTAAACCATATGAGGAAAAAGAAATCCATTTTAAATATAAAGTTCCAATATTAGATGAAAATTTTAAATATACTTTTCCATTTTTAATTTACAACGAATTTATAGAATCTAGTTTAAATGTAGAAGTTTCAAAAAATTATAAAAAATTTGATGAATTAAAAATTCCAGAACAAAAACAAAAACAAACTTTCTATACAAATAATAATCTATACTATAATTGTAATTATGCTTTAGTTGAAAATCCAAATTTAATTAATGTAAACTGTATTATTCAAAATCCAAATAACTTTGAAATTAAAAATTTAAAAACTTGTATCTCACAAAATAACTGTAAAACTTTAGACTTAACAGTAAATGAATTAACACAACTTAAATTTGAAACAAAAAATATGGAATCAAAAATAATTTCAGAATATAATGGATTAACTGAAAAAATTAATTTAAACTTTAAATATCCAAAACTTTCAACTTCACACATTAAACAATTTCAAAATATTGAATTTTCAACTGATATTTTAAATCACATTCCAAATACTAAATTAAAAATTTTAATGGGGGATACAGTAATATTTGATAACTCAATTTCAGAATCAGAAATATTTAAATTAACAGCTAATCCAAATAATCAAACTTTTAAATTTATTTTATACTTTGAAGATTTAATCTTTGATGAATTTCAAACTACAATATTTATTGAACAAACTCCATTTTTAACTCAAATTAAAAATTGGTTTAACAAAAACCTTTTCAAAAATACTTAAAATAAAATAACTAAAATGGACATCCTACAAAGCCTAATCAAATCTCTTCACAAAGCAATTGAATTAAATGATAAAACTATTCAAGCTCAAATTCAACTAAAAATTGCTCAATATTATTATAATAATAATTTTTATCAAGATGCGAAAATTCATTTATTACAAATTCAAAAATTATACAAAAAATATCCCAATGTAAATTATTACTTAGGGCTAATAGAATTAAATTTACAAAACGATGAATCTGCAATTAAATATTTTAAAAATGAATTAAAAATAAATCCTGAACATGTTTTTGCTAAACAAATTTTAGATAAATTTCAAATTAAATCAAACATCCCTATTTCAACATTTATTTTAATTTTAATTTCTTTTTTCACATACTTTTTAACTTCACAAAACTTTGAAACAATTTTAAAATTTGGAGCATCAAACTTTAACTTAACATTTTTTTCATTATACACATCAGTATTTTTCCACGCAAATATTATACACCTTTTACTAAACTCAACATTTTTACTAATGTTTGGACTATACTTAGAAAAACATATTGGTAACTTAAAATTTATATCAATATTTATCTTAGGTGGGATAATTGGAAATTTATTTCAAGTATTATTCTCAATTGATGGAATTGTGATTGGGATGAGTGGAGCAATTTTTGCAATTTTTGGAGCTTTAGTTGCTAAAGAACCAATGATGGATTTTAAATTATTTGGATTTATTAAAATTCCATTAATTATTTTATTTGGTATTGTTTTTATTTTCCAATATTATATTAGTGTATTAATTAATTTTGAAAATGTTTTACTTGGAGAAATTGCCCATCTATTTGGATTTATAACTGGATTATTTATTATGGTATTATACAATAGAGATTTAATTTATATGTTTTATAATTGGTTAGTAATTGCGATAGGTTTTGTATTAATAGCATACTCCTCAACAAGTTTATTTCAAAACTATTTAATCTCAAATTTTGTAAATGTAACTTTTCACACATCATTATTTGTATTCTCATTTTTATTAATCACATACTCCTATTACAAATTAAAATTTGAATTATTACTAGACAAAGAGGTTCAAAACTAAAATGAAACTAATTAATATTTTAAAAAATATATTCTCAGAAGATTCAAATCTATCTGGGGAAAAAACAACATTATTAATTATATTTACAATTTCAATATTATTATTAATATTATTAATTTCATTTTCATATAACTTAAATTTAAACTCTCCAACTTTATGTGGGAATAATGATGAATGTATTCAAAATTTAATTTTTGATACTAAAAATGAAACAATATGTGAATACTCAAAAAATAAAAATCTTTGTTACACTCAAGTTGCTTTAAACTTTGAAAATTCCACTATCTGTGAAAAAACAAATAATATTTCAAACTGTAAATTAAATTTAGCTATAAACTTAAACAATGTTAATATATGTAATGAATTTACAAATCATACTCAAAAAGATAAATGTTTATTTCAAATCTCAACATATACTCTTAATCCAGATTTATGTGAAAATACTTCTGAAATTGGAAGATGTTATTATTCTTATGCTTTATTTTCAAATAATCAAACCTTTTGTAAAAAAACCCTAAAATATACTTCCTTATGTGATGAAAAATTTAAAAATTCAACTAATTTGGAAAAATAATATCTCATTTAACCGATAACTATAAAAAGGAAAAACTTCCATTATTAAATAGTGTGGATAATTCAATAAAAACCGTTCCAATTGATAAAGCAAAAAAGTGTCATATTGACGACGATATTTATTTAAATTTTATCCTTGATGATACAAATTTAACTAAAATCTCCATGAAAATTTTATATCTTATTGAAATGGGATTTAAAAATTTCTTATTAGATTTTGAATTAGGTAATATTACTATTTCAACTGATAGAGTTTTAGTAAAAACTAGAAAACAAATTTTCTCCTTAGTAAATTCTCATAAAATTAATATTAAAATCAAAGGATTTTCAAAATGTGTATTTTATAGAAAATTTATGCCAGCAAATCTAACTTATGATTTTTCAAAATTCATTCAATTAGTTGAATCTGAAAAAAACTTAGACGATATTAAATGTTCAAATTTAATGTGTTTAGCTGACTGTGTTGATAAAGTTAAAGTAAATAAATATGAAAAAATTCCTGATTACGCAAGTTCTGATATTATTGAAACTTATGAAAATAAATTTCAAGATTTTTGGAATGCTGAATTAATTGATATTTCAAAAAAATGTTTACTTGACTACATTGAAAATTCAAACTATGAATCAAGAAAAATTTTCTTTAGAGAAAGAATTTCATTAGGATCAGATGACTTTAAAGAAGGTTTTAACTATAGAATCTTTAATAGTCCTGAACACTTTGAAGAAATTTTTAAATTTATGGTTGATATTTATGGTCCAAGACTTGAAACTTTTAAAGATTTTTTAAAACGTTCATCAAGTTTTACTTTAGGATTTGAAGTTTTATCTGATAATGTTTTAAGAAAAAATATTTTCTTTTCAACAACAAAATTCAAAAAAGCAGAACTAGAAAATATCTTATTTAACTTAGATATTTCTTTAAAATCTTTAGAAAATATTTATGGGGTAAATCTAGATTTAACTGATTCAATTTCTCTAAAAGAAATTTTCTACTTTCACGAAGAAATTGATCCATTTTCCGGAAAAAGATTTTTTGATCAATTTGACTTAGAATCAAAAATGCCTGCATTTAAATATCTAAACTCTACAACAAAACCAATTAAAAATATTTTAATTCGTGACGAATACAAAAATGAAGAATTTGTAACAAGAAAATTAGATGTTGGATGCTCAGAAAATTTAATTAAAATTAAATCAATTGGGGTATTATTTCAAACTAATGTGTCTCACATTGTTGATGAAGAAATGTCAAGTTTAATCTTAGAAGTTTCAAAATACGCTCCAGCAAAAGTAATCTTTAATTACTCTCCAAGCTTACCTATCAGAATTCCTTTAGAAAAAGAAGAAATTTTAGAAATGAGAGAATAATTTTAATTTTTTTAAAATTATTCTACCTTGAACCATTTGGTTTAACTGAGGATAAATTAAATTGCACAGTAATTTTATTTAATATTTATCTTATAACTTTACACTTTTATCTTAATCTAAAAATTTGTTTTATATTAATTTTTCTCACAAATTTTACAATCATCAACTCCACAAGTTATCGAATTAAATCCTTGTTTCATAAATCCTAAATCAGTCCATCCGCTTGGACAACTTGTCATTACAACTTGACTTCCTGTCAAAAAATTTGTATTTTTAGTTGTTTCACAAGTTCTACAATTATTTCCACTTCCATCTGGACAAGAAATCTGATTAAATCCTTGTTTTACTTCACCTATGTCCTTCCATTCTTTAGGACAACTTACCATCGCAATTTTAGAATTTTTAGGAATATTTGAGTCGACTGTAGTTTCACAAACTCTACAATTCACATCAAAACAATTAATATTATTAAATCCTTGTTTAACTAAACCTAATTCATTCCAACCAATTGGACAATTATTCATAATTAATCTAACTCCATTTGGAACTGAAAAACTTTCTGGAAAATCTTGTTTAACTAATAGTTTATCTGAAATTAAATTATCATCTAATAAAATTATAACTTCATTTCCTCCTCTACTAATTTGTTCATCGCAACCAAATAATTTAATTTTATTTAATTGACCAACAACTTCTTGAGATTCAATTTGACAATTTTTATTATTTATCTTAATCTCACTAATATTTAATAATTTATTATCTTCGCCTGAATTTAAATAAATTTCAGAATCTACCATTGTTTCAACTTTAATGTCTCTAAACTCTGAATTATCTTTTTCAATATCTGTTAATAAATCAGAACTAAAGCTACCATACCAACCTTTAAAACCAATTGTAGCTGAAACTGCAACTACTAATAATAATGTTATTGCAACAATTGGGGTTATTGCTTTTAAATTATTTTTAAATTTCATATT
>DAXK01000016.1 GCA_002506365.1 archaeon UBA583 | reverse complement strand
TCTTTAAGTAAAATGATTGTTACACACGAACAAGCACTTTATATGTTAGTAGAACAAATTTACAGACATTATTGTTTTGATAAAAATATTCCTTATACAAAATAAATATTTCATATAAATATTTATGCCATCAACCATAGGTTGGCGCGCATATCAATTTTAAATCAATTGGATTTAAAATGACTTACGAAATAAAAATTATATTTTATTTTATCTTATCTTGTTAATAAAAACAAGACTTTTTAAATTTAGATTAATCTAAATTATTTAGATGATTAAAAAATTAAATAATATCAAAAATAACAATCTTAATAAAATTAAAAATAAAAATTTTGAAACTTTTTCAGAAAAGGAATTAGAAAAACAAATTTTAATTCAAGCAAAAAATGAAATTACTGAATATCACATCTATAAAGTTTTAGCTGAAAAAACTAAAGATAAGGAAAATAAAAAAATCTTAAATGATATCGCAAAAGATGAATTAAAACATTATAATATTTGGGCAAAAATTTTAGGAAAACAAATTAAACCAGATAAATTAAAAATTTCATTATATACAAAATTTGCATCTATTTTAGGTTTAACTTTTACACTAAGATTGATGGAATCTGGAGAAGTTGATGCTCAAGAGTTTTACGAAAGAGCTTCAAAAGTATATCCTCAAGCAACTGAAATTTCATATGATGAAGAAAAACACGAACATATGTTAATTGCAATTTTAAATGATGAAAAATTATCTTACGCAGGATCAGTAGTTTTAGGATTAAATGATGCACTTGTAGAATTAACTGGAACTCTAGCTGGATTAAGTTTAGCATTTGCTAATTCAAATGTAGTTGGAATTACTGGATTAATTATGGGGGTTGCAGCATCTCTATCTATGGCGGCGAGTGAATACTTATCTTCACAAGAAGATGAGGAAGATGGAGTAGTTGCTGAAAAATCAGCTCTAAAATCAGCAATGTATACTGGAATTGCTTATGTAATCACAGTAGCATTTTTAGTAGCACCATATTTTATTTTTACAAATATTTTATATTCAGTTTCAGCAATGTTAGTTATGACTGTTTTAATTATTTTAAGTTATACAAGTTATATTGCTATTGCGAAAAATGTTTCTTTCAAAAAGAAATTTTTCACAATGGCAATCATCTCTCTTGGAGTTGCAGCAATTAGTTTTGGGGTTGGTTTTTTAGTTAAAAAGTATATTGGAATAGATATTTAAATATAATTTAACTTTTATTTTTAGTTTTATAATCTATATTTTTACTTATTTTTTAATTTTACCATATTTTTTGATCTTATTTTTAAATTTGATATTACAAAATTATCTTTAATTATATATTTATCAATAATTTTAATTTAAATTAACCTTTACAAGATATTTTTAATTATTAATATAATATTAATATTAACTAAAACTATTTTTTAATATTTAAATTATATTAAATTTAAATTTTATACTTTAAATTAATCTTAAAACATCAAAATAAATTCATATAATTTAATTAACCTAATCATACTTTATGTAGTTACAAAACTATATAAAATAAAAAGTTCGTATAATAAATATACTATTAATTAAACCTATTAATAATAAATAACCACAAAATGAATCAAATACAAGCAATAAAAAAAATAGAAATCGAAGTAAGACTAAGAGGATTTTCAAAATTAACCTCAAAAATGTATTTATTATACAATCAACAATTCTTTTCAAAATATAATTTACAACCAGTTCAAGTAACTGAAGATGATATTAAATTATATCTTGCCGATAAAATGGATCAAGGATTATCTACAAAATCAATTGCATTAATTAAATCTGCGTTATTATTTTTTTATAATGATATTTTAGGTAAAAAAATTGAAATTAAAACTCCTAAAATACAAAGAAATACTCCTCAAGTTTTAACAAAAGAAGAAATAAAAAGATTATTTAGCGTTGTAAAAAATCCAAAACATAAATTGATGTTTCAATTATATTATGGTTCTGGATTACGTCTGAGCGAAGCTCTAACATTAAGAGTAAAAGATTTAGATTTTAATGAACATGTAATTTGGATTAGAAATGGTAAAGGTGGAAAAGATAGAATGACTATTATGTCAAAAAAAATGTCTGAAAAATTAAATGAGTGGGTTAAAAAATTAAATTTACAAAAAGATAATTTTATATTTACAAATCCTCAAGGTGATCCAATGTCTGGAAGAAGTATTCAAAAAGTAATTGAAAAAGCAAAAATTGAATCCAATATGACAAAAGATGTCCACATTCACACACTCCGTCACAGTTTCGCAACCCATCTTTTAGAAGCGGGAGTTGACATTAGATATATTCAAGTTTTACTAGGACATTCTTCACTAGAAACAACACAAATTTATACTAGTGTAAGTAACAATGAACTAAAGAAAATTCATAGTCCGCTTGAATAATTTTTTTGCTCAATCTTTTTTACAATTTTTAGGCGAAAACTGAGAAACCCTCAAGATGGGTTTCGACGTGTGCCGTTTAAAAAATTGTTGAAAAAAGGTTGAATGAACTAAAGAAAATTCACAGTCCTTTAGAATAGAGGTATCAAAAAAATACAAAATATTTTTTTTAATCTGTTCTTAACGCTACGCTAAACAAATTAAAAAACAATATTTATAATTAATCTCACTATTAGAAAATCCAAGATTTTCTATGTGACATAAATAGAATTTTTAAAAAAACATTTCTCCGCTACGCTCCAAAATCAATTTTTAAAAATATATTTTAAAACCGCTCAAATAAAATATTTTCATATCTAATTTCATATTCGAAAATCGAAAATTAGAAGAAAATAAAATAAAAAATTTGAAATTACAACAAACCTTTATATATTAAAAATTAATATTTTAATTATGGACTTATCAAAATTTGGAGTTGAAGTAAAAGAAAAAAAAACTGTCTTCGCCGTAGATGATAAAAATTTAGAATTAGATATTAATGAAATTAAATCTGGATTAAAAATAGATGATTCAGACAAATTCCTTCCTTGGTTTTTAAAATACCAACTTAAATCTTTTGATGATATGATTGTAACTAGTGAAATTCAAAAAATTTTAGATTTTATTGAAAATTTCAAACCTGGAAAAGCTCTTCTTTTAGCTGGACAAGCAGGATCTGGAAAAACAACAACAATTAATCTTTTAGCTGAAAAATTTAATTATGAAATTTTTGAATTAAATGCTTCAGACGCTAGAAATAAAAAATCAATTGAAGAATCAGTTGGAGATGTAATGAAACAAAGATCATTATTTGGACAAGAAAAATTAATTTTAATTGATGAAGCTGATGGAGTATCTGGAACAAAAGATAGGGGTGGTTTAGCAACAATTTCTAAATTAATTAAATCTTCAAAATATCCAATGTGTTTCACAGCAAATGATGTTGATTCAGATAAAATTAAAGCACTAAAAAAATTATCAATTTACATTGATTTTGAAAATCATTCTCATGAACTTTTAAAACAAATTGCGTTAAGAATTTTCAAATCAGAACAAATTAAATTTGACGAAGATAAATTAAACGATTTTATTGAAGAACGGGCAACATTTGATATCCGTGGGTTCATAAATGATTTACAAGCATCAGTTTTTAATTCAGAATTTGAAGTTGAAAATAACTTAGAAGTTCGTGATTATAAAAAGAAAATTGAAAATTTATTAAATAAAATATTTTATTCATATCCAGAAGATGCTTACTTTTCAGGATTTAATACAGATATTAATCTTGATGAATTAATGTTATATGTAGAAGAAAATATTCCAAAAGTTTATGGTCAAAAAGGAATAATTCAAGCATTTAATGAATTATCAAAAGCAGATATTTACAAAGGTAGAATTATGAAATGGCAATACTGGAGATATTTAGCTTATGTAAATTTTTATTTAACATATGGAACATCAAATGCTAAAGATACTCCTAAAAAAGTTAAAAAATATGACAGAAATTCAAGAATTTTAAAAAAATGGATTTATAATAATAAAATGAATGCTTTAGGTGTTAGAACTAAAATTCAAAAATCCAAAGATGAACCTCAAAAATTTATTGAAAAATTATCTAAAGTTTATGGAAGAAGTGCTAATCGAACAAGAAAAGAAGATATCAAATATTTTTCAATTATTTATAATAATAATGCTGAATTCAAAAAAGCCTTTGATGAAAATGAAAAATTAGCAATCGACGATTCAGTTAGAAAATCTTTACAAGATGTTCTCTAAACTAAAATAATTTAAATATATTTTATTTTTATATATTCTTATTTTATTTTTATATATTTTTATTTTCTTTAATTAATTATTTTGTCCAAATTTTCAACCATTATTTTTTATACTTTAAATCATATATATTAATAATTAAAATATTTTAAAATGGAAAAAAAATTAAAATCAATATTATTTTTCATCACATCTATTTTCTTTGGATTAAGTTTATTATCAATTTCAATATCTAGTGAAACTTATTACGATTCTAATAATTTAGAAAATGAATATATTTATGATGATTCAGACAATACTTATGTAGGCGATAATTTAAATCTTGTAGATACTCAAAAAGATGATTTAGTTAAAAAAGCGCAAGAAAATCGAGACAAATGTGGAGAGGGATTTGTAATGCGAGTTGATGGAACTTGTATGGAATCAAAAAATAAATTAGCTGAACATGGAGTTCCAGACCAATTATTCGATATTACTTTTACAATTGATCAATTTAAAATTAGTTCAATTAAAGAATTATCTGGAGTTGCAACTTATGCAAGTTTTGGAGGGGTGCCAACACCAGTTGATTATGAAATAAGTTTATTTAATGAAGCTGGAGAAATAATCACAAAATATCCAGGTTATATAGTTGTTGAAACTGAAAATGTTGAGGTTATGGATTTTGAAAAATTTGATAATTTAGATTTACCTTATGGGAAATATAGGGTTATGTATACATCAGTATATAATGTTGATGTTCATGATGAATTTATTCAAGACTTTACAATTGGTCCACTTGATACAAAATCAACTGACTGGACAACAATTATCTTAATTTTTGGAGTTATAATTTTATTGGTTGGTGGATTAATATTTTTTTTCAAATAATAAATTAAATTAATTCCTTTATATTTTTATAATTTTATTTTCATTTTATTTTTGAAATTATTTTTCACATTTTGTCCAAATCTTCAACCTAGTTTTTTTATACTTTAAATTATATAAATATTTATTATAATATACAAATGGAATTAATAATAAAAGTTTGGGGGATTTTTTTTTTAGTAATAATTTTTTTTACAGGTTTTATATCATATGATAATTATTTTAATACAAAAATAATTGATGATGAGTTAAAATCTCATCTTAATAGTATTGCTAATGCAAAATCAAATGAAATAAGTGCATTTTTAACTGAAAGAAAAAACGATTTAGAATATTTAGCAGTATCACAAGATGTGATTGATACTTTTTTAAATTCTCAATCTCAAGTTTCAGAACAAATGAATAATAAATTAAATTTTTATACTTCTGCAAATGATTATTTAGATTTAGTTTTAATTGATATGTCTGGAAAAGTTATTTGGTCTGCATCTGATTTAGATATAGTTGGTTTAGATTTAAATAATAAAAATAATGAAGATACAAAATTATTTGATATTTATGATAAAGTAAAACATGATTTTGGTGTTGGGATTTTTGATCCTGGATATTATGGTGATGAGGATGTATTGTCTGTTTTTGTAACAACTCCAGTCTTAATTGACTCAAAAACAATTGGGGGTAAAAAGGATATGATAGGTATTATGGCACTTCAAATTGATAACTCATTTATTGAGGAAAATATCATAACTCCAAAAAATATTCTTGCTGATACAAATATTTATTTAGTGGGTAGAGATGGAACTCCAATTACAACTCTATATTCAAGTAAAGATTCATCCGTAATTAAAAATATTGATGATAAAATGTATTCTGATTGTTTTACTAATTATAATAATTATTATACTTTATTACGGGGTGGAAAAGATAGAGGGGTTCCGAGCTCAGGAGAGTATATCAATTATAATAATCTTGAAATTTTTGGAGCACATAATTATATTTTACAAACAAATTGGTGTTTATTAGTTGAACTTGAAAAAAAATCTTATTATGAGTCTACTAATATTAGAACTGATGGTTATTTAAATATTTTAATTTTGACAGTTTTAACAGTTTTATTTGGTTTAATTTTCACAAATTATTACAAAATAAATGGGGGTAAAAACAAATGAGGTTTGGGAATATTTTAGCTTTAATATTATTACTTTCAACATTATTTATTACAGGTTATTTATTTGTTGATAAAACATTTTTTTCAAGTGAAATTTATTCAACTGAAATTGAAAATCATCTTTCAGATATTGTTGAAATTAAAACTTCAAGAATTAATGATTATTTTTTAGAAAGAACTAATGATATTATTTTTTTATCAAATACTCAAGAAATAAAAGATTTATTAATTTCACCAACTGGTCCAAAACCAGAATTAATTTCTCTAAATATTGATAAACAATTAGAAATTATTTCTAAACAAATTAAAATATATTTAGATAAATATCCAACTTTAACACTTTCTGACTTACAATCAAGTGAAGATTTTCAAAATTTAGTTTTACAAAAAATTGGTAATTCAGGTAGTGTTGTTTTAGTAGATTATAATTCAAATAATAAAAATATTATTCTTGGATATAATCAAAAATTATCTGGATTAAGTTTCACTAAAAATAATCAAGGTTTTTACACTAATATTAAAAATACAAATCTTAAAACTAGTGATGGTTTTTTAATTGGGATTACAGCTTTAGCTTACATGGAAGATTTTAAAGTTTTAGATCAAGGCTCAAGATCTTTACAAGATAATATTGATGTATTTAAAGAAGTTTCAGGTTATGATAATTTAATGTTAGTTTCAAGTTCAGGTCACATTATTTATCAATCAGTTGATACTTTACAATTAGGTTCAAATTTATTAACCTCTGATTCAATTTTATCAGATATTTACTCAAAAAGAAATAACTATAAACCAAATTCAATTTATGGTCCATTTTATGATGTAAATAGTGATCCTACAATTTTATCATTATCATTTTTATCTAAAGTATATGATAAAAATAATAATTATTTAGGTTCAGTTATATTAATAGATAAAATGGATGAAATAAATAGAATTGCTCATGAAGAAATTAATTTGGGAACTTCTGGTGAGGCATTTATTGTAGATAAAGATTTTTATTTAATAACTTCTTTAAAATCAGTAGATTTTGATTTATTAATTCAAAAAGTTGAATCTCAAAATATTCATAATTGTTATAATCCAAATATTAAAAAATCAGTTTCATATTTTCAAAACTTTAAAGGTGATGATGTGATTGGGAGTTATGGTTTTATTCCTGAATTAAATTG
>DAXK01000015.1 GCA_002506365.1 archaeon UBA583 | reverse complement strand
ATTGAGTTGAATTATCGATTATTAAAACCTCAATTAAATTCTCATTTAAAGTAATATCTTTATAAAAATTTGAAATAGGAACAGATAAATTTGTTTGAATTTGAGTTGAATATTTAATTGATTCAATTTCAAAACTAGAATAATAATCTAAATATTCTTTTGCGTCAGAATTATTTTTTAATAATAAAATAATATCTGTTTTTATTTCATCTTGATTGTGAATTATTTTTTTATTTTCAACTAAAAAATTATCAACATGTGAACATCCTGAAATTATCAAAATAAATGAAAATAAAAATAATATTTTTTTAAACATACTATTTCTCAGCAGGTGCTGCCTCTTTGTCAACATAACCACCCATATCTTTTAAATCTAAACTTAAAACTCCGGAAATTTTATTTTTATCCATTGTTACACCATAAATAGTTTGTGCAGATTGAATAAAATGTTCAGAGTGAGATACTACAACATATTGCGCTTTATGAGCATTTTTTCTAATTAATTTACCTAATTTCTCACAATTCATAATATCTAAAGCAGCATCAATTTCATCAAATACATAGAAACTTGCAGGATTAAATTCTTGAACTGCGAAAATAAAAGCTACAGCAGTAATTGTTTTTTCACCACCAGATAAAGATTTAATATCTAAATAATTTTTTTCAGATAATCTTACACGAATTTCAACACCAGAGTCCCATAAGTTTTCTTCATCTTCGATAATTAATTCAACTTTACCTTTTGTTGATAGTTGATCAAATAAAGTTACAAAATGTCCTTTTAAAATATCAAAAGTTTCCATGAATTTTTCTTTCTTTTTACCATCCATTTCAGCAATAAATTCTAAAATTTCAGTTCTTTCTTCATTTAAAACTTCACGTTTTTCAAGTAATTTTGTAAATTCATCATTAATTTTATCATAAAGTTCAACAGCTTTCATATTAATAGCTCCAAAACTCCCAACTCTTGATTTTAAATTATTTACTTTATTTTGTAATTCTTTTACTTCAATTGGACTCCCATTAATTCTATCTTCAACTTTTTGAACTAACTCATCTAATCTTTTTAATCCAACAATATCCTCAACATCACCATCAGATTGAACAAGTTCTGCTTTTGTTTGAGAAAATAAAGCTTCTAAATCATCAGTTAAAGTTTTGTTTAAAGTTTCAAATTCAGAAATCATATATCTTATTTGAGCAACTTTTTCTTTAATTTTATCATACGCTTCAAATTCTTTTTCATATTTTTTCTCTAATTTTTTCTTATTTTCACGTAAATCATCACGTTTAGCAATTAAATCTTTATACCCTTTAGATAATTCTTTTTCCCTTAGTCTATTTTCCTTTAAATCAAAATCAACTTGTTTTAATCTAGTTGATAAATCATCAATTTTTTCATTTAATAATTTATATGAAATTTCACCATCAGATAAAATTTTAATCAAATTAGTTGCCTCAGGTTTTAAAACTGAGTTTACTTTAATTGAACGAGTATCAATTTGGGAAGATAATTCTAAAACAGTAGTTCTAATTTCTTCTCTTTGTTCCTCAAGTTTATTTAAATTGGCTAAAACGTTAGAAGCTGTTCCAGTATCACCCTTTAAGGATTTTTTAGTTTCATTTAATTCATCAATTCTCTCTTGTAAATATTGAATATCCCTGTCTTGTTTTTTAACTGATCCTTCAATAACCATTTTATCACCAATAATTGCCTCAATTTCTGAAGATACATCTGAAGAATCCCTCCCCTCAATAGATAATAATTTTTCTAATTTTACAACTTCCCCATCAACATCATTTTTTCTATGCCTGATATCAGATAAAGAATGTTCAATTTCTTCTTTTTCATCACGTAAGTGAGATAATGATGATTCTAATCTTGAAATAGTTGATTGAATTTGGTCAGCTTTATCAGTTAATTTTTCATCTTTAAATAACCCTAAACTTTGTTTTCTTGCTTTAAATCCACCAGACATTGCCCCAGATTTTGCAACTAAATCCCCATCAAGAGTAATCATTTTATATTTTCCAATACCAATATTTTTAGCATATTCAATATTTTCAATAACTAATAAATCTCCAAAAACTAAGTGGAAAATATTTTCATAACGAGAATCAAAATTAATTAAGTTTAAAGCATAATCAACAACACCAGGTTTATTTAATACTGAATCATCTAATCTGTATTTTGCATTAACTTTATTTAAAGGTAAAAATGTTGCTGAACCTACTCTTTTTTCACGTAAAAAATTAATATATTTAACAGCAACTCTATCATCATCAACTACAACATTAAATAAACTTCTACCTGCGGCAGTTTCTAATGCCATTGAGTATTTATCTGGAACACTTGCTAATTCAGCTACAGTTCCATGAATTGCTGAATCTTGTGATTTCATTTTCGAAATAGCATCAACAGCTCGATTTTGGGCAATTGCTTGTTGTGATGAATCTAGTTTAATCCTAATTTTATTAAAATCATCTTGAGCATTACCATATTCTTTTTGTAAATTATGAATTTTAGCTGCCAATTCAGAACTTAAATTTGCTTTAGTTGAAACTTGAGTAATTAATTGTTTTAATTCTTTTCTTAAAGACTCAAGTTCTTTTGCTTGATCTTTATTTTCACCAGATAAACCATCAAGTCTTGCTTGCTCAGATTCCAAGTGTTCAATTTTTGTGTTTAAAATTTCAACTTGTGTTGCATTATCATTTTTAATTAATTCTTTGTCATATTTTTTTTTAATTAATTCATCAATTTCTTCTTCAATTTCATCAATTTTTTCAAAACTTTCAGAACTCATCCCTTTTTTAACACCTTTAATTTGGGTTTCAATCCCCACCAATTGTGACTGAACAGATGAACGTTTTGATTCAAAAGATTTAATTTGATTTTCCAATTCAGAAATATCTTTTTTATTTTCAGAAATATTAACTTTAATTCCCAAATTTTTAGTTTTAAGTTCTTCTAAGTCCTTTTTATTTTCAGCTCGTTTTTCAGATAAATTTAATTTTTCCCCTTCAAGTTCAGTAATTTTATTTGAAACAGTGATAAAATCACCATGAGATTTAATTTCAATTTCTTTTTCCAAATCAGTAATTTGAGTTTCAATTTCATCCCCTTTATCATCAAATTCTTTTAATTTTGTTTTAAATACATCTAATTTTTCTTCTTGAACAATTAAATCAGATTCTTTAGTTTCTTTTAATTTATTATTTCTTAATATTTTTGCTTTTGATAATAATAAACCTGAATATCTTAAATCTTCTTTTGCTTTATTATATTTTTCAGCTTGCTCTTTTTCAGATTTTAATTCTTTTAGATATTTTGTTTTTTCCTCCATTAAAAGATCGGCTTCTTTTAAGTCAGTATCTAATTTATCAAGTTTATTTACAGCTTTTGATTTTTTTTCTTCATATCCTGAAACATTAGAAATCTCTTCAATTAATTCTCTTCTTTCACGAGTAGTCATATTTACAATTCTTGTAATATCTCCTTGTAAAATAATATTATATCCATCAGGATTAATATCAGCTCGCCTTAATACTTCAACAATCTCAGTCCTTGTTGATTTTTGATTATTTAAAAGATATTTTGATTTACCTTCTTTAGTCACAATTCTTGTAACTTTTACTTCCTCTAAATCAGAATTTAATAATTCTTTATCATCATTTGATAAATAAATTGAAACTTCTGCTTGTTTTGCAGCTTTAAGATTTTTTCCACCATTAAAAACTAAGTTTCCTAATTTTTCAGTTCTAAGTTCTTTTGAACTCATACGACCTAAAACAAAACACATAGCATCAAAAACATTTGATTTACCAGAACCATTAGCTCCAACAACAGTATTAAATCCTTTTTCAAAAGTTAGAATTGTAGAATTTGCAAAGGATTTGAACCCTTTTAATTTTAATCGTTTAATATAAGACATCTAGAAATTAAATCAAAAATATGCGTTTTAAAGGTTTGTCACTATTGTAAGTGGTATTTAAAGATATTTTGAAAACAATGAAATAACGAAATAATGATATGTGAGAAAATATAAATAAAATAGTAATAAATATTTGTTGAAATAATCCAACAAAGAAAAATAAAATTATACATAAACTAAAATTAAAATTAATTAATTTAAAATTAATTTAAGGATATAAGTATACAATCTTTTCAGTCATAGCTGAAGGAGTTGTAATTTGAATTGGCTTTACAGCACCATTTTTAGTAATTAATCTTAAAGTTGCAGTTTCACCTTCAACAATTGGATCGGCTACATTATATGTAAAACTAACTTCAGCTAAATCTCCTGTGCTCAAATAACCTGCTTGATGACCTGAACCTGAAATTTTATAATCAACACCATATTGAGCAGTATTTCCTTTTGTTAAAGATACATTAGAAGTTAGACTTTGTGAACCCTCAGGAGCGTCAAATCTAATTAATAAATCAGATAATTTAATAGCAGTTGAACCTGAACCTAATCTTAATACAAAAGTAATATTATCCACACCATTAGTAATTTCTCCATCATTAGCATCATTAGCAAACACTTGAATTACTTCAATATCAGTCGTTAATCTTTCTTGAGTTTGTCTACCAACGTCTAAAGATTTAGATTGAAGACTACTAGCCGTTTGAATTAAAACTCCGGCAGCAACAGCAGCTACAAGAATCATCGCAATAAATATAATTAAAGTTCCGATACCTTGAGCACCTTTTTTTGAATTTTTATATGTAACCATTTTTTAAATTAATTAATAATTAAAAGAGATTGAAGTAAATAATATTAAAAGAATATGTCATTTTACAATAAAGTTAAAATGTAAAATAACTAAAAAGTAAAGAAATTTAAAGAACATAAATAACACATGTAAGAATAAATATTTGAAAATATAGAATAACGTAAAATCACAAAATATATGAAATTGAAAAATAGTAATTAAATATTACTATTACCAAAAATAATTTAAAAATTATTTAAGGATATAAGTATACAATCTTTTCAGTCATAGCTGAAGGAGTTGTAATTTGAATTGGCTTTACAGCACCATTTTTAGTAATTAATCTTAAAGTTGAAGTTTCACCCTCAACAATAGGATCTGAAACATTATATGTAAATTTAATTTCTGCTAAATCACCAGTATTTAAGTATGCACTATTGTGATTACTACTTTTAATTTTAAAATCAACCCCATAATTAGTTGCATCTCCAACAGTTGTATTATCTTTGTAAACTAAACTTTGAGAACCTTCAGGAGCATCAAATCTAATTAATAAATCAGATAATTTAATAGCAGTTGAACCTGAACCTAATCTTAATACAAATGTAACATTATCTGCACCATTATGAATTGCACCATCACTAGCATCATCAGCAAATACTTGAATTACTTCAATATCAGTTGTTAATCTTTCTTGTGTTTGTCTTCCAACATCTAAGGATTTAGATTGTAGACTACTGGCAGTTTGAATTAAAACTCCCGCAGCAACAGCAGCAACTAAAATCATTGCAATAAAGATGATTAAAGTCCCAATACCTTGCGCTCCTTTTTTTGAATTATTATATGTAACCATTTTTTTAGTTAATTAATAATAAATAATTAATAAAAATTATTAAAAATATATGTCACCATAAAAAAAAATAACTAATTAGAAATTAAAATATTCAATTTTGAGAATTAATAATTGTAAAATGAAATAAAAAATAAAGATGATAATCATCAAATATTTTTTAAACCTCTAATTAAAATTAGAGGTATAAAGTAATCAAAGATTACTAAACACCAAAATAACTAAGTTATTTATGGGTATAGATATACAATCTTTTCAGTCATAGCTGAAGGAGTTGTAATTTGAATTGGCTTTACAGCACCATTTTTAGTAATTAATCTTAAAGTTGCAGTTTCACCTTCAACAATTGGATTTGCCACATTATAAATAAATTTAATTTCTGCTAAATCCCCAGTATTTAAATATGCATCATTGTGATTACTACTTTCAATCTTAAAATCAACACCATAATTTACAGTATCTCCAGCAGTTACATTGTTTAAATAAGTTAAACTTTGTGAACCTTCTGGCGCATCAAATCTAATTAATAAATCAGATAATTTAATTGCTGTTGAACCTGAACCTAATCTTAATACAAATGTAATCGTATCAGTTCCATTATCGATTGCCCCATTACTCGCATCATCAGCGAATACTTGAATTACTTCGATATCAGTTGTTAATCTTTCTTGCGTTTGTCTTCCAACATCTAATGATTTAGATTGTAGACTACTTGCTGTTTGAATTAAAACTCCCGCAGCAACTGCAGCTACTAAAATCATTGCAATAAAGATAATCAAAGTTCCGATACCTTGAGCACCTTTCTTTGAATTTTTATAATTTACCATTTTTTAAATAACAATAATAATTAATATTATTAAAATAGATTTTAGAAAATAAAAATATAAGTATTTGTCACTTATTTTTCAAGTACTAAACTACAACTCAAAAAAATAAATTACTAAATAAGCAGACTATAAAAATGAAAATTAAAAATTAAATTAATTAAATTAATTCAACAAGTATATATTGTATATATTGATATATCTGATATAATTATAAATGTAGAAAACCATAGTTACAATACGAAGATGGAACTTGATAAAATATTAGACATTGTTTATGAAATTGTTGGTGATGATGCAGCGCAAGTTGTAGAATATCTATATAATAATCCAGGAGCTTCCGAATTTGATGTTAGTGAAAATATCGGATTTGCTGTTTCCCAAATTAGAAGTATATTATATGAATTAAAAGCTAAAAACTTAATTGATTATGATAGACGTAAAGATAAGGAAAAAGGATGGTATTTATATTATTGGAGAGTTTTACCTCATAACTTTGAAACTGTTTATTTAAACGAAAAGAAGAAAAAGTTAGAATTATTTGAAGAAAGATTAGAAAATGAAGAAAACTCAATTTTCTATATTTGTCCAAATTTCTGTAAGAGACTATCATTTGAAGACTCCTTAGAAAGTAATTTTTCATGTCCAGTGTGTGGAACTTTAATGAATGAAGAAAATAAGACTAGAAAAGTTGAAATGCTTAAGAGAAATATCAAAGAGCATAAAGAATATTTATCACAATCCTAAAGTTATTATTTAAAATAAATAATAATAAATAAAACATACAGTTTTGATATAATTTCAAAACATAATTTTTGAGAAAAAACATAATTCTAAAGTTGAAATTAAATTAAAAATAAATTTATTTGACAAATTAAAGAGTATTAAATTACGAAATAAAATTTAGATATAATTAAATTATTAAAAAAGTTAAAATATATTTGAAATAAATATGTCTAGATATCCAGATAATTTAAGTATATATAATATTATTAATAATAAAAAATTAATAGATAATCCTAAATATATTTTTTTTCTATTTTTAATTTCTAAAGCAAACATTAAAAAAATTAATGATAAGTAACCACCAATATGAGCTAGATTGTTTGTTTGGCTTGGATTTGATAAACCCACAAGATCTATAAAGATTAAAAACCAACCAATTAGAAAAATAGGAAGAGGAATTAAAAAAATGCTCGATAATTGAATAGGATTTAATAAAATTGCCATAATAATTAATCCTGCGATTGCTCCACTTGCCCCAAGAGAATAATATATGTTATTTTGATACAATGAAATTGAATTTGATATAATATTTGAAATAATTCCAGATGCTAAAAATAAATAAATTGTTTTTTCTTTAAAGTGAGATTCAACAATTCTTCCAAATATATTTAGAGCTAATAAATTAGTTAGTAAATGTGTGATCGATCCATGTAAAAAAACCGAGGTTAAATTTGTATAAAATTGAATTGATAATAAATGAGTTGGATTTGTCATAAAGTTTTGTAAAAGTTGTAAATTTGGATTTAAAAAGATTATTTGTAAAATAAATGTTAAAATTAAAAATAATGAAATATATGCAGTAAATTTAGCTTGAAAGAACCAAGTTGAAAAATTATTTATTATTTGAAATGGAAATACAAATACTTTTTTAAAATAATTTTTCGAATCTTGTTTATTTAATAAAATACCATGAAGAATCCCCATAAATAAATAAGGAACTAATGTTATTATAAAAATTAGAATATCTTTAATTAAATTAAATACAAATTTAAAATCAGAATCGATTTTTTTTTCAGTTGAATATGAGTTATTTTCCACCATTTTAGTCTGCTAATAAGAATAATCCAGGAGAATCATTTTTTAATGTTTTTCTTAACTGTTTGTGGTTTGGGCAAAATTTTTCAACTTCTTGCCAAAATTTTGGAGAATGATTTTTTTGTTTAATATGAGAAATTTCATGAAATATTACATAATTTAAGATATCAACTGAAGTATTTAATAATTTTAAATTTAACATAATTTTGTTATCGTGAGTGCAATGTCCCCATTTTGATTTAACCATAGAAATATGAAACCCAGATATTGGATAATTGTAAGTTACATGATTTAAAGTTTGGAGATGATTGTTTAAAATTGGAGTGTATTTTTCAATTAATCTTTTAATTATAGTTTTTTCAATTTGCTCAATAGTTAAATTTTGATTTACTCTAAAATGAAAGTTATCAAGTTTTATACCTTGAAGATTTGATTTTTCAATTGTAAAAATAGAATTGTGAAATTTAAATTTCCCAATATTATAAATTTGTTTGAAAGTTGGATGATTTTTTTGATTTTGAATTTTTGGTGAACGTTGAATTTTAATTTGAATTTTATTTAAAAGTTCTGAAAAATGAGATTGAGCTTGTCTATTTGATAAATGTTCAGGAAATCTAAAATTAATTAAATTATCTGAAACAGAAACTGAAGAATTCTTTTTTTTTGTAAATTTTACAGTAATTTGAAAAGTTTGTTCATTTATTTCAATTGAATTTTGAAATATTGGACGTTCTAAATTTTTTTTGAAAAACATTATAATTATATAGTAAAAAAAGTAGATTTATATAATTATGTAGATTTATTTAATATATGTTTAATTGTGAAATGTTACAAAAAAAAATTGAAGAAAAATTATCTGGAGCAGATGTTTTAGTTTGGGATACTAGAAATGATGGAAATCATTTTCAAGCTAAAGTTGAATGGTCAGGATTTTTAGGGAAATCTTTAATTGAACAACACAAAATGGTGTATGCTGCTCTAAAAGAAGAAATGGAGGCTGGATTACATTCAATTTCAATTAAAACTAAAATTAAATCAGATTAACAAATAGATAAATAAAATAATAATAATAAAAAATGGAAAATAAATGAAATTACAGTGTAATTTAATTTAGACACATATTTCACAGTGTGAAATGGTGTCTATTTAACATTATTTCACATTTACAAATAAAAATAAAAATGGAAAATAGAGATTTAAAAAAAGAGTATGAAGAGATGATTAATGAGAATAAAGTATTTTTATTTATGAAAGGATATCCTGATGAACCATTTTGTGGATTCTCTATGAGAGTTACTAGAATTTTAAATGAGTTAGGAATAAGATATGGATCTTTTAATATTTTAGAAGATATGGAAATTAGAGAAGCTGTTAAAGTTTTTTCAGAATGGCCAACATATCCACAATTATATGTGAATGGGAAGTTTGTTGGTGGATGTGAAATTATTGAAGAATTATATAGAAATGATGAACTTGAAGATGTGCTTAATGAAGAATAAGTTTATTTTTTTGTGAATTTAATTCACATATTTTTAATTAAATTTTAGAGCTAATTTAAAGAATAAATTAGAATTATCTTCGAGTGTTTCATATAGTTTATTTTTAATTGAATTTTATTGATTTAAATTTGAATTTAAAAATGTGTGAATAATATAAAATAGTGATAAATTTACATATTGAAACTAGAAGATAATAAATAGTTTGAATTTTCAACGAGTTATTTATGAAGATAAAATCACATATATAATGTATGAATAAAATTCTAATTAAGACAACTGAGAAAGTTAAGCTCAGAAATCCAATTTCTGAGAAGAAATATTTACCTAAAGGATGTGTTGGTGAAGTGGATGAATATCTTTATGAAAACCAAGATTATTTTTATGTGAATTTTCAAAATCCATTCCCAGTAGAAGGAGTTTGTCGAGAACAAGTAATGAGATTAAATTAAATGTCAGATTCTATGTTAATATATTGAGCAATAGGGAATTTTGTAATATCAGTCGTTGATTTTTCTTTATCAACAAAACCTTGCCAAGCAATCATAGCACCATTATCCATAGCATATTGCATTTCAAAACTATCATATCTTGCTCCTCGAATACCACACATATCTTTTGCCATTCGAGTTAATCTTTTATTACTAGCAACCCCTCCAACAATTAACATTTCTTTTTTATTTGTATAAGCCATTGCTCGTTCACAAACTTCCATTGTTACAGCAAAACAAGTTTCTTGAAGTGAATAACATAAATCTTTTAAGTCAAATTTTTTAGAATCTAGTTTTTGTTGTAGATTTGTATATAGTCCAGCTAGAGTTATATTCATCCCTTTAATAGCATAAGGTAATTCAATATAATTTTTATTTGATTCATTTGATAATTTTTCAATAATTGGACCACCTGGAAATCCCAATCCAGCTTGCCGAGAAAATGAGTCGAAAAGATTACCTAAACCAATATCTTCAGTTTCACCATAAATTTTATATTTACCAAATTCATCTTTTGCAATAATTTGAGTATTTACTCCAGACACATATAAAAACATTGGGTCAGTAAATCCGGTTAACATTTTACCAATTTCCAAATGAGCTTTAATATGATTTACTCCAACTAAAGGAATATTATATTGTTTTGAAATTGTTTTTGCAACTAATGACCCAATTTTTAGAGAATTACCAATACCTGGACCTTGCGAGAAAGAGATTAAGTCTAAATCTTTAAAAGATTTGTTTTTTGTTTCTAAGAATTTTTTTGCTTTGGATAAAATTTCTGTAAAGTTTGAAGTATGAAATTCAGATAATTTTCTTAACTCCATACCATTTTCATCATCTTTATATTGATTTTTTTCATTAAATAAAACTTTTTTATTTTTGCAATCAACAATCCCAATTCCAAATGTGTGAGCAGTACACTCAATTCCTAAAACTAACATAATTATATTTGTAGATTGTTTTTTATAAAGTTAATTTAAATAAAACTAAAATTATGCTAGTAATTAAAAATGGAATTAACATTCCTAAAAAAGTATATTCAGTAGATAAATTTTGAACTTTACCATATATTAAAATTGAAATTATTATCGAATAAATCCCTAATAAAGATAAAAAAACTCCCAAAATATATGAAATTGTTGAATTTTGAAAAATTAATGAAACTATAAAAGCTAATAAATTTATTATTGAAGGAAATAGCCAAATAGATAATCCAAATTTATACATATCTTTTAAAGTTCCAATACCACCTAAAAATACCATAGTATAATGAAAAGCAGAAATAGCTAAAAAAGTAGCTAATGAAAAATTAATTATTGAACCAATAATTGATAAAATTGTAATTTGTGAAGTTGTTAAAATATAATACCATAAAGATAAAATTAAAACTAAAAAATAAGGTTCTTGCCATAAAACATAAGTATTAATATAATCATAACCGTCAACTCTATCTTTAAAACTAAAATATAATTTAGATGAAGATTTTATAAATTCTAACAATTCAACCATTTATGTAATTTAAAGGATTTTTAGGTTTATAATAATAATGTTGAAAAATTGTAATAATATCTTAATAGAGTTTACAATTTAAAATTTGAAATATAAATTTAATTAGTATATTTAATTATTATAATTAAGTATATTATTAGTTTTTATTAGTTTTTATTAGTTTTTATTAGTTTTTATTAGTTTTTATTATTTGTTATTATTTGTATTCCTTTGTAAAAAAATCAATTAAATGCTTTGCTCTCCCTTTCCCAATACCATCAATTTTAACCAATTCTTTTTCTGAAGAATTTACTAAATCTTGAATTGTTTTAAAATGAGTTAATAATCCTTTGGCGTTTACAACATTAATCTTTGGAATACTTGATACGAATTTTTCAATTTCTTCATTTTCACTAAAACTTCGCTTGTTGTCAGCTAAAGATATCTCTTTTTTTGTTCTTACATTTCTTTTTGCAATTGTTTGAATCATTTGTGCTGTTTCTTCCATTGAGTCAGTGTAGATAATTGGAATTCTTAAATCAATAGCAATAGATGATAAAGTTGCTCTAATTACATTTGGATTAATATTTCTTAAAGTATAAATGTTTTGAGAACCTTCTAAAATAAGTATTGGTCTTTTGTAATTTTTAGCTAAATCTATTAATTGTGGAAATAGTCTTTTATCTATAATTGAATTTACAAAATCTAATTTTTCTTTTCTTTCTATTGCGATTTTTTCTGAAATAACTATATCCCCTATACCTAATTGTTTACCTATTACTTTTATTTCATCAAGTTTGAATAATTCTTTTATTAGAGTTGTATTTTCTCTTTGATCCACATAGATTGGAATTCTTTGATCATCTTCTGAATTTAAATTATCAAATATTGTTTCAGCGTTTTCTAAATGAGTTTTTGTTTCAAGTTTGTCTTCATTAATGTTTGAACTTTTTTTTAAGTCTTCGACAATTTGTTTTTTTTCTTTATCATCTTTTTTTAGAAATTTGTCCAGTGTAGATTCAGCTTTTTTATTTTCAAATTCTTCACGAATTTCAGATAAAACTTTATACATTTTTCTTTCTTTAGCATCTGCAATATGTCTAATTGTAACATCTCTTGTCCCTTCTGTTTGCATAATTTTAGCTAATCCTTTTTTGAATCTTCCAGTTCTCCCGATTCTTTGAATTGTTCTGATTGCTGATGGGACTGGTTCATAAAAAATAACTAAGTCAACTTTTGGAATATCTAAACCTTCTTCTCCAACAGATGTTGAGACTAAAATATTATATTCCCCTTCTCTGAAGTCTTCTAAAACTTTTTTTTGCTCTTTTTGAGACATTTTTAAATCTCCTTTTTTTGCTTGACCTACAAAAACAGTCGGTTTAATTTGTTTGATTTTTCCTAATTCTTCAACAATTTTCATTGCTGAATCCCTATATTGTGAGAAAATAATAATTTTAAGATCTTTGTTTTTTATTAATTCTTGATTTACCTGAGATTTTAATTCAATTAGTTTTGGGTGAATTACATTATCTTTTTTTAATTGTTTAATTTTATCAAATGCTTGTTTAAAATCAAAATCTTGACAAATTATTTCAGCAGCTTTTGAACCATCTCCCCCAGGTCTTGACATATTGTAAAAGTATGTGTGGGCTGCTGAGATTTCTTGAGATTCAAATAATTCAATTCCGTGTTGAAGTTTCATAATTGCAGCACTTATACTCACTGCTGTCCAAGTATCTTCAGTTGTTTCACCTGCTGCGATTTGTTCTCTTAATGCTTTTGATAATTCTAAAAGATCTCGTTTTGTCACATTTTGAGGAGTTTTTCCTGAAAGAATGTCGATTTTTTGTAGAAAGTTTAAAAGTTCAAGGAATACTGAATTTAGATGAAATAATACATCTCTGAATTCTTGACCTATTTTTACTTTAACATGTTCAATTTCAGTTTTATTTACATAAGGTCTTACATCTGAATCTTCATAAGTTTTTACTTGAACGGATTCAATTTTTAAGTTATCAATTACATTAAAAATATCTTCTTTTGATGTTCCTGGACTTGCCGTTAATGCTAGGAATTTTGTATGATTTGATTTTTCAAATTCTTGAGCAATAAAACAATATGAATAATTTCCTGTTGCCCTGTGAGCTTCATCAAAAATTACTAAACCGAAATCTTTTGGATTAATTATTCCATTGATTATATCGTTTTCGATTAGTTGTGGAGTTGAGAAAATAAAATCATTTTCCTCATATATTTGTTGTCTTTTTTTTGGAGCAACTAATCCAGTTAAAGTTACAAAATTAAATTCATCTTTATTTTGATAAAAATCTTGAAATGAGAATTGTTGTTGTTCTACAAGAGGTTTTGTTGGAGCTAGGAAGAGAATTTTTTTATTATTTATATTAAAATAATAAGTTGCGAGCATTAAAGCTACGATTGTTTTTCCAAGTCCAGTTGGTAATACTACTAAGGAATTTTTGTCCATAGAGTTTGCAAACAGCGATTGTTGGTAAGTTCTCGCTGAAAATTGGTTAATTAGGTTTAATTTTTTCATGGTCTATTTATATTTGGTCTGCTAGTTTTTATAATATTATTTATTTTTATTTTCTGAAAAAGAATTATTTTTGGAACGAAGTGGAAAAAATTGTTTTTTTTGTGAAAATAAAAATTGTATTTTTTGAGTGTAGATGTAGCGTATTTACGCGTAATCGGAGCGGTGTGAAATATATTGTAAAGAATTTTAAATTATTTTAGTGAGCTTTGCGAACGTTAAAAAATAGTTTAAAATTTTTACAATTTTATCAATTTTAAAACTATTTAAACTGAAAAAATAACTTAAATTGTTAAATTAGTGTAATTTTCCAAATAAAATACATTTATAAATAATAAAAGTATATAAAATTGTATGAATGAAGAAACAAGATTATTAGTTGGAAAATTAATTAGATATTTAGCAAATTCACTACTAGCAATTTCTATTTTTGTTTTTGTTATGAATTTGACAGCAAAAGGATTAGAAGCATATTCAGATAATTTATTATGGACACAAATGAATTCAATGTGGCTTGTTGTAATTATGCTTATGATGATTGAAACACATTATTTACCAAATATGAATAAATCTCAAAAAGTTGAGAAAAACATTAAAAAAAAAGTTAGTAAAAAAGAAAAATAAATTTATGAAAATTTAAATTTATAAATTTATTTTAATATTAATTATTCAATTAAATCCATTAATGTGAATGGAGTTAAATCTAATCTATATTTTCTCCCAATTTCTAAAATTTTATCATTAGATAAAATTAAATTAAATTGTTTTTGAAATAAAGGTATATTTCTTCTAAAGTATTGTAATATTTGAGTTGTATTTTTTGGAATATCAGTAAAAATACATCTTTCAAAATCAATAAATCCAACATGTAAATCATTTTCGATGTAGATGTGCTTGTAAGGATTTGTCATTTCAAATTTTGTAATTTTTAATTCATCAAGTTTAAAACATGCTTTTAATATATCATTTAATACAATTATTAATTCTTTTATTGTTGTATTTTGATTATTAATAAATTCTTCAATTGTTTGCCCTGTAAACATTTCACGAATAATATATGTAGTTCCTTTTTCATACATTTTTGGAACAAATGACTCACCAGACAATTTTTCTTCAAAAAATCCTTCTTTTTGTAGATGTTGTTCTAGTCCAACTTTAATTAAACAAGTTTTATTTTTGAAAGTTGCTGTGAAGACATTTGAGTGTTTTCCTTGTGAAAGATATTTTAAATTTTTAATTTCAGTATTTTCTAAAATTGGTCTAAGTTCATCTTTTGGCCAAAATTTTAAACAATGAATTTTTTCAAAAAATGAATTTTCAGATTCTAACATATGATAGTTTAAAGCATTTTTTTTTAGAACTTTTTCAATTTCTGTAAAATTTGAAAGAGATGAAAAAATCATAATCGCAAAACCATCTTTTGAAAATTTTGTAACTGATTTTTCTACAAATTCATTAATTACTTCATAACCATTTACTCCACCATAAATTGCTCTATCTTTGAGAGTGAGTGTTTCAAAGGAGTCGGATTTTTCTTCAAATGGGAAGTAAGGGGTGTTAAATATAATTGTATCAAATTTTTGATTAGATTTAAAACCATCAAAAAAAGGTTTGTTTTGTATGTTTGGTTGAGAGTTTATTTTTATTTGTGAAAATTCTAATTTTGTTAAATCAGTGGCACTCGGATTAATATCGCTCCCAAAATAATTTAAATTTGGAAATTTTTTTGCCAAATTTGTTGATACAAATCCTGAACCTACACCAACTTCACAAATTGAAAGTTCTTTAATTTGATCTTGAGTTTTACCAATAAAAAAATGTTTTAATTCATTAATTGTATGTTTTAATAAAAGTTCTGAATCTTCAACAGGTTCATATACATTTTCATATTTGTATGCCATAATTTAATTAAAATTAAGTAATTTATAAATTTGTTTCATCCAATAAATTTTGTGTAATTATAAAAATAAAATAAAAAATACGATTTTTAAAAATTAAAAAAATTATTTTAAGTTGAAATGGAGTTTTAAATTAGGTTTAAAGTAGTAACAACTATTTTTAATTGATTATTTTATAAAAGTTGTATGAATAAAAAAATAATTAAATTAAGTTTATTTTTTGTAGTATTTTTAGGTATTTTTCAAGCTGGGTTTTCATACGGAGAGGATGAACAATGTGGTATTCAACCAATCCAAGGAGAAGGTAATTCACATTTAAAACTTTCAATTATTACACCATTTAATGATGTAATTTCTAATGTAGGAATTAAATTTACAACAAAAAGAGAAGATGTTCAAACTAGAAAAATCAGTTTAGCATATCAAGATATCCCTGGGAATTATAATTGTGGTGGAACTAAAGATATGTATTGTACTGTTGGAGGTCAATATAAAACTAGAGTTGAGTTATATGTTCCAAATTTAGGGAGTGGAGTTAAACAAACAGATAGAACTGAGAATTTATTTTATTGTGAAACAACTAAAGATTTGTATAATAAAGTTAAAATACCTTCAAGTTGGACTGGAGATAATTTATTAGTATATTGTAATGATGGAGTTGAAGCAGGCTATTCGGATATTTTTGAGATGAATTTTGAAGTATTATCAAATGTTGTTAATTCATATAAAGTATGTATTATTAAAAATCAAGATTTAACAGCAAATAATACTGTAATCCATGGTATTGAATATGGAATTCCAAATTTGAATTTAAATCCATTAAGTTTTGGAGCAATTTATTTAGGTAAACAAGGTTGGATTAATCCAAATACAATTAAAGAAAGTGATTATTTAGATTATGATGGTTATGGAGGAGGTTCATCAATAGACTATGTGGCGTATAATGCTGCTGTAGAAGCAAATAGAGTCAATAATGAAGCTGTTTTAGCAAATTTACTATACCCATTAAGACCATTTCAACCAAAAGTATTTAATCCTGAAACTCAAGAAGGTAGTTTGGTTAATGGTTTAACTTATGTTAGCACAATTAGTAATGTTGATGATATTTACAAATTAAAATATGTTGATAAATTAAATAGAGAGTATTATGTAACATATAATAAATATACGTATGAATTTTCAATTGCTAAAACAAGTTTAAATTTAAATACTCCATTAAATAGTTTTTATAATATTTCAGACCAACCTAAAAAAGTTGGATCTGTAAGTCCTAAAGTAGATATTGATACAAGTAGATCAATTTTTGTGAAAACTAAAGATAATGGTGAGAAAATATTAGGTTACGATATGTCAGGAATTGAAAATAGTTTAGATACAAGATTCCCAATTTATTATATTAATAACTTTAATTTTAATCAAAAGAATTCATGTATCACATATTTAGGTAAGTATGGAGCAATTGTTCCTACAACAACTGTTGGTCAAAATGATAAAGTTAGATGTTTAACTGATGGTGAAATTGAGATTAATACAGTTGGTTGGGGAGATAGTGCTAGAACTGAACCATTTAATATTTATAAAAATTTAATTTTTGGATATGAATAAAATGAGTAAGATTAGAAAATTAAATAATAAAAAAGGAGTTGAGTTGACTTTGAATATGATTGTAATATTAATTATTAGTTTAATTGTATTAGTTTCATTAATTTATTTTTTCGGAGGTAATTTTACAGAAGGATCTGATCAAGTTAAAAACATTTCAGATTCAGTGTTAGGAGAATATAAATTACCATAATTTTAGAAATAAGTAAAATAAATAATTAAAAAATAAAAATAAAAAAAAATAATTTTTAAAGAAATTTATAAATTATTTTTCAAATTCTTTAATTGAATTTTTATATGCATTTAAAGAAAGCATAGCACAATTAACTCTACCTGGTGAAATTTTTACACCTAACATTTCATAAATAAATTTATCAGTTAATTTTTTTGATTTTTCAAAGTCCATACCAACTAATTCTTGAGAAAATAATGAAATTGAGGCAGTAGAGATTGCGCAACCATCACCAGTATATTTCACATCAAGGATTTTTTTATTTGAATCATCTAATTTTACATAAATGTCAAATGTGTCACCACAACTTGGATTTTTGTAATGATGAAATAAAGTATAATTTTCTATTTTTCCAATATTTTGTGGATTTTTATAATTGTCCATTAATTGTTCCATATACATTTGTTGTTCATCTGAATCCATTTTTATTTAATTATTTTAATAAGGCTAATGTTGCTAAATAAGCCTCTAATTGTAGTTCTTCATCTGAACCTTCAACTAATCTAAATTCTACAGATGCTAATTTGTCAATAAATTTAATTTTTAATTTTGGATCAACATCTAATTTAAGAATTACTCTATAAATTTCTTTTAAGATTTCAAGTCCAGATAAACCTCTAATTGATCTAAGTTTAATCATTAAATCTCTTGATTTTTCAAATTTACCTTCTCTTGCTAAGTCAACCATTTCTTCAACTTCTTTAGGATTTACAAAGTCAATAATTTCATTAATTCCATCTTTTGTAATATTAAAATTAATTGAAGCTGCTGCTTGAAGTGTATTTTGTAATTTTCTTACATCACCCTTAGAAATTTCAGCTAAATATTCTTTTACTCCATCATCAAATTTTAAAGTTTCTTCAGCTTCAATTTTATCTAAGATTGTAACTAAAGCATCTTTTGTTAAACCTTTAAATTTAAAAATTACACATCTTGATTGAATTGGATCTAAAATTTTTGAAATTTCATTACATGCTAAAATAAATCTACAACTACTAGAGTATTTCTCCATTGTTCTTCTTAAAGCTTGTTGAGCATCTTTTGTTAAAGAATCTGCTTCGTCTAAACAAATTACTTTGTATGGAATATTTGCTAAAGATTTTAATTTTGCAAATTCTTTGATTTGGTTTCTAATTACATCGATTCCTCTATCATCTGAAGCATTTAATTCTAAAAAATTTCCTTTAATTCCATGTTCACCATATAATTCTCTTGCAACAACTAAAGCAGTCGTTGTTTTTCCAGTCCCTGGAGCCCCTGCGAATAATAAGTGAGGTAAATTTTTACTCTCAATAAATGCTTTTACTCTTTTTACAAAATTATCTTGTCCAATAATTTGGTCAAAAGTTTGTGGTCTGAATTTGTCTACCCAAATTTGATTCATAATATATTTTATGTTTTTACTTTTTTAAAGGTTTGTTATTTTAAGGTTTGAATTAACTTTATATACTTAAAGTTACACATTTTAGTATGGAAGAATTAGATTTGAGTTCACTTAGGTTTGAACTTGATAAAATTGATGATAGTATTTTAGAATTAATTTCTAAAAGATTTGATGTTACCATGAATATTGCCATTTTTAAAAAGGAAAATGGATTAGAGATATTTCAACCTAAAAGAGAAGAACAATTACTTAAATCAAAAGTTGAGTTAGGGAATGAATTTGGATTAAATGAAAAGTTTGTTGAAAGATTTTTTCAAATAATTTTGGACGAATCTAAATTAAAGCAAAAAGAATTTTTGGAGTTACATCAAGATTAAAAATGAAAAATAAAAAAAATGTTAAATCAGAGAATCAGTTATTAAATATTTTATTAAATGTGGTTATACCATCATTTATTTTAATTAAGTTTTCAACGGAAAATTATTTAGGACCATTTTATGGAATTATTGTAGCACTAAGTTTTCCAATTGTATACGGTATATATGATTTTATTGTGAGAAGAGATGTAAATATAATTTCTATTTTTGGGTTTATTAGTGTATTATTAACTGGTTCAATTAGTTTGTTTGAATTATCTAAAACAGTTTTAATTATCAAGGAAACTTCAATACCATTATTAATTTTAATTTTTATGATAATATTTAAAGATAAGGCAAATAAGTTTTTGAAAAATTTATTTGGTGAGGCTTTTGATTTTGAAAAAATTAAAAATAAAATTGGAGAAAAAAAATTAGATAAAAATATTTCAAATCTAAGTAAATTATTAAAATATCCATTTTTAGTTTCTGCTTTTTTAAATTTTTTATTAGCATTTATTTTAATTCAAAGTGAACCTGGAACAGTTGAGTATAATTTACAAATAGGAAAAATGACAGCTTTGAGTTTTCCAGTTATTGCTTTACCTTCAATGATTGTTATGATGTTTATTATGTTTAAGTTTGTTAAAAATATTGAGAAAGATACAGGATTTACTTTTGAAGAATTAATTGTTAAAAAGTAAATATAGTAATAAGAATAATAGTAAATTATTTTTAAGAGAAGAAGATTAAATAATATAATATATTATTTAAATTAATTTTATTTATTTAGTAAAAAATTACAAGTGTTGTAATTTTGATTCTAGAGCTTTTAAATTTGCTCTAACTCTTTCTTTTTTAGTTAATGGTTTTGGTTTAGGAGCTGGTTTTGGAGCAACTTTTGGTTTCTCAGTCACTAATTCTTTTTTAACCTCAGGTCTAGGAGAAGTTATTTTTTTCCCTAATTTTTTTTCCATATCCAATTTTTTTAAAATTTCATTAGAATTTTTAACATTTGAATTTTTTAAAATATTAATTTGAGATTCTAAGATTGAAATTTCTTTTTCAGTGTTTGATAAGACATTTTTTACATTTGGAAAATGTTTTTTAATTTTTGAATAATCTGAATTTAAAGAAGTCATTCCCTTTTTGATAGTTTTTAAAATTTCAGCTTTTTTAGCTCTAATCATAATAACTTTTTCATATTCTTCTTGCATTACAAGAGAATTCTTTATTGATAAAAGTAAATTTTTTCTTTTTTCAGATACATCATGCATAGGAATAAATAAATCTCCATAAGTATCAGTTGATTTTTTAATAGCCATTTTATAACCTCATATTATCCATTCGTGTGAATGTATCTTCTAAATAATTATTCCAATTTTCAAAAGTAGTATTTTCTTCTAAAGCTAGTTTATCATATTGAGAAAATAATTGTTTAATTTGTTCTTCCTTAGTTTTTACAGATTTCAAAATTTTAACAAGTTCGTTTAACTTATCAATTTTAATATATATTTCTCTTCTTCTATCCATTTTTATAATTAATCAAATAAAATACCATCTAAATCATGTAATTTATCTTCAATAAATTGAAAATTCTTTCTTAATGATTCATACTCAACATCTTCTTCAGCTTTCATATCCATTAATTTTAAGTGAGTTTCAGTTGAAATTTTAATTGTATTTTTTACTGAATCTACAACTTCTAGTAATGATTTAAATTGAGTTGTTGTAAGAAAAGTTGTTTCATCTTTTTTTGAAATTGATTTTGTTTCAAAGTTTAATTCACTAACATTTGAACTATGTGTATCAACTAAGTCATCATCAAACATATTCATTGAAATATCATCTTGATCATCTGTATAATTTGAATCCTCATTTTGAAAGTTAGTTGGATTAGGCATTGAAGGTTGTGATTTATGATTTGTATTAATTTGATCATCATCAATTTTAAACATATTAAATAAATCTTCATCGCTAGACATTTGAGGTGTTGAAAAAGCTTCATTATCAATTGATTGTTTTCCATTTGATGAACTAGTATAATCAGTTGTTGGAACTCCTACAACTTGAGATTTAATATCATCTAATCCTGAACCTGGTAAAGATGGTGGTGCTAAATTTGTTCCATCAGGAATTTCAGGCATAGCAGTGTCCATTGATGGCGCCGCATTTGGAGCTGGAGGCATTGCTGGAGCTGAATCCATAGAAGGTGCACTCATCTGTGGTGCTGGTGCTGGCGGCATCGCAGGTGCTGGAGGCATTGCTGGAGCTGCTGGCGCTTGTTCTTTTTTACTAAATAAACCCATAAGTTTTTTCAAAGACTTAGCAATTTAAAAATTTACATCTCCTAGGAAGTGAAGATTGATAGTAGTTTTAAAAAATAGTGAATTAGTGAAAATATTAATTGATAATAAAAAATAAATTTTGAAAGTTAAAAAAATAAAAAAGTTTGAAAATAAAATTAATAATCTATTCCTTTACGATAACCTTTATTTTTTTTCAAATAATCTTTTGTTGATTTAATTGATAAAATTAATGAACTAATTTTTTTAATTTTTAAAGGAGATTTAATTCCAGTAATTATTAATTCATGTTTTACTTTTTCTAATACTTGTAAAACTTCATCTTGGTCTAATAACTCTGAATTAATTACAGAATTTAATTCATCTGCAACAACTGGAGTTTGCTTTAGTAAAGAAGTTTTTAATAACATTAATCCTTCTTTTGCTTCTTTAATATCATCAGAAGTATTTTCTTTTCTATAGGTTGCCCCATTAAATCTTTTTTTACCTGTTGATACAAAATCAAAAGTCCCATATAGTTCATTTTCTTTTGCCCAACATTTTAAAGCTTTAAAGAAATGTTGCTCACCATAAAGACCTTGTTCTTTGTCAAAGTATATTAATTTAACATCTTTTTTTTGAATATAACTTCTAATTAAATATCCATAACTAAATAGAGATTTACCTCTCCCCATACCAGTAATATTTAATATTGATTTTATATTTGATAATCCTTTAGTATTTTTTTTAAAAGAAAGTTCACAGTTTAAATCAAAATAAGATTTAATTTCTTTGTAATCTTTTTCATTATTAAAAATTGTAATAATTTCAGTATTTGAAGATTTTGAATTTAAAATATTTATCATTTTAAATTTAGTTATATGTTCAAAATTAGAATTGTCAAAAATAATTAAATCATATTCATGTTTTAGTAATTGTTTCCAAAACATATCTAATGTTAAGTTTGCAAATTCAACTTGAGGAATTAAAGTTCTACTTACAATTTGGTTTTTTTTGAAAGTATAAATATCCATATTTAATTTTGGAAAATTTTTTGTGAAAGAATAAGATAAAGATAAATTTTCTAAAAAGTTTGAAAATTTAGATGATTTATTTTCACAATCAACATATGCTATTTTTAATCCGTGCCCTAAAGCCCTTAATATATAACCTGTTGAGATATTAGAATAATCTTCAATTTGAGTGTCAAGATAGATGTGGTTTAAACCTATAGTTCTTGTATTGGTCATAACTAACTACTAAAATTTTTCTTTTTAAATTTATGTTGTTTTACAAGTTGGAAATTTGTAGTTGAATAGAATTACTATAAAATTTATATAAAATTATTTATGATTTTAAATATTTAATATATGTATAATGGAAATTAAAGAAGAAACTGAGCATATGAAAGAAGATGCTAAAAAGTTATTCAAGGATAAGGAGGATAGAAAAGAGTTTTGTGATTGGTGTGATAAAAAAATTAAAGATTGTGAACATTTAGGAAAACATCCTAAAAAAAAACCAAGTAAAAGTGGAGAGGAAGAGGAAGAATTTTAAATTCTTATTTTTTAATTTTAAAAATAAATAATAATTATAATGAAATAATTTTAAATAAAAACTAAAGTTTTCTTAACTTTTGGAATCAGATATTCCTAAACCTTCAAAGCTAAAGCTTTCGAAGAAACATTAAAAATGCAGTAAAATCTTGTTCACTTCTAAATTCTGGTCTAGATACTCTTTCCCAAACTCTCCAATGTCTTGTTTGAACTTCTGTGATTTCTTCAACATATAAATTTTGTTTTTCTGCAATTAATTTAGTTACTTCAATCATTTGTGAAACGTTTGGTAAATAACAAATTACATATCTTCCCGATTTTACAGCATCAATATTTTTTTCTAATACCATATTTGGTTCAGGCATATCTAAAAATAATAAGTCCAAACTATTTTTATCCATTGACTCAATGTTTTCTGCTAAATCGCCATGAGTTAATGTTACATTATCTAAACCAAATTTATCAATGTTTGATTGAATAATTTTACAATGATCTTCTCTAATTTCATAAGTATGAACTTTATCACAAATTCTTCCAAAAAAAGTAGTAGCTCCACCTGAACCCCCACCAGCTTCAACAATTGAAGAAGTTTTATCAATTCCAGATCTTGCCATAATATAACCTAAATCTTTTTCTGTAATAATTTGAGGTCCTCTTTTAATTTTTTGAAATTGGTCGTGTTTATTTGATTCAAAAATTAAAAATTCCCTATCTTTACTATTTTTAACTAGGTTTTCACCAGAATGTAATTGCTCTTCTGTTAAAAATCCTTCTTTACAATGATATTCTCCAACACCATTATAATAATAATAATTTCCTGTTTTCTTACTAATTAAAACTTTCATATTTGTCATTTTATAATACCTAGTATAATATTGTATTAATTTATTTATAAGAGTTATTTATTCTACTTAGTCATTCTAGACATTTATTCTAATTATTTATTAAATTATAAAATTATTAAAACACACATACGAATTTGAAAATTAAATTTATGTATAAAAAATAATACTGATTTAAGAATTATTAATAAATTAAAAGAAAAAAATGGATAAAAAAAAGAGTTTAAATACAAATAAAATGGAATTATTTACGAAATTAAAGCTTTTTTGAACTTAATTTGAATAAATTTTATAGTAGTTTTTACTCAACAGTAGATAAAAAGTAGAAAGGTTTATAAATAAAAAAACACTGGATATATTACAAGACTTGAAATCATCTTTAAGGTGATTTAAGTTCTCAATAATAAAAAAATGAAAGTAAACAAAGTATTAACTTGGATGATTATGTCTATGGCTATTTTAATGACTTCAGTATTTGCTGCAAGTTCAATTAATATCGTAGATTTTGAAGTTCAAACAGATAACGGAGATTACGTATTATTAGTTTCCTTACAAAACACAAATACATCAGTTGGTGTATATGATGAAGTTTCCTTTAAGGTTGAAGGAGAAGGAGCTGTATATAGTACAGGTATTGTTAAATTAGATTCCACTGATGTAAAAGTTATGACATTTAATTTAAGAGATTCAGTAGATTCATTTGAATCATTAAAGAAAGGAGAATCATATAGAATTACAGTTTCAACTGAAGCAGATTCTGAGACAGAAACTTTCTTATTTGGAAATGAAAAAGATACTGAAGGTTTAGATTTAATTTTAGAAGAAGTATCAGTTAACTCAATTAACGCTAGAGATATTGACACAATTCAAGTAATGAATGGTGAAGCTTTAGAGTTTGATTTAAGATTAACAGCTTTAACTGATGTTTCAGATGCTAGAATTATGGTTATTATCGACGGTTATGAACATGAGAACTTATTAGCTACAACTGACATTTTTGATGTTAAGGAAGGAAAGACTTACATTAAGACTTTATCTTTAAACTTACCATCAGATATGGATAATGAAGAAGATTATGTTGTAAGAATTATTGGTTCACAAGGTTTATCAGGAATTACTTACAAAGAATTAGAATTATTTGTTGATACAGATAGAAACAGAGTAGATGTTTTAGATTTAGTTATGACTCCATCAAATGGTGTTGAAGCTGGACAAAACTTAATTGCTAATGTAAGATTAAAGAATATGGGACAAAAAGTTCAAGATTCAGTTAAAGTTACAATCGCAGTTCCTGCTTTAGGTATGTCTGAATCATCATATGTTTCAAACTTAAATAAAAGATCAACTATGACTTCAGATGATATGTTATTATTTGTTCCTGAGACAGCTGTTGCTGGATCATACGAAGCAGTAGTTACTTTATCATACAATGATGGTTACTCAACTTCATCAGAAGCTTACACATTTAATGTTTTAGCTGCTAGAGAAGTAGCTGAAGATAACTTATTAGTTTCATTTAAAAATAATGTAGAATTATCAGAAGGATCAACTATTGAAGTTGTTGTTGCTAACCCTAACGGGAAATCAGCTCCAATCTCATTAGTTCCTGTTGAAAATGCATGGTCAACTGTTGAAGTATCACCTACTTTAGCTATGGTTCAAGGAGGAGCTTCAACTACTTTTGTAGTTACTGTTTCACCTAAGGCTGGAGCTCAAGGAGAAAAAGATATTGCTTTAGTTGTTAAAGAAGGATCAAACACAGTTAATGAATTTGCAATCAACGGTTTTGTTGTTAAGTCAGATTCAGATATTGAATGGTTAAATGTTGCTTTAGTTGTTTTATTAATTATTGCGATTGTTGTTTTATTATCATTAGTAGTTTCAATTGCTAAGAGAAGAAACGATAGAGAAGATGATGAATTATCATCAAATGAAGAATATTATTAAATATTCTTTTTTTTAGAGTAATTTTTAGTTTAGAGTTAGAGTTTATTTATTTCTTAGTATTTCAAATTTATTTTGTATAGATTTTCTAGTTATTTATTTTATATAACAAAGATTTAAGAAAGTTATAATCTAAAGTTAGTTTATGTTAGGTTTTTTTAAAAGAAAAAATTATCAGATTATGTATGAATCTCATTGGAATAGTTTTAAAATTTCAAATGTTGAGAATTATACTAATTTTAAAGATATTTTAGAAAAACAAATTAATTTATTTTGGAGAAATAATGTATTTATTCATAAGATAAATCATATTGAGTTTGCTATTTTATCAAGCCATGAAGATTTTAAAATGTTTGTTAATACAAATAATATTTCTAATGAGAAGTGTCTTGTAACAATTAATGTTAATAAATTAATTAGTGATAATTCAAAGGATGAAATATTAGATAAAGAGAAATTAGAGAAAAATTTATTTGAATGTTTAACTCATGAATTTGTTCATATTAGGCATTGGATTTTTCATCAGGGTTTTAAGAAATCTTATAATTTATTAATTACACGAGCGGCTAGAAGGAATAGTTATTTTTTAAAGTCAAATAGAGGTATAAAGGAACTTTTAGCTTTAATTCAAAATGATTTATTAGTTGAAGGTCTTGCTACATTTTATGAAAAAGAGAGAGAGTATAGTATTTGTGAATTTGAGAGAGATTATGAGAGTTATTTACATAAGATATTTAGTTTGAATAAAATTTTAACAGATATTTTAAATACACAAATTAAAGCATTTAAGAAAAATCCAGATTTATTTATTAAATGTTCAATTGATGAGATTGGGTCTCAGAGAATTTGTTATGATATTGGGTATTTAATGATTTATTCTATTTTATTAGCTTTTGATAAATTATCTATTGAAGATTTATTGGATTTGTCCGAGATTAAATTTTATAAATTGTATGAAGAATCTGTAAGTATTATTAATAAAAATTATCATAAAGAGTTTAAAATTTTAGTTAGTTATAATTCTAAAAAAGGAATTTATGATTATAGTAAATATTTAAATTTAATTTATAAATCTGAACAAATTAAAAATAAAAATATAGGTTATTAAATTTTATTTTTAAAAATATTTATATATAATTATGAATATGTTTTATTTATGAAAAAATTAGAATTAAAGTTATTAGTTATTGTTTTAGTAATATTTTTGTTATTATTTGTATTTATTCCAAAAGATAAGGAAAAAACAATTTTTAATGAGTCAGTTAATGTTTCAAATGATTCTAATGAGTTAGATTATTTACCTGAGTATAATCAAGAAAGTTCTGTTATTGTTAAACATATAATTTCTGGAAATTCTTCTAATGAAATTGAAAATTTATCAAATAAAGATAAGTTTATTTTAGATAAGGAAATTGAAGAAAAAAATAAAGCATTTAATGAATTTGATGTTCAAATTGAATAAAAAATAATTCTATAAAATTTTATAGAATGTTGTTTTTAAAAGTTATTTAGTTTTTTATAGTATGCATTATTATTTAGCGTTAACTTCAAAGTGTAATTTACTTTGTAAGTATTGTTATGGTAAAACAACTGAGGATTTTCTAACTGATGAGGAGCGTTCTAAGTATAATTTAGCTCTCCCTGGTGAAGTTAATTTTTCAGTTGATGAATTGTTAAAATTTTCAAAGGATGATCCTAATTTTTCTTTAACTTTTTATGGTGGTGAGCCACTTATGAAAATTCCAATGGTTAAGGAAATTATGGATAAAGTTCCAGCAAAAGATTTTATGTTACAAACTAATGGGACATTTTTAGATAAGTTAGGTTCTGAGTATGTTAATAGATTAAATACAATTTTAGTTTCAGTTGATGGAACTCCAGCTCATACAAATTTTAATCGTGGAGTTCACATATTTGAGAAGATTATTAAAAATTTGGATAAGATTAAGTCTGAGAGATATAAAGGTGAAATTATCGCCCGTATGACTGTTGATGAGTCTGGTGATGTGTATGAGAATGTAAAATATTTATATGAAAATGAAGAATGTCCTTTTTCTTCAATTCATTGGCAAATGGATGCTCAATTTTGGAAAGCAGATTATTTTGAGAGAGATTTTAAAGATTGGGCTGATACTAAATATAATCCAAGTATTTCTAAGTTAGTTGATTGGTGGGTTGATAAAATGAAAGAAACTGGGACTGTTCCTATGATTTATCCTTTTGTTGGAGTTTTTGAGTCAATTTTGACTGGTGAAAAGTCTCCTATGAAGTGTGGAGCTGGCCATAGTTTGTTAGGTATTCAAACTGATGGGAAAGTTGCTAGTTGTCCAATTACAGCAGGATATAAACCTTTTGAGATGGGAGATATTAGAACTTCTAGTTTAAAGGATGTTGAAAATTCAGAGCAATTACCTGATAATACTTGTAATAGTTGTGAAATTAAAGATATTTGCGGTGGAAGGTGTTTATATGCTAATAAGACTAAACTTTGGGGTGAAAAAGGATTTGGTGAAGTTTGTGATACTGTGTTTTTTTTAGTTGATTGTTTAAAAGCTAAAAAAAATGAAATTTTAGAGTTAATTGAGCAGGGAGTTATAAAGCGAGAAGAGTTTGATTATAATAAGTATAATGGTTGTGAGATTATTCCTTAAATCTTAAAATATTAAAAATGGTAGAATGTTCAACAAAAAATAAATTAAGAAATATTGTAGATACTCCTTTTTATTCTAAGTTATTAGGTGCTTTGCCTACTGGGTGTAGAATGTGTGTTAAGGGAGAAAAGATGGTTTTGTATGCAACTGGAGTTTGTCCTAGAAGTTGTTGGTATTGTCCTTTAGGAGAAAATAGAAAAGATCAAGATGTTATTTTTTCAAATGAAGCAACTGTTAAAAGTTTTGAGGATATTGTGGAGGAATGTGAGATGTCTCAAGCGAAAGGTTGTGGGATTACTGGGGGAGATCCTCTTGCACGTTTGGATAGGACTGTTGAGTATATTGTAAAGTTAAAAGAAAAGTTTGGTTCTAAATTCCACATTCATTTATATACAACTTTTGTTTTATGTTCTGCTGAAAATATGAAAAGATTGTATGATGCTGGTTTAGATGAGATTAGATTTCATCCAGATTTTGATAAGTTAGAAGATATGATGAGAATTGATAATGCTTTAAAGTATGACTGGGAAGTTGGTATTGAAATTCCTTGTATTCCAAGATATGAAAAACAAATTTTTGAAATGATTGATTATATGGAAGGGAAAAATGTTTCTTTTTTGAATGTTAATGAGTTTGAGGTTGCTGGAACTAATATGGATAAAATGGAGGAAGAAGGTTATGAAGCTAAAGATATTGATTCTCATGGTGTTGAGGGAAGTGATGAGTTAGGTGATAAAATATTAGAATATTGCCAAGATAAAAAGATTAATGTTCATTATTGTTCTTCAACTTTAAAGGATAGAGTTCAAATGACTAATAGATATAAGTTAAGAGCTGAAAAGGTTAAAACTAAGTTTGATGAAGTGACTGAGGATGGACAGTTGTATCGTGGTTGTATTTATTTGAAAGGATTTGCTTTGCGTGATATGTTGAGTGATGAGTATAAGTCAACTCCAAGAGAAGAAATAATTAAAAAATTAAATGAGAAAAAAGAGTTTTTAGAAGAGGAAGGTCTTGAGTTAATTGTTGATGAGAAAAAGTTAAGATTAATTACTTATCCTGAGCATGTTGAACAGTTTGCGGAAGTTTTAAATGAGTTAGATTTAGTGCCTGCGTTAGTTGAGGAAGATCCAACTGTTAAAGCGTATGAGACTGATATTGATTATCTTTAAAGATAATTTAAATTTTAATGGATAAATTTATATATTTAAAAAACTATAAATCAATATGAGTTTATTAAATATATTAGGAATTGATACAGATGTTATTTGTCAAAATTTAGCGGATAAAGTTAGACCTAAAGAGTTACCAAAAATCGCAGTTTTTACAGATAAAAAAACTGGGGATTTAGAAGATGTTTGTGAAATCCATTATGGAGAAACTGGAACTATGAGTCCATTTAGATATTTGGTAGATAGTTTAAGGTTAGCTCATAATTTAGAGTTAGCAGTTGAAGGTTATGAGTCAATTGATTCTAAAAATAATAATGTTTCTTATTCAACTGTAGCATCAAAATATTATGATGTTGAAATGATTTCTGAAAAAGAATTAGATTATATGTTAGTAAATAGTAGTAAATTTAAAGATTTTAATCGAGTATATAAAATAAAATAAAATATTATAAAAAATAAAAAATCATTATTGTCATAATGTGACAATAAATTTCTAAACTATTGGAATTTAATTCCGTATTCAATTCCTAAATCAATTTCTCCAGTTACTAGTTTGTTTGAAGTTTCATAGAATCTAATAAATTGTTCATCTTCTAATTCTTCAGTAATTGCTGGAATTATAATTTGAAGAGTATTTCCTCTAAATATTTCTGGTTTCCAGTCTTTAATTTCAAAGATTCCATTTAAGTCATAATTTTCATTTGTTAAAATTACTGAAACATCATATACAGCATCTTCTAGTTCTAAAAATTCTAATTCATCCATAATCCCTTGTTGAGTTGGCCATAAAGCTTGAGATGAGAACCCGTGTTCTTTATTTTTAATTGAAATAAACATCATTCCATCATCTTCAGTTTCAATTCTTTTTCCACTTCCTCCATTGTATACGGCAAATACTGTATCTTCACTTAATTTAAATGATTTAGTTGGAATCATAATTAAATCTTCGTATCCATTTGGATTTGGATTATCTCCACTTGAATCAATAATTAAATTTGTTGAAAAATATCCTTTCTTTTTACCTGATAAACTTCCACCAACACAGTATGGTAAATCTGTGTTTAGTGAACTTTGAGCGTAAGTTCTTTCAAATCCTCTAAAACTAGGTTTTGAAGTTTTTCCTACATCACAACTTAAACTTAAACATTTATAGGTAATGTTTACTCCATCAATTGCTTGTTGAGTATTTTTATCAATTGCGTAAATTAATTGTTCATTATTTCTGTTTTGGTGAGCACAGAATTTTGAGTTTGTAGCAGTTAATTGATTATCAGTTTGAGTTGGTAGTGTGAATGGAATTTCATTTGATGGAGCATTGTTATTAATTTGAATTCTTAGTGGGAATTGAAAAATATTATTATCTCCATCTTCACTTAAATCTGTAATTTTAACTAATACGTCATAATCTAAAGTATATAAATGATGAAATAATTGGACACATGGAATTGGAATTTCACCTAATCCAATATCAACTTTCATATCTGTTGATTGGATAATTTGACCATCATTTGGACTAACTTCGAAATTTCTAAATCTATCTTTTTGAAAATAGTTTCCTTTTTTAGTTACATCAGTTGTAGGCATTGAAACTTCAACTTTATAATTTTTAAAACTTGATTTTGGATCGTCTAGTTTAAATGTATAAAAGTTTTCATAGTATTGTGAAGCAGATTTTGCTACATTTACATCGTTAAATGTTGAATCATATAAATCTTTAATTGAGTATGTATCTTCAAAGTGTAAAAATTTAAAATTATTATTGTTTAAATTTACAAGATTACTTTTTAATTGTTGTTTTGTCCAAATTCTTTTAGCACAACTAAATGATAATCCTTCTGTTGGCATTGATTCTTTACTTGAGTAATCTGAAGCTGAATAAATTTGGTCTAATACTAAGTTTGATAAGATATCATTTTTTTGTTCAGTTGAATAAACTTCAATTGCTAGATTATATAAATCTCCTAAGTTATTGTTTTCTAATTTTAAGTAATAACTTTCAATGTTTACTTTTTCTTCACTGTTTTTTTCTGAAAATGTAATTGGTAAGTTTGATTCGATTACAACATTATTTTGATTAATTGATGATTTAATTTGTAAGTTATTTTCATATTCAAAATCAAAAATATCATCTAAAGCATTTAAGTTTCCAGAGATACAGTTCATTGCATTATCTTGAATAAAGTTATCAAGTTCATATTCCATTGAACTAATTGTTGGAACTTTATTTGGTGCTACTTCCCAACTTGGAACTTTAAATCCTAAGTCTATATAACTTCTAGGAACTGCGATTTGTGAGGGTTCAAGTGTAATGTATCCAGCTTGCATACCTAATAAGAATAATCCTTGTTCAGAATTTGTTTTAATACAAGAATCTACAATGTCAGATACTTGATTAATTAATTTTGTTTCTTTGGATTCAAATAATTCAAATTGAGAATTTGATAAAAGAAATGTTACAACAATTATTAATATTACTCCAATGATTACAAAAATGGTTACTTGTCCAGATTTTTGTGTATTATTTAATTTTTTCATTTTTATGTTATTTTAATTTGTTTATTTTATTTTTATTTAATTAAATTTAATTCAAAATCTAATTACAATTTCTACTAATTAAATTTGAGTTTACTGATTGAGTTTTTGAGTTACAAGCAATTGTTTTTCCTTGAACGGAAATTACTGGTAAAAATTCAAAATTATTTTCATCAGATGTATCAAAGTTAAAAAGTTTTTTTTCATCTTTTAGAATTGTTTGTTTAGATACACCATTGATTAAAACTTCTAAATCTAATTCTCCAAGGTTTACAACTTTTGTGTGTAGTCCGTTACGAACTAAGCAAGAGTCTTCAAGAATAAAATTTATTTCTTGACAAAGAGTATCTTCTTTAGAATATATTGAATCTAAAATTCCTAAAAAGAATAATGTAATTATCAATGAACTAATAGAGATTACTACAATATATGTAGCAATTGCTTTTTTGAATAATTTCATAATATATATTTAAAATTTTAAATTATAAAGATTTGTTATTTTATTTAGGTTAAAACTTTATTTTAAAGAGTAATTTGGTTATTTGATTTAAAAAAGGAGATATTAAATATTTTAAAATTTAGTAAATAAATTTAATAATAAAATAATAATAATAATAAAATGAAAATGAAAATGAAAAAATAATTTATTTTATTTTAATTTATTTTAACTAACTACATTATATGTAATTGTTCTTCTTTGAGTTTCAAATTCCCCGTCACTTTGCCAAACTTGGTATGTGTATGTTCCAGCTGAGTTTGGTCTGAAATAAATAATTCCATAATTTGAAATTGAAAATTGTGAATCTGTTGAAGTTGAGTTAAAAAATAATTGATCTTTATCAATATCTGAACCTCTGCTAATTGAGTGAGTTTTACTATTTTTAGATGAGTTTGAGATATTAATTCCTGAAATTGTAATTGGGTTAGTATTTGATAATATTGGAGCATGGTTTAAGTAATCAAATTCTGTTGTTATAATGTTTGAGTTTACATCTAAATAATTTGGATATGAAAATTTAATTTTATATTCTTTTCTTGTTGAAGTGTCTGCGATTTTTTGAATATCTACAATTAATCCACTAGCAAAACTTCCTGAATTTGCAATAATATATTGTGAAGTTTTTGGAAGGTTTTTAGTTAGTATAAATTGAGTTTGTGTTTTTTGAGAAAAATCAATTAATTCTTTAACAGGTCTATATATAAAAGCTGCAGTTTCTGAACCAATTTCTTCAATGTTAAAGTTATCATCAGTATAAGTTGTTTTAATTTTTAAACCTCTATAGTGAGTTGGAAGTTGAGCTAAATCTGAGCTTGGCATATTTGAAATATAATCTGAAACCATATTAATTGTAGGTTTTGAGGCAGTATTAATATTTCCAGTGTATCCATATTCTTGAGTAAAGAATAAATATGGATTTCCATCAGTATATGAATCTAAGTAAAATAAATTATAGTTTGTGTAGTCTAGAGGATTATATTCTGAAGTTAAACCAATGTCAAATACAAATTTATAAATGTTTGAGTTTTCTCCATCTGTTACTTCAACATTAAAATTGTAGACCCCATCTTCTCTTCCAGTGAATTTTAGTGTTCCACCTTCAGTTAGTTCAAAACGATATTCAAGAGTGTTATCAGTATAACTTAGAAAATTATTTTTAAATGTATCAAAAAATTCATTTTCGTGTAATAGTTTATTTAATTCTAAAGTAACTGATTTAGTTTTTGGAATTACATAATAAAATGAATCTGGATTTAAAATACTTCCACCCGGATTATATAGTCCAGTTGAATAAAAACTAGCACTTGTATCTTGGATTAATCTTGGAGCGTGGTTTTCATAACCAAAATTAAATACAAAGGGATTAGTAAATAATTTAAATTTATTATCAATTATTGAAAGTGAAAATTCTTTGTGACCTATTTCATCAGATGTTGTTAAAATATTAAATTCTAACTCTCCAGCATCAAGTTGATTATAAAATGGATTTTGGGAAACTATTGTTTTTAGTTGAGTAGCATCAGTTAAATCAATTGATCTATCAAATTGTTTTTTTGATAAAATAAAACTTCCAAAGTCCATAATTTTTTTGAATCTATTTTGAATTTCAACTTGGGTTCCTTTAAAGTAAACTTTTTTATTATTTTTTTCTAAAATAATTGGATATACTAATTTTGTGGCAACTTTTTCATCTTCAAATAACATATCAAGTTCTACTGTATTATTTAAGTTTAAAACTATTATATCTCCTAAAGTTGTTTGGGAGGTAAATGGATACTCGTGTAATAATGAAATTGTATTTTCTCCAGGATTATTTTTAATTACAACTCCATAATATAATTTTCCGTCTAATACAAATGATGTTGTATCTCCAAGTTCAGCGTCTATGTGTGTTGATTCAATTGTTTGAGAATCTGCATCAAATGTGATTAAGTTTCCAAAAAAGATATTTTGAGTTATTTTATAACCTTCTAAATCTTGCTCGTTAAAGTTTAAACATTTGTTTAAATTAAATAAAATAAATCTTTTAAAATCTTCTTCAATCGTATGAGAATAAATTGTTTCATCAACTCCATTTTTATCAATAATTAATGTTGAATTATATTTTGGCATTAATACATCGTATTGAGCATGAATTAAATTTCTAGTTAAGTAATTTGGATTTAATTTTAAATTTTTTAATACATTTTCATTGTAGTAATCAACTCCGTTGTTTTCAGTAAATTTTTCTGAATCTTCATAAATTAATCCTCCTTTAAGTCCAGCTACAATTGTTGCAATTTTTAATTCGTTTTCTAAACATGTATCAATTGATGTTTTTAGTGGAAATAGTTCACCTTGAGAATTATCTAAATCAGTGTTTGAATTTTTAACGTTTGTTAGTTTATCTGAATTTGATGTTGAAAGAATAAATACAAATAATATTATTAATATTATTGCGATTACTACAAATATCCCAACTTGTCCGAATTTTTGGGTATTTAAAGTTTTCATTTTAGTTGTTTTTAGTTTTTTTTTGTTTAATTTTTGTGAATAATGGTTTTAAGATAACTCCAATAATTATGAAAATTAAAATGTATAACACATAAGATAAATATGTATATGTTTGAGATGGTGAATTTATTTTAATATTTAGGTTTTCTAAGTGTTGAGGAGTTGTTTCTTTTTTAATTTTATATTCAATTGTTTTTGGAGATTCGTCTAAGTTCCATGCAATAATTGGGTCTGAATCTAGAATTGTATAATTTAATTTTGAGTCAATTAGTGAATCTTGATTTTCTAAAGTTAGTTCTTCAATAATTTCTTTTGGAATGTAGTGTTCAACTTGATAAGATTCTAAATCGGATTCAACATTTAATTTAATTATTGTTTCACCATCTAAAATTTCATATTCAATAGTAGATTTTCCTAATTTAGATTGAGAGTATTTTGTAATTTGTTTTTCAACAATTGTATCTTTTCTTAAAATTTGTCCAACTAGAGTATATTCTCCTTGAGTTAATTTTTCTGTTTCACAAATTAATTTTTTGAAAAAAGTATCACTTTCAAAGTTTAAAAATTTTACACATGAGTCATCAATTAATTTTTCGTTTGAATAGATTTCAAGTCTGAATTCATCACCAATTTTTAAATTTTCAAAATTTGTAATTGTGTAGGAAATTTTGTCAATTTCAGAGTTTTCATCAGCAAGATATGAGATAAAGTCTAAACTTTTTAAATCCTGTGAGTAAGTAATGTTTGTAAATGTTAATAGTAAAAATATATATGTTACTAATTTTGTTAATTTCATAAGTGTTTATGTAAAATTTTAATTTAAAAATGTTTGTAGTTATATTTGGTGAAACAATTTGAATTTAGTTTTAACAGTGTAAAAACAAACTTTAAAAATGTTTGTAAGTATATTTAGTAAAATGTTTTTAATTGTTAAAAATATAATATTTACTAAAATATGAATGCAATGACTACCAACTTTTATAAAGTAGATAATTTTGATTTTGTATAGGCTAAAATGATTAAAGACAAATTTAGAGAAAATGTTGCTGCAATCATTATTAATAAGGATAAAAAAGTTCTAATGTGCGAACACGCATGGATTGATGATGCTTGGCAATTTCCGCAAGGAGGAGTGGATAAAGGAGAGGAAGAGAATGATGCGATTATTCGTGAATTATTTGAAGAAATTGGAACTAAAAGTTTTAAGATCGTAGATAAGATGGATAAACATTTAAAATATATTTTTCCATTTTATTTAAAGGAGAAGTATCAGTTTAATGGTCAAAAGCAAAAATATTTTTTATTATATTTTACCGGAGATGATTCAGAGATTAGATTTGATAATCAAGATAAACCTGAGTTTAAAGCGTTTAAATGGGTTGATTTTGATGAACCTCCAAAGTTAGTTATTTATTTTAAAAAGTTAGCTTATTTAGCTGCTTTAAAGTATTTTAAGAAAAAAGTTGATGAAGTTGATTTATCAACTTTAAAATAATTTATTTTTAGATTATGATTTTATTTTAATAATCATGTATTTTTTAATTGTAATTTTAATGTTTCAAAGTTATGGTTTAATGCTTTTAATACAAATTGATAATCAATTATTCCTTTTTGAGAATTAAAAGATAATAATGGTCTAAATTTTGTGTTATATTTTAGATTAATTACTTCTACTGATTTTTCATATAATTGAAATAATTTCACATGAGATAGTTCCATTAAATCTTGTTTAGTTATTTTTGGATTTATAAAATAAATGTTTGATACCATAAACTCTCCAAATAAGTAATTTATAAATTTTATAAATGGTAAAAAATCTTCAAAATTGTATTTTTCTTGTTGTTTAATTAATGGAACTAGTTTTTCTAATAATTTTACAACAATTGGTTCTAAATTAGTATATTGTTTTGATATATTATCTAATGATGGATTTCTTTGTTCTTGAAAAAAAATGGCTATTGATTCAATGTATGTTTTTGTATATAAAACAGTTATTAATGCTCTTAAATCAAATATGTTTTCAATTTGAGTATTTTGTTTAGAAATTTCTTTTATTTTATTTAATACTTTTTCAGTGATTTTTATTGAATTTGATAATGTTTTAAAATATAACATATGTTCAATATGAATAAATTCATGATTTAAAGATTTAATTATTTCATCATCTGAAACATTTTCTAAAAATATTGCTAATAAATTTACTTCCACTTCAACACTATCTAGAGATACAGTTTTTGGATTTACTTGCATAAAATAATTATCTTTATTAGAATTTGAATTAGGAATATTTAAATTTATTATTACTTCTTTAATTGTTTTAAAGTCATTTATTTTGAAAATTTTATTTATTGTAAGTTTTATTAATTCTGATTTATTTTGAATAAAAGAATTATAATTATTAATTGAATCAAATTTTGATTTTAATATGGCTTGATTTTTTGTATCTAAATAGAATTTAAATTTAGGTGTTTTTGATTTTAAAATTTCAAACATTTTATAATTAAAAAAAAGAGATAATTATTCCCTTCCAACCATAAATACAAATACTCCTATTATGAGGAGAAATACGGCGGCTTGAGTTGTTTCTTTATCAACATTAATATTATTAAAAAAATCAGTTACTTTATTTCCACTATCTGTTACTTGATCAGGAACTGATGTGTCAACTAAGTATGGGTCGTAGTTTTCATCATTAATGTTTGTTGTATCAAAAGCGTTATTTACTCCAAAAAAACCTTTTACTAAAATAATTGAGAATAAAACTACAAATGCAATCGCGATAGTTTTTTTATTTTTACTTACTGATCCAGTTATATCTGACATATTTACTCCTAAAAATAAAAGTAATACAAGTAATAAAAAGATTATAAAAAATAAAATTACAAACCAATTAATAGCGTAAGAAACTATATATGTTACAATTCCAGTAAAAGATACAATAATTGCAGCAAGTAATGCTACAAGTGAACTAATTTTTTCACTTGGAAAAATATCAGTATTTTTTAACATTGAATAAATAATTGCATAAATCATTAATCCTACAAATAATATTTTTAAGTTATCTAGGAAACCTAGTGTGAAAATTTCTTCCATTGTCTAAGTATTTTAAGTTATTAAAGTTTATAAATATTAGTTTTCTTTTTATAATTATGAGTTAGAAGTTTTATACTTTTAAGATTAAAAATTAAAAATGAGACATTTAAGTGGAAAAGAAAAAAAAAGTTTAAGTTCAGAGTTACCAACTGGTTATGAAGTTGATAAAAAGGATGAAATTATTGAGAAGGATAATATTTTATGGAAAAATAAAGAACCGTATTTAGTAATTAAGGATAAAAGTTATTTCCCACATTTAAAAACTGTTCAAGAAGAACATTTTAAGTGTGTTTATGTAGATAGAGGAGCAATTCCATTTGTTTTAAAGGGAGCAGATTTAATGAGAGCAGGAATTCAAATTATAGATGATGGATTTAGTAAGGGAGATACTATTTTAATTAAAGATGAAGAACATAAGAAAACTATTGCTGTTGGTGTTGCAATGTTTAGTTCAGAAGAAATGAAAGCTCAAACTGGTGGAAAATCAGTTAAACCGATTCATTTAATTGCTGATGAGTTTTATAATTCAGAATTATAAATTTTAATTTTTTTGATTAATTTAAAGAATTATAAATTTTAAAAATAGTTAATTTATTAAAAAGAATTTATTCTTTTTCGTAAATTTCATCCATTAATTTGGCATACTTACCTTCGAACTCCCCTTTACCAAGAGTTCCATTTTTTTCTAAAATATCAATCAATAAATCCACTTTATCTTGTAAGTCTTCAATAATTTGTAATTGATCAACATCAATACTTGCCAATTCTACTTCTTTTGCCATAATTATATATATTTTTATTTTTTTATAAAATTAATTATTTTATTAAACTAATATAACTAATAATCCTATAATTGATGCAATTGTTGCTAAAGTTATTTCAAATACTCCTGATTTTGTTTCATAGTTACTTTTTGTTAAAATAGATTTAGTTCCACCAATTTCTCCAACATTTAATGGATCTACTCCAGTAATAAATAAATCATCAAATTTAAATTCTCCAATTCCAGATACATTATATGTTACAGTCCAAGTATTATTTATATTTTCAGAACCTCCATATCTATCTAATGATGAATTGTATGGATTTGAATTTGATAATAATGCATATTGATACATTGTTCCATTATATGTTGGATCGTTTAAAGTTTGATTTGTGCTTTGCGTATTATACCAATTTGATTGTGAAAATGAAAATGGTGAAGTTAAGTTAAATGTATTTGGAATAAAGTTATATACAACAACTGCTTGACTTGATGGAGTTACTGATGAACCTAAATTTGATACTTTAATAAAAATATTATAATTTGATTCTGAAATTTTTGTAATATCTTTTTTTATTTCTAACCAGTAACCAGATGCTACATAAATTTCTTTTATGAAAACTTGATTTTGAGCATATGTTAAACTCCGATTAGATAATTGAATTCCATCGTTTACTAATTCATTTTCTAAATCCATCCATACAATTGGTGAACTTGAATAAGTGTAATTAAAAAACCATTCGCTAGCAATATTGTTCCATGGTGGAAGTGATGAGTTTAAGTTTTGATTTGGAGAGTATTGTTTTAATAGTTCAGCGTTTGAAATTGTATCATTGTCAATTAAAGCTGGATTTGTAAATCCAGTTCCAGTCCCATTTCTTTGAGATACCCATAATGTTACTTTTTTTAAATTAACTAAAAAGTCAGAAGTTGATTCAACGTTTGAAGTTATTTTCCAAGTTGCATTATCGCCTGTTAAAATTTCTTGTTGATATTTTTGAAATTTAAGTTCTAAGTCTCCACTTGCATGAATATTATCTAAGTTAAATTTTGATATAACATCATTAAACTGGTAATTATATAATGATGAAATTATTTTGTAATCATCTGATTGTTCAACATCATTTGGAGATTTTAAAGTGTATTCAATGTTTTGGAATTGAGTTGAATTTATACAACTACCATTTAAAACATCCCAAGTTAATGTCCTATTTGTAATATCAATATTTGCATTTGTAGAATCTGTTCCAACAATTGGATTTTGAACTTGAAAATGAACTGGCACAATTTGATTAATGTTGAGTGAATTTTGAATTACTGAAATATTGTAAATACAGTTATTAGGGTAAATTGTTGAATTTAAATTATTTTTAATTGTGTCTGTAATTTGAAAACTATTTCCGGTAAATACATTAAATGATGAATAGTTTGTTGTAAAATTTAGAGGAGATTTTAAATTTGTTAAGTTAATTGAGTAGTTAAATGTTGAATTTTTTAAAGGTCCTAAGTTTGGGATTAATAATTGAGATTTATCTAAACTTTTATTAAATAAAGAAATATATCCAAATGAACCTGACTCAAATGTTAAATTATATATATTATTTAAGTTTGAAAAGTTTAATTTTATGTTTTCTATTGATTCTAAATTATGAGTATTTGTAATAATAATTTTTCCTGAAATTTGAAAATTATTTAATTGTTTATTATTTAATGGACTATAAGAATTATTTTCAAAAACTGATTCAGTAATTTGAATATCTAAAACATTAGATGAAGCAGAAATAGTTGATAAATTAATAAAAAATAAAGTTGATATTAAAATAATAAATAATTGAAATTTATTTAGTTTTAGATTATTTTTTTTTACCATATTGAAAAATTAAAATTATAATTTAATAAAATATAAATTATTAATGAGAATAAATAATTAAAAATTATTTATGATGTTTTTCTTCCTTTTTCATTCTTTTAATTCCTCTGTAAATTTCAAAGGCTAAGATAATTAATAAAATTAAATTAATTGAAATCCAAAAGAAAACACTACCTTTAACTCCATCAACTGAAATTGGAATTGATGAATATTCAACTAATCCAGTTGAAGGAGATTTTTCATTAATATTCCAAGTTGCAACATTTTCTTTAATTGAAACATTTGTGTCTAAAACATCTAGATATGTAAATGATTTTTCAACAGGCAATTCTAAAATAAAAGTTCCTTTTTCAATTTCAATTGAAGAATCTTCTTTAATTGGAAATTCTAAAGATTTAAATAATAATCCAGAACTATCATAAGATAAAGTGTAATCTAAATCAATATTATATCTAAATCCAGGTAATAGTGGCATAAAAATATCAATAGCAATTACGGTGCTATCTTGTGTTTGAAATAATTGTGATTTAATATCATTTCCATATCTATCTTTAATAGTATAAGATTCTAAATTAATTACTGATGAACTACCTTGAATAGTTTTACCAATTTTAAATTCTACTCTTCCTGGAACAATTCCTACAATGTGAGTATTTTGTAAAGAGATATCTTTTGACACATCAATTGTATCATCCGAATTAATTTTAATTTTTGTATCATATTGTGAAAATTTTTCAACAGCACCAAAAGCACTAGTAGTTAAAAATAAAATTAAACAAAAATTAACTAATGTTTTTAAAGTTTTAAAAGTCATACCTAAAACCAATTTACAAGATTTATAAAGATTTGTATTAACCTATTAAACAATGATTTAGAGGACTTATTTTCAATTTGAATTTTTTCTAGTTGTGGGTCAAATCCTACATATAACATTTGGTTTAAATTTGTTTTATTTTGAGTATAATTAAATTCAATTTTAAAGGAATTTGTTGAATTATAAGTTAAATTATATGGGCTAAATACAGTTGTATATAAACTTGGATTTGGAGTTAATTTAAATTTATGAATTGTTCCATTGAATTTATTATTATTTAAAGTTTCATTTGTAATTGTTACAACATATTTTGTTGAACTTGGAATTACAAAGTTTGTTGTTTTTTGGATTTGATTTGATTGAACTAAGTATACGTATAATGAATTAAATCTTGGAGTATCTAAATTTGCAAGATTTAAAAAATTAATTTTTGCATTAAATAAATTATCACCAATTTGAGTTTTATCTAAATCAATTGATAAATTAGTTGTTGTTGGTAAATCAATTATAGATAAATTTGTATAACTTGTTGTATCTCCATTTGATAAAACTCCTAATACTTTATAGTGTTTATCAAATGGAGTTGAGGAATTAATTAAAAATGAAATTGTTTGAATTTCATCATTTAATAAATTAATATTTTGTGGATTAATAGTTTGAGTCCAAAATCCTAAACCAGTATTTGATGAAGGAATATTTGTATATCTATCATCATAAGTCCCAATACTTACAACTGGTTCAGCTGTTACATATTCTCTAGCGAAAATTTGATTTGGAAAATTTGTTGTATCAAAAATTTGATAACCAGAACCTGTATCAATACACATTTGTTGATCTTGTCCACCAGTTCCTTCAACATGTAAATATTCCATCCAATAACCAGTTCCACTTGTGAAAAATCTAGTCCCTTCAGTTGCAGGAGTTGAACCACACGCAGCATTTTGGTGCCAAGTTCCATATTGAGTTGTAACAACATCATAAGTTCCAAATCCATTTAGTCCATTACCATATGAATCAGATTGAGAAATTACAATTTGAGAATCATCATCTGAACGAGTTCCAAAAGTATGACTTGTTGAAATTGTTGGAATATATAAAAATCTATATCTTGTAAAATAATTATCATCCACACCATAAGGATTATCAACTTGATTAACTAAAGTTACATAACCAGTTCCATGAACAGTCATAGTAGGAGTTCCGATATTTTGTCTTAATGTATCAGCTTCTATATCAGTATCCATATCACAAACTCCTGAACCTGCACAATCCCCAGCAGTTAAATGAATTTCATTAGTCCTAAATACATTATTTGGATTTGAGTTTGATATTGCTGATGGATTTAAGTAATACATTTCAAAATTATATGGAGTTCCAGTTGTTAATGCTTCATCAGACTTTATCCAAATATTTGCAGTTTTAGTTCCTAAGTTACAACTTTCAATCCAATAATTTAATTCAATTGAATTTGATTTAATAAATCTTAAATCAACACATGAATTTGACCAGTCAAATCTTGGACCAACATTTGTTTCATTTAATTGAATAAGTAATTGGTATCCAAGTGGTGCGTTTGTGGAAGATGTGATTGTAATTGGATGTTTATAACTCCAAGAAGAGTTCCACCAAATTTTTGTATTATCAACAAATTTTGCAAATACATCAATATTATTACATCCCCCAGTTGTTTTACAAGTAACATTAAATTCAAGATTTGTTGTTTGATATACAATTAAATTATTTTGAGTATTTGGTTTTGGATTATTAAAGTCAATATCTAATGGTTTAGATTTCACATTACAATATAAATTTACTTGGTTTGTAATTTGAGAATTGTTTGATAAAACATTAAATGTCGCTGAGAAATTACCAGTAATTGAATCGTCACATATAAAATCAATATTTTGATTTTGTCCTTCAAGTAATGAGTTTCCATTAATCCAAGATGTTGAAAAAGTTGAACAATTTCCAGAGATACAATTAATATTTGTATTTATATTATTATATCTAGAAAATAAATTTGAAGATTTCACACCAGGTAATTCATCTTGATAAACTTGATTAAATGTTAAATTTGTTTGATCATATAGTAATTCATTTTTTCCAATAGTTCTAATTGGTAAATTTTTTGAACCAATTCCAGTGTGTAGTAATCCATACATAAAACTAATTTGATCAATTGTTCCAGTAGCATTTATTTGATATGAGACAGTAGTAGTTGATCCTTGAGCTAAATTTAGTGTTTGTGGATTTACACTTGTTGTGAAATATGGTGTTTGTCCATTTGTTGTTGAAACTAGATTATTTGCAGCAGTATCTAAATAAATTGGCCCAGATTGCATTGCAAGCCATACAACAGTTTCAGCACTATGTGAATGACATACACCAATCGCATCTTGTTCACAGTATCTAACTTGCGCTCCATTAAATGCTAAATTTTGTGCCCAAGGATATTGAGGATCTTGAGATCCAGTATCGGAATTTTGTGAAACTAACATAATCGGATTTTGATAATTTTCAGTAAATGATACAGATGACCATGCTGAATTTGAAATTGATCTTGAACCATAACTTAATTCCCCAATGTTTGCATTTTGAACATCAATTGCTAAATAAGCATAATTTTCAATAGTTGAACCAGCACATACATCTCCAATTCCTGGGTGGTCACAAGCAATTAATTGTGCTTGTGAAGTTGTAATTGAATGAGCCCAAGTTGTAGGTGCCATATTATTTTCAACTCTATTTACTGTTTGTGATTGAGCAAAAACATAAGGATTATTTGTAAATGTTTTATTAAATGAAATTAAATTATTACCACCATTTGAATTTATATTATTTAAATATCCAACTTCAATCCAACTTTGTGAATTTGTTTTATCAATGTCAAATACATAATAGTTTACAGTTTCTAATTCAGTATTTGGGTCGCAAGTTGCAGAACCTGTATCTTCACAAAGTTGAATTGTAAATCCTGCTTTTGAAATTTCAGTTATCACTGGAATTAGAGCATTGTTATCTGCACCATTATCAGATGCTGGAATTGCGAAAATAACTGGAACTTTATCATAAGTATTTTGAAATGAAATTTGTAATTTTTCAAAGTTTTGTAAATCAATTTCTCCAACCTCTCCAATTGAATTTCTTAAATAGTGTAATCCTAATTGAGTATTTGAACATCCACCAGGAATATTACAAGTAATATTAAAATCTAAAGTTGTTGTTTTATTTTGTTCTATATCAAATCTTATTTTAGGTTCAGGATTAACTAGATTTACGTATAAATCTAATTCTGAAGCTGAACATGAAACATTAATTGTATTTGGAATTTGGTCTTCAAATGAAGTTAAATTAAATAAAGCAGAGTAACTTCCTGCTGCATCTGGAAGACAAGTAAATTTAATTCCAAGTGGAGTTCCTAAAGTTATATCAGAATCTTGAGTAAAGTTTGAAGTAATAAAATTACAATCTCCACTAATACAATTAACTGATAAATTTGTTTGACTTGCAATTAATGGAATAATATTTGTGTCAAGCGATTGTTCCTGATAATTTGCGATTACACCTATAATGTCTAAAGTGTCATCCTCAAATTTAACTTCAGGTCCACCAACAATAGTTACTTGAACATTTTGAGTATCTTTATCCCCTAAAATGTCTGAAGAAAATAATACATCTAAATCATAAGTGTTTCCAACGATATCATTTGTATATACGTCCCAAGTTACAATACAACTTCCATCAATTCCAGGATTACATACTAAATTATTTTCGTCCACAGAGTAGATTTTGTTTGAAGTTAAGTTTGTAATTATTGTATTATTTTCTCTTGCTGAAATCGTAATTTCACCACAGAATCCTGAACAAGTTAAATTTGCTTTTATTTGGAATGTATCATTTACAATTACACCTTGCCCACTAATTGGAGAGGATATATTTATTGTAAAATCACTATATAAAATAGATACATTAAATGGACTTGTTTGAACATTATAATTATTTGAATCAGAAATTTCGTATGGAGTTTCAAAGTTTCCTGTGAAAAATAATGGGAATGATACAAGTTGTGAAGTTTGAGCAGTTAAGTTTAGTTGATTAGGATTTGTTTGTGGCGCATCAATGAATACTGGAACTGAATCTGAAATTGTTGAAATGTCTAGAGTTACAGTATTATTTACTTGAATAAATCCATCTTCTAAACTCATCCAAATTACAGTTTCTGCGTTGTGACTATCACAGTAATTTCCTCCATCTGCTTCACAATATCTAATTTGACTTCCAGTTGTTGTTAAGTCTTTAGCCCAAGGATATTGAGGATCTTGTGCACCAGTTTCGGAGTTTTGAGCAACTAAAATGTTTGGATTTGTATAACTTTGAGTAAAAGAAATTGGTGTCCAAGTTGATGCGGAAATTGATTGAGTTCCAAAGTCAAGTCCAATTAAATTTGCTAGGACTACATCAATTGCTACATATCCAATATTATCTGTAAATGTTCCAGCACATACATCTCCAGTTCCAGGGTGGTCACAAGCTACAAGGTTTGCAGAATTTGTAGTTTTTGATGGAAACCAAGTATGTGTTCCAATTTGATTAGATGCGCTACCATAAGTTTGAGATTGACCAAATACGTAAGGCACATTTGTAAAAGTTTTAGAAAAACTAAATGAGGATGATGCACCATTTGAAACTTTATTATTTACGTATCCAACATCAATCCAAGGATAAATATTGGATTTATTAATATCGAAAATATAATAGTTAATTGTTTCTAATTCAGTGTCTGTTGAACAAGTTGTAAGTCCAGCATCTTCACATAATGAGATTATGGCAGTTGTTGAATTTATTGAGTGAATAATTGGAACTAGAGGATTATTATCATCATCATTATCTGTTACTGGAACTGCTAATAATACTGGAGTTTGAGAATATTTATTTTTGAAAGTAATTGTTTTTTGTTCATTATTTTGTAAATCTAAACTTCCTGTTTCCCCGATTGAATCTAAACCTGTATATTCTAAAGATAAATTGATATTGTTACAGTCAACTGTTGATATACAAGATACATTATATACTAAATCAAATTGTCCGCCTTTATATGCTACACTTGAGTTTGAGATTGGTTGAATTCTTTGAACATTAATTTCAGGTAAAAGTAATTCGCTGATTTTCATTGTAGATACACTTGTTTTTTGATTATAGAATGGAAGGTCCACAGATGTTAATTCAAATAAAAAATTAGATGTGTCATTAATGTTTCCATTTTCAAAAATATAAAATGAAATATTTTTAGTTTCCCCATCCAACATATTTAAAATTTGATGATTGTATGATGAGTTAATTGAAAATTTATTTCCGATAGTTGTTTCAGGCATTGGTGAATTTAAAAGTGTTGAAAATGAAATATCATCAATTGCAATATCACTTCTAAATCCTGATCCAGTTAAAACATTAAATCTTATTGCAGTTACAGTTGTTGTTGGAGTGTAAGTAATATTTTGATTATACCAAATTTGTCCTTGTGAACCTGATTTTGTCCACACAGTTTGCCAACCACCATCATCAAAAACTTCAAAGTATAAGTTCCCCATATTAGATCCGAACATATGATACCAAAAATTAACATTAAATTTATTAGTTAAACTTAGTCCAGATTTTTCAAGTAAAAAAGTTTTGGATGGAAAGTTTGGATTGGACGCTTCAGTATATACGTAAGTTACACCCGATGGAGATGAGGTTGAATCTCCACTATAATAAGGTCCAGTACTACTTGATCCTGAAGGACCTGATTTTCTTTGCCAATCTGCATCATCCCCTACAACATTTACCCAAGTTCCAAAATCTGTTTCAAAGTTTTGATATTCACTAGAGGACGATTGTTGTAACATTGATAAATTTATATCTCCACAATCACCACTATAACATTTAACTTCAAGTGTAATTTTTTTAGGAATTGTTTGAGTAACATTAATGTCTCCAGGAGATGTAATGTAATTTAATTCAATTGTTGGAACATTTATTTGAATTGAAAAGTTTCCATTATTTGCCCATGATGTTGAAAATGATGTATCTTCGGCTAATACATTCCATTTATAATCACCCGCAGCAGAAAATGTATAGTCCCAATTAAAGTTTGTATTTGTTCCTGAGACTGAGCTTGTGTTTTGGTAGATTATTTGATTTAAATTATCCCAAATATATAATGTGGCTGAATTTAATTGAGTGTCATCTTGTAAATTTACATCAAAGTTAAATGTTTTTTCTGAACCTGTTCCAATGTAATTATTTATTGGAGTTATAAGGGTTGCTGTTGGTGGTGCTGCATCTTTAATTAAAACATCTATGTCTATACTTTGTGCACGAATCCCCAGACTAGATTGAGATTTTGCCCTTGTAAAAATTGTTTGAGTGCCAATTGAACCTGATGCATTTATTATAAAGGAAATTACTTGATTTTGTCCAGATGTTAAAGATATACTTTGAGATTGAGTTGATTTAGTATAAAATGGTTGCCCAGTATTAGTTGTAGGAATTTGTGTTCCTGAATTTCTATAATAAATATAAGATTTACTTGAATAATCAGAACCATCAGTTTGAAAGTAATTATTATTTAAATTATCTCCTGCACTAATTCCTGTGAATACTCCCGATTTTGTGACAAGTGTTCCATGATTAATTTGAATGTTTCCATTATCATATAAAATAAGTTCAGTTTGAGCTGAACCTGCGTTATTATACCAAGTACTATCGTGTCTGAATACAGAATATTTTAATCCATCATCATCTTTGTTTAAACAAGTATATTCATTATTTTGAGCACCATTTCCAAGATCAGTCCAAGTTCCAGCAATCATTTTTTGAGAATCCATCTCAGCTGTTGTTGGACTATAATCAGATGTTCCAGCACCTAAAATTAGTCTTCCGTTTGTATCGAGGTTTATGTTTGTTGAACCTAAAATTGTTTCAGAGTAGAATGGAAAATCAAATCCTAATTGGTATGGATATACTGAATCATCATTTCCAGAAGTTGGATTTTCTGCGCAAGCATATTGAGAGTTATAGTTATTTCCAGGAATTTCAAAAAATTCATAATTGGAAAATCCAGTTTCTAGTAATAAGTCAACATCAATTGTTCCACAATTTCCAACATCACAAGATACAAGAAAATCAATTTGAATTTCATCATTTTGCCCAACTGATTTTTGAGATTGGTCAACAGGAGTAATTGAAAATTGGTAACCAGAGGATTTTGCAACATATGCACTAAAATGAGTTACATTAAAAAAAACATGAGTTTCATTTTGAGAAAATTTTAAGTTTGTAGGTTTCCAACCAGAGATACATTTTTGATTTTGGTAAGTTTTACAAGTTAAAATTTCTTCAACAAATTCAGATTTTTCTAATGTGATTTGAGCTGTTTGAAATTCATTAGCTTCAACGTGTAAAATATTAGTTGCTAAATTTTCATCAGATAAATTTTTGTCAACATTTTTTTTATTAATTATTTCAATTGTTTCAATTTTTGATGTTGTAACATTTTTAAATTCAATTAATGTATTTTCTTTTTCAAGTTTAATATTTTCTTTTTTATCTAAATTTGAGTTTTCATCCAATTTTTCAAGTCCAATTACTTCAACATTTAATTTATTTTCAAAAGTTTTAGTATCTTCAGATTTTTTGACTTCAACTATTTTTTTATCTAATAATTTACCATTTAAATCTTTAATTTCAATTTCTCCAGAAATAGAGTTTAATGTTGTAGATAGTTCTACAAATTCTGTTTCTTCTTTAAAATAATTTAATGTATTTGTAATTAATCCTGGTTTAATTAATTTTGTATTTTCAGGTAAATTAAAGTTTGATAAATTATCATTTTTTGAGATTTCAATTTCAAACTCAAATTCATCTCCAAGTATAACTGTGTTTGGAATTGAAGTTATTTCTAATTGAGAAATTTTATTTTGATTTTTTTTCATTAATTCAATTTGAGATAAAATTTCATTATAATCTAATTTTTGTGTGTAGTAAGCATTTTCGTTTTTATCAAATACTAAAGATTGTTCATTAAATAATTTTAAAATTTCATCTTGAGTAACAATTTTATTTTGAATTAAAATAGATTTTGGTTTTTGAGTTGTTTTTTGTTCAAATGATTTTACTGATATTAAGGAATTGTTTGAGGTTTTAGAGAGATTTGAGTTTTCAATTTGAATATTATTTAATTCAATAAAAATTGAATTTTGAACTGGTAAAGAGATTGTATAGATTTCACCAGGAATTGTTTGTAAAATTTTTACAAAGTTTTTATCACATATTTTAGTTAATAAATTAAATTTAGTACATTGTAATAAATTAGTTCCTAAAGCTTTGTATGTTAATTCATATTCAAAAATTTCAGGGTTAAAGTTAGGTAAAAATTCAAAGCTAGAAATTGTTGAGTTGAATTTAGAATCTGAATAATTTAATTTTGTAAGTTCAAGTGTTAAATCTGAAACTTTAGCATTTTTTATGAAAATATTTTGAATAGATAAATTTGAAAATAAAAATTCTAAGTTTAAAATTTCCCCATATGATGTTTCAGATTTTGATTTTAAGTTTTGTGTGAATTTGTCAATTAAATTTACAATTACATCATAAGATTTATTTTCTAAATTATTAATAAAATAATTTTTAATATTTTGGGATGAACTTTCTGAAAAATAATTATTAAATTTTTCTTCTTTTAAAAATAATTCTGATTGATTAGTATTATTTTGAATTAATGAATTAGATAAATATGGTAATTTTACTAAAAATCTTTTTTGAAGTTCTCCAATAGGAGAATAAATATTTACAAGGTATTCATCAATTAAAATTTTTTCATCAATTAAAAAATTAAATTCACAACTAGTTTCACAAACTTTTGAAAAAGTTTTAATGTTATCGTATGCAGTTTTTGGAAAAATATCAAAAGAGTAATTAATTGGAGAAACTTGATTTGAGGAAATAAATCCTTTTACATTAATTCCTGAATTTGCATCTAAAAAATAATGTGGAGCAAATGTTACATCATATTTTGCTTTTTCTAGTTCAAGTAAAAAAGGAATTTTTTTTTGATAAAATCTTCCTTCAAAATCAGTTGTAATTTTTACAATATATTTTCCAAAAAAAGTTTTATCAAATTCACCTGAGATTTTACAAGATGTTTTACAATTTTTTTCTTTTTGAAATACTATTAAATTTTCTTCAACCGATAAAATTTCAACATAGTATCTAGAAGATTTAGAAAGTTTAGAATTTATTTCAAAATTTATGTTTCCAATGTAGTTTTCATCATAAAAATATTCAAAGTCAAAAACTTCAAAAGTGTCATCAGCTGGAAAATATTTTATTGAATATGTAATATTTAAAGTTAGTAAAATTAAGATAAAGTAACTTAATAATTTAAACATATTCTTCATAATTTAAATTGATAATATTTATTTATAAAATATTGTTGTTTTAAGGTTAGAAATATGTTAAAATATGTTTTAAAGATAGAAATAAAGGTATGAAAAATTAAAATATTAAATACTAAATATTAATTTTAGAAATAAAAGTTTAAGTTGATTTAATCAACTTTTAAAAAATTAAAGTATTTTAAAATAAAAATACTAAAGCTGCGATTAAAATAGCTAAACCACTTAAAATATATTCTGTATTTGATGATACAACTCTGTATACACTTTCAACTGAAAGTCCAGAAGTTCCACCAACTGAATCAACTTGCAATGGGTCGACTCCAGTTAGGAATAAGTCATCAAAGTTAAATTCTCCAATACCTGATAAATTATATTCAATTGTAAATGTACTATTTTCATCTGGTGAACCTTGAAATCCATTTAATGATGAATTGTGAATATTTCCATTAGGTAATAAACCATATTGAAACATTGTTCCATTATATGTTGGATCATTTAATGTTGTGTTTGTAACACTTGGATTATACCAAGGAGATGGTGAGTATACAAATCCAGATGTTAAATTAAACATATTTGGAATAAAGTTATATACAACTACAACTTGACTAGTTGGAGTTGGAGATGAACCTAAATTAGATACAGTAATTAATACATTATAGGATGAGTTCCCAGTTCTTGTAATATTCTTTTTAATCTCTAACCAATAACCTGTAGCTACGTAAATTTCTTTAACATAAATTTCATTATTACCGTAAGTAATTTCTCTATCTGTTAATTGAACTCCATCTGATAAAACATTATTTGTTAAATCCATCCAAACGATTGGAGAGGATGAAAATGTATAATTAAATAACCATTCTGAACCAGTATTATTCCAAGCGCCAGTTGTTGAATTTAATAACATATTTGGATTATATGTTCTTAATAAATCAGCTCCAGAAATTGTATCATTATCTCTAATTGCTGGATTTGTAAATCCTCCACCAGCACCATCTCTAGTTGAAACCCATAAAGTTACTTCAGTTAAATTAACTGTAATATCTGAGTTTGTGAAAGCTTCAGATGTAATTTGCCAAGTAGCATTATCACCAGTTAAAATAGCTGATTGATACTTTTGAAAGTCTAATTCAATATCAGTAATTGCAGCAATACTTGAAACAGTTGCTTTTGAAATTGATGAATTTAATTTATATGAAATTGTTGAATTTGAAAAAAAATAATCATCACTTGCAATAACTCCTACAGGAGATTTTACATTAAATGAAATATCAGTTGCATTAGTTGAATATAAACAACCTGAAGCTAAAGCATCCCAAGTAATAGTTTTATTATCAGGACTTAATACAGCATTTCCTGAATCAGTTCCAGTAATTGGAGCTTCAAATGTAAAGTTTAGAAAACTTCCTGAATTGTTTAATGGTAATGCATTTTGAACAACTGAAATGTCGTATACACAATTAGTTGGAAAATCTGTAGCATTTAATCTATTTGTTACAGTATCAGTAATTGGAAATGAAAATCCAGCTAAAACGTTTGCATTATAGGAAGCATCTAAGTCTAAAGGTGATTCAATGTTTGTTCCATTAATTGTATATGTAAAAGTTGAATTTTGTCCTGAACCTAAATCTCCAACATATAATAAAGCATAGTTTGATGCTTGATTAAATTCTGTTACAAATCCAGCAGAACCTGACCCAAATACTAAATTTGAAATATTTCCAATATCAGTTACGTTTACAACAACGTTTTGAACTGAGTCAGTTGAATGTGTATTTGAAATTATAATTTCTCCAGTTAAAGTATATGCTGTTTGTGTTTCTCCAGCATCTACCCAAAGTCCTGATTGAGCCCCTAATGGATTATACTCAATTTCTTGATATACACTTTCGGACACAGCAACGTCAATTACGTTTACAGCTGCGTTCGCAAATGTAAAACTTACTAATGTGATTAGCAAGAATGATAGTATATTATTTAATTTTTTGATCATTTTAATACAGTAATATAAATATTATATAAAATATCACAAAACTCACTATTAAATTAAATTGTTACTACTTAAATAAATAACTTTAGTATAGAGAGAAAAAATAGGAAAGGTTTAATTAAATAAATTAGTCGAGTTTAATCTAAATTTGAGTTAATTTTAAATCAAATTATAAGGATTAATTTGATAATGGTAAATTCCTAAACTATATAAAGGGAAAATGATTTATTTTTTCTAGCTAAAAGTAATAGTTGGCGATGAAGGCGTTTGACCGGATGCGGATTATTAGTTAATTAGCCATTTTCGAAAGAATTTGGTAAAAAATAATTGAATTTCAATTTTTTATTTCTACCACAATATTTTCGATATTTAAAATAACATTCAAGAATAGGTCAAGAGAAATTATTTCATAATTTCTGGCGTCTAATTTTTTTTTGTTACACCAAAAAAAATGGGATATTTAAAATACGTTAAAAAAGCTTGGGAACAACCTAGAGTAAATTTAGGTCAAGCGTACAAAGACATGTTAGTTTCTTATAGAGCTGGAAATTCAATTGAAAGAGTTGAATTCCCAACAAGAATCGATAGAGCGAGAGCTTTAGGTTATAGAGCTAAACAAGGATTTACTGTAGCGAGAGTTAGAGTAATTAGAGGAGGTAAGAAAAATACTAGAATTATGTCTGGAAGAGATGGTGGAGATAAGTCAACTAAAATTACTCAATCAAAGAACTATCAACAAATTTGTGAAGAGAGAGCTCAAAAGAGATTTGTTAATTTAGAAGTTTTAAACTCATATTGGGTTGGACAAGATGAAAAGTATGGATACTATGAAGTTATTATGGTTGATGTATACCACCCACAAATTATTGCAGATAAAGCAATTAATTGGATTATTTCAAATAAACACACAAGAAGAGCAATGAGAGGTTTAACTTCAGCTGCTAAGACTTCAAGAGGTTTACAAAAGAAAGGACAAGGTTCTGAGAAGGCAAGACCATCATTAAGAGCTAATGGGAGAAGATTAAGATAAAATGGCAAATAATCAACATAGATCAATTAGAAAGGTTTCAGGTAGTAAATATATTGCAGGAAATAAACAAAAGGCACACGAGTTAGGTGGTTTAGCTGCTCATACAACTGTTGCAGATTCAAGAGTTAAGGTTAAGAGAGTTATGGGTGGAAACACTAAGGCTCAATTATTATCAGCTAATAAAGTAATTATTGCAGATGGTAAGTCAGTTAAGACTGCTACTATTGAATCAGTTACTGAAAACCCAGCTAACATTAACTTTACAAGAAGAAATGTTATTACTAAGGGAGCAATTGTTAAGACAGATTTAGGAGAAGTTGTTATTACTTCAAGACCTGGTCAATCAGCACAATTATTTGGAAAATTAAAATAATTTTTTAATTTTTTTATTACAAGTTATTATTTTATTATTTATTTCTAGAACAAAAATTTAAATTGTTGAGGATTATTTTATTTTTATATGAAAAAGAAAACTATTAAGTTTTATTTGAAAGTATTTTTGAGTTTTTTTCTGATTTTTTGTTTTGTATTTTTTATTTTAAGTAAAATTGGTTTAGTTAGTTTTTATAAATATCAAATTGATGAATATTTAGATGAAGAAATTAAATATTTTAGTTATGATAATTTTAATTTAACTGTTGAGAAATGTGATGAGTTTGTTAGAAATCAGTTTTTTGAAGGAATTAAAAATATTTCTTGGAATGAAAATAGTAATAATAATAATTCTAATTTAATTGTTGAGACTGGGGAAGTTTTAAATTGTATTGAAAAAATAAATGGTGGTAAAATTGATTTTAATGGAAATGAATTAGTTGTTGATTATAATTTAAAGAAAAAATTTGATAATAGATATGCGATGTGTAGTTGTGGAAAAAAATTAAAATATGAAATATTTGATGTAGATAAAAAGAATATTGTTGTGAAATTTAATAAGTATGAGTCTGAAATTTTTGAAAATGGGACTACAAAAGGATTAGTTAAAAATACTAAAATGAAAGTTATTTCTCAAAGTAATATTTTTAATATTTCCAGATTTAGTTCAGAACAAATTAATAGTGGAGTTATTGATTATTTTTGGAATTCTAGTGATGAATTAGTTGTGAGTTTAATTTTTAAATTAAATTATAAACAAGATATTTTAGATGAATTTGATTTTGGTTATGATTATATAAAAAATGAATTAAGTTTTAGAGCATTTTCTGATTTTTATTGTCCAGAGGAAGGAGATATTGATGAAAATGAAGAACCAATATTTTGTAATAAAGTTAATGATAAATTTGTTAAAGTTAAACTATTAATTTCTGAATTTGATAAAAGAGATATTAATATTGTAGATGTTAAAGTTCAAGACTAATATTTAATTTTGTCATATTTATTTTTAATGATTAAATTTATAAATTTTGAAATAAGGTTTAAGTTATGAAGTATCCACATAAGGAAGATTTATTTAGAGTTTTAAATAAGGAAATTGAGTTTAATGAATTTTTAAATATATTTAGTGAAGTAAATAATTTTGATAAGGAACATCCTGTTTTTAATATGATTTATTATGTTAAAGATATATTAGAAAAAAATTCTAATGAAATGTTAAATTCTAAAATTGATGGAGGAACATTATTTTCTGCAATGAATTTAAAGTTAGATGAAGTTTATTCTGAGATGAAAGCTTATAGTTCTAATTCAAGTAGAATGGGAGAAAAAGATGGTTATGATATTTCTGAATTAGAAATAGGATACAAGTTTTGTAAAGATTTAATTGATAAAATTTGCTATGCTTATTCTGAAAATTATTAATTAAAATTAAATTATTTAAAATATTAATTTAATTTGTTAAAGGTTAGGTTTTACAAAGTATTCTAAAATACCATATCTAATGTCTGAAAAACTTCTTGGATCTTTAATAAAGTGAAGTCCAGATTTACTTTCTCTTATTTGATATAAAGGATCATTTTGAAGTTCCAGTTGTTCTGAACCTGGAAGTTGGTTAAAGTTATTTGGAGTTTTTCTTGGTAAATAGGTAATTGGTTTTGTTTCAAAGTGTTTTAGATAAAATTCACTATCACGACTTCCACTTGGGATATCAAAGTCAAATTTTTCTCTTTGAACAAGAACAAATAAGTTACCTTGTTGTTGTTTTGTTGTAAGGATTACTTTTGGATTAACTCCGTATAAATTGTGAATATTTGCATGAGGATTTGCATTTCTAACAGCACCTTTGTTTTGTTTGTATGGAAATACAAAGTCATTTGTATAATTTTTTCCTGCTTTTCCAGTTAAAAATATTGGAATTAGTATATCTCCAGCAGTTTTAGATTGAATTAATTTTTTTGAAAAATCATTAATTGTTTCTTTGTTTTGTCCTTTTCTTGCTTGGCAAGAAATAATTATTTTTTTTTCAGAGTAAGGATTAGATATTCTAAAATCAGTTTTTGGATTATATATAGAATCAGATAAGGAGATAATTTCGTCTTCAAATTGAGATTGAAGATATTTTACCATTGCTTGAGTTGTTAATAGTTTTTCTAACATTTTACAAAGGTTAATTTTTATTAAAAAATTATAAAAATAAAAAGTATTTGATTTTAAATCAAATTTCATAAATTTAAATTATTAAATAAGTATTAAATTATTTAATTAGTTAAATGAATGTTGAACTGCTGAGTTTCTTAATTGGTGTAATCTAACATTTGAAGATTCTTCGTTAGTTTTTTTAATAATCATATTATCTGCTAAAACTGTTCCAGATTTTACATTATACATTTCTCCATTTGTTCCAATAGTGATTACTTTATCATTTTCATCTAAAGTGTTTACATATCTATCAGTTACAATTACCGCTCTTTGAGATTTAACTGTTTGTTTTCCAACTAATGTTAAAACTGTGTTTTCTTGTGTTAATTCAGAAGTTTTTGATAAAACTGATTCTGTTTGAGATTGAGCAGATAAAATCCAACCAATTGCCCCAAAAATTACAACTAATAGTAAAATTGAGTTTGTTAATTTTCTTGTATTTTCCATTATAGTAATATAGGAGTTTAGTTTTTTATAAACTTTTGTGTTGTTCTCACTTAGAAAAGACAAATTTATAAACAAATTTATAGTTAAATGTTATATGAGTGATAAAAATTGGAGAAATAACTTAGATTTAGTTGTTGAACAAAATTTAAATGAATTAATTACTGAGACAAAGGAGTTTGATTATGCAATTAATTTAGCTAAAGATAGGAGTAAAGCTCAGTTGTGGATTGCACTTGCAATTGTTAATAAAAAATTAAATGATTTAGCAGTTGGTTCAACTGGAAAGTCAAAGGCTAAGATTCCAAAGTCTGAGATGGATGAGATTTTAAAAACTCTTGAGACTTTATAGTTTTAAGATTTTATTTATTTTGAGTATTTTATTTTTATAGATATTATATTTATTAGTTTTATGTTTATTATTTTTATATTTTGTTTATTATTTAATTTTTGAGATTATAGGCATTTATATTATATTATAAATAATTACACAATATGTTTATATAATATATATGTTATAATTTATCTATGATTGAGAAAAAATCTGATAAGGTTAAAAAGATTAAAAAAAGTTCTAGTAAAAAGGTTAGGAGTAAAACTATTTTTAATAATAAATTATTGTATACAAGTGTTGTTGTGATTATGAAGGTATTATTAATTAGTTTAGTTATTTATGGTTTATATGAAAAGGATAGTTCTTTTTCTAATACTGTATCTTTACTTGCTGTGTCAGAGAATGGAGAGGGTGAAATTGTTTCAGGGTCAGTTATTGATTTAAGTTTAATTGTAAAACCAGGTAGCGGAAATATTTATGTAAATCAAAATGCTTTAGTTGAGATTGATACCCAAATTTCAGTTACAGATTCTAATAAGATTGCTTGTAATATTTTTAAGTTAGATTGTAGTAGTTATGATTTTTTTTATGAGTTTGATTCTAGTTCTTTGGTTTTAAAGGGGCCTTCGGCAAGTTCAGCGATTGCGATTTTGACAGCTAAGACATTAAATTTTGAGAAGATTAAAACTGATGAAGTAACTATTACTGGAAGTTTAAATTCAGGTGGAATTATTGGAGTTGTTGGAGGAGTTGATAAAAAAATTGAAACAGCTTTAGCTCATAGATTTACAAAAGTTTTAGTTCCTGCGTTTTCAGATTTTAATAAAACAAAAGAGTATCCGGAAATTTCAGTTATTAGGTCAGTTGATATAATTGATGCATATAATGAGTTTAATGGAGATAATTATGAGTTAAATATTGAAAAGGTTGAGAGTTCTGAGTATCAGTTACTTATGAAAAAGTTATCTGATGATATGTGTGCTAGAGGTTATGATTTGAATTTATCAGTTGATTTTAGTTTAATTAAAGAAAATACTACTAATTCAAAATTAATTAATAATTCTTTAA
>DAXK01000021.1 GCA_002506365.1 archaeon UBA583 | reverse complement strand
TATTTTTTTAATAGAATAAAAACTTAAAAATAATTTAATTTACTTAATTAAATTACTCATTTGTAAGTCTTGGAGGAATTGAAAATGATCCTAATTCAGCCATTTGTTCACTAGCTACTTTTAAACTATCATAATCTTCAGGTAAATCATACTCAACAAAACTAACTTCTAAAACATCACTATTAATTAACTTAGTTGGATTTACAACAAATTCAGGCATTTCATAACCTCCCTTTAACCATGATTTTAAATTAGTCGCAGGAATTGTTTCACAATCTTTTCCTCCAAATAATCCTGTTTTATAACATACTTTTTCTTGAGGAATATCAATTTGATTATCATAAATTACAAGTCCTGTAATTTTATATCTTCCTGGGATTAAATTAATACTTTGATTATATTGATTTTCTGAATCAACATTAATTACTCTAATAATATTTTTATCATCAATATTTTCAAAAATTAAAAATCCACTATCATGTTCTTGTAAAACTCGTTTTCCACCAAATGATGAAGTTCCAGGTCTTTTAAGATTTACTTTAACTTTAATATCTTTACCTGAATTCATCTCAACTTCCCCTAATTCAATTGGTTCATTAACCTTAGGATTTAAACCTTCAAAAACTACTTTTTCATGACCAAACTTATTTATCTCTAATTTTCCAGGTTCACAATCAACTGGTAATCTAAATCTTAATTTTGTAGTTGTATCTCTAATATCTTCAGAAATATTTTCATTTCCTCCAAACGCAGTTTTACCAACATAACATTGAACTAAATTTTTACAAGTAAATTGAATAATTGCATCATCAACTCCTTTTTTAGGAGAACTTCTTTCCCTCTCACCAAAATAAATATTATCAACTAAATCAATTGACACAACATCAGATACAAACTGTGATTGATCACAAATTAAAGTTTTCTTAGGTTTTTCAATACTACTTTTACTATCTTGCGTAACTTTTAATTTATAGTTATTCTTTAATGCTGAATTATGTTTAACATTAGCTTCAATTGGTAAATTAAAAATAAAATCATCATTAACTTCACTAGACTTAATTTCAAATACAATAGGTGCTACAATTTCATAACTTGCTTTATAGTGTGTATAAAATATAGGTAAAAATCCTCCAAACATTTCAGGTTGTGGTAATAATATAATATCTCCAATTGCTTGTTTAATTCTAAAAAATATTGGAAAAAATGGTTCAAATGTAGGAGTTACTTTTAAATCTTGAAATTTATTAAATAACTTTGAATTATCTTCATCTAAATTTGTATTCTCGGAAAGATAATCTTTAGTAAATAATGAATTAGTAGCTTGAACAAACTCATTACCTTTTAATGATTCAGGAATTTCTCTATTTTGATAATTAGTATTTAAAAATTGAATTCTTGAAATCTCTGAACTTAAAATTTGCTTCGCAGTTTTCTCAACATCTTCCATTCTCCAAATATCAAAATCATACTCCATTTTAGTCTCACTTTGAGGAGGTAATAACTCTCTACCTTCAGAACTTTGATAAGGTCTTAATATATGCATAATTCTTTCATCAACAAAAGAAGAATTAATCTCTGCTTTTACAATCTCAATTGCTAAATGGTACGGTAAATATAATTTATTTTCAGATTTAATCTTAAAACTTGAAATCTTATCAGTATTAGAATCTACAATATCCTCTACTTCTAAATCTAAACTTAAATCAACAACAATTTCTTTTTCTAATAATCTAACATTTGAATCAATTTGTGAAATATCGTACTTCACATTATATATATCTTTAAAATTATCAAAATTCCTAAAACAATTTGACTCGATATTTTCATCAATATATCTTTTAATTTGATTTTTCATAGAAAATTCAGAATCTGAATCATATTCAGGGATATAAGTTTTAAATAATTCATCTGAATCATCATAATAATACCAATAAGGCATCTTATTTTTTTCTAAATAATCTAATCCGGTTGCAATTCTATTCATCTCTTTAATGTTTTGCCTATCTGTATACATCATAGGTTTAGGATATAACCATCCTCCACTATTTCCTAATTTTTCTACAGCAGTTTTAGTTTCAAGTAATAAACAACTTTCCACAAACTCTTTTACATTATAAGATGATTTTTCATCTGAAAAAATTGGAACTTCATCAAAACTTGTAGATATTAAAAAAATAACTCCAAAAATTAAAATAACTCCAATAATAATAAATATACTAATTTGTCCCTTTACTCTATTTATATTCATATTTCTTTACTCAAAAAATTATTTATAAATATTTGTAATTCATTTTTTTTCCAATTTTATTTTCTCAAATAAATCCATTATAAGTAGTAACAAATCTTATTAAACAATTAATTTGTGATTTTAAGCAAGATATTTAAAAATGGAGGAAGAAAAAGAAAAAAAAGCTGCTCAAGGGATTGGAACTTTAATTATTTTTATTGCTATGATTCTAGTTGCTGCAGTAGCTGCTGGAGTTTTAATTCAAACTGCGGCATCCTTACAATCTAAATCTTTAGATACGGGTAGACAAGCTCAGGAAAAAATTACAACAGATTTAGAAATTTTACAAGTTGTAGCATACGATACAAGTGATGGTTCAATTGATGGAAGTGTTGATAACTTAAGTATAACTATTAGATTAGGATCAGCTAGTACACCAATTAAGTTTGTTGATACATTAATTAAAGTTGATTCATCAGTTAGTACAAAATCATCTAATTATATATATAACACAACTTATTCAGAAAGTGCATATAATGCAACTTATTTAATTAAAGGAACAAAACATATTGAAGGATATTTAGTATCAGGGGATACAGTTCAATTAGATTTAATGATGCCAGCTTCAGCAGGAAACATTACTGAAGGTGAAAAAATTGTTGTTAGAGTAATTGCTAAAAATGGTATGGTAAAACCAGTTGAAATGCATATGCCTTCAGCATCAATTGAAGCAGTAACTTATCTTTATCCATAAATTATAATATATTTTATATATTCTATTTTTTAAAAAATATATTAACTAATTTTAAATCTCAAATATTTAATTCCACAATTTCAAATTATATGTATTTTTTATCTAAACTAATCTAAATTAATACAACTTTTTATAATATATCGTCATTAACTCTTAAACTACTTAATTTGAACATAATTTTAATTTTAAAAATAAGTAATCTTTATAAACCCTTTAAAATTATTAATACTTATGAAGGTTCCAAAGGAAATGAAAAGATTTTGCCCAAAGTGTAAAACACACACAAAGCAAAAAGTAAAGAACGAAAAGAACAGAGGAAAAAATAAGACTAATCCAATGACTCAATTTTCAAAGATGAGACTTAAGTTAAGAGGTTTATTACAATCCACTGGAAGAGGAAACTCCGGAAAAATGAGTAGAGGAGCTTTAAACTCTTGGAAGCGTTTTAATAAGAAACACTCAAAGAAAACAGATTTAAGATTTACATGTCCAACTTGTAATAAAACTTCAGTTCCGTCATCAGCTGGTGCTAGAACTAAGAAGATTTCAGTTGAATAGTTTTTCAATCATTTCTTTTTTTCGAGATTTTTAAAAAATCTCAACTTTAATTATAATTCTAACATATATCTTTAAACTTATATTTTTATTATTTATTACATATATTATATAATCCACAATTTAATTCAGTATATTTCAAATAAACTTGAAAACTTTATAAAGTTTTAAAAACAACAAATTATTTATTTTTACTAGATATTATTATGGCAAGACTTGCAGTTATTAAAAAAGAGAAATGTAAACCTGATTTATGTGGTTGGCTTTGTATGAAACAATGTCCAATGAATATGACAGATGCAGATTGTATTTATGAGGATACAGATAAAAAAGCTGGAATTGATGAGATTTTATGTACAGGATGTGGAATTTGTCCAAAAATTTGTCCATTTGATGCTATTTCAATTATTAATTTACCTGAACTAAAAAATTCAACACCTGTTCACCAATATGGACTAAATGGGTTTAGAATTTTTGATTTACCTCTTATTCAAGATAAGTCTATTACTGGAATTATTGGAAAAAATGGAATTGGAAAATCTTCAGTAATTAATGTTTTATCAAATTCAGTAAAAGCAAATTTTGCTAAATTTGGTGAAGAAAAAATTAAAGATGATGAATATTTTAAATTTTTAAATGATTTATTTAAAGGAACTGCTCTTCAAAATTATTTTAATAGATTAGAAAAAAATGAAATTAAAGTAGCTTACAAACCTCAACAAATTGTAAATATTCCAAAAGTTTTCTCAGGGCCTGTTAAAGAATTATTATTAAAAGTTACAACTGATGAAACTAAAATTGAAGAAATGACAAAATCATTAAACATTTTTCAAATTTTAAACAGAGATATTAAAGTTTTATCTGGTGGAGAATTACAAAGAGTTGCAATTGCTGCTTGTTTATTAAAAGAAGGTGCTAATTTTTACGTTTTAGATGAAGTAACTAATTATCTAGATATTTTCGAAAGATTAAATTCATCCAAAATAATTAAAGAAACAGCAACTGATAAAACTGCATTATTAATTGAACACGATTTAGTTGTTTTAGATTATATGACTGATTTTATTAACATTATGTATGGTCAAGCTGGAGCTTATGGAATGCTTACAGGAGTTAAAACCTCAAAAGCTGGAATTAATATTTTCTTAGATGGATATTCTAAAGATGAAAATGTAAGATTTAGAGATAAAGCAATTTCTTTTGATAAAGAATCTGTATCTGAATCTCAAAAAATTAAAGTTGTAGCATCTTGGACTGAAAAAGATTTAAAAGTTGGAGATTTTAGTTTAAAAATTAATTCTGGGGATGTTAAAGAAGGAGAAATTATGGGAATTATTGGAAAAAATGCTCTTGGTAAAACTACTTTTTTAAATGATGTTTTAGAAGAAGGATTTGGTCCAGAAGTTGTAATTGCTTCAAAACCTCAAATGATTCCAAGAGGAGAAGAATCAGTTATGGAAGTTTTAATGGCACATCAAAATTATACTGATAATTTTTATCAATTATATGTTTTAGATCCATTAAACATTAAACCATTATTAGAAAAATCAACTGAAAGTTTATCTGGTGGAGAATTACAAAGATTTGCTATTGCAAATACTTTACTAGCTGAAGCCCATGTTTATTTATTAGATGAACCGACTGCATTTTTAGATATTGAAGAAAAATTAAAAATTGCTAAAATGTTAAAGAACTTTATTATGTTAAAAAATAAATCTGCATTTATTATTGATCACGATTTAGTATTTATGGATTATTTATCTGATAGATTATTAGTATTTGAAGGAACTCCTGGAATTCAAGGAATTTCAAATAGTCCACTAAGTATGAGAAATGGGATGAATTTATTCCTTAAAGGACTTAACATTACTTTTAGAAGAGATGATGCAAATAAACGTCCTAGAGTTAACAAGTTAGGTTCTGTTAAAGATTCAGAACAAAAGAAATCTGGAGAATATTATTACAGTTAAATTTTTCTTTGAAAAATTTAATTTAATTTTATCAATTATTTTTATTTTAATTAAACAAATATTACATTTAAACAATTATTTCAATATTTTATTTTACAATTTGAAACTTCATTATTATAACTTATTTTTATCATACAAATTTAAATCAAATAAACTACAACTAGATGTATGAAATGGTTGTATTTTTTTTTATTCATATTTTTTTACTCTTTATTATTTTTCGTTAGTTGTTCATTAGATGAAGGTTTATTTCATCAAATTGATGAACTTGAACAATTAGATGAAAATTTATTATTAGATCCAATTCAAGGGGAATACAATGTTGTAAGAGAATTTGATATTGAAATGTCAAATTTTGCTTTTTCACAAGAAATAATTAATGTTCAATATGGACAAAAAGTTAGAATAAAATTAATAAATTTAGCCGGATTTCATTCATTTGTAATAGATGAATTAGATATAGATTCAGATATTTTAGTAGTTGGTGAAGTTGAATACATTGAATTTCTAGCCACAAAAAAAGGAGAATTTGAATATTATTCTTCCTACACAGATGATAGAGTTAAAGGTATGAAAGGTAAAATCTTTATTGATTAATTTATTTTTGTTTTATTTCAGTTTAATTTTAAAACTTAATTTTTACAGATATAAGTTACAATTAATTATTATAAATTATTGAATATATTTTTTATCAATGAAATTTTTCAATCTATTATTTTTAACATTTACAACTTTATTTTTAATCGGTTGTTCAGGTGTTGAAACTTTATCAAATACAGCAAGTTTAGCAGACCCTACAGGAATGGAAGTTGGATTATTAGATGAACCAACAAAAGAAGTTTTCATTGACGCTTTTTCTTATGGGTATTCAGTCCCTGAAATTAAAGTTAAAAAAAATCAAAGAGTTAGAATTTATTTAAGTAGTTCTGACGGATTTCACGATTTTGTAATTGATGAATTAAATGTTGCATCTAAAAAATTAAATACTGGAGAAAGTATTAATTTTGAATTTACAGCAAGAAATGTTGGAGAATTTGAATATTATTGTTCTATTGGTAATCATAGATCTCAAGGAATGGTTGGAAAAATAATTATTGAAGAATAAATTAATTATTTATTTGAATTTATAAAAGTGCTATCGGCGAGATTTGAACTCGCGACCTCTGCATTACCAATGCAACGCTCTACCACTAAGCCACGACAGCAATAACTTTAGATAATAAAACTTTAAATATTATTTATTTTATAAATACTCATTTTCACTAAAAAGACTCTAAATTTTTATAAACTAACAACCTCAAATTATTTTTATGATTAAAAAAAAATCTTTAAATATCAAAAACCAACACCCAAGAGACAAAAATATTTCTTTTGTAGACAAAGGTCACATATATTATGTTCACAAAAAAGAATACAACCTTTCAGTAACTGGATTTGTTCATTCATTTTTTCCAAAATTTAAAGCAGATGAGATTATATCTAAGATGATGATGAGTAGAAATTGGCCATCTTCAAAATATTATGGTATGGAACCTGAAGAAATTAAAGAAGAATGGGATTTAAATGTAAAAAATGCTGCTAAATTAGGAACAAATTTACACAAATCAATTGAAAGTTTTTATAATCAAATTCCAAATCCACAAGATACAAAAGAATATGAATACTTTAATCAATTTCAAAAAGACCACAACCATTTAAATCCATTTAGAACTGAATGGGAAATTTATGATGAAAGCTTAGAACTTGCCGGATCAATTGATATGGTATTTCAAGATGAAAATGGAAATTATCATTTATACGATTGGAAAAGAAGTAAACAAATAAAAGAAAATAATTCTTACGAGGAGGGGCACTTTCCACTATCTCACTTACCAAACGCAAATTATTGGCATTACTCACTCCAACTAAATATTTACAAAAAAATATTAGAAAAAAATTATGGAATTAAAATTAATGATTTATACATTGTTCAATTTCACCCAGACCAAGACCAATATAATAAAATTAAATGTGTTAACTTAGATACTGAAGTTGAAGATATGTTTAAAGATAGAATTGAAGAACTAAATATGTTGAATTCTTAACTCTTCAAATCTCAACTTTATAGTGATACTTAAAGCTTAAATCATTTATTAATTATAAAATTTTATGGTTAAGCATGAATATAAGAGTTTATCTCATTTAGTTGAAAAAGAATGGAGAGCAGTAAGTTATGTATTTTTGGGGGTTGGATTAGTTTTATTTTTATTAAACATTAGTTCATTATTAGGATTAACATTAACAATTGGAGCAATTGATTATTCACATTTTAGTTTTGATGCATCTGTTTTCTCCTCAATTTTATTAATTTTATATGTAGTTTATAGTTTATCAACTACACACCACAAGTAAATTATACTAAATATTTATAATCTACTTTTTTTATTTTCTTATTATGATTTCATATATTATTCTCTCAATAGTATTAATAACATTTATCTTAGCATGTTATGAAGATATTAGAAAAAGAGAAGTCTACGACTACTTAAATTTTTCATTTGTATTTATCATATTAATTGCTTCTTTATTTGATTCAATGATTACAGGTTCATTTGACCCAATAAAATATTCTCTCTTTGGAACAATTGTTGGATTTTCCCTTGGAGCCATTTTATTTTATGGTGGAATTTGGGGTGGAGGAGATGCTAAATTTTTATTAGGATTTGCAGCATCTTCATATTACATAAAAGATTTTTTTATTTCAGGATACTCAGAATTAGGATTTATGTATGACTTTTTAATTACAAAATTAAATGTTGGATTTAACTTATTTATTGATACATTTTTAATCTATATTACATATTTAGATTTATTATTTTTAATGTTTGTTTTAATTCAATTTTTAATTGTAAAAAGAAGATCTGAAAAAGTAAATTTATTATTTTTATTCACAACACTCTCATTATTATTTATTGGTTTATATTTTGATTTATCACCAATCAATTTAGTTTTAATTTGTTTTATTGTATTTTTAATGATATTTTTTGCAAAAGAAGGAGCTTTCGATTCAGTATATTTTAAATACAAAAAACATTTATCACACCTAGAAGAAAATGATAAAACTGATGATGATATTATAATTAATTCAAAAGTTATTGTAAAATATGATGATGGTAAATTTGGTTTATCAAAAGAACATATTCACAGCATTAAAGAAAAAATAACTAAATCAAATAGTAAAAAAGACTTCTGGGTAAGAAAAGTATTACCATTTTCAATTTTAATATTATTAAATTTTTTAACATATTTAATTAAAATTGTAACAATTAACAAAATTAATTTAGAAATATTGTCATTTATGTTTAAATATTTATTTTATTCATTTATTGCTGGAGGAGTTTTAGCTGTTGGAGTTGTAATTTATTATTTTTCAAAAAATTATAAACAAATAAAACACAAAATGAAACCAAAATTAATCGAAATAATTGGACTAGTTTTTTTAATTATTGTTGGATTTATTTTAATGTATCTAACAAAAAAACCATCAATACTATTTTTAGTAATTCCATTATATTTATTTGTAAAAATGGCAATCGCAATTGAAACTGTCGCATTTGTTGGATATAAAAAATTATCTAAAATTGCTTTAGGTGACTGGATTGTTCAGGATATTTACGATGATAAAAATAAATTAATTTATGGTAAAAATGATTTTAAAATCGGAGTTGATGAATTTCAACTAGCTAAAATAAAAGAATTATCAAAAACAAATAAAGAATTAAAACAAGTAAAAGTAAAAGATGGAATCGCATTCTTACCAGCTTTATTTGCTGGATTTATAATTATGTATTTTATGAAATAATTTTAAATTTTTAATTTAAAATTACACATTTATCCATAGGATAAATTCGTGTATTAATTTAATTACATTGTAATAAAATTCAAATGTTTAAATTTTTAATTTAAAATTATAGATTTTTTTTAACAAAATAAAAATTTTAATAATTAATTATTAAAATTAAATTAATTCTCCTAACTCAATATCTTCCTCAGATGCTTTATCAGACTCAAAAACATCTTCAACTAATTCATCAACTGATTCTTCAAAATTATCTTCAGATATTAACTCATTTCCTTCTAATTGGACATTATCATCAGAACAACCTACAAATAAAGTTCCAACTAATAATAACATTAAAACAGATAAAAAAGATTTATTCATTTTTATCTTTCAATTCCCCTCATTATTTTTTTAATTAATTCTAATTCTTCCTCAGATAAAGAATCCATTAACTCTTTTCTCTCATCTCTACTTAATTCTTCACTTAAAAACTTTTCAGCTAATTCAGGATTTGTTTCTTTTAAAGCCTCTAAAACTTCAGGACTAACTTGAAAATTTTTATACTTATCTCTCATCTCATCAACTTTTTGTTTATAATTAATTCTATCATCAGAAATTTCTTTCATAATCTTTTCTTTATCTGAATCATATTTTTCCTTAAGCTTATCATGCTTTTCTCTCATCTCTTCATCAAATTTTTTCTTTCTATCTTCATAATCTTTTTTAGACTTTTCTAATTTATCTTTATGTTCAATATCAGATTTTCTTTTATCTTCTTTAATTTTATTAAATTTATCAATTTTAACAGACTTAATTAAATTACGAATTTCATCTTTAATTTCTTTAGTTGATAACTCACCCGATTCAATCTTTAAAACTAAGTCACTTGAATCTACATCTAATCTATTTAAAAAATCAACTGTTTTCTCAATCAACATTTCTTTTTTTAATTCTTCTAAAGATTCTTTTCTCTCTTCCTTAACTTCTTTTTTAATAGCTTTTAATTCATCACGAATCTCAGCTTTATCTTCATCAGTTAAAACTCCAGAAACTAAATCTTTAAATTCTTTAGTAATTTCTTTTCCTGAATCTTTAATTAAATCCATTTCAAGTTTTAAATTTTCTTGATCTAAATTTTCAAAATCAAGTGATTCTAATTTTTTTAATAAATCATCAAATTTTGTAGAAATTAAATTCAATTCATCAATTGAAACTTCAGTATCCATAGTTTCCAATTTAGCAATAATTACTTGAGCAGATTTTGCTTGAATAATAATATTACTTGATAAACCTTCATATCTAATCTTACTTCCTAAATTAGATTTCATCATTGGTTTTTTATCTTCTCTATCGCCATCTCTTAATTCAGGTCTTCTTTCACCATCTCTTTTTTCCTTAATATTAGAAGGCATATCTTCCAATTTTTCATCAACTTTAATATCTTCAGGAGTTAATGTATTATCAACAGCAGTTGTTGTCTCATCATATAACGTAGGAACTGCTACAACTTGTTCACTATCAGAACCTTCATCAGCAAAAGCTAATCCAGGAACTGAAAAAACAACTAAAGTTCCAACAAATAAACATTTAATTTTTTTAATCATTTTTAATATATATCTAAATAAAACAAATTTTAAATTTGACTTATTTAATATTTCTCTATGGTTGGAACAATATATAAACATTCGCCGAAACTTAGCGGAAATTACCGGAACAAAACCGAAACTTACAATGTTTATTTTAGTAGTGATACAATATTTGAAATCCCATTTTTTTCAATTAATACAACTTTTTTAGCACATAATGATTGTAAATTTCGACTAACAGAAGCTTTCGGAATTCCTAATTCTATCTCTAAATCTTTTTGAGATATTTTTTCATATCTTTTTAAAATTTCAACAATTCTAATTTGCCTTTGATTTAAATTTAATTTAGAATAATCAAAATTTAAAACTTCACTAACTACTTGTTCAATTTTATCTTCTGCTTTATCCATAATTTTATTTTTTTTAATTTTTCTAAAAATCATAAATCCAAATATCAATAAAACAATTAAACCTAAAATTAAATAACTAAAATAATATCCAAAAAAAGTAAATAATTTTAAATCTTCATCAAAAACATACTGAACTAAAATACTTAACTTTCTATTTTCACCAGTTCCAATAACTTTAATATTATCATTATCTCCACTTGTTATTCTAAATGTGGGAGTAGTTTTCAAATAATTAACTTGAGTTTTAGCAGGTAATTCCAACTCAAAAATAAATTCTGAAAATTCTACAGGGACTAATAACTCAAAAGTCCAAATACTTCCTTTTTTTGAAGTAAATTCATCTGATTTTGTAACAATTAAATCATTATAATTAGTAGTTCCAGAAATTGATGTTTTACCTAACTCATCAATCACAATTTTCAAATCCCCATAATATTCATCACTAAATCCTAAAACTAATGAATTTAAAATTACAAATAATAAAAT
>DAXK01000001.1 GCA_002506365.1 archaeon UBA583 | reverse complement strand
TTTTTATTAAATACCATTTTTGAGATACATTTTAATCCACAATTTCATTGTGATTAATTGAATTTTGTTGAATGAGGTTTATATTGATTATTTACCCTTAGAAAGTTGTGAATTATATATCTAAGTTTGAATTTTAAGAATTAAAAAAAGATTAGATATCAAATATCTAATTATATAAATAGTAATTTTCAAATACAAAATAGTATTTGAAAAATATTTAGATTAAAATATTGTTTTAAAATATTTATTTAGCTAAATAATCTCCAGTTACTAAACCAGAGGCAGTTTCTAAAATTACAGAAACTCTTTCACCAGCAACATATGTTCCAGCATCTTTTGCACAAGCGTAAGAAGTTACTCCCGTAGTAATAGATACAGGTGTTGCTCCAGGTGAACATACATAATCTCCATCAGCAGAAGTTACAGTGAAATCTGCTACAGATACAGCAGTATTACCTCTATTTAAGATATAAACTAAATCCTCTTGAACTCTTTCAATTTGGATTGCTGCTCCTCCTGATGATGTTTGTAATTCTACATCAGTTAATTGTTTACTTTGAAAAGTTGTGAACCAACTTTGGAATCCTACAACAGCTACAACAGCTACTACTAAAAGTAAGGCAGTTGCAACAACAGGACTAATTGCTTTTTTATTAAATACCATTTTTAAAAACATATTTCTAACCACAATGTATTTTGTGTTAATTAAAAATAGAGATAAGGATTATATAGTATTTACTTACTCTTAAAAAGTTATAAATATCATCTCAAATTTTTCAATTTATTTAGTCTACTATCAATATCTAATATTTTGTTTGGAATTGGTGAATTTGAATTATATAGTGTGTCGGATTCAGGCATAATTACTTCAACAGACCCAGTTTTTTGAGTTTTATTAGATTTAGATGAATTTTTTAAGTTTGATGGGGCTTTTGGAATTTTCGGAATTTTAGCATTTTTAATATTATCAGGATTAGTTTGAGTATTTACATTATTTAATTTTGAAACAGATTTTGAAACATTTTTTATTGATGAATTATTTTTATTTAAAATATTTGCATTTTGTTCTAACATTTGTTCAATTTCTTCTAGTTTTGAATTAGTTGAAATTTGAGATTTTTTAAGATTTTGAGTTTCTAGATCAAGTTTACTTGAGTTTTTACTAGAAATTTCAAAAATTTTATTTGAAACTTGAGAAACTGAGTTTGAAACTGTTGAGAGATCAAATTTATTTTTATTTAAAAGATTAGTATTTTGTTCTAACATATGTTCAATATCATCTAATTTTTTATTTGTTGAAATTTGAGATTGTTTTAAATTATCAGTATCAATATTAATTTGAGTAGGTTTAGCATTAGATATTTCTAAAATTCTATTAGATACCTGAGATACAGATTTTGTATTTAAGTTTAACAAATTTTGAATATCTACTAATCTATTAGTAATTGCTGAATCTGTTGAAATTGTTAAATGTCTGTGAGAAATATCAAATAATTTAGAAAATGAATCAGTAACATTTGAGTGAACATCAGAAATTTGGTGTTTATTATCATTTAATAAATGAGAATTTAGTTGTAATACGTTTTCAATTTCATCTAATTTTCTATTTGTATCAATTTGAGTTGCAGTGATATCTTGCGCGTGAATTTCTTTTTGTAATCCAGATACAACATCTTTTAGTTTTAACATTTCTGAAGAAATATTTGAGTTTTGAATTACCATTTCATTATATGTTTTTTTAATTTGAGTAATTTCATCACCAAATTTAATTACAGTATCATTTAGAAAAGTTTTCATATCTAATGTTGTTTGTAAAAATAAGTTATTCATTTTTTCACTAAATTGATTTTGTTGATTAGATACAACTTTCATAACCATTCCTTCAATGTCAGTTGATAAATTTTTTCTTAAAAGTGAAACTTCAGTTCTTAAATCTAATAAATTTTGAGAAAATAAATGAATAAATTCTTCGTTTTGATCTGCTGATGAATTATTTTTTAATGTCCTTGTCATTAAATTAATATCAATTCCTGAACTTGATACATGTCCATCTAATTCAGAGTTATATTTTTTCAATTCTTCGATTAATTTTTTATTTGATGTTGTCATTTTTTAATTAGTTATTTTATTGTTAAAACCATTTCTTCTTTTTTTCTTTTTCAGGTTCTATTAAATTTGTAGATGATGTTGAATTTTTTGAATCCTGAGATTTAGTTTCAATAGATTTATTATTTTCAACTGGTTTTTCTGAAGTATTTTCTTCCCCAAAATTTGGAATTGGTGGAATTGTTTCAGAATTAATTTCAACTGAAGATTTAGAATTATTCTTATCAATTGATTTTGAATCAGATTGAATCTTATCAGTAGTTTGAGTTTTTGATACATCAGAAGGTAATTTTGAATTAATTTTATTTGATTCTAAGTTTGAAATTTTTTCTAAAATATCTTCAAATTTAGCATTCATAGACTCTTCGATTGATTCTAATTTTTCAAATAATTTTATTTCAAAATTTTCATGTGATTTTTCTTTTTCGACTTGTTTATTTTTTTCATCTTGAGAAGTTTCAGAACTAGTTGATTCTTGAAAAATTTTTACTAAAAAATCTAACTTCCCATCAATGTGAGATAAAGTTTTGATTTCGTGTGTAGAATTTTCTTTAGATAAAGTTTCAACTAATAATTTTTGTTTAATTCTTAAACTTTCAAGTTCTTTAATTAAATCGATATCAGAACTTAAAGAATCATTTTTTACCATAAATAGATTTTATTAAATTTTAATTTAAAAATTCGTAACTCCTAAAAAATAAGAAAGTCAAAAACATATTAATTGATAACAATTACAAATTAATATTTTATATAAATTTATCAAAATTAATTTTGAAAAAATATACTTTAGAAATCGAAGATTTCTAAATCATTTTTAACAATTTGATTTAACTATGTTCAATTGAAGATATTTAATAGACGATTATATTTTGCAACTCTTTCCCCTCTTGCTGGAGCTCCAAGTTTAATACTTGATTGCATTGCAACTGCTAAATCTGAAATGAAATCATCGGGTGTTTCTCCACTTCTGTGAGATACAATTACTTGCCAGTTTTTTGATTTTGCTAATTTGTAAGATTCAATTGATTCAGATAATGAACCAATTTGATTAATTTTTAATAATAAACAATTACATAATTTTTTATCAATTGCCATTTGAATTCTTTGTTTATTTGTAACAGTTAAATCATCCCCAACTGATAATAAAGTTTTATTGTTTGTTAGATGATTTTTGAATTTCAATTTTGGACCATATTTTAAAAAGTATGCAAACCCTTCAAAGTCATCTTCGTCCATTGCGTCTTCAATAGAAATTAATGGATAATTTTCACATAAATCTGAATAATATTTTGTAAGTTCTTTATAATTTAATTTTAAGCCAACTTCTACTTCATATAATTTTGTTTCTTTGTCATAAAAATCAGATGCTGCTGCATCAAGAGCTAAATAGACTTGACCTTCATAATTTGATTTTTTAATTGCTTTTACAATTAAATCTAAACTTTCAGTTGATTTTGATAAATCTGGGGCAAATCCTCCTTCATCACCAACAGCTGTTTGAGATTTACCATAATCGTGTTCAATTAATGTTTTTAAAGTTTGATAAATTTCACAAGTAGCTTTAATGTTTAATTCTAAATCACCTAAATTAGGTAAAATCATAAATTCTTGAATATTTAATTTATTTCCTGAGTGTAGTCCACCATTAATAATGTTTGCAAATAATTGTGGAGCTACAAGTTCAGCCATTGATTTATTTGTAAATGATTTTTCATTAATTAATCTTGATAGATATTCATACAATGGTAAATTATAAAATTTAGCGGATGCTTTGGCGAATGCCACTGAAATTCCCAAGATAGAATTTGCACCAATAATTGATTTATTTTCTGTCCCATCAATTTCAATTAAATTTTTATCTAATGTTTTTTGAGTAAAGTTAATTCCAATTAATCTATCTTTAATTGTATTAATGTTTTCAACAGCTTGATAAACTGATTTCCCATGATAAATGTTTTTATTTTCGTCTCGAAGTTCGTGGGCTTCGTGGATTCCAGTTGATGCTCCTGATGGAACTTGAAATGTTCCTTTTGAACCATCTTCTAACATTACATCAACTTGAAGTGTTGGATTTCCTCTTGAGTCTAAAATTTGTAAAGCTTTAATATCTAAAATTTTCATAAATTAATTTTGATAGACGATTATTAATAATATTTGTAATTACTTTTATTAAATATAAATTAATATGTTAATATAATTAAAAATAGTATAATTTCATATTTGAAAAATAAATGATAAAATAAAAATAATAGTAAATATTTAAAATAAAGTTAAATTATTCTAATATTTAATTGTCTTTGTTTGTTTTAGCTAATGCTAACATTTCTTCAACAGCTCCAAAAAGTTCTTCTTTTTGAGCAATTTTGAATAAAACGTTTGATTTGTATCTTTTTAATCCTTCTGGATTTGTCCAACCTTTTGAAAACCCGATAAACATATCTTGCCCTTCTGGTGCTTGTTTTAATGTAACTTCGATGAAATTATTTCCACCTGCATCTACAACTTTTGTATTTAATGTTTTCCAATCTAATGACATTTTCTAACTATTTAGTTTCAATTTGAAACTGATTATATTTTATATATAAAAGTATATTTAAATAGTTAACTATGAGAGTATGACAAAAAAATACAAAAATGTGAAAAAACTAATGTCTAAATTGAAAAAGATTAAAAGTTTTAATAAAATAAGTCATTTTAGAGTTTTTGTATTAATTGTTTTAGAACAAGTTTTTTTAATTTGTAATGGAAGAAATTTTTTGTTTGTATGAATATTTCCAATTAAAACTAATATATTATCTTCTAAAGATAAATCACATAAAATTTTTGCCATATGTTTTTCTCTAGATATTCTAGTTTTAGAGAATTCAGGAGGGACTGGAAGTAATTTAGTTTCATTTTTTTGAAGATATTTAGGTTCATCTATCCCAACAACTAACATATTATTAGAATATGTGAATTCAATTAAATTTGTATAAGATTTTGGATCATAGTATTTCCAACGAGTTGATAAATAATCATTTATTTTAGTTAAATTTTGTTTAGTTGGAAATAAATGATAATTATCTAATAAATATTGTTTATTAGATTCAAATGCTTCTAGAGCTAGAATATTATAATTATTTGAATTTTGATTTATAAAATTTTTAGTATCTATTCTATGTTGAGGATTTCTATGATCTAACTCCCCAAGTAACATAATTTGATTTGCAAAAACATTTGTTGAGATAAGTGAAGTTGAGAATAAAATATTTAAGAGAGTTTTTTTCATAAAGAATTATTATATGATTTTAAATTATATAAATTTAATTATAAAAATATTAGTTAATGAAAAATAAAATTGAAAATTTTTAATTTTAATTTTTAATTGTAACTGTGACTGGACAATGGTCTGAACCTAAAACTTGGTCTTCGATTTCTGCGGTTACTAATTTATCTTTTAATGATTCTGATGTGAAAAAGTAGTCAATACGCCAACCCACATTGTTTGCTCTTGCTCTTCCCATATATGACCACCAACTGAATTTTTCAGTTTCTGGGTGAAAATGTCTAAATGTGTCAATAAATCCTTTTGATTTTATTTGATCAATTCCTGCTCTTTCTGAATCAGTAAATCCGGCAGCCCCAGGTTTAGTAGCGGTTGTTTTATTTGATTTATCATTTTTTACATCAAGTTCTGTGTGCGCTGCGTTTAAATCTCCACAAAATACAACTGGTTTTGTTTTTTCTAGTTCAATACAATGATTTAGAAATAATACATCCCATTCTTTTGTTCTTTCTTCAAGTCTTGATAAATCTCTTTTTGAATTTGGAGTATATACTGTTACAAGGTAGAAATTTTCATATTCTGCTGTAATTACTCTTCCTTCTTTGTCGTGTTTTTCAAATCCTAAATCATAGGTTACATTAATTGGTTTAATTTTTGAGAAAATAGCAGTTCCAGAGTAACCTTTTTTTTCAGCTGAGTTCCAGTATTCATAATCATATCCTAATTCGTGTAGAGCGTGGTCTACTTGGTCTGGGTGTGCTTTTGTTTCTTGAATACATACAATATCTGAATTTAAGTATTTTAGTGAATCTATAAATCCTTTATTAAATACTGCTCTAATTCCATTAACATTCCAAGATGTAATTTTTAAATTGTTTAAATTTGTCATAATATATAAGTTTTTAGTTTGGTTTATATAAGTTAAGTGTTATTATTTAGTATTACATTATGGTAACCTTTAAAAAGAGTTTTTGATTTATTTATGTTATGGGAAGAATCAAAACAAGATTTGTTAAGGCTAGTGGGGATAAAATCTTTGCAAAAGGAGCCGAAGAATTTACAGAATCTTTTGAAGGTAACAAGGAAGTTGCTAAAAAGTATGCTGAAATTCCTTCTAAAAGAATGAGAAACCAAGTAGTTGGGCATATTGTAAGATTAGCTAAAGTAAGAGCTAATGGAGAAGAATAAAAATGTTATTAGAAGTTGGTAGATTAGTAGTTAAGACTGCTGGAAGAGATGCTATGGAATATGGAGTAATCGTTGAGAAGATTGATGATAATTACTTTTTAGTTGATGGTAACACAAGAAGAAAGAAAGTTAACAAGTCTCACTTAGAGCCTGTTGGACAAGTTTTAGATATTAAGAAAGGAACTACTGAAGATGTAAGATCTGCTTTAGATGCTGCTGGTATCGAGTTAAAAGTTAAAGGTGAAGCAAGAGAAGCTAAACCACAAACAAAGGCTGTTAAGGCTGATTCTAAAAAAACTAAGAAGTCTAATTAGATTTCTTCTAATTTTTTACAAATTCTAATTATATATGTTCGTTGAGCATAATTATATTATTTTTAAATTTCTGATTAACAATTTTAGGTCGAACGAAAGTGAGGGCTTAAATTTTAATGTGAAATTTAAAAATTCTATTTGGTTTTTTCGCGGAAAACGAGCGAAAAAGATTAATATAAATTCTTTTTGAAGTGGAGCGGAGCGAAATGGAGAAAAGGAATTTTGTATTTTGTAAAGTTTTATTAAATATTAAATTAATTAAATATTATGATTGAATTATTTTCTATTATTTTTATTGGAACTTTTATTATTACGAGAATTTTATCACATAAGTTACATAATAGAGAAGATGATTCTAAGAGTAGAACTTTAACGAGAAAAATCAGGGAAAAAACGAGTTTTGATTTTCATCATATTCATTTTGGTTTTATTGGTTTATTTTTGAGTTTAGTTATTTATTTAATTTTTAGTTTTTCGAGTTTTTTGGTTGTTTTATTTGCAGTGTCGCTGAGTTTGGTTTTAGATCAAGTTATTCCATCAATTTTTTATTATAATATTATTAAGTCTAATATTAAAATTTGTTATTTTTCTAAAATAGCAATTTTTTTGGCGTTTTTTTTACATTTAATTACACTGATTATTTCAGTTTATTTAATTTAATTCTACACTAATAGGATAATGGTCTGAACCATTTAGTTCAGATTTGTGTACAATTGGCATATCAAATTCAATATTTTTATCTACAACAATAAAGTCTGTTTGAAATGGTAATTTTTTAAATGTTCTTTTCTTGTGAAATATATTTTTTAGATTTAATATTTCAAATAATTTTTTAAATTGATTTTTTTCAATTACCATAAAATCTTTTGATTTATATCCAGATAAAAATCCAATAAATGGAGATAGAATTGGGTTTGCGAATACGTTGTAGTCTCCAACAAAAATATTGTGTTTGTTTAGAGATTTGTGAGTATATAAATTTTTAAATTGATTAATTCTAAAGTTTGGAGATGCGATACATTCTAAATGAGAGTTAAAGATTCTAAATTGTTCTCCAGTTTGGGTTGTAATATCAATGTAGATTCCTTTAATATCCAAGTTATCATATTTATTTATCCATCTATAATAGATTGGAAATTTATTGTGTTCTATGTGCGGAATTTCTTTTATTTTATCAATTTTGTATTTAGATAAAATTACATTGTATAATAAAATTGATTTTTTATGGTTTGATTTAATAAAATATTCGTTTGAGTAGTTTATTTTAAATTTATTTGGATTATCAGTTTGTAATTTTTTTAAAAATATTTTTGGCACTTCTTGTAAACAAATAATATCAGCATTTGAGTTTTGAATAAAGTTAAATACTTTTTTTAGTTGTTTGTTGTGTCTGTAAATATTGTAAGAGATTACTTTCATAATATAATTTAAATTGAATAATTTATAAATATTTATAAAATAACAAATATATATTTATTTTATGATTATTGGTATTGTAGGTAAGCCAAATGTAGGAAAGTCTGCATTTCAAGAAATCCTACAGATTTCTAAGCCATTGTGAAATCAAAGATTTCACAAGGTTTTAGAAGTTTAACTTTAGCTGAAACAAAATTTAATTCTAAATGTTTTTAAAGATTAAATAATTTATTTATTTTATGATTATTGGTATTGTAGGTAAGCCAAATGTAGGAAAGTCTGCATTTTTTAGAAGTTTAACTTTAGCTGAAGCGGAATCAGGAAATTTTCCGTTCACAACTATTGATCCTAATTCTGCGATTGGATATGTGAAAATTAAAGACCCAGCTCTTGATTTTGATAGACATTCTAATCCAAGAGACGGATATGTTTTAGGTGATTGGAGATTTGCTCCAATTGAAATTATTGATGTGGCTGGTTTAGTTCCAGGAGCTCATGAAGGTAAGGGATTAGGAAATAAATTTTTAGATGATTTAAGACAGGCGGATGCTTTTATCCACGTGATTGATTTATCTGGTGGGACTAATGATAAGGGAGAAACTGTTGAAGTTAATTCTTATAATCCTGCTAATGATATTAGATTTTTAGAAGAAGAGTTAGATCATTGGTTTTTTAATGTTTTAAAGAAAAATTGGGTAAATATTGAAAAGAAATTCCGGCAACAAGATATGAAGTTAGAAGATGCTTTAAATACAGTTTTATCAGGTTTAAATATTTCATTAGATCAAATTTATGCTGCTTGTTTAGAATTAAAATTAGATAAAACAAATGCATCAGATAATGTTTTTGAGATAGCTCAAAAGTTAAGAGAAATTTCTAAACCTATGATTATTGCTGCTAATAAGTGTGATGTTTTGATGGAAGATAATTTATGGGAGAAAAAGTTAAATGCTTTAAAGGAAGAATTTCCACAGTATTTAATTGTTCCAATTATTGCTCAGTATGAAGCGAATTTAAAGTCAGCTTCAAAAGCAGGATTATTAAATTATATTCCTGGTGAAGAAAAATTTTCAATTGTTGATGAAAGTAAATTAAATGATGCTCAAAAGGCAGGTTTATCACAAATTGAGAAAGTAACTTCAGCTATGAAGGGAACTGGTGTTCAAACTTGTTTAGATGCTGCAGTTTTTGATTTATTAAAATTAAAACCAATTTTCCCAGGTGGAAGTAAGTTAGAGGATGCTAAAGGGAATGTTTTACCTGATTGTTTTTTAATGCCTGGAGATGCAACTGCATTAGATTTTGCTTATAGATTACATACCGATTTTGGAAAGTATTTTATTAAAGCTATTGATATTAAAACTAAGATGATGGTTGGTAAAGATCATCAATTAAAGTTTGGTGATATTGTAGAAATTGTTAGTGGAAAATAAATTTTCTTTTTAAAAATTTATTTTAATTATTTTATTTTTATTTTAGATTAATTTAGTTTAGAAATAATTATTTTTTAGTTTTGCATTCAAATAATTTTTTTTCTAATTCAGAGATTAATTTTGGATTTATTTTATTTGGATTTGTGAGTTCTAGTTTTGAATTTGAATCTAAATAATTTTTAGAATAAACATTATCACCTAATAAATCAACTTGTAAGTTATTTTTATAATCAAATCCTGAAACTAAATAAGATATATTTCCATGAAAATCAATTAAGCCTTGACATTTATTATCAACATAGAAAGTTTCTCCTTTTGATTTTGTGAAAGATTGATTTTCAAAATAATCTTTATTTTTATAAAAGTTTAAACCAAATCCTAACGGTATACAAATCGTAGTTGCTACAACACAGTCCAATAATTTTCCCATAAATTAAATATGGAAATTTAAATTTATAAATATTAGTGTCTAATATATATTAAAAATATATATTTATAAGGAGTTTTATTATTGAGATA
>DAXK01000002.1 GCA_002506365.1 archaeon UBA583 | reverse complement strand
ATTAAATTAATATTTTTTTATTTTTAATTTATTTATTAACAAACTTACTAACAAAAAATCCTTGAGTTCTAGACTTATGAGGTAAAAACCTTAATCCTAAAACCCCATCTAAACAACTAGCATCAAAATTTGTATCTAAACTAATTTTAACATTTTTTAAATTACAATTACTTTCAATCCACTTAACATTATTCTCATTTTCTTCTTTTTCAATAGAACAAGTAGAATAAATTAATTCTCCATTATCAGATAAATACTTTGAAATATTTTTAACAATTGATTTTTGTAAATTTGACTTTTCACAAATATCTGTAACATTTCTCTTCTTTAACCAATTTCTATCTCCAACTAAATTTCCTGAACATGGAACATCTAAAATAATTACATCAAACTTATCTGATGTTTTAAATTCAGTAGCAGAAGTATTAACAATCTTAAACCCAGAAAATCCCATTTTTTGAATATTATTAACTAATCTATTAACTCTTGATTCCTCTAATTCAATCGCAGTTAACTCATAATTAATTTTATTATAATTTAATAAATCTAACATTTGAGTAGTCTTTGACCCTGGACTAGCACATCCATCTAAAACTTTTACAACTTTCCCACTATCAGAAATTTCCTTTAACCTATTAAAATCCACACAATTTACTGGAACTTGTGAAGCTAAATCTTGAAAATAAATTTGTCCAGATAAACACGGAAGTGACGAACTTAAATTAAAAAAACTTTTCTCAATCTTAAACCCATTTGGTAAAAAAGTATTCTCATACTTAACTCTATTTTTCTTAAAAAAAGTTAAAACTTCTTCAATATTCATCTTAGACAAATTAACACGCACAAATTGATTTTGTGAATAATTTCTAATTGAATCATTTAACTTTCTCCCAGTCCCATTTCCAAACCATTTATCATAACGAGCTAATAATTCAGCCCCTCCAAAACTTTTAGAAGTATCATTAAATCTATTATTTGACCTTTGAGGAGGTCTATTAGAATTTTCAACTTTTTTCCCATTTGAATTTAAATAATTCTCTGAATCAACCTTTCTCTTATTTCCAGCTTTATAATTCCCTTTAATTGCAAATTGTTTATTTTCCTCAGCAGTTGGTTTAACTTTTTTAAATTCATTAGGTTTATTATTAAAATTTTTACCATTATCTCTATTAAATCTATGGTTATCATTATTATAATTTTTATTACTTGATTCACCTCTATTATTATCTTTAGAATAATTTGATTTAAAGTTTGAACCTTTATTTGAATTTAACTTAGACTTTGATTTAAAATTAGAATTATTTTTAGAATTCTTACTAGAATTAAACTTTCCCTTATTTCCAGTAGATTTTGATTTATGGTATGTCATAATAAAATAATATATCCAACCATTTAAATACCTAATTATTAAGTAGAGATAAATATTGATAAACTAATTATTCTAAATTCAATTATGGATGCGCTCGCACTAATACTTATAATTTTATCTAGTTGTTTTTTTACTTCAAAATTATTCACATCAATAAAATTACCAAAAGTATTAGGACCAATTACAGTAGGACTTATTTTTTCATATTTTTTCAAATCATACTTCACATCAAGTGACTTTGAAGTTTTAGAAATTTTAAGCACACTAGGAATTGTAATGTTTTTATTTTATATTGGTTTAGAACTTGATTTAAAATCAATTAAAAAACAAAGAACAGAAACAATATTAGTTGGAGTATTAGGATTTATATTAACTTTTATTACAGCTTTAATTTTCACATACTATATTTTAAACTTAACATTTATTGTAAGTATAGTAATAGCTTCAGTATTAAGTATAACTGCAGAAGGGATAGCTGTAATGTTATTACAAGAAAACCGACTACTCCATTGTAAATCGGGAAAAATCATTGTTGGGGCTGGATTAATTGATGATTTATTTGGAATTTTCTCATTAACTTTAATCTCAATTATGGCAACTTCAGCAGTAGGTTTAATTTCATTTATTCCTCTAATAATTGGTATGATTGTTTTCACAAGTGGATTTTATTGTCTAAAATATTTATCTAAATTTATTGACGATATTTTCGTTCACAAAAACTTACTTAACTCTCACGACTTATTTACATACTCAATATTATTTTTACTTTTTTTTGCAACTTTTGCCGATAAATTCGGATTAGATTTTTCAGTTGGAGCAATTTTAGCTGGATTTCTACTAAACTTTTCACTTTACCAAAAAGGACATCTTGGAATACAAGAAGAAAAAAGAATAGATGCTAATATTAAATCAATTTCATTGGGTTTTTTGTCTTATTTTTTCTTTTTTAGTGTAGGATTTTCACTTGACTTTTCAGTTTTATTTGAACATATTTACTGGGGTCTAAGTTTTGCTGCAATTGCATTTTTAATGAAAATTATATCCTCTGTTATGGCAACTCAAATTTCTCACGATAAACTTTATCCAGGATTACTAATTGGTCTTGGAATGGCATCAAAAGGGGGAATGGATTTAGTTATTTTAGAAATTGCTAGAAAATCAGGTTTAATTAGTCCAGAAATATATTCATCATTAGTATTTGCAAGTTTTATATTAATAATATTAAGTCCTTTATCATTTAACTTTATTGCAAAAAAGAAAACACTAAGGGAAAATCCATTTTTTAAAAATTATTCTTAATTTTCAATTAATATTTTAAACTTTAATGCGATATACTTTAATTTTATACTTTAATTTTATACTTTAATTTTATACTTTAATTTTATAACTTATTTTTATAATTTTATTTTTTAATGTAATTTTCTATTTTTTTACTTTCTCTATAAATTTATATCAAATAAACTACTTTTATAAATAAAACTACACTAATTATATTTATGACTACAGAAAACCTAAAAAACGAAATTATCGATGCTTTAAGAGAAGTTTACGATCCAGAAATCCCAATCAATGTTTATGATTTAGGATTAATTTATGACATTCAAGTAAAAGAAAGTGGATTTATTCACATCACTATGAGTTTAACAAGTCCAACTTGTCCAACTGCCGAATATATTCAAGAAATGATTAGTTCAGCTGTATCAGCAGTTCAAGGTGTAACTGATGTTGAAATTGAATTAACATTTGAACCTAGATGGACTCCTGATAGAGTTTCAGAAGATGCTAAAGAAGAATTAGGAATTGGAAATACTGATACAAAATCAACTATTGATCCTGCAATTACAAATGTATTTGGAGATAATAAAGAAAATACAAAAAAAGAAAATATTTGTGTAAAATGTATGGTTCCTGATACTAAAATTCCTTTAATAAAAACTACATTTAATAATAAAGAAAAATTATTTTGTTTAAATTGTCTCAAAACATTTTAAACATTTTTTTAAAAATTATATTTTCTTAAATTCTATAAAAATTATATTTTAATCTCCCAAAAAATATATAAATCAAAAAATCCATACTTATCTACAAATGGGAAAAGTATTACAATTAAACTCAAATAATTCTAACTTAGAAAATCGTTGTTTAGTTCAAACAGACTTACTAATAACTTCTGTATTTGGACATTTTCAACATTTATTTCAAATTCCAAAAATTGAAAATATGTATGAAGATGCTTTAGGAAGATTTGAGCATTTAATCAAAGAAGGATATATTATTCAAGGACAACAATATGAACCAGACTTAGATCTATGGTTTGACCACACTGTAAAAACTAAAGATAATAAACAATTAGATATAATCTTAACAAATGACGCTTATCATTCATTAATGGGTATTCAATCAATGTATCAAAAATTTTGTGAAAATCCTGAAAATTTAGAAAAATACGACATATACGATGATTTAACAAATGAAGAATTATTCACAAATATTTGTTATCATCAAGTTGAAGATTTTTATAGATATTTATCAAATAAAAAAACTAAATTTCAATATCCAAATAGATTAAAATTATTAACTGATGGAAATTTATCAGATTCAGACAAATTTAAATTAGAATATTCAAACCAACTAAAATTTAAACCTGCGACAGAAAATAAAGATGGAACTTATTCTATTGAATCAGGATTTATAAATTTTAAAAAATAAATTTCAAAAAATAATTTTTAAAAAATATTTTTTTAATTTTTAATTCAATTTTTTAATTTTTAATTACAATATTTCTTTTCAAAATTTAAAACAACAAAACTTTATAATTCTAAAAAATTAAATTATTTTTATGAGTCAAGAATTATCACAAGAAGAAATTCAAAAAAGAATGCAATTAATGAAAGACAATTGTATTTTCTGTAAAATTATTAAAAAAGAAATTCCAGCACAAATTATTTTTGAAGATGATATTTGTTTAGCTATTTTAGATATTAATCCAGCTACAAAAGGTCACATACTACTAATGCCAAAAGAACATTATATGATGATGCCAATGGTCCCAGACCAAGTTTTAGGACATTTAACTGTAATGTCAAAATATTTAACAGATTTAATTAAAACAACTTTTGATGATTCAAAAGATGTTACAGTATTTATTGCAAATGGTGCTGCTGCAGGTCAACAATCTCAACATTTCATGTCACATTTAATTCCAAGATATGAAAATGATAATATTAATTTTGATATTAAAGGAGAAAAATTAAATGAGCAAGAATTAAAAAATTTAGCAGAAAAATTTCAAGCAAAACTTGTTGAGATGAACTCACAACAACCACAATAATTTTATTAATTTCAATATTTTTTCTATTTTTTCCTATTTTTCAATTGATTTTTCAATTAATTTTCTTTATTTTTTTCTTTATTTTATACAAAATATTATAATTTTTCAATATGTTTTTATACTTAAATTTGAATATATATTGTGCTTTTTAACTAATAATTCAATAATATCTTACTATTTAAAATAACAAAATTTTATAAACCTAAATAGCAATATTTTAACTATAAAATAAAATGAAATTGAAGTTTAAATTTATTGAAGATTGGATGACTATAGTTTTCATTATGTTACTTTTATTAAGTTCAATTTCCGCAATTAAATACTTTGACTCAGAAGATGTCTTTAATACTCAAATTTCATCAGTAAACACTGATAACAAATATTCAATAGATTTAGAACTTGAAACTTTAGTTTCAGAACCTTTAGATTATGAAATTGAAATCTTATACAAAAGAGCAAACTTAGTTGTAGACTCTCAAACAATTTCCTGTAAAACTAAATGTTTAGAAAAAATTGAAATAAAAAAAATTTTTTTTGACAAATACAATGTTTTTGTAAGAACATTTCATCAAGGAAGAGGATATGAAAAAAAACTAACTTTTAACTTTGAAGAAAAAAAATTAAAATTTGAAACTTCAATTCCAAACCAAATTATTTGGGAATCTGGAAACTTAGAAATACCTTTAAAAATTGAAAAATCTCAATTTGAAAATACACAAATTATTGTTGATATTTTTCCAACAAAAAAAACTGAACTAAAAAATACATTCAAATTTAACTGTGGTGGAAAATGTGATAAAACTTTTACAATAAATCAAAATATTCTATTTGGTGAATACACTGCAAACATTTACTCACAAACTGACTCAAGTCAAATTAAATTTGTAGTATTACCAAAAAACATTTCCCAATCTCAAATTGATGCACTAACTCCAAAACTTCCAAACACTCCAAAACAAAATAATTCCCAAAATCAAACAAATAAAATAATTCAAACTCCAATTACTGAAAATTCAACAATTAAACAAAAAGTTTCAGATTTAGAAGAATCAATTGATGAACTAAAAATTACAAAAACAATTGTAAATACAAGTTCTGCAAAACTTGTAAGAAATTATAGTAAAATTAATGATGAATTAGAAAAACAAATTAAAGAAGAATTAAACTTAAATTCAAATTCAAATTTAGAACTAGATGATATTTTAAACGAAACAAAATCTGAAAATAAAGAAAATAAAATAATTGCAATTGATTTAAGTGGAAATGAAATTGAATTAAATAATATCTCAGAACTTTTAGAAAATAAAAAATATACTGCTGTTCTTACAACTCAAGAAAATACAAATAGAAATGAAAAAACTGAAAATAAAAGACCGCAACAAATTCAATTAAAACCAATTATTCAAAATGTAAACACTTTAACTGAAATTGAAAATTTAACTTTAAGAGAAATCTCAGTTACAGAAAAACTTCAAAAAAAAGATTCAAGTGCATTTAATTTTAAACCATCAAACTTTGGAACACAAAGTATTGATCAAGTTTCAAAACAAATTATTGGAAAAGAAGAAAAAATATTAGAACAAACTGATAGAGGATTTGAAAAAACAGATTTAACTTTAGAAAAATTAGCTCAAACAGAAACAAATAAATTAGTTCCAGGAATTTATAAAAAAGAACAAAGAACATTATTTGCCGACGGCTCAGAAGAAATTAAAGAAGAATACTTTGCATACGGACTAATCACAGTAAACACAAAAAAACCATTATACAAAAAAAATGAATTAGTTGAATTTTTAATTGTAGTTTTAGATGCTAATGGATACTTAGTAAAAAACGCAGACATTAAATTAGAAGTAACTAAACCAAATAATCAATCCGTATTACTAACAACTAAAGATAAACAAATTCAACCAACAGACAAAGATGGAGTTTACTCAAGTTTAATTTACGCTTCCGAATTAGGAAACTATAACTTGTATGCTCAAGTAGAACAATACAATATGATTGTAGATGTAGAAACTTATTTTAATGTAGTAGAGGATAATAAAATTCCATTCCAAATTTTAAGAGATGTTCCAGTAACAATCGACCCTTGGCTTGGTCCATTTAATAATACTTTCAAAATCAAACCAGAAACTTACACTGGAACTTATAATTTCACAGAAGTATTCAGTTCTGACTTTACAAATATTTCAACTAATGCTGATTTAATTGAAACAAAACAAGATTTAATTTATTTAACTTGGAATAATTTAACTGGAACAAATAATGATTTATTTTATTCCGCCCAAGTTCCATTAGTAACACCATATTTATACGAATTAGGAAAATCATTTGTAGATTATTCTAGTGAAAATTTTTATGAAAACAGACCTTGGCTATTTGCAATTGATCCTGTAGCAAAAACTTGTGGTTTTACAAGTCCGTGTGAATGTGGAACTCCTTGTGCGGGTGGGCCAAGTGAATCTGCTGCGGGTGATGGAACAATTGATAGTTGCGCCGACACAAATGTACAATATGAATGGGTAAATGAGGTAACTGTAACTAATACTGATGGTTCAGATTATTTCGGAACTGGTAACAATGTAACAGTTTGTATTTCTGTAAGAGTTGATAGAAATGAAAGAGTTAATTTATTTTATATGGATCACTCAGCAAACAGTGGAACCACTTTTGGAGCAACTACTCCTGTTGCTGGTGTTACAACAATTTATGAATCTTATGGATTACATTCTGATGATGGTGATCACACATATTGTACAACAACTTTACTAAACAATTATGTTGGTAAACACTACATTCGTGGAAAACAAGTATATCAAGGTACTGCGGGGAGAACTTGCCAAGGTAGCGGAGGATATAAAGATCAAGACGATATTGTGTTTGATGTTTTATCTAAAGTAGCACCAGTTTGGCAATCTTGGACTTTAGACAATGGAACAACTACTGGAAATAATTTAAATGTAATTCGTGGGAATAATATAACTTTTAGTTCTAATTGGGACAGACCATTACAGGCTGGACAAGTTAGACATAATGGTGATGGAACAAATAAATGGTTTGATGTAACAACATTTGATAATAATCAAACAACATACATTCATCAAACTTCAAACATTTCAGAGTTCCCTAATGTTGGTATTGTAAATACAAATCAAGTTACTGCTGATGAATATTATTTTTCAAATCAAACTCTTTATACAACTGGTAATCGTAGATTTGATATTTATGGTATTACTAAAATTAATCAAACTGTATTATCACCATATATTATTTTTGAATCAAATTCATCTACAATGTCTTGTCAAGTAACTGATGAAAATGTTGGAGTTCCATATCAAAATAAAATTGTTGAATTTTTTAAAGATGGTTCAAGTTTAGGAACAAATACAACTGATGTTAATGGTTGGACTAGTATGAGTTTTACAACTCCTTTGGAAGGTGATTACGATATAAATTGTGTAATTTATGATGAACTCGCAAAATATTATCTAGCATCAAAAACAAATTATAATGAAACAAAATTACTAACTGTAAAACCAGCTGGTGCAGACATTAACCCTCCAATTATTTCAAACATTAAAAATTTAACTACTACAACATTTGGTGTTGGAGCACCATTTAAAGTAAAAGCAAATTTCACTGATGATATTAGTTTAAAAGAATTATTTGTAAATTTTACAAACCCTAGTGGAACTTCAATAATTGAAAAACATTCAGCTTTTGATAATCTTATCTCACACTGGAACTTTGATAAAAAAAATAGTTCTCACATTCACGATGTAAATCTGAATAATTTTCACGGTAGTTTTGAAAATGGTGCAACTATTGGAACTGTCAATGGAATAAGAAATTCTTATGGTGTTTTTGATGGTTCAGATGATTATTTAAATATACCATATAATTCAAAATTAAATCCAGATTCTTTTTCATTTGGATTGTGGGTAAAAGTAACTGGTGGAGTTGGAACAACAAGAGTGATTATATCTTCAAGAGGTATGCTCCAAGAAGGTTATATAATTTCAGCAGGATCTAGTAATAATTGGGAATTTGAAATTGGTGATGGGTCAGTATGGAAAACTATTTCAGGTTCAGCAATTAGTCTAAATACTTGGACTCATCTCGCAGGAACATATAACGGTACTAGTATGATATTATATGAAAATGGTGTTCAAGTAGGAGTTCCTTTATTAGCAACCTTATCCAAAAATATTTTAAATGAATTTAGAATTGGTTCAGGTCAACCATTTAATGAATTTGGAGGTAATATAGATGATATTTGGTTATTTAATAGGACACTAACTAGTTGGGAAATCCAAAATTTATACACTCACAATTCAATATTAAATACAAGTTACGAGTTTGAATATGGTGGGACAAGTGAAGATGGTGTTTATCCTTATTATTTTGGAGCTTGTGATATTTCAGATAATCCAACTTTAAGTTCAACATTAAACTTTAATGCTATTGGAGTTAGAACATTTTTAGGTGCTCAAACAACAAAATCTCTCTATAAAGTTGGACAATCTGTAGCAATGACAAGTGCTGTATATACTAATGATTTTAATAACTCTATAATTACAGATATTGGTGATACTGGTAATATATTCTATGATTTCACAAGTGATTTACAAGGTTGGTCAACTGGAACATTAAATGCTGGAACAATTGATTGGGTTCGAGGAAATGATGCTGATTGTCCAAATCAACCTTGTATTGCAACAAACTTAAATGCTGCATATAATATAAATACTAACCAATTTATTGAAAGTCCAGTTCATGATTTTAGTGGTAGATCACTTGTAAAAATTAGTTATTATCGTATGATGAATGTTGAAAATGGAGTGTCTGGCGATACTGATAGAACCTTTTTGGAGGCTTATGATGGGACTGACTGGGATTTAAAAGTTTATCAAGATTCTTTAGGTGGAAGTTCTTTGGGAGCTGGAACATCACTATACTCAGCTTCAGATTTAAATGGATTATCAAATACTAAATTTAGATTTAGGCTAACCTCAAATGCTAATGCTAACTCTAATGAAGGTTGGAAAGTAGATGACATTAATATCTCTTTTAACCCTCGTGAAGAGTGGGACAATGACTGGCACAATTACGACACAACTTTTGGAACTAGTGGTAATAGAACAACTGCTTTAAAATTTGAAGTAAATATCACATCATATGACAACACAGGATCAATCACAAACACAAACAATAATCCAGATTTAGAAATCCAAGTATTCAATGGAACAGACTATGAATACTCACACACTTGTTCACTAACATCTGGTCTAACCTATCCACATACTTGCTCATTTTTAATCAAGAAAAATCCAAAATACTTAACAGCTTGGGAAACAAACACAAATAGAAACATTAGAATTAGAGCAATTAATATGGACAAAGATGATTCAATTACTTGGTCAAATGTAAAAAGAGAATATGTAACTCCATCCGTAATTGAAAATCATGGAGCAATTCCAATTAGTAACTTATTACTACAACAAATTAAAAATTCAGCAGGTCAAGTTGTTGCAACAATCCATAATAATATTACAAATATTGCACCTGGAGCAAATTTAGATTTAAGCTCATTGGGGACTTTCACAGTTCCATTTATTCCTTTTGGAAATTATACTTTTTACTCTGCCCTAACTGACTTAGATGGGAACGTTTTAGAAAATGGTGATGATGGTTCTCCAGTAAATGATACTTATCCTTTCCAAATCTTTTCATTAACATATCAAGATGTAAATCCATTACAAAGTGAATTATATAGTACAAATGTTTTAGGAAACTTTACACTTGATGAAACATATTTTTCATGGGGTGGAACTTGTGAATATAGTTTAGATAATCAAGCAAACACTACAATGCCAAATATTGCTGGAACATATTTTGAAAAAACATTTCTAGCTTTAGGACCTGGTCAACATACAATACAATATTTTTGTAATGATACTGATGGTGATACAATCGCATCAGAATTAATTACATTTGATGTTGGGGTTCAATTAAGTCAAGATGCTAGAGTTAAAAAAAGAGTATCATATATTAATAATACTAATTTAATTAGAAACTTTTTAGTTCAATTATCATTTGAAAACTTAGAAGGTAAAACTTTAAATAAAACTTTATTTGATTATGTTGAACCAAGTTTTACAACTTCCAACTTTTCATTACTACCAACTTCCAATAAATCTTTTGGAAACAATTTCCCAGGAATGATGAATTGGTGGAATATTAGTTTAACTTCTCACGAAATAAAAAATATTAGTTATATAATTTCAACAAACTCAACTACAACAATTGATAAAACTTTTATTGTAGGATTTCAATAAATAATTTTATTTTTTGTTTTAATTAATTTAAAACATTTTTTATTTTTCTTTAATTCTTGAAAACTGAAACTTTTTTATCATAAAAATAAATAAATTCAACCATTACTTTTAATACCTAAAACGCTCATTTTTTATATAAATTTACTAAAAAATTGAAGTTTAAAATATTTGAAGATTGGTCAGATGTATTTGTTATTATGATTATACTAGTTATTTCTATTTCTGCAATTAAATACTTTGATTCAGAGGATATATTTAATGCTCAAATAACTTCAGTTGATGCTAATGGCGAATATAATATTTATCTTGAACTTGAAACTTTAGTTTCAGAACCTTTAGATTATGAAATTGAAATCTTATACAAAAGAGCAAATTTAGTTATAGACTCTCAAACAATTTCTTGTAAAACTAAATGTTTAGAAAAAATTGAAATAAAAAAAATTTTCTTTGACAAATACAATGTTTTTGTAAGAACATTTCATCAAGGAAGAGGATATGAAAAAAAACTAACTTTTAACTTTGAAGAAAAAAAATTAAAATTTGAAACTTCAATCCCAAACCAAATTATTTGGGAATCTGGAAACTTAGAAATACCTTTAAAAATTGAAAAATCTCAATTTGAAGATACACAAATTATTATAGATATTTTTCCAACAAAAAAAACTGAACTAAAAAATACATTCAAATTTAACTGTGGAGGGAAATGTGATAAAACATTTTCAATTAATCAAAATATTCTATTTGGAGAATACACTGCAAACATTTACTCCCAAACTGACTCAAGTCAAATTAAATTTATAGTCTTACCAAAAAACATTTCCCAATCTCAAATTGATGCACTAACTCCAAAAATTCCTAAACAAAATGATTCACAAAATCAAACAAAAATAAATCTCACAAAACCAATTCAAAACCAAACTTCACAAATTAAAACTAATCCTATTAATGAAAATTCAACAATTACGCAATCAGTAAAAGAATTAGGAATTAGTGAAACCATAATTAATTTAGAAAATACAAAACTAAACAGAAATTACACAAAACTTAATGAAAACCTTTCAACTTTAATTAATCAAACAATTCAACAATCCACATCAAATACACTTACAGTAATTGATCTAGGGGGAAATGAAATTGAATTAGAAAATACTCAAGAGATTTTAAAAAATACAAAATACTCTGCAATTATAACTGATGATACGGATGATGGGAGACAAACTCAAATTCAAATTAAACCAATTATTCAAAATGTAAATACTCTCGATGAAATTGATAACTTAACTCTAAGAGAAATCTCAAACAAAGAAAAACTAATTATGAATGACTCCACAAACTCAAACATTAACTTAAAATCATTTGGAATACAATCGACACCAAATGAACTTGTAACAAAACAAATTATTGGAAAAGAAGAAAAAATCGAAGAACAAACTGACCATGGTTTTGAAAAAACAAACTTAACTTTAGAAAGATTACAACAAACTCAAACAAATAAACTAGTTCCAGGAATTTACAAAAAAAAAGAAAAAATTTTATTTGCTGATGGAACTGACAAAATAAAAGAAGAATATTTTGCTTATGGATTAATAACTGTAAACACAAAAAAACCTCTCTACAAAAAAGGGGAACTAGTTGACTTTTTAATTGTAGTTTTAGATGCTAATGGATTCCTAGTTGAAAACGCAGACATTAAATTAGAAATCACAAAACCAAATAATCAATCAGTATTACTAACTACAACAGATAAACAAATTCAACCAACTAATAAAAGTGGAGTATACTCTACATCAATTTACGCAAACAAATTAGGAAATTATAATTTATACGCTCAAGTTGAACAATATGATATAATTGTAGATATTGAAACTTACTTTAATGTTGTAGAACAAAATAAAATTCCCTTTCAAATTTTAAGAAATGTTCCAGCAACAATTGATCCTTGGCAAGGACCATTTAACAATACATTTCAAATTACACCACAAAACCAAAATCAAAAATATTCATTCACAGAAATTTTTTCAAATCACTTTACAAATATTTCAACAAACGCTGATGAAATCACAACAAAAAATGAATTAATATATTTAACTTGGAATAATTTAATTGGTAAAAAAGAATTATTTTATTCTGCTCAAGTTCCATTAATTTCACCTTATCTATATGAGTTAGGAAAATCTTTTGTAAATTATAAAAATAAAACTTTTTACGAAAATCGCCCATGGTTATTTGCAATTGATCCTGTGGCAAAATTTTGTGATGCTACAAGTCCGTGTGAATGTGGAACTCCTTGTTCGGGTGGACCATCTGAATCTGCGCCAGATGATGGAACACTCGATAGCTGTAGAGATACAAATACTCAATATGAATGGGTTAATGAAGTAACTATTAAAAATGTTGATGGTTCAAAATATTTTGGAACTGGGAATCTTGTTGAAGCTTGTATCTCAGTTAGAGTTGATAGGGCTGAAAGGGTTGATATTTGGTATATGGATCATTCTGCAAATTCTGGGACTAAATGGGGGAGTTCAGGAGAATTTGGAAATTATGGGCCTTCCACAGGAGTTTCAAATGTTTATACATCTTATAATCTTCATTCTGATGATGGTGACCATACTTACTGTAATACTTTCACACTATCAAATTATGTTGGGAAACATTATTTAAGAGGAAAACAATCATATCAAGGGACTGCCAATAGAGTTTGTCAAGGTTCAGGTGGATATAGGGATCAAGACGATATATCATTTGACGTATTAGACAAAGTTGGACCAAATTGGAATTCTTGGACTTTAGATAATGGGACTAATTTAGGTAATATTTTAAATATAATTCGTGGTCAAAATATATCAATTATTGCTAATTGGGATAGACCTTTACAATCCGGTCAAGTTAGACACAATGGTGATGGAACAAATATATGGTTTAATGTTAATTCATATAACAATAATCAAACAATTTATATTCACCAAACTTCAAATATTTCACAATATCCAAATTTAGGTCCAGTTAGAACAAACCAAGTTAGAGCAAGGGATTTTTATTTTAATATCTTAACAACTCACACTTTGGGAAATAGGGAATTTAATATGTATGGAATTACAAAAATTAATCAAACAATCTTATCTCCATATATTATTTTTGAAACAAATTCTTCAACAATGTCTTGTCAAGTAACTGATGAAAATGTTAATGTTCCATATCAAAATAAAATTGTTGAATTTTTCAAAAATGGTGTTAGTTTAGGAACAAATACTACTAATTTATCTGGGTGGTCAAGTATGAGTTTTACAACTCCAATTGAAGGAGATTATAATATTAATTGTGTAATTTATGATGAATTAGCAAAGTATTATATTGCATCAAAAACAAATTATAATGAAACAAAATTATTAACTGTAAAACCTGCTGGTGCTGATATTAATCCTCCAATTATTTCAAATATTCAAAATTTATCTGCAACAACTTTCGCAGTTGGTGCACCATTTAAAGTTAAATCTGATTTTACTGATGATATAAGTTTAAAAGAAATTTTTGTAAATTTTACAAATCCTGGTAAAGTGTCTACTATAAAAAAAATTTCTGCCTTTGATAACTTAGTTGCTCATTGGAATTTTGATAAAAAAACAAGTTCTCATATAAAAGATTTAAGTTCAAATAATTTAAATGGTAGTTTTGAATATGATTCAACAATTGATTCGGTAGATGGTATTCAAAATGCTTATGGAAAATTTGATGGTGACGATGACCATATTGAAATTCCTTTTAATTCTAAATTAAATCCTGAAATTTTCACAATTTCTCTTTGGGCAAAAGTAACTGGTGGGGGTGGAAAATATCGAACATTAATATCTTCTAGAGGTTTTACTCCTTTCACAGGATTTGTTTTATACTCAAGTTCAGCTAATCGTTGGCAATTTTGGATAGGTAATGGTTCAAGATGGAGAATTAATGGGGGTCCTGCTATGATGTATGACACTTGGACTCATTTAGCTATTAGATATAATGGATCTCATAGTTCAATTTATGTTAATGGTAATAGAGCTTCAAGTTATCTTGAAACTGGGTTTGTTCCAAATTTAGGTTCAAATTTTTATCTTGGGGCCATTAGGACTAGTTCTGAACTTTATGGGAATTTAGATAATATCTGGATATATAATCGTTCTTTAACTGATTGGGAAATTAATAATTTATATACTCAAAATTCAATATTAAATTCAACTTATGATTTTGAATATACTGGGACTAGTGAAGATGGAGTTTACCCATACTATTTCGGAGCAAAAGATCTCTCGGATAATCCTACTCTTAGCCCTACTTTAAATTTTAACGCGATTGGAGTTAGAACTTTTTTAGGGGCCCAAACAACAAAATCTTTATATAAAGTTGGACAATCTGTTGCAATGACTAGTACAAATTATATTTCAGATTATAATAATTCAATAATTAATGAGTTTGGAGATACTGGAAGTATTTTTTACGATTTTACAAGTGATTTACAAGGTTGGTCAACGGGAACATTAAATGCTGGCCCAATTGATTGGACTTGGGGTAACGATAATGATTGTCCAAATAGACCTTGTATATCAACAACTTTAAATGGTAATTATAATTTAAACACAAATCAATTTATTCAAAGTCCAATCCATGATTTCAGTGGTAGATCTTTAGTAAAAATTAATTATTTTCGTGTAATGAATACTCAAAACGGTGTGACTGGAACTACTGATAGAACATTTCTTGAAGCATTTGATGGTTCAGATTGGGACCTAAAAGTATATCAAGACTCTTTGGGAGGGAGTTCATTATCTGCCGGAACATCTTTATATTCAGCTTCAGATTTAAATGGTCTTTCAAATACTAGATTTAGGTTTAGGTTAACTTCAAACGGGGCAACTAATTATGAAGGTTGGCGTGTTGATGATATTAATATAACTTTTACTCCAAGAGTTGAGTGGAACAATAATTGGCATTATTATGATACAAATTTTGGAACTGGTGGAAATAGAATAACTGCTTTAAAGTTTGATATTAATATTACATCCTATGATAATACTGGTTCAATTACAAATTCAAACAATAATCCAGATTTAGAAATTCAAATTTTCAATGGAACTTCCTATAAAAACTCCCATTTTTGTTCTTTAAATTCTGGAATGATATTTCCACAAACATGTAGTTTTTTAATTAAAAAAAATGATGAATTTTTAACAGCCTGGGAAACAAATACTAATAGAAACATTAGAATTAGGGCAATTAATATGGATAAAAGTGATAGTATCACTTGGTCAAATGTAAAAAGGGAATATGTAATTCCATCAGTAATTGAAAATCATGGTCAAATTCCAATTAATAATAAATTACTCCAACAAATTAAAAACTCTGCAGGTCAAGTTGTATCTACAATTTATAATTCAACTGTAAATATTGGTGCAAATAATAACTTAGATTTAAGCACTTTGGGAACGTTTATAGTTCCATTTATTCCTTTTGGAAATTATTCTTTCTATTCGGCCTTAACGGATTTGTCTGGAAATGTTTTACAAAATGGTGATGATGGTTCTCCAGTAAATGATACGTATCCTTTCCAAATTTTTTCATTAAATTATCATGGTGTAAATCCATTACAAAGTGAATTATATAGTACAAATGTTTTAGGAAATTTTACTCTTGATGAAACATATTTTTCATGGGGTGGAATTTGTGAATATAGTTTAGATAATCAAGTAAATCTTACAATGCCAAATATTGCTGGGACATATTTTGAAAAAACTTTCACTGGATTTAGTCCAGGTCAACATACAATACAATATTTTTGTAATGATCTTGATGGTGATATAATTGCATCAGAATTAATTACATTT
>DAXK01000012.1 GCA_002506365.1 archaeon UBA583 | reverse complement strand
AAAACATTCAAGTAAGAATATTTTATATAAAAATAAATCTACTTTGATTAATTTAATAAATTCTCTCGATTATAATAGCGAAGTATTCCAAAATTCCTTAAAATTATTAATTGTAATAGTTAAAAAATATCAGAAGGAAAATGATGATTCAAGTAGTATTTCTAATATCTTGAAAAAAGAATCTTTCGACAGAAATTATCTTGATAAATATATTAAATCTCATCTAAATAAATTAGAAAATAAATCTGAATAAATTCAGAATTATTATTATTAATATTTTTTGCTGATTTCACAAAAAAACAAAAATAGAATTTTTCTCCCAAAAATTAAATAAAAATTCAGTCAGACTATCGCCTGCCTTAAAATTTTAATTTAATATTTGTCCAAAAAAAGAAATAAACCATAAATAAAGAATTAATTTTATTTCGCCGAAGGCTCAACAAAATAAATATATTTATTTATTCAAAGTAATTCTTCGCCCACATCTCTTTCGCAAGCTTACCAGAATGCATATACTTATCTAACAACCCATTCTCAAAAGCAGAAGAAACATTTTCTCTATGAGAAACTAATAACTCATTAACCTTCTCAATTAAAATCTTCTTAATCTCACCAGATAACATCTCACCAGAACTATACAAAGACTTAATCTCTTCAATTCTAGAATCATCTTTTTCAAAAATATTATACAACCATTGATAACTAACATCAATTGCGCAATCTCCACCTAACTCACGATGCTCTTCAATAGTTCCACGACCACCAGAAAACGCATGCTTATTAATCTTCTTTTTAACCTTATTAGGTTCATCAGTTAAAAGTATAGCCTTATCAGGATTACTCGCAGACATCTTCCCCTCTGGACCAGTAAGCGCAGTTAAAAACTTACTTAAAATAGTACAATTCTTTTCATAACCCATCTTTTGGGCAAAATCTCGCTGAAGCAGAAAATAAGGATTTTGATCAATAGCGCAAGGAATTAAACAAAAACCTTTCTCAAAAAAAGTAGGAACAATTTGTAATGTAGGATAAAAAATCTTCCCAACATTAGAATCATTCTCAAATCCAAAAGTATTTCTAGCCTGTGAAAAAGTAATTCTCTTCGCAGTCTCCAAAACAAGTGGATACATCTTTTGAATAAATTGACTATTTCTAAAAATAAAAGTCTTATCAGGATTAAATCCAATTCCAGCAATCTGCTTTAAATCCGTATCAACCATTGAACTAATTGTATCCATAGTTAAATCCTTCTTAAATAAGAATTTCTCATCATCAGGAATTTGAACATATAAATTACAATCAAATAAATCTTGTAAAAACTTAGTAAACATAAAAGGAATTAAATGTCCAGTATGCATCTCTCCACCAGGAGCACGCCCAGTATATAAAAAAATAGATTCTCCCTTCTTATGAGCTGAAATAATTTTATCCAAATCCATTTGAGCAAAAAAAAGTCCACGCTTCAAAAAAACATGCTCCTCTAAACCTTTTGCCTTTGCTAACTCTTGTAGATAAGCCTTTTGCTCATCTGTAATATATTTAACACCAAATTGAGAAATTAATTTATCATAATCAACTTTTCCCTCAACATCCCAAGGTGTAACTTTATGTTCTGTCATAATAAAAACCAAACTAATATATATTATAAATATTTCTAGTTATAATACAAAATTATAATCTCTTAATTCAATACAATACAATTCAATACAATACAATACAATACAATTCAATACAATACAATTCAATACAATACAATACAATTCAATTCAATTCAATTTAATTCAACTCAATTAATTCTATCCAACTCCAAAATCAATTAAACTGCCCTAATTTATTCTATTACTACTAAACCAATTAAATAAACTTTAAAAAGTAGAAATAATCAAAATCTTCATATGAATAAAACATTTCAAAAAAAAGGTGCGGTTGAGATGAGTCTTAACCTTATTATTATGCTAATTATTGGTATGGTAGTATTAGGATTAGTAATTGGATTTGTAAATTCCTTAGTAAGTCAAGGAGTTGCAGGATTCGAAGATCAAATCGGAGAAAATGAACAATTAAAATTAGATGAAGTTAGAAGTTCACCAGAGAATTTAGCTTTTTTACCTGAACCTAGTTTAGATATTAAAATTGGAGAGAATTCAGCAGTATTTGTAAAAGTTAGAGCATTTGACGCTGATATTGATTGTGGTGCTGGTTTATTAGCTGACCAATCATGTCAAGTTGGATTTACAGTTTTAGATGAAACTGGAACAGATGCAACTGGTGCTTTAATTTTATCCGGACCAGGATTTAAAGCAAAATCAGGAACTGAGGATTCAAAAATGTATACTATGAAAACTGGAACTGCATCAATTGGAACTTACTATTTAACTATGAGTTTATACACTGGTGAAGATTTTGAAGAAACAAAAACTTTAACAGTTACAGTTAAATAAAATTTAATTAAATAATTTTAAATTATTTAAATTTTTTCTATAAAATAAATAATTAAATACTTAACTAAGTAAATAAATACAAATAAAAATGAAAAACACAAATAAAAAAAATATCTTATTTCTATTAATCACATCAATTGTTTTATTATTAGCAGGATGTTCAAAAGTTCCAGATTGTTCAGAAATGGACACAACTTATGAAAAATTCAAGCTAAATACTGAAACAACAACTTGTGAATTATACAAAGAAATTGAAAAAAATCAATGTGGAAATGGAGTTGTAGAAGCTGGAAATAATGAAGATTTCTGTTCATGTCCAAAAGATGTAACTAAAACTCATCCAACTTTAGGTTGTGATGGAGCTAAAGGTGAATACTTAGAATTTACTTGCACTCAATCTAATGAATGTAAATTACAACAAAATAATAAAGTTGTAGAACAAACAAAATCAGTTGAATTTAAAAGTTCAGATTTAACATTAAGAGGTGATTTTACAATTAATACTCCATTTATTTTAGATACAGTTGATAACAATAAAGTAACAGCAAATTTAGACTTTTTTAAAGGTCCATCATCAACTTCAATTAAATTAAGAAACATTGTTGTAAAAGAATTAATCTTAAAAAACTCAAAAGGAATTACTTTTGGAACTCAAGATTACAATGAGCAATTAAACACAGTTGGTCAAAACTTAAAAGCTAAAGAATTTGAACTTGCAAAAACTACAAGTTATCAAAGTTCAGAAACTCTAAAAGCAGAATTAGTTGTAGGTTATATTAAAGATACATATAACACAAAAGGAGAAGTTACAAAATCTGAAGAAAAAATTGAAACTTTAAAAGCAACAGTTGGAACTTGGGATATTATTAACCCAAACTTTGATGTTCCTAAAAAACGATAGTTTTTTTTAATTTCAAAAAAATTACTATTTTTTAATTATTTAAATAATTAATTAAAAAACCAATTACTTTTATTTCTAAATTAAATATAAACAAAAATTATTTATTTATTTGTTTATTTATATTAAATTTATCTATAATTTTTAATTTTTAAAGCATCAATATTATACAATAAATATGAATAACCTTGGTTAGAAAAAATGTCAGCTGAAGATTGTATATTTAAAATTGAATTTGCCCTAGATCTAATTTTTCTTTTACTAAATTCATTCTCTAACTCTTCTAAATTATCTGCAACAATTTGAGGATTTGTAATTAAACAAGAAACTAAATCCTTAGTTAATATTTTCCCACAAGGTTTAAATAATCCAAAATGATTACAACTTCCAATTCCTAAATCATTTGTTTTAGGCACATAAACTGTCGTATTAATTCCATTTGTTGACAACAAATACTCAATACCATAACTTTCTAACGTTTTCTTACTCATTTTATTATAACTCGAAAATAAAAAAAGTAAAAATCTCCTTATAAATCTTGAGCAAAAATAAATCATATTTATAAATAAAAAACCATACATTATATTTATGTTAAAAGTATATAATACACTTTCAAGAAAAAAAGAAGATTTTGTGCCAGTTAAACCTGAGAACGCCAAAATTTATTCTTGTGGTCCAACTGTTTATTCTTTCCAACACATTGGAAATATGCGGGCTGCTATTTTTCAAGATACAATTAGAAGAAGTTTAAAATTTTTAGGTTTTAAAACAACTTCCGTTCAAAACATTACAGATGTAGGTCACTTAGTATCTGATGAAGATGAAGGAGAAGATAAAATGTTAAAAGCTGCAAAAAAGGAAAACAAAGATCCTTTCCAAATTGCTAAATTTTATACAGATGTATATTTACAAGATTTAAAACAATTAAATGTAATTTTACCAACATTTATGCCAAAAGCAACAGAAGAAATTCCTGAACAAATTGAAATTATTGAAGATTTATTAAAAAAAGAAATCGCTTATACAACAACAGATGGAGTTTATTTTGATGTTGCTAAATTTCCTGAATATGGTAAACTATCAGGTCAATCTTTAGAAGATAAACAACAAGGAGCATCAGATAGAGTTGAAGAAAACACAGAAAAACATAACCCTCAAGATTTTGCTTTATGGAAATTCACAACAGGTAAAAATTCAAATCATATTATGAAATGGGATGCTCCATTTGGAGAAGGTTTTCCAGGTTGGCACATTGAATGTTCAGCTATGTCAGCAAAATACTTAGGTTCTGAATTTGATATTCATACAGGTGGAATTGAACATATTCCAGTTCACCATGAAAACGAAATTGCTCAAAATACATGTTCAGGAAAAGTTACAAATGTAAAATACTGGTTACACAATGCGCATTTACAAGTTAATGGGGAAAAAATGAGTAAATCAGCTGGAACTGCTTATTTATTATCAGATTTAATTGAAAAAAATTATGACCCAATCGCATTTAGAGAATTAGTATTAAGAACTCACTATAGAAAATCTTTAAACTTCACATTTGAATCATTAGAAACTGGAACTAATAATGTTAACAAAATTAATGATTTTTACAATAAATTAGATGATTTAAAAACAACTCAAAAAGATACAAATGAAATTTTAAACTCAGCAACTAATCAATTAGAAAATTTCACAAATTCAATTGAAGATGATTTTAATACTCCAAAAGCATTTGCAAGTTTATATGATTTTATGAATGATTTTAATAAATTAACACAATTCTCACAAGAAGAAATTAATACTGCAAAACAATTTATGGAAAAATTAGATGAAATATTAGGATTATTAAAACCAAAAACAAAAACACAAATCCCTCAACAAATTCAAGATTTAGCAAACCAAAGAAAAGATGCTAAAGAAAATAAAGATTGGGCAAAAGCTGATGAATTAAGAAATAAAATTCAAGAACTAGGATTTACAATCAAAGATGACAAAACAGCAAAAGAAGGATACCTCCTTTCAAAAAAGTAAATATTATTAAAATTAAATAATAATATTTATATAATATAAATTTAATATTTTTATTATGGTCAATTATTTAACTTTAACTAAAGAAAACGAAACTGAAATTCTAAATCTTTTTCAAAACTATATCTCAAATAAAAAATCAATTCTAATTGTAGGGAGTTTTGATTCAGGAAAAACTTATTTTTTAAACTTTTTAGCAAAAAATCTAAATCTCAAAGTAAATCATAAAATTGAAATTGACGACCCATTAGTTCTTGGACGTGGAAAACTTCCAAAAGATAATATAATTCTCGGTGATGAATGTTCAAGATATTCTCCAAGAAATAATATGTTAAAAAATTATTATAACATAGCTATAATTGCAACTCACCACGAAAATATTGGAAAAGAATATGTAAAATACTTATCAGGTGATGAAAACCCAGTTATTTTTTATATGAAAAGATAAATAATATAAAAATAAAGCACATTTAAAAACAAACAAATAATATTAATTCTATGTATAAATTAATTGTAAAATCATTTAACTTTTTAGAAAAATTCGCAAAACCAGAATTATTAAATTTGACAAACCAAAACTGGACACAAATTGATAATGAAACCTATGAATTAAACCTTAAAACAAAAGAAGAAATAACTAAACATACTTATGAGTTAGTTTACTATTCAAGATGTTTTGATGGAATTTATTTAGAATCAAACAAAATAACAGATGATGAAAACTTTAATATTTTAGAAAAAGTAGAAATTGATTACAACTCTAAACCAATTCAAGTATATGATTTAATCGGAGATATTTTAGAACAGAGAAATTACAAAATCAATGAAGATGATAATTATTTATCACACTTTTTAGTAAATTATTGTTGTTTTAAATTAGAATTAGAAAAAGAAAAAGGACTATTTTCAGTAATTGATCCAATGGCAGAACTAGGTGATATTATTATTGAAACAAGTTTATTTCATCCAAGAAAAGCATTATATGTTACAGAAAAAAATAAATTACCAATCTATAAACAATTTAAAATTATGCCATTTATGCCAAAACCTGTAAAAGATAAAAATAAATATAGTGCTCTTGTAATGGAAGACCCTCAATTTAAAAAATTAAGAGAAAATATTAACGAAGCTGGTCAAAAAGTAAAAATTTCAAAATATGAAATGGAATGGCTTGATGTAAAATTCAAAAAAAATGATTTAGATTACTCAATTTGTTTTATCCCTGAATTTGATGAAGAAGAATGTCCTGGTGAAGCAAACGAATTTTTAAGAGAATACTTATACCAAACAGAATTTATATGTAAAAAGAAAATTTGTTTAGTATCCTCTGAAGAGATCCCATTTACTTATGTTGATAAATATGAATTAAAATTATTAGACAAATCAGCAATTACTGTAGAAGAAGAAGAATTTTTCATATACATTTTCGAACCTACACCTGATGAACAAAAAAAGAAAAAGATTGAAAAACCAACTGAAGACAATTAATTTTTATTTTTCAATTTTTAATTAGTTAAACCAAAAACTAATTAAATACTAAAAACCATTTATAGATTTATATAACATACCTTTATAGACATATTTATAATTAATTTTCAAAAATGAATAAAAAAAATAAATTATTACTTACTGGAATTTTAACATTATCTCTAAATACTTATGCAAATAATATAGATTCTAAAGCTTATACTACACATTTAGACATATTTGATAAACCAGCTCAAACAAATTTATTTAATTTAAACCAAAATAACTTATCTCTAAACAATCAAAGTCCACTAAAAAAATCTTATGAAAATACTTATACTTCTAAAGAAATCAATGAAACGATGAAACTATTAGACAATTTAGAATATTCATCTCAAATTGACCCTCACATTAAAATACTAAAATCTAGTTTAGAAAACACATTTATTGCTAATTACTGCACAAATTCTTTATTTCCTAATCAATTAGTTGAAAAATTAAAAATATTAGATAATATCTGGGAATTTAAAGAAGGACTTTATAACTTAGGATATTACAAATTAGGTCACCATTTCACAGACATGTATGAAAATAAAGAATTAAGTTCAATTTGTGAAAATATTTCAAAAAAATGTGAAACTTTATAAATTATTTTTTAATTTTTAAAATATGGAAAAAAATATATCTTATCATTTAAAGCATCCAATTAGAACTTCTAATAAAGTTTTAGCTAACCCTTTAGCTAGATTAGCTTTAATTGGACTATTTTCATATGGTGTAGGTCAAGAAATTAATGATATGTATAATGCATATCAAACTTATGACTTAAATAACTCTAACTTAGAAAATAACTCAACAAATTCTTTAAATAAATCAGGATTAGAAATTAAATTAAATTAAATTAATTAAAATAATTATTTATTTTAAAACTTAAAATAAAATATAGAATTATTATTTATTTTTAATATATTAAAATTTATTCAATTTCAATATATTCGGGACCAGATTTTTCATTTAAATCTTTTTTAGAAAATTTCTTTTTAACTTCTTCAAATCTTTTAGAAAATGGGACTTTTCCTTTAATATTTAACTTTAAATTCTTATTTCTCATTCCAATTTCTCTCCTAGGTCTAGAATTTCCAACTTCAGATAATGTTTTCTTTAAATTATGGTTATCTTTCTTTTTAATATCAAATCTTTTTCTTTTATCTAACTCATTAGACATATGTTTAACAAGAGCATCTTTTCTAAAAACTAAAAAAATTCCAACTGAAATTGAAAAAGCAATCATAACTAAATACGCAAATTGATTTTTACCTAAAACTAATAGAGATATAGTATAAAACACTAAAACTAGGATTAAACTTGCTAAATAAAGTAATAAATGTAAATTTCTAAAGTGATTATTTTCTAAATTAAAACTAATTTTAGAATTTTTCTTTCCTTTAACTTTAAAAGGGTTCATAATTATAATTAAACTCATTTAATTTATATACTTTATTAATTTGCTAAAATCAATTTTAATTTAGATTTCTTAGTATTTATTGACCAAATTAAGATAAAATTCAATTAACTCAACTAAATCTAAAAAGTTATTTAATTAATTATATTAAATTTGATTACTTTAAAATTACACCACAAAGTATATAAATTTTAAATGTATAAGCATTATACAAATGACCAATAAAACTATAGTATTTGATATGCACGGAGTTATCTACTCTCACGATAAAAATAATAATCTCAAAAACTCAAAAACTAAATTTGAAAATATTATTTCATCTCAAAACCCCAAAGATGAAATAGATGAATTAAATTTAGAACTTAATTCAATTTCAGGCGCTTTAAATCATCAGAAAAACCAATTAGATATTTATCCCGTAGATGGAGCAATTGATAAAATCTTATTTCATATAAGAAATCAAGATAAAGTTGTAATAATTTCAACATCCTTAGTTCAAACTCAAAAATTAATTCTAAAAACCTTTCTAAAAGACGAAAAATTACTAAATAATATTTCTTTTTATAACTCATCAGAATATGGTTCAAAATCAGATCCTGAAACTTGGCATCAAATTTTAAAAAATTATGGGAATATTTCAGAATTGTACGAAGATACAAAAGAATACTTAGATGCAGCTAAATATGCAGTTAATCAACTTGGAAACAAATTTTGTCAATTTTCACAAAATATCTAAATAAAATTAGAACTTGTTCTAATTCTACACAACTAAAATTTACAAATGTAAAATATTGTAAAATTATTTTTAAAAAGTTTAATTATTAAACATTTTATTTATATATTTTAAAAAATTAATTTATTTATGAAAAAAACCTTATCTATAACAATTTTAATATCTATATTTTTAATTTTTTCAGGATGTTCAAATGAATTAGAACTTGAAACTATAAATAAAACATTAGAAGATAATCAAAAATCAATATATAAATCTTCTAACACCTCTAATTCACAAACTTCCAAAACTCCCCAAACTCCAAAAATTTCACAAGAAGAATTTAATTATAAATTGGTTGAACTAAAAGATATTAATACAAATACTAATTATAAAATATCCGATTTTGAAAATGAAATTGTATTAATTGAATCTTTTGCTATTTGGTGTCCTAGTTGCACAAATCAACAAAAAGAATTAAAAAAATTACATGATATAAACCCTAACATTATTTCAATTTCATTAGATACTGATCAAAATGAAGATGAATCCGAAGTTTTAGCACATATTCAAAAAAATAAATTTGACTGGAAATATTCAATTTCTCCTCAAGATTTAACATCTTACTTTATCTCAAATTATGGGATTACATTTGTGGCAGCTCCAGCAGTTCCAATATTACTAAAATGTCCAAACTCAGAACCTAAATTGTTAGATAAAAAAGGATTTAAAGATACAAATTATTTAATTGAACAAATTGGTAAATGTTAAAATGATAAACTTATTTTATAATCTAATTCAAGCATTAATATTAGGATTACTAACTCCTCTAACTGCAGTATGTGTATTACCATTATATCCAGCATTTTTAACCTATTTATCAAACCAAATAAATTCAGATTCAAATGATAAAAATCAAGTTTTAAAATTAGGAATAATAATATCTCTTGGAGTTATTACATTTATGTTAATAATAGGATTATTGTTTACGAGCATATTAGAATTATCTTTAAATAAAATAATTGGAATAATTTCTCCTATAGCATTTATAATATTAGCAATAATGTCAATAAAATTAATATTTAATATAAAAATTAATTTTTTAAAATTACCTCATATTGTAACACCTGAATCAAAAAACCCATATATTAGTGCATTTTTATATGGATTTTTCTTTGGAGCAATTGTAATTCCGTGTAATCCATTACTTATCGCTGCTTTATTTGCTAAATCAGTAACAATTACATCATTTATTCAAAATATATTATCATTTATATTTTTCGGAATTGGAATTACAATTCCATTAATATTATTATCAATCCTATCTGACACAAAATCAAAAGTATTTTTAAATTTTATAATTGATAACAATAAAATAATTAATAGGATTTCAGGAATATTAATGCTTTTAATAAGTATATACTATTTATTTTTTGTATTTAAAATAATTTAATAAAATGGAAAATAAAAATATAAAAACATTCAAAAATATAATATTTGGGACATTTCTATTTTTAATAATTTTTTTACTTACAATATTTTATTTAAATTTAAATTCTTCAAATAATTTATCAGATAATTCAAATGTAAATACAAATAACAATACAACTGATAATTTAAACACTCAATTAATTAATTATGATAAAATTAACACTTTAGAAGATGGAACAAAATATATTATTCATCCAAATGAGATTTTATCTGGAGGAGTTCCAAAAGGAGGGATTGGAGAAGAAAAAGGAATTCCAGCTTTAGATGAAAATAATATTAATTGGGAAACTCCAAAAAAAGCAAACAATTGGATAAAAGATAATGAATTAATAATAAAATTAAATTATAATGGGGAAACAAGGATTTATCCATTCCAAATATTAGTATTTCATGAAATTGTAAATGACAAATTTGGAGATAAACCTGTTTTAGTTACATATTGTCCATTATGTGGAACTTCAATCGCATACAAACGTGAAATAAATTTAAATAATAAAAAAACTGAAACTAAATTTGGAGTTTCCGGAAAATTGTATAATTCTAATTTAATTATGTATGATAAATTAACAGATACATATTGGCAACAAATTGAAGGTAATGCTATTTTAGGAGAACTTACAGGAGACCAATTAACACCAATTGATACAAATACAATAACTTGGGAAGATTTTAAAAATTCAGATGATTATAATAATGAAAATATTAAAGTTTTAAGTCAAAAAACTGGAATGAATAGAAATTATGGACGTGATCCTTATGGTAATTATTATATTGAAGATTACTTACTATTTCCTCCAAAAATTCAAAATAAAAACTCTAAAATTCATCCAAAAGAAATTATTTTAGGAATTAAAATTGGAGATAAATATAAAGGTTATTTAGAAAAATCAATTCTAGATAACAAAAACAAGATTATTGAAGATATATTTGAAAATACAACAATTCAAATAACTAAATCAGAAAACAATGAAATTACTTTTAAAAATAAAAAAACTAATCAAACAATTATAAAAGAAAGAAATATGTTTTTTAGTTGGTATGCTTTTCACCCAGGAACTCAAATTTATAATATTAATTAAAACCTAACTCTTTATAAATTAAAAACTACTATTTTAAATATACAGAACATTTAATTGGCGCTGAAAACCGAAAAAAATGACAAAAAACAAATACGAGGGAAAAACAAGAAAAGACTACGAACTGCTCTTACCAGCAGGAAGTTACGAAAAAGCAATGTATGCTATTGAATTTGGTGCTGACGCAATTTACTGTGGAATTCCAATGTTTACACTACGTGGAAAATCCACAATGTCCATGGACGATTTAAGAAAAATTGTTCCATACGCACATTCACGTGGTGTAAAAGTATACTTTGCTGTAAACATTTTTCCTCATTCTTTTAAACACGATCAATTTCTAAAAGATATGAAAGTTATGGTTGAAGAAATCAAACCTGACGCATTTATTATGGCAGATCCTGGATTAATCAGTATCACACTTGAACAATTTCCAACAGCGGAAGTTCACTTATCAGTTCAACAAAACAATGTAAATTGGATGAGTGCTAAATTTTGGCATAAATTAGGAGTTACAAGAATTGTGCTTGCACGTGAATTAACTTTAACTGAATTACAAATCATCCACGAAAAAGTTCCAGAAATTGAAATCGAATTCTTTATTCACGGTTCAAACTGTATGGCATACTCTGGAAGATGCCTACTTTCAAACTATATGAATTATAGAGACTCAAACCAAGGAGTTTGTAACAACGCTTGTAGATTTAAATATAAAACATACAAATCAGATAATCCTGAATACTTAGAACCAATGCAATCAAGCGCATATAAAGAAGTAGAAAAAGGAACTTACTTTGTAGAAGAAGAAAAAAGAAAAGGAGAATTATACGAAGTTACAGAAGATGAAACTGGAACATATATTTTCAATTCAAAAGATAATTGTATGGCAGAACACCTTGAACAATTAATGGATGCTGGAGTTGATTCATTTAAAGTTGAAGGAAGAACAAAATCAGTTTATTATGCAAGTATTGTAGCTAGAACATATAGAAAATTATTTGACCAAATCTTAGCTGGAGAAAAACCAGACATAGAATGGGCATTAAGAGAATTAAACACAACTTCTAATAGAGGATTTATGCCAGGATTTTTAGAAGGAAACCCAAAACAAAACGCTCAAGATTATGAAAAGAAAACATCACACCAAACGCATCTATTTGCTGGAATTGTTCGTGAAGTAATTTCATCAAGTAAAGAAGAATCAACAGTAGTAATTGAATCAAGAGCAAAATTCTCAAAAGGGGACACATTAGAATTTGTAACTCCAAATGATATTTTCTCAGTTGTATGTGATAATATTTCAAGAGAAAAAATGAATAAAAAAACTAAACAAATGGAAACAAAAGAACTTGACGCAGTTTCCGGTGGGTTAGAGTTTAATGTAACAATGACTGTACCATTTGAAATCAAAGATACTTACTGTGTAATTAGAAGAGAGCTAACAGAAAAAGAATTTTTAGACGGCGAAGCTTAATTTTTTTTAACTTTTAAAACTTTTAGTTTTAAAAATAAGGTTTTCTTGGTGAGGCTTTCTTTTAGCGCCCGAAGGTAAGCGTCCAAAAGAAAGATCGATGGTGAAGCATAAATAACTCTTTGATTTATTTATTTTAATTATTTTGAAACATTTAGTTTCAAATTTACACTTTTTCTAAAACTTACACTTTTAATAAATAAAAGTAATAATATTCAACCTTCAATTTATATTATTTTAATCACATACTTAATCTATGTATCTTATATTGTCCGATTTAAGTTACGTGCTATTAGGGATTTTCTCGATTCTAATAACAACCTACCTTATACCAATTTTTAAAATATTTAAAGATAGTGATATTGAAAATTATAAAATAAATACTTTCTACATTTATTTAGGATTTATTTTATCCTATATTTTAATTTATACTATTTTCAAATTATTAATGATTTATCTAAACCCAATCTTATTAAATTTTTTAAATTTTTGTTTATTTATATTTTTAATAATTTATTCAATATTTTTAGCCTTAGACATTACAATTATGGATTATCTTGGAGGATTTAATATTAAAAGATTTAAAATTGATTTTTTAACATCATTATTTTTTGGATTAAAATATTCGATGATTCAAATTTTATCCAATCTTTTAGTTTTAATTCTACTACTAATTAATTTATCAAATTATTCAATTAAATCAAATTTAACTTTAGTATTTTCATTTGATATTTTTTTAAGAATATTTTTATTTTTATTTGGACTAATCTTAACAAATATCATAATTTCTAATCTATCTGATAAAAAATTTTCAAATTTTTCCAAATTATTTTCAACTAAACAAAACATATTAAATATATTATCCAGTTTTATAATTATTATAATTTCATTTGTATATATTCTAGTATTTTTTAATTAAAATTTTATATTTAATATACTTAAATTTTAAAATAAATTTGTTTAGTGAATAATTTTTATAAATACCATTTATCAATTCAAATTATGATAAGTTTAGGTGATTTATATCTATTAGTTTATAAAAATATTTTTGAAAAAAAGAAAAGAACTTTTTTAACAGTTTCAGGAATTATTATTGGTATTTTCACATTCACATTTTTTATTTTTGTATCTCAAGGACTATCAAACGCAATTTCAGATCAATTTTCATCTTTAGGTGTAAATGTTTTAGTTGTACAACCTGCAAATTCAGGACAAGGTGGGCCAAGTGGGATAACTTCAAGTTTAACAAACACTGATATGAATAAAATAAAACAAGTTGTAAGAGGTTATGATTATATTACAGGACAAATTTTTTATTCTGGACAATATGAATTCTCTCGTGAAAAAGCAGTTATTACAACAATATCATTTGAAAACAAAAATTTAGAAAAAGTTCAATCAGATTTGACAATGGAAGCAGAAATTGGAAGAGTTTTAAAATCTAGTGATGTTGGATCTGTATATTTAGGACATAAAGCAGCAAATGAAGGTTTTGATGATAAAGTTGTAACTGTTGGAACAAGTTTAAAAATTGATGGGAAAAGTTTTAGAGTAATTGGAATTGGTAAAGAAAAAGGAGATTTATTTTTAGATAATTCAATCTTAATGAATATTAAAGATATAAGAGAATTAGCAGATTTAGCAAATGATGAATTTACAGTTATAAGAGTAAGTTTGCTTGAAGATGTTGACGCTGATTTAATGCAAGCAAAAATTGAAACTAAATTAAATCCAAACAATGATGAAAAAACAGTTGAAGTAACTTCCCCAAAACAAGCAATTGACCAATTTAATCAAATCCTAGGAGTATTAAATTTAATTATTGGATTTGTATCATCAATTGCACTTTTTGTTGGAGGAATTAACGTAATGAATACAATGTATTCAAATATTATTGAAAGAATTAATGAAATTTCTGTAATGAAAGCTCTTGGAGCTACAAAATCAGATATTAGAAATATTTTTTTAGTTGAAAGTTCAGCTCTTGGATTATTTGGAGCAATTGTAGGATTTTTTTTATCATTTGGATTAGCAAAATTACTTGGAAATTATTTAATAACAATTGGTTATAATGTTCCAATTTATTTTGAATTTGATTTTTTTCTAAAAATCATTTTCATAACCGCAATTTTTACAATGTTATTTGGAACTTATCCAGCTTTAAAAGCTGCAGCAGTAAATCCTGCCGATAATCTGAGGGATGAATAATATGGAAAATTTAAAACAATATCTAAAAGGAATTTTATCAATTCATCCTGGATTTGATAATTCATTTGATAATAATGAAAAATTAAAACGTGAAGATATTTTATTTAGTGTTCAATTAGAAAAATTTAATAAAAAATACTCTCAAATCTTGGGAGCTTTATCTGAATTAAATTATGGTAATAAAAAAATAACTGATGAAAAAGTAATAAAAACAACTTACTTAACTCTTTTAAGAATCTTATCTGGAGAACTAAATAACTTAATTGATGAATCATTTTTTAATCTTAATTTAAAAAAATCTTTAAAAATTATTGAATCAGATTTTATTAAACAAACAAATATTATTATTCAAAATGATAAAGGAAATTATTTTAATGAATCAGATAAACTTGTATCAATTATTGAATCTTTAACTAAACTTAAAAAAAATTTAGATACTCAAATTAAAATTTCAGACTTAGGTCCAGTTAAAGTTTAACTTATTAAAAATGGAAAATTTAAAAAAATATTTAAAAACTATACTTCAAATTAGACCACCTGAAACTCAATTGTTTGATTCAAATGAATTACAAAAAAGACAAACAATATTATTTGATGTTGAACTTAAAAAATTACTATCTGAATTTGATAACACTAAAAATAATATTTTAAGATATGTATCTGAAAATAAACAACCAAATAAAGATATAATTGAAACTTTAGTAATTACAGAAGTTGGAGAAATAAATTTTCATTTATACAATTTAATATCTTTAGCAAATTTTAATAATAATTTAAAATCATTTTTATCAAATTGGTCTAAATTATTTTTTAATAAAGTTGAAACTATTCAAAATTCCTATGAAAATTCACCTAATAAAACATCAATTATTGAATTAATTGAAATGTCTCATTTACTTGAAGATGGAAAAAAAGATTTTCTAACTCAACTAAGAAAATATAAATATTAATTCCAAAACTTTTAAATAATATGCTTAAAATAAATTCATTTATTGTAATCATTTATAAATTAAAATGGATTAAATATATTATGACAGAATACTTTGTAATTTTAAAAGGAACTAATAAAGAATTTGCAACTGCTGAATTTGAAACATTATTTAACCTTTACTATAACCAAAAATTAAAACTAGAACAAATATCTAATGTATATTATAAATTTAATACTAACATTAAATTAAATTATAATGATGAAATTTTTAAAAGATTAACTTTCACAAAACACGTTGGAATTCTAAACTACTATGGAAATTTTAAAGATTTTAAAAATCAAATTAGTAATCTTGAAATTTCTAAAAATTATGAAGGTAAATCATTTGCTGTAAATGCCTCAAGAATGTTTAAAAAATTTGAACTGCCAAATGATTTACGTGAATTAGCTGCGCCAGTTTATGATGAATTTAAAGAAGGTAAAGTTAGTTTAAAAAAATTTGGAATTAGATTTCATTATTTTTACGATTCACCTGAGAATTTTTACTTTGTATCAGAAATTTATCACAATTCAATGGACTATCTAGGAAGAATGCCTAAATTTAGACCAGTTGTAATGCCATACACTCTAAAATCAGATATGGCAAGAGGAGCAATTAATTTATTAAATTTAAAAAATAAAGAAAGTGTTTTATTAGATCCATTCTGTGGAATTGGGGGGATTTTACTTGAAGGATATGATATGGGATTTAAAATTTTAGGAAACGATATTTCCTGGAACGATTTAAAATATTTCAAACAAAATTTTGAACATTATTTTCCTGATTCTTTTAAATCTGGACAAGTAAAAAGAACACTTGCTGATTCCTCAACTCAATTTTTAAAAGAAAACTCAATTGATGGAATTGTATCTGATATTCCTTACGGGAAATCTTGTAGAAGATTAGGAGATGATTTATATAATGATTTTTTAAAATCTGCTAAAATATACTTAAAACCTGGAGCTAGACTAGTAATTATTTATGCAAACTTTTTAGAATTTAGAGATATTGCTAAAAAATATTTTAATGAAGTAACTGAAATAGATCACTATATCAATAAATCTATGACAAGACACATTCTCGTGCTAGAAAATTCAAAGGAGTAAAACTTATTTGGATTTCAAGGTTTAGAAATACTAAGCATATTTTTTGATTTAAAAATACTAAAAATCTATGATTTTTAATTTTACAATAACTTAAAATAACTTAAAATAAAAATAAATCTTTAAAAAAGATTTATTCATTAACTCTTTTATGAAAAATAAAAAAGCAGAACTAAATCAAGTTTTTGTATATATTATGTCTACAATTTTAATTTTATTTGTAGGATTTTTAGTTACAAAATTTATTATGGCATTTAACTCAGATTCAAAAGATGTAATTGATAAAAAATTCCTATCTGGTCTTGAAAATGATATTTCACAAGTTGCATCAAGATATGGGAGTGAAGAAATTTTAGAATATAAATTAAATTCAGAAGTTACAAACATCTGTTTCATCTCTAAATCTGCTTGTGCTGACACAAACTTAATTTCAAATAGTAATTTAAATATTGAATCAGATGAACTAAATGCTTTATCCCAAACATCAAATTTATTAATATTTAATAAAAATGGAATTTTATTTGATAGCTCATTAAATCAATTTAATTCAGACGATAATAATGGTTGTTTTTGTATTAAACCAAATAATAATAGATTTGAATTATTAATTGAAAACAGAAAAAACAAAGTTTGGATATCAGACTACGCAAATCAATAGTTTAACCTAAGACTAATAATAATTTAATATTTAATATATTTTATATTTTATATTTATTTTTAATTTTTATTCTTTAATTTCACATTTAAACCCTCTGATTCACATTTTTAACATATTTCACTAATTTTAGTTAATTTTATAAACTCTGAATTTGATATATAATAGTGAAATCGTTAGAAAGTAGATTAAATACAGCAGTTGAAGACTTAGGATCAGGATTTGGACCAGCTTTAATTAATTTATTATTATATGGACCAATTGATAAAAAAATTATCTCAACTGATAATTTAGTTATTCTAAAATCTAGAGAAGATATTATTCAAACAGCATACCAAAATTTAATATTACCAAAAAGAGATAAAATTATTACATGTTTAACTGATAATTCAGTTAAAATTTGTAAAGATAAATCAAAACTATCAAATAAATTTCAAGTTGAACCATTTGAAAAAATTAGAGAAATTCTAAAAAATAGTTATAATGAAGATTTTTATATTGATAGTTTAACTATAAATGGTTTATATGGTTCAGAACCATTACCTAAAAATGATTATGTTGAATTTGCAAAATTTGGAGATGTTTTAGTGTCTCAAAGATTTAAAAAAAAAGATAAATTACATCAAAAATACCAAATCATTAAAGAAAAAAATAGATTATCAAATAACTCTATTTTGGAATTCATGGTAACTGTAGCTGAAAATTCTCTAATGTTTTGGAACGATATTGAAAGTTATAATGTTGAATTTGATAAAAATTATTTATCAAACAACTCTAATCAAAGATATACTGATTTAATGTTAGGAGATGATTTAGGATTAAAAATTATCGATTTAAACCAAACTCGTTCAGAAAATTCATTAGAAAAATTATCTCAATTAGGAACTAATATTAAAATACCTGGATTTGATTTAATTTCTCAAAGATATGATGACCATAGACACAGAGAAAAATCATTTAGACCTGGAGGACTACACTACACTCTAACTGATAAAGGTTTACAAAATTTCCCAATTGAAGTTCAAGTTCAAGGAATTTATAGTGCAATTTTAGATTTATTTGGAGAAAATGCTCATAGAATCTATACTACTCGTGGAAAAAAATTATCTGTATAATAACTGACACAAAAAGTTTATAACTAAAAAACAACATAATTTTATTATGATAATAAAATCCATCTCATTAAATAATATTCGTAGTTACAATGATGCAACTATTGAATTTGAAGATGGAATTAATTTTTTAAGTGGAGATATTGGTTGCGGTAAATCAAGTATTCTTTTAGCAATTGAATTTGCATTATTTGGATTTAAAAGAGGGGATCTAGAAGGATTCCAATTACTTAGAAAAGGAGAAAAAGAAGGATTTGTAAAACTAATTTTAATTAATCCAAAAAATAATGAAGAATTAGAAATTTATCGTAAGATTAAAATCTCAAAAACTCAAACTATCTCCCAAGATTCAGGATATGTTAAATTTAAAGAAAATCTACAAGAACTATCTCCTCAAGAACTAAATGCTTTTATTTTTGAAACTTTAAATTTCCCAAAAGATTTTCTAACAAAAGATAAAAATTTAGTTTATAGATTTACAATTTACACACCTCAAGAACAACTAAAAGAAGTTTTATTCTCAAAAGAAGAACAAAGATTAGAAATTATTAGAAAAATATTTAGAATAGATAAATATAAACAATTAGTTACAGCATCAGGATTTTATTTATCAGATTTAAAAATTGATAAAAAAATAATTGAATCAAAACTTGACGGATTTGATAATATCAATTTAGATTTAGAACAAATTCAAAAATCAATTTCTCATTTTAATGAAAAAATTAAGACTATTGAATCAAAAGAAAAATCAGTTTTAGAAAATAAAGAAAAATTAAAAACAGTTATTTCAAAATTAGATATAAACTTTGAAACATATAATGAAAAAAAATTACTAATTGAAAAAAACCTATCATTAATATCTCAAATAAAATTATCACTAAAAGACTTAGAATTTGAAACTGAAAAATTAAAATTAAAACAAAAAGAATTTAATTTGGAATCCATTCAAAAAAATAAAAAAGAATTAAATAAACAAATTGAATTAAAAAAAATTCAATTATTAAAAGTTCAAAATTTAAAACTTGAATTTGATAAAATTAAATCTAATTTAAATGCATTAACAATTCAAAAAGAACAAATTCAAAAATCTTTATCTCAATTAGAATCAAATCAAAAAGTTCTTGAAAATTTAAATGAACAATTTGATATTATTTTAACTAAATGTCAAATTAAAGATAATGAAGTATTAATAAATAAATCATCTCAAAAATTAAGAAAAGCTCAAAGAATTAAAAAAAAATATGAAGATTTAACTCAAAAAATAATTGAATCTAATTTAAACTTAGAAAATTTTGATAAAACAATTAAAGAAAAACAAGATTTTATTTCAAAGTTTGAATCAATCGAAGATTGTCCAACATGTATGCAAAAAGTTGACAAATCCCACACACACAAAATTTCAACTTCTCAAAATAAAGAAATTGAGATTTTAATTGAAAATAAATCTAATTTAAGAATTGACATAAAAAATTTTAAAATTCTAGCTGAAAAATTAAAATTAGAATTATCTGAACTAGAAACTGAGGGACAAACTTTAACAAAGTTACAAGAAAAAGAAAATTTTCTAAAAGAAAAATTTGAAAAAGAAACTCATTTAGAGAAACAAAAAATTGAAATTAAAGAAAAAATAAATTCTGTTAAAGAATTTGATTATCAAAAAAATCTTCAAACAACAAATACAAAAATTGAAGAATTAAATAAAAAACAAATTGAATTTCAAAATAACTCAAAATTAGAACTAGAATTAACAAATGAAATTTCAAATTTAAATTCTCAATTAAATAAATTAGATTTACAATTTAAAGAAATTGAAAATATTGAAACATCATTAAATCAAAATAAAGATAAAAATGAAAAATTATCTCAAAATATTTTAAAAGAACCTAAACTAGTAGAAAATCAAAAATTAATTCAAGATAAATTATCTAATATAAAAGAAAAAAAATTAAATTATCAAGAAAAATTAGAATTAAGTTTAGATAATGAAAAAAAAATTTCAAACATTAAAACAAACTTAAAAACAGAATTTGAATTTAAAACAAAAGAACTAGAACTAAAATTAAAACAAAAAGAAGAATTTGAAAAATCTCAAAAACAATTCAAATCCTTAATTAAAAAAGAAAACTTTATATCACAAAAAATAACTCCAATTGCTCAAAATATTGAAAAAGCAGTTTTCACAAAATACTATGCTCAATTTAACGACATCTTTGAAAAACTCTTCAAAGATTTAATTGAAGATAATGAAATTGAAGTTAGACTAAATGAATTATTTTCAATAATTGTAGAACAAAATGGGTTTGATATTGACATTAAAAATCTCTCGGGAGGAGAAAAATCATCCTTAGCAATTGCGTATAGACTAGGACTAAAACACATTATCGAAAATAATTTGGCCGGAGAAAATAAACTAGATTTATTAATTCTAGACGAACCAACTGATGGATTTTCAAATGAACAAGTAGATAGATTAGGAAACATTTTAAAAAATTCAGATTTAAAACAAACAATATTAGTATCTCACGACGAAAAAATCGAAAGTATTTCAGATAATACAATTAAAGTAGAAAAAATTAATCATGAATCAAAATTAATTTAAAAGTATTTCTAACAATACAATTAGAGTAGAAACTTTGTGAAAACATTGTTTTCACAACGGCTTAGAAATTTTTCAAATTTCTTGAAAATTAATCACGAATCAAAATTAATTTAAATTCATATAATTTATTAATAATAAATAAATATTAAAATTTAACAAATTAAATATTAAATTAAATTTTCTATAGTTAAATTCTCAACTCAATAATAATAATAAATTATATTAATATAAAAATTATTATTTTTAATATGAAAAAATATTTATCTTGGTATATTCTACTAATTCTATTTTCAAATGTAATTTTTGCAAACGAAAACATTTGTCAAAAACCTGATGAATACTTACTAAAATGTAACTTTGATGAAACTTTATATGATAAATCATTTACATGTATTGATGAAAATTGTAACGACAAACTATACACAATTGATAAAACATTATTACTCGCAGATTTTAAAATAAATAATTACTCAGTCCAAATTATTAAAAACCAAGTAAACCTAAATGAGATTTCAAAAAATTTAGAACTTGTAAAAATATTATGTGATGATGAAATTTCAGATACATTAGTTAATGTTTTTGACAAAAAAGTATCTCAAACAAAATCAGAACTCACACAAAGTTTCACAGGCGATTATTTAACAATCCAAAAAGAAAATAAAATATTTAATAAAAAACATATATGTTATGAAACAACATATGAAAAATATTTAGGATTTAATATCGAAACTAAACAAAAAAAATCCTACTGTAATCCAACATACAATAAAGAAACTCAATGTTTTAAACAAAATATAAAATCATTAGAATATTTAAAATACACATACAAAAATCCAACAGAATTAGGTATCAATATAATTTTATCATTAATTTTAGCTGTAGCATTCTTAATTGGTGTTGTAGGATTTATAACTCACCTTGTAGAAAATAAAATGATAAAAGATTTTTTAAAAATTGATAATCAAAAAATAATGATTATGGCAATCACATTTATTCCAATTTTTTATGGACTAGGAAAAATAATTGATTTAATCTTTCAGCAAATTTATATTACATCAAACCTACTTCCAGTAATAATATTATTATCAGGAATTTTATTTACATTTTTAATAAGTTCAACAATCCACTTTACATTTTTATTACATAAAAAAGAAAAGAAAAAAAATAAAATAAAAAAACAAAAAAAAATCCTAAAACAAAAAAAAAGAATTTAGAATTATTTTAAAGAATTTCAATTTAATTTTTTCACAAATACTCATATGAAAAATTATCTCAGTTCCACTTCGATAACAAAATTAAATATAATTTTAATTTTACATTTAAAATTTCAACTTTTCCTCTCATTAAACTTAAATTTTAAAACAAAAACAAATTCAATTAAAAAATTCAAAAACGTCTATACTTTTTTACAACAAAAATTCACATTTATCAAGTAAAATAAATCTTTATAAACCTTTTAATCATATATAAAATATGTTTAATAAAAAAGGAATTTCTCCAGTTGTAGCTACCGCCCTTTTACTAGTTGTGGCTGTAATTTCAGTTGTAGGATTCCAAGGTTGGTTCACTAATTTTTCATCATCAGTATTCACAGATGTTGAAACTCAAACCTCAAATCCATCATCAAACTTAAAAATTGAAGGTATAATAAATAATCAATTATATCTAAACTCAAAACAATCAAATTTAGATTTAGATAGTTTAAAAATCATAAACTCAAAAGGAATAGAAACTTGTAGTTTTGATAGTTTATCTACTCCAAATAATAATTCAGGATTAATTGGTTATTGGGAATTAAATGATGGAGGATTAATCATTAATGATTTATCCGGAAACAATAATCACGGAAAATTATACGGAACAACAAAACTAGTTTTCGATTTTGATACAAATACTGGCTCAAACATTATTGATAAAACAAACTTTCAAAACAACGGAACTGTTTTTGGAGCAACTTGGACAAACTCAGATTGTGTAACTGGAGGTTGTTATGATTTTGATGGAATTAATGATTATATTTCGATAAATATTTCTCAAAATTTAGATTTCACTGATACTTTCTCAATTTCATTATGGGCAAAATTTGATGACATTACAAACACACAAACTTTATTCTCATCATGGAGTCCAACAACAGATGGAATGTATATTCAAAAAAGTTCAGACCATAAAATTGCAATAGTAAATAAACTATCAAGTCCAGTAAATGTAGTTAGAGATGGAAATTTCATAGTAAATACATCTAATTTTAATAACTATATTTTCACAGTTTCAAAAGATAAAGTAACTGGATATAGAAATGGAAAATTAGTTGACACATTTAATGGAGATTTTCAATATTTAATTAATAACTCAGCTTTTCATATTGGAAGACACGTTTCAAATCATTATCCATTCAATGGTAAAATTGATGAATTTTCAATTTATGGAAAAGCTTTAACTCAAACAGAGGTAGATACATTATACACATCACAAAAAGTTCAATTTTTTGATTACAAAGATAATTCAGTATATTTTGATGGACAATCAACAAAAGTTGAAATTTTAGATAGTCCAATTTTAGATGGATTAAATGAAATTTCAATTGTTGCAAAATTTAAACCATATAGCACAAATGGTGGAACTGTGTATAATAAAATGCTTCAGCAATCAGGATTAGGATCAGATGATGCGTATATATTAAATGTAATGGATAACAACTTTAGAGATGTAAGTTCAAACCTTACAAACTATTATTTCCATTCCCACCCATACGATAAATTAACAGAATTTACAACAGTTAAAACTTTCGACTCAACCACAAATAAATTTTACATAAATGGATTTTTAGTTGGTAATGGAACTCAAATCTCTGGTCCGATAAACTCTGTTGATAGTAACTTATATTTTGGTGCAGCAGAATCTAAAACAATGGGTTTTTTTACATTTTTTGAAGGATTAATTTCAGAAATTAAAATTTATAATAAAATATTAAATCAAAGTGAAGTTGAACGTTTATATTTTGATTTAAGTAAAAATAAAAAGGGAATTACTAAAATTGATGTATCTGGCTGTAATTTAGATAAAGGTGAAAAATACGAAATTGTAGGAACTTCAAATACTGGTTTAATTAATGTTGAAGTAATTTCAAAATAACTTATAATTAATTTAAAAACAATCTTTAATAAATAAAATTTCTTTTTCTAATTCTTTAACATGTTCAAGAGGTTTAAACCCAGTTGTAATTTCAAGAGTTATAAACTCAATATTTTTCAAATACGGACTAATTAATTTTAAAATTCTAACTGCTTCACAATCAGCTTCAAGCATTGAATGAGAATCTAAATAAACTCCATCAGTAAACTTAGAATGATTAATATGAATTTGTTTAATTTTATTTCCTAACCTTTTAGCTAATTTAATATAAAATCCATCTAAAGTATCATCAATAAATCCACCATCAATTAATGATAAAATAGTAATTCTAGTATGAGAAATATCAAGCAACATTCCAAAATTATTTTCTTCCATATACTTCTCTAAAAAATCAAGTGAAGAAATCTTAACTTTAAAATCATCTAATAAATAATCTTGAATATAACTCCTCTCAAAACCTTTTTTATTTTCAAAATCTTTTTTTAACCAATAAGGTCTAGGTTCAATCAAAACTTCAAAATCAAACTTAGATTGTATGAATTTCATATTCTTTGTAAAATTTTCAAACCTTTCCGCATTTTTAGGAGGATGAAAACCAACAACTCCTGGAGCCGATATTTTAAGCCCATCACGCAACAATTTATTTTTTTCAAAATCAGAAATAAAATTTTCATCAGAAATATTATCAAATTCTTTAAAAGTTGGATTATGATATGAATAATTTAATCCTAACTCTTCAAACCTATAAAAACAATCACTTTCATAACTCCCTTCAACACCCTTAATTAATTTAGAATTTCTAACATATTCTAAAGCATCATCACATTTAGAGATTCCAGGACACCATGAAACATAAAAATCTACCATAATCATACTAAAATTTTACAGTTTATAAAAATATTTAATTTTAAAATAATTTATACAATTTAATCAATTATTTAGAATATTTTTGTGTAACATAAGAATTATTTAATCCAATTACAACATTTTTAATTAAAATATCCCTAGTGTCTAAATTATGAGCCCACCAATTTCTTTTAGCCAAATAAATATCTAACTTATCATTTCCAATTCTTTCAAATTCAAATCCAAACTCACTTTTTAATCTTTGAGAAAATAAAACATTTTCTTGCTCTTGATAATGTCCAAAAGAGTCTTTATTTTCTAAATAAATTCCACCAGTCCCTCCAAAAGGGGAAATTTTATCTTCTTCAATACTTAATCCTTGAACAAATTGTGGAAACCTAATCTCAAACTCATCAATTTCAGGTTTTCCAAATTTAATAATTCTATCTTCATAATTTAAATAATCTCGAGTTTTACAACCCTCTCTATCTAAATTTACATTTCTTTCAATTTCTTCAAAAATTTCTTGTGTAAATAAACCTAAATTAATTTTAGACTTTAAAATTTCAGGATGAACTGGAGGAATTATTGATAATTTAGCATTAGGGAAAGGCTCTCCAGTAATTGCATGTTTAACATCAACTGGAAATTGTTCTCTTCTCATAAGTAAATCATCTAACATAATTATATTTAATAATATATACTTAAATACTTATTGATTCTACAAATTTAACTTCAAATATAAAAATTAAATTCTTTAAAAATAGAAAAAAATTATTTTACAATTTTTTATACTTAATAAATAATTTTACTCTTCTTCATCATCAGACTCTTCATTTTCTGATTTATTTAACTCAGCTTCCACATCCTTAACTGAATTAATCTTAAAAGCTTTAGTTTGAGCAAGTGATTCCTTAATTAAACCCTCCATATCAAAATCGGCAAGAATTTCTTCAAACTTATCAATCTTAGCAGAAGTTAAAGGATTCTTAGAATGAATAGAACAACAATCTTTATACTGTTCAACAGATAAATCAAAACATCCAATATCTCTAGAAATATCAACAATATCCTCCTTATCATAAGTTAACAACGGTCTATAAATTTGATTATCAATATGTAAACTAACTGCCGTCATATTATCTAAAGTTTGTGAAGCAACTTGCGCTAAATTATCTCCAGTAACTAAACCAGTTGAAAATGAATACTTAGCAACAGCATCAGCAACTCTTAAAATATAATGTTTAAAAAAAACTAACTCATACCTAGGATGAATTTTTCCCATAGTTAACATTTCATAAACGCTATAAGGAACCATATGAATTACACACTTAAACTGAAACTTATTTAACTCCTCAGCTAACTTTCTAACTTTCATAGTAAAAGCCTTCTCATTTGTAGTCTCAGAATGAAAATGAATAAAATCCACAACACATCCACGACGCATCATAGAAAATGCAGAAACAGGAGAATCAATCCCCCCAGATAATAACTGTAAAACCTTTCCACTTGTTCCAACAGGTAAACCAGCAAATCCTTTAACCTTATCAGCAGAAGAATAAATAAATACCTTCTTATCAGAAATTTCAGTAAAAATCATATCTTCCTTATTTTTAAAGTTAATATTTAAACCCATTTCTTTAGCTATCGCAATATATTCTAAATTAATCTCTGGAGATTTCATAGGAAACCTTTTATCTCCTCTTTTTGTCTTAAAATTAACTTCTTTATATCCAGCTTCTTTCATACCCTCTAACAATTTTTTAACAATTGGAGTCATAACAGAAATTTCCTTTTCACATTCCTCTGCAAAAGAAAAATATTTAATTCCACAAACATTTCTAAGCGTCTCAATAATTAACTCTTTATTAGAATCATTAAAAAAACAAACTAATCTATCTCTTTGAGTAAGTGTCCTTTCTAAATCACACTTATTTAATTTTGCGGACTGGGAAATATTTCTAACCAACTTAGAAACAAAAAAATTTTGATTTTTCCCCTTTAATCCAATTTCACCATATTTTACTAAAACAGTATAAGTCATAGTAAAAATTAATTAATCTCTTTTTAAAAGGATTGTGTTACACAATACATTAAAAAGTTATATATTACT
>DAXK01000017.1 GCA_002506365.1 archaeon UBA583 | reverse complement strand
AACCAGATAATTATAAATATAATTATTTAATAACTAATATGAAACAAATAACTTTAGATTTAGAAGATGAATTATTTAATGTATTAGAAAATAATGCTAAAAAATTAGAAATTACAGTTCAAGATTATATATTAAAACAATTAATTGAAATTTTAGAAGAAAAAAAACTTGAAGATTTAAAAACCTTAAATCCAAAAACAGATATTCATGTTGGATAATTTAATCCTAAAATACTTAAATATTATACAAACATTATTTTGATTATCATAATCAGTCTTTATTTTATCTCCAATTTTTATATTTATAAACTACATTTATAAATATAAATTTGTTATTCAAATTATGATCAAAGCAAAAAAAAAATTTAAAAATAATAGACTAAAAAATATTATTAGTTTATCCTTTTTTAAAGTATCAAATAGAAGAAAATTTTTTCTTTATTTGGCAATATTATTAATGGGAATTTTATCATTAACAAAATATTTTTATAATCAACAATTAATTCAAATTTCAGTTGTAAAAACATTTATTGATATATTCTTATTTTATTTAATTGTAATTTCAATATTAAATTTTTCAAAAATTGTATTTATTTCATCATATAAAAAATTTAATAGATTTTCTCTTCAACATAAAGATAACTTAATTACTGGAATTGAAAGTATTTACTGGATTTTATTAATAACAACATTATTTATTGGAACACTTCAATTTATTCACATAAACTTAAGCACATTTTTCACATCATTTGCTTTAATTTCAGTAGCTTTTTCTTGGCTTTTTAAAGAATACATTGCAAATATTATTGACGGTATTTTAATTATGTTTTCAGATGACTTTAAAATTGGAGATTATGTAAGAGTTGGAGATTATGTGGGTAGAATTAGAGATATTACTTTTTTAAATACAGAAATTCGAACCGATGAAGGAGATATTGTATTTATTCCAAATACATTAATTATTCAAAGAGAAGTTACAAATTACTCTAAAGTTAAATTTAAAAGAATTATTCATGAATTTGAAATTGATAAAAATTTATTTACAAAAGTTAGAAGAATTGAAAAATTAATTATAAAAAATTTAATTAAAGAATTTGAAGATATTTTTGAACACGATAAATTTTTTTTAAAAATAGTAAAAATTAAAGGTGATTCAGCAATTTTAGCTGCAGAAATGCCAGTTACTAAATATACTTTTACAATTGAAGAACAAATGGAAAAAAATGTTTCTTTAACTGTAATGGAATATATTGATAGTCAAGAAGATAATGATTAAATTAATTTAATAGAAATATTTATTTTTTTATTTTTATTTATTAATTAGTTAATTATTTATCAAAAGATTTTTTACTAAATATTGATTTTACAATATTTTCTAAAGATTCTTTTTCATCAACTTGTAAATCTTCATCATCACAAAATCCAACAATTTCAATGTTAGGTGATTTATTTGAATAATGTAATATTGGTTTTAAATTCATTCCTTTATCAAATAATATATCATAACATTCAGTTTGTGAACTTCTTAGTTTATGTCCATATTTTGGATGTTCTCTAATATACTGTCCAAATCTAATTAAATCAACTCCGGATTCAATTTTTTGACAACTTCTATCAGATAAAATACAATTCTCATTTTCAATATTTACTAAACTTTCTTGATGTTCAATTAAATTACTTGAAAAAAAATCTAATAATAATTCACTTTTAGTAAAAATAGGATTTAATTTAAAATTAACATTATATTTTGAATAAGCGATAATTCCATTTCTACCTTGTTTAATATCATTAGAATTTTCTTTTAAATCTCTAATTGAATAATAAATATATTCTTTTTGACCACTTAATAATTCAGTTAAGAAAGAATTTCGCTTTTTGTCCATATTATCATAAATATTTCAAGATTTATAAGTGTAACTATAAGTTACAACAACAAATAATTTTATAAATATTTAAATATTTATAAATTTAAGAATTAGTTAGAATTTTACTTTATTTAAATAAAAAATGAGCTTAGAAAATAAATTAGATAATAAAAAAGAACACAATATTACAAAACAAGCATTAAATGCTATTAGTTTTGGAGTTTTAGGAGCGGGAATTGGATATGCAACTGCTCATCTCACAATTGAAAATATTAATATGGCTAGAGATTTTTTATCTTATGATATTAGAAGTTTATTAAAAGATAATCAAGAGTTAATTGAATTATCCTCAATTCCTATGTCTTTTTTTGGTTGGTCAAATCTAGCTAATAAAAGATATAAAAAAACTCATAATGTTCCAGAAAAAAGTAGTAATAGAAAATTAGCGGGAACTTTAGTTTGTGGAGCTTTAGGAGCTATTGGTGGAGCTTATTTAGCACCAGAAGCAATTGATTTTTTTCATCAAACAAGATCTTTAGGGATTTCACCAGCACTTCAAATAGGTTTAGGTGCTTTAATTGGGAGCGGATTTGGAACTCAAGTATATGATTCTTATTTAAAATAATTATATTATGCCTTATTAATTTTTCAGAATCTTTGATTGTTAAAGGTTTATGAATTTGTTAAACTTCACATTTTCTTTCAAAAATGTTAAGGCTTAGAAAAATTTATTTTTCTTGATTCCTTGACAACCCACAAACACAACAAGCACAAAAAAGACCAAAATTATAAGAATTGATTTGAAAGCCTGCTCCTCGAACAACCAACACAGCAAAAAGCCAGAAATTGTTTGAATTGATTAGAAAGTTGTGTGAAATTAAAAAGAATGAATTATATCTTTTTTCCTTTAATTAAACCAAATCCTTTTATATATAATAAAATTTACTAAATTATGAATGACCAAACAAAAAACCAAAAAACAAATACAAAAATAATTCTATTTAATGAAAATAATATTCGAAGAGCTTGGAATGAAAATAATTCTGACTGGGATTATTCAGTTGTTGATGTAGTAGCAATTTTAAGTGGGAGTTCCCAACCAAGAAAATATTGGAATGACTTAAAAAAGAAAATTTATTTGGAGGGAAGTGAGTTGTCCGATAAAATCGGACAACTGAAATTAAAGTCTTCAGATGGTAAATTTTATTCTACAGATGTTCTTGATACAAAAGGAATTTTAAGATTAATTCAATCAATTCCTTCTAAAAAAGCAGAACCATTTAAACTATGGCTAGCAAAATTAGGGGATGAAAGAATAAATGAATCAATTGACCCTGAGATTGCAATTGATAGGGTAGTAGAGTCATATCATAATTTAGGTTATTCAACTGAATGGATTAATCAAAGAATTAAAACAATTGAAGTTAGAAAAGAACTAACAGATGAATGGGATAAAAGAGGAGTTCAAAAAGGCCAAGAATACGCAATTTTAACAAATGAAATTACAAAGGGTTGGTCTGATTTATCAACAAAAGAATATAAAAATCTAAAAAATTTAAAAAAAGAAAATTTAAGAGATAATATGACTAATTTAGAATTAGTTTTAAATATGTTAGCAGAAGCATCAACTACTGAAATTTCAAAATCAAAAAATCCAGATAGTTTTGATAAAAATTTAGAAGTTGCTAAACAAGGTGGAGAGGTAGCAAAATCCGCAAGAATAAAATTAGAGGAAACAACTGGAGAAAAAGTTGTGTCTGGAAAAAATTCAACTAATTTATTGGAATGAAAACAACACACCGACACACTGCTCTCGAACACACTGCCACAAACTCCACAGCCTTCTGAATAAAGCACAAAATAACTAGAAAAATATTAGAAAGCAGTCCTTGACACAGCTCTCGAACACACAGCCACAAACTCCACAGCCTGCCCAAAAAGCACCAAAATTACTAGAAAAATATTAGAAAGCAGTCCGACACACAACAAGCACAAAAAAAGCCCAATTGATGAGAATTGATTAGAAAGTCTGCTCCTCGAAGAACCAACGAAGCAAAAAGCCAGAAAAGTGTTTGAATTGATTAAAAATTCGACATTGTAACAAATTCTCAAAATATTTAAAATTTTAATTATGGTTATTTTATATATTTTTATTCACATTTATATGTTATTTATTATTCATTTTATATGTAAAGATTTAAATATCCTTTAAATTTGTTATTATTATGTTTAAAAATTTAGTAGAAGGTAAAATAGATTTATTCATGTCTAATTTTCCAGACTTAAAAAATAATGTTAATTTTGATAATTTCGCTTTTTATAGTAATTGTAAAATTTTAAACCCTTTTGAAATTGATCTTGATGAAATATTAGATGGAGATATAGACGGCGGCGGAGATAATGGAATTGATGCAATGTACTTTTTTATAGATAATGTGTGTATAAGTGATTTTGAAGATTTCAAGAAAAGATTTAATCCTAAATTATCTAAAATCTCAATCAAATTAATTCAATCTAAAAAAGAAAATGGTTTCAAAGAAACTTCTTTATTAAAAATTGATAGTGGTTTGAGAAATATTTTTGATTTTGAAAAAGATTTACTAGGTAATGATGATTTTAAAAGAAAATCAGAGTTATTGAGAAAAATTTGCTATTTTTGGCATGAATCTGAATCTGAATTTGAAGTTGATTTCAAAATTTATTATATATGCTTGGGAGATAAAGAACAGTTGGTTGAAGGACATACAAGTAAAGAAAATTCAATATTAAATTTTTTAAGTTCGGAAGCAGGTCTTAAAAATGTTGAAATAATTTACATTGGTCAAAAAGAATTATATGCTTTAGATAAAACTTTTAATTATAATAAAACTTTAAATATTAAAGGTAAACTTGATTATGATTATAATAATGTAGAGGAAAATGGTGATTCAGAATTATTTGATGGTGTTATTACTATTGTAGATGGTTCAGATTTTTATGAGTTTATTACTGATGATGAGGGTAATATTGATGAACATATTTTTGAAACTAATGTTAGGGATTTTCAAGGAGATTCTAACGAAGTTGTAGAAAATATAAAAAATACAATTAATTCTAAAAAATCAAGAAATTTTTGGTGTATGAATAATGGGATCACTATTTTATCTTCTTCAGTTAAAGCAAGAAACAAATCTGTAAGTTTAAAGAACTATAATATTATCAATGGTTGTCAAACTTCTCACTCAATTTATAATTCAATTAAAATGAATGATGCGAAGAAGGACTTTGATATTGTTGTAAAGATTATTTCTGCTAATGATAATTTAGAAAATCCTAATGTAATTGATGTAATTAAAGCAACAAATTCACAAATCGCAATTGATAAAACAGTTATTCTTTCTCAAAGTTATTTTCATAAAGCTTTGGAAGACTATTTTAAACAAGGAGAAGATTATTATTTTTATGAAGTTAGAAACAATTATTATAGGAGACAAGGAAAACCTTTAAACAAAATTATGTCTCCTAAAAAGTTATTTCAACTAGTTAGAAGTATTTACTTTCATAAACCAAGTTCTTCAAGAACAAGTCCAACAAAATTGTTTATTGATGAAGAAGGTAAATATTTTAAAAAAGATTATGAATTATTTTATTATAAATTTGTTACAGTTTTATATTTTAAAATTTCAATTTTATTGAGATCTTTTAAAAAAAATAAAAATATATCTAAAGAATATTTAAGTATTATTAATAATGGTAATTTACATATTATTAGAATATTTTTAAGTTTATTATTAAATTCGGA
>DAXK01000047.1 GCA_002506365.1 archaeon UBA583 | reverse complement strand
TAAATTCAAAAGATTATTTTGATATTGATTCAAATGGAAATATTTATGTTTTAGTTCAAAAAAATAATTCTAATGTAACATATAGAGATTCAGTTTTATTAATTTATAATTCAACGGGAAATTATGTTAAAAATATAACTATCAATAATTCAAAATTAAATTATGTTGTAGTTGATGAAGAAAATTTAGATGGTATTTTTGTTTTAGGAGAAATTGATGATTTAATTAATGATGAACAAATTATTATATATAAATATAATAAATCTGGTTTTAATTATAGTTTAGAATTAAATCAAACAAATTTGACTCAAAATATATCAAATATTATTTCGGGAGTTAATGTTCAATATGGGTATTTATATTTAACTTTATTTTCTACAACTCAAAGTTCAAGTAAACAAATTAATGTGTTTAAGTTAGATACTTCTACTTTTAATTATACTTTTAATGTTTTTGCTGATGGATTAGTTAGTTCAGTTTATACAACTTCAGTTGATTATTTAAATAATTTATATATTAGTTTTGCTCAATCTTTACAGAATAATTTAATTAAGGTAACTTCTAATTTATCTCAAAGTTGGGAGTTAAATTCTCAAAGGCAATCGTCGAGTTTTACAGTTACTAATTTAGAAATTAATTCAAGTTTAGGAATTAATTTGTTAGGAAATTATTTAGTTAGTTCAAATACAACTTATTCAATTCAAAATTTTCAATTTGATAATTTATTGTTAAATCAGTTACCAAATGTTTTAACTAATTTAAGTTTTTTTGATAGTTTAGATACAAGTGTTAATGATGATATTTCAATTTGTGTAAATTCATATCATACAACAAATAAAAATATTTATTCAAATATTTCTTGTAGTGATGATTTAAATATTTTAAGTAATCCTAGTGTTTTAATTAGTGTTAATTCACCATTAAATGATTCTAATTTTGCTCCAAATTTTTCAATTAATTTATCTGTTGATATTAATTCAACAAATATGGTTGATAGTGTTTATGCGATTTTATCAAATTCTACTTATTCACAAACTTATGATTTAGTAAATGTAATTAATACTACAACTTATTTTAAAACAATTTTGACACCTTTAAATTATGGTGAGTATAATGTTTCATTTTTTGCGAATGATTCTTATTTTACATATAATTCAACTTTAAATTATACTTTTAATGTTTTAGAATCTGTAAATGTAACTTTAAATTTTGTTCCAATTTTAAATTTTAGTTCTGAAGAAAATAAGACTTTGAATTTAACTATTAATTTATATGATAATAATAATTTATTATATAGATTAAATAATGTGAACTCAAGTGTGAATTTAACTTTAATAAATAAAAGTTTGGATATTGAGTATATTACTTATAATGATGAATTTGCTTTAACTTTTTTTGATACAGTATTGGATGAAATTTCAAATCAAACAGTGGGATTTGATAGACATACTGAATTATCATCAGTTGTTGTAACTTACGCAGTTGAAACAGATTATAATTTTTCTAGTGCGAGATTAATTATGTCTTATGCTAATTATACTTTTACAAATTCAGATAATTTAAGAGTGTTTAAATGTAGTGATTATAATTTTACTTTAAGAACTTGTCCTTCTGATTATTTTTTAGTAAGTGAAAATATAACTCAAAATGATAGTTCTGAAACTTTTAGTGTTATTACTGATTCTTTTTCTTCTTACGCAATTAAGGAGTTAACTGATTCTCAAATTTCTCAATTATCGTCTGGTTCTACTGCTGGATGGAGTTCTTTGTGTGATGATGATGAGTTGTATAATATTACAACTGATGAATGTTATGATATTGATATTGTTGAAGATTTAGGAATCCCACAGATTAGTTCAGCTGTAATTAAAGCTGTAACTTTAAAGGATTTACCTGATTTTTTATTTGATATTACATTTGCATTATTTACATATTCAATTAATTCTTTAGATGATTTATCTAGTAAGATTACTTTTGAAAGTTTTGGAACTAAAGATACTCCTGTAAATTTAACTTTTAAAATTTTTGATTCAACAGGTTTATTATTATCTGAGTATAAAAAGGATATTGTAGTTCAAACAGAATTAGTTATTATTGAAAATTTTGAAAAATTTAAGGAGTTAGAGTTAGAGTATGGAGATTATACTATTAGTTTAAATACGGTTTATGGGTCAGGAGTTGAAGATACATTTACACAAAAATTTAAGTTTAGTAAGCCAAAACAAAGTTTAACAAAAGTAATAGTAATTTCTTTATTGTTAATAATTATATTAGGATTATTAATTTTCAAATTTGGTTATAAAGATAGATTTAATAAAACTCAAAATATGAAATTTTCAAAAAATAAAAAAACATTTTTTATAATTATTGTTGGAATAATTTTAATTTTACTTTTATCAGTTAAATTTACAAATGCGATTGATTTAGAATCTCAAACTGGAGAAATTAAATTATATTTAACTGGGACAGGGGCTGAAAATATGGCTTTTTCAGGTGAATGGTTTAGGGATGGAGAATTATTAATTACAGAACATAATCAAATAACGATTCCAATTGATAAACAAGATGAAATTGATTTGGATAAAACAAAAATTAAATCAAAACTTGGGAAAAATAACAATCAATATGTTATTTATACTTATACAAATCAAAATGATGTTCAAATCTCTTTTTTAAAAATATATGATGAAAATTTTAATGAAGAATTTTCAAAAGAGTTTAATCAAATAAAATTAGATGATATATATCTTGATTCAGAAGATAATTTTTATATTATTTATGAACAAGTAAATAATGCAGTAATTGAAAAATATAATGGGGATGGGGAATTTATTTGGACTAATTCTTATTCAGCAAAAAAAAGTCCAAGAAAATTTTCTCAATTATTACTATATGTGGATTCAGATGATAACTTATATTTCACAGGTAAAGCTGTAAAATTAAATGATATCGATAGAGGACAATTATATGTTGCTAAATTAGATAATGATGGTGATTTAGATTCAAAATATGAATATATTAATAGTAAAAAGAATAATCCAATAATCCGAGTTGACTCAAAAAATTCACCTTATTTTTCAATGTCAGAAAGTTCAAGATCAAATACTAATTTATATCAAATGAAATTAAAGGATAATTTTAAATATAAATCTTACACATACCAACGATATGAACCAACAAATTTAGTTACCAAATTAGAAATTGATAATAATGATTATGTTTTAGCATTATCTGGAAGTTATACTGATAAAAATGTAAATTTAATATTAGATAAAATAAATCAGGATAGACAAAAAGAATTTACAAAAGAAATAGAAATTGATTTTCTTGTTGATTTTTATGAAATTTATGTAGATATATTAGATAATATTTTTGTGGTTGTATCGGGTAGAGATAGTTCTGAATTTTTTTATTATACAATATCTAAATTTAATTCTAATGGGGACGAGTTATTTTCACAAACTCAAAAATTATCTAGTAATAAAATTATAACTGGGATTGATTTTGATGATGAAAATTTAGATTTACAAATATTTGGTGTTGAATTTTTAGATGAAGAGTCTAGATTGTTTATAGATAAACATAAAATTGGGTTTATTTCATTTGGAAAACCTTCAGATACAAGATTGTTAGTTGATATAGTTAAATCTGAATTCACATATTTAGGTGGGGATTTTAGTTCTTGTATTACACCATATGATTCAGAAGATATTTTGAATTATGGGGAAAGAGTTTGTACAGATTCAATTGAATTAGAGCCAAGGGAAAAAGATTCAATTCAAGAAGTATTAGAGCAAGTAGATTTACAAATTAATTCTCCAACTTTAGAAGATTCAAGTTTAATATTTTCAATTATTAATTTATCGGTAAATGTAACACCAAATTCTCAAATTAGTTCAGTAATTGCGCAAATAACTTTACCTGATTTTTCAAGAGAAGAAATAACTTTACAAAAATCATTAGAAAATACTTATACAAATACATACACATTAACAAACCAAACAGGTGATATTACAATTAAATTTAAAGTTTTAAATCAAGAAAATACTGAATTATCGTCAAAAGAAATATTTATTTATGCTATTGAAAATATAAAACCAAGTTTAAATTCATCAACGCCTGTAAATAATTCAAAATTTACTATTCAAGATTCAATTCAATTAGAAACCCAAGTATTCGATAAATATGGTATTAATTCAGTTCAAGCAAAAGTAATTAATCCTCAAGGAATTATATCAACATACACTTTAATTAATATATCTGATTCACAATTTACATCACCAACAATTAATACTGATATATTAGGAGAATATTCATATAATCTAACAATTACTGATAACAATTTAAATATTTTAGAAAGTAATAATTTTAAATTTGAAATAACTGAAAAAGTTTTAGATTCTATTTTAATTACTTCACCAGACACAACTAAAATTAACTATTTTAATGATGATGAAACTTTAGAATTATCTGGAATTATAAATTGTAATAATAATTGTGATGATTACAATACAAATTTAATTCCATATTCAAATAAAGGCTTGGATACTACTGAAAATAATTTTGTTCAAGAAATAACTTATAATATTCAAAAACAAGTATCAGAAACATTTCAAACAAAATTAATTTTAAATCAAAATAATTTAGGTGAAAACTTCAAATGGGATAATAATTGTAATGATATAAGAATTTATGATAATTTTAATCAAGTAAATTATTGGGTTGAAAAATGTGATTCAAATAATAACGAAATAATTATTTGGTTAGAAATTTTACCAGAAATGACAAAATCAAATAATTTAGAATTATCTTTAACTTATGGGAATTCAAACTATCAAAGTACAAGTAATCCAAATTCAATTTTTAAAACTGGAAAAATTCATTTAACAACCGGGAAATGTACTAATTCAAATTTATGTGATATGGATAATCATAACGAAGCTGACACACTAAGAGAAAATATCGAAAATGGTAATTTAGAAATATATGGTGAGGGTTATGTGGATGAATTATATAGAACGCAAAATCCATACGGTTCAGATGAATATTATTTTTCAAGTTATAAATTCTTATTTGTTCCATCTGAGGATGGCATTTACACTTTTGGAACTCGTTCAGATGATGATTCTGAAATTATAATTTTTGATGGGTCAAATTATCTAAATCATCAAACACATCAAATAGCAACAACTCAATATGTAAATTGGCATTTCAATAATGCTTGTGGAGAAACTTCAGGAGATAAAAATCCAGTTCAACTAAAAGCAAATCAAGGTTATTGGGTTGAATATTTATCAATAAATGGTGGTGGCGTAGGTGCGCAAGAAATGTGTATTAAAAAAGATTCTGAAAATTTCAAAACTGTAAATACTGAAAATTTAAAAGATAATTTATTACAAATAAATGAACGAACTGACATCTTATCGAATCCAATTATTGAAGATGAAAAAGAAATTGTAAAATCTACGACTGAACAAGAAGATATTGATTTTCCCGATTTAAGTTTTAAATGTATTCCAATTCAAAATGATCAATGTTCATTTAAATTTAATTATCCTGGAAATAATATTTTTAATGATCCTTATGAAATTGTAGTTTCAGCATATTTAGATTCAAATAATCAAGTATTAATATACTCAGATAAAATAACAGTATTTCAAAATAAAACTGAATTAAATTTAAAAAGTGGAATTATATTAAATAAACCAAAAAATAATTTAATCTTAGATATTGATGAAAGTTTAACATTTGGTTTCACCCCTACTGACACAGATATATATTCTTGTAATCTTTACGGTGATTGGGGCGGTGATTGGAATTTAATTGAAAAATGGGCATATTTTTCAGATAATAATTTAAGAAATTACTGGAAACTTGATAACTTAAATGATGAAAAAGGAAATAAAAATTTAAATGTTAAAGGTTCAGTACAATTAATTAATTCTGGAGGGTATGATGGTGGTGCATACTATAATTTCCCTGGAGGATATAAGAATTATTTGGAAACTGGAATTAATGATATTGTTTCAGGTAATGAAGTAACAATTTCTTTCTGGGTTAAGGCTTCAGGAGATATTAATAGAAAATATTTATTTAGAAATAATAATGAATTACATGCATATGGACTTTATGGAAAAATTGAATTTGATTTTAATACTGTTGGGAATAGGTGGTTTGGAAAACAATATTCAGATGTTATTAATGATAATAAATGGCACCACATTGTAGCTATTTATGATGGGAATTACGAATCTAGAAAAAGTAATGTTAGAATTTATACAGATGGTGTTTTATCATCTAATAGGACAAGCGTTCATGCTTATGGAAATTTGAATATTGGTTCAAAATTTAAAATAGGTGCAGATCCTAATGGAAATAATAACTGGAAAGGTGGCTTGGATGAATTTAGAATTTTCAATAGAGCACTAGACCATAATCAAGCTCGTGCACTATTTAATAAACAATTAATAATGAAATCTCAAAATGAATTCACAATAAATAAATTTGAAAATTTTGGGAAATATGAATGGAATGTTATGTGTACAGATTATGATGGAAATGATTTTTGGAGTAATGAAGATTATTCTTTTGAGATTAAAGATGTAATAACTGAAATATCAAACTATAATTTAGATAAATCACAATATCAAATTCAATCATCAGTTCCTTTAAAAATTACAGCAATTAATGAAAAAGGAATTAAATCTGTAGGAGCAATTGTAACTTTGCCAGATGATTCAGTATCAGCTTTACAACTAACAAAAACTGGGACTGATATTTATATGACAAGTTATTTAGTTCCAAATAAAATCGGAGAATATAAAATAATTTATCAAATAATAGATTCAAAAGATAATATTATTACATCAACAGAGCAAAATTTCTCAGGTGTTGACTTAACAAAACCAGAAATATCAGATTATTTATTATCTAATAATACTTATTCAACATCACAAAATATAAATTTTAAAATTAAGGCTATTGATGAATCAGGAATTAACTCAGTTAAGGCAAAAATTACAACACCAAACAATGAAGAAATAATTATTAATTTAGAATTAATTGAAAATATATATATTTCAAATTATTTAATTCCAAATATTCTTGGAGACTTTCAATTAGAATATATTGTAACAGATAATAGTGGAAACGAAATTATTTCAAATAAACAAACATTTACAAGTATTGATACAACTCTTCCTGAAGAATTAACTCATAATTCATTTAGTGGAAACTTAAATGTTGATTCAAATATTCAATTACAAGTTTCAGCAGTTGATAATATTGAAATAAAATCAATCATAGCTCAAATGACAAATCCATTTGATCGAACTGAAATTAATTTAGTTAAATCAAGTGTAGATAATTTATATTCTAGCATATATAAAATTCCACAAATCTTAGGAGAATATAGTGTGAAATATATTATAACGGATACAAGTGATAATATGTTAGAAATTGATGGTGGAACTTTTAATGTTGTTGATAATATAAATCCAACAATCCTAAGTTATATTCCATTAAAATCTATTTATAACACATCAGATAATATTATTTTAGCATTACAAGGAGAGGATAATATTGGTTTAACTAAAACAGTTGTAACCATTAAAACTCCAAGTGATGAAATTGAAACTTTTGATTTAGTCCAATCCTCCGACAAACATTTCGCATCATTTTACACAATTCCAAATCAAACTGGGAATTATGAAATAAGTTATGAATTATTTGATACAAGTAATAACTCAGTTAGAAGTGATATTCAAATTATAACTATATATGATGATGAACTTCCACAAATTATAGATGTATCTGATTTAAATTTAAAACAATTTAATACGAGCACAATTATTGATTTAAGTTTAAGTGGAACAGATAATATTGAATTATTAAATTCCAAAGTAATAATTATAACTCCAAATGATAAGGAAGTAATTATAGATTTAATTAAACAAGCTAATACATTTACAAATCAATATACAATTCCTGAGCAATTAGGGATTTTTCAAATTAAATTTGAATTAACTGATACAAGTTTAAATACTAAAACAAGTTTAATTCAAACTTTTTCAACACTTGATACAACACTTCCAGAATTTGAAATAATTGAAAATTTAGATAATAAAACTTATTCAACATTACAAAATATTAATTTAGCTATTGTTGCAACTGATAATATTGGAATAAATAAAGTTACAGCTAATATTGAACTTTCAAATCAAACAGTAATTCAAATTCCTTTAACTTTATCACAGGATAATACTTATACTGAGAGTTACAATATTCCAGAATTAATTGGAAATTATAATATTCAATATATTATAACTGATAGTACAAATAATGATATAACTAGTAACATTCAAACTATTAATGTAGTTGATACAACAAATCCGACTATTTTAGATTATAATAGTTTTTCAGGAATTATTTATGTTGATGAGAAATTTGATTTAAGTATTAAAACTGTTGATAATATACATATTGAAAATGTAATTGCTCAAATTACAACACCTCTTGGAGAATCTGAGTTTATAGTTCTTGATTTAAATGAAAATAATGAATATGTAGGCGATTATAATGTTTCAAATGTTATAGGTGTTTTTAATATAAAATATCTTGTTGAAGATTCTAGTTCAAATTTAGTTGAGATGGATGCAGGAAGTTTAAAATCTAGAGATTTAATAAAACCTCAAATTACAAATTTTTCAATTCCTGATACAAATAGTCCATTAACTTTTGTAAAATTAGAATTAACTGGAGAAGATAATGTTGATGTTCATAGAGCATATGCTAAAGTAGAACAACCTGATGGGGAAATTAAATCTTATAGATTAAGTAAATTAAATGAAAATGATTTTAGTAGAAATTATAGAATTCCAAACTTAATTGGTGAATTTAAAATTCATTATTTATTATTTGACACAAGTAACAATAAACAAACTACTGAGATTAACTCATTTAATTCAGTTGATATTATAAATCCATCAATTACGAGCCTAAATGATTTAAAATCTAACCTGAATACGTCCTATCCAATAAGTTTAGGGTTATCTGGAAAAGATAATATTGGTTTATCAATAACTAGAGTATTAATTGAATTTCCAAATGGTGAACAAACAATTTTTGAAATTCCAAAAGTTTCAGATAATCAATTTAGTTTACTATATACAATCCCTGAAATGATTGGAGAGTATAAAATAACTTATAGATTATATGATACAAGTAATAATTCAATAACAAGTAATATTCAAACTATTACTGTTTTTGATAATAAACTACCTGAAATATTATCAACTAGTAATTATAACTTAGAGCAGATTAGTACAAATTCTAATATTGATTTAACTTTAGTGGGAGTTGATAATATTGAATTATCAAAAGCTAAAGCAACAATTACAACACCTGAGAATGAAGAAGTAGTTATAGATTTAGTAAAAACAAGTAATGAATTTACAAATTCATATACAATCCCTGAAAAATTAGGATTTTATAAAATTAAATATGAATTATTTGATACAAGTTTAAATTCAGTTGAAAGTTTAGTTCAAACATTTTCAACACTTGATACAACATTTCCAGAGTTTACAATAAATTCAGATTTAGATAATAAAACATTTCCAACTTTACAAAATATTGATTTATCAATTACAGCAACTGATAATATTGGAATTAATGAAATTACTGCGAATATTTTATTACCAAATCAAACTATAATTGAAATCCCATTAACTTTATCACAAAATAATATTTATACATCAGTATACCAAATACCTGAATTAATTGATAATTATAATATTCAATATATTATTACTGATGGGGCAAATAATAATATTTCAAGTGAAATTCAAACATTTAATATTGTTGATACAACAAATCCATTAATTACTAATATAACACAATTAAATAATCAAAATGGTTATGGAATTAATTCAAATATTGATTTAGTTATTTCCGGATATGATAATATTGAACTTTTATCTGCGCAAGCTATAATTATCTCTGAAAATCAATCAATTCAAACAATTGAACTTGAAAAAATAACTGAAACATTATTTAGTTCAAATTATATCTTTCCTGAGCAATTTGGTAATTATTCTATTTATTATCAGTTATCTGATTCAAGTGAAAATGTAGTTAGAACTTTATCTCAAGTATATTATGTAACTGATTATAAATTTGAATTTCAAACAAACACGATTAATTTATCAAATAATTCAGTTGAGTATTCAATAATAATTAGTGATGAAAATGAAGAATTATTAAGTATCCAAAACTCCTCTTCTCAAACTACAATTAGATTATATAATACATCAAATGATATAGAATATAAAACATTTAATTCAGATTTAATTGTAAAAATAAATAATTTACAGTTATCAGATAATACATTTGAACCTTTAAGATTAGATAAGTATATTGCTGATAATTCTCAGATTATTACGTATGGTCTTGAAAACAATATGAATTTTGATTCAACTTTTATAGAATTAAGTTATGAAACTTTGCAAATAGATAATATTGATAATTTAAGATTTGTGTTGTGTGAAGATTATAATTTTAACAATAGGACTTGTAATACTCAATTTAATGAATCTAATAATAATTTAATTCATAATAAATTAACAAATTCATTTAATTATTTAACAACAAGTTCATCATTAGCAGTTGGAATAATTGAATTGCCTGAACCAGTTGAAAATAAAACTATTGAAACTCAAATTAAAAAATCTTCAGGGTCATTTTATGGGAAAACTTGTCATTATGGATATAATATTGAAAATGGGAAAACAACATGTATTGAAAAAATATATAATGCTGAGAAAGTAATTCAATTACAAGCAACTCAAGAAGTATTTGCTGGACAAACTTTACCTCAAAAAAATATTAGGTTTGATATATTTACTCCAGATATCTCAAATGAGGAAGAATTAACTTCAAGATTAACTTTTGAGAATTTTCCATCTGAACTTACAAATGTTAAAATCTCTGCGAAAATATTTAATGTGAATAGTTCACTTGTTTCTGAATATATTGGGTCAGAATTTATTAAAGGTGATGATGTTGTAATTTTAGATTATTATAATTTTAATGAATTTGATCTAGAAACTGGAAATTATTCAATAGTTTTGACTACTAATTATGGGGATAATGTTGAGGATTATTTTGTTAGAGAGTTTGAATTTGTAGAATCTACTTTATTTGAGAAATATTCAACTTTGAGTTTAGTTTTAATTGGACTTATCGCAGTTATTGCAACATGGAATGCTTTTAGATTAACTAAAAAGTATAATCCTTTAAATATTACTGAGCGTGGAGTTAGAAAATATAAAAAATATAAACGTTTGAAAAAATTAAAAAAGTAATTTTATTTTTTATTGTTTTTATTAAATTTTATTTTTATTAAATAAATCATATTTTATTTAATAAAACAAAGCTTTAAATAATGTTTTTTAATAAATTTATTATGATTAAAAAAGTTAAATCTATTAATTCTATTTTTGAGTCTGTTAAAGATTATGATTTAATTGTAACAAGTGATGCTCCTTTAAATACTGCGTTAAATAGAAATTTAAGTGAATCTTTTTTTGGAGATTTTGCTTTAACTTCTAAGATGGTTAAGGGGAAATTTTGTGAAAGGGAGTTTGAGAATTTATTGTTAGAGGATTTAGAAGTTGTAAATTTAATTTTTAATAATTTAGATTTTAATTATTCTTTAAAGGAGAGTTTTTATTATTTTAATGAAATAAAACAGATTTTTCGCTATGTTTGTGATAGGGATAAAATTTTAGAGGGAAATTTTTTGTCAGTTGATTGTAAAAAAGTTTATGATTTTATTTCACAGTTTTCAGTTAAGGAATTAGTGAGTTATAATTCAAGTTATTTGTCTGGAAAAAATACTGTAGTTGTTGGACCTGAGATTTTTGAAGATTCAGATAATGGTGTATTAATTGGGGATGAGAAAATTGTAAATATTTTTGAAAATCAAGAGGGATTTTCTGATTTATCTTGTGAGAAACTTTATTTATTTGATTCTAAAAATTCAGTTATTAATAAGATTGTTTCAATGATTGATTCGAGTTTTTGTGATAATGTTGCAGTTGTTTTAGATATAAGTTCAGAATATTTACCAGTTTTAAAGTCTAAATTAATAAATAAAAATATTCCAATTAATGAGATGATTTTTTTGAAAGATAGTTTTAGAGTTAGGGAGTATTTAGAACTTTTAGATTTAGTTTTTAATAGACATAATTTAAAAGTAATTGATGTTTATGCTATTTCTGATTTGTTTGGATATGATATTTCTGAGAGTAAGGTTAATTATAATTTTAATGAGTTAGTTAGTATTGATTCAAATTGTTCTGATTTTAATTCATTTTTAGATTCTGTGAAAGATGGAACTTTTGGAGATTTATTTAATAATTTTGTAAAGGTTAATAATTCTAATTTTTCTTTGCCTGTTGAATTTTCGGAGTTTTTGTATAAAATTAATTTTTTTAATAAAAAAGTTAGTTTATCAGGATTAATTGATTTGAAGTTTTATCTTGAGAATTTTGATGAAAGTATTTCTCAGGAACGGTCTGGTGTTTTACTTGTTGATTGTAAAAATTCTGCTTTTATTAATAGGGAGGTTGTATTTTATGTTGGGTTTGATTCAAGTTGGACAAAAGATATTTTGAAAAAGGAGTATATTAATTATGATAATGAATTTGATTTGAATTTAAAAAAATTTGAAGTATTAATCCAGCAAGGAGTTGAGAGATTTTATTTTTCAACTAAGTTTGAGAATGGGGAGGAGGTTTTACCTCCATTTTATTTTAATTCTTTGATTGAGTCTGATGTAAATAGTTTTTTGGATGTTTTTGGAGATAATAATGTTATTGATGTTAGTTGCGATAGCGATTTAAAGTTAAAGAATTTTGGAATTTGTGTTAAGGATGAGTTAGTTTTAGAAAAAGAGAAGTATTTAAGAAAAACTTTATCAAATTCTAAACTTAGTTCGTTTTCAAGTTGTCCTAAAAAAATAGCTTATTTAAAACTTGATGTGGGTTGTGATTTTGAACATTTTACCAAGGGGAATTTAATTCATAGTTTTGCGGAAGTTTATGTTAAAAATAGTGAGAAAATTTGTGAAATTGGCGTTGATAGTTTTGCGAAAGTTATTTGTTCTGAGTTAAAATTTATTTCTAATAAGTATAGATTAGGTATTTTACAAAATGAAGTTAAGTTTGCATTAGTTAGTGTTATGGATTTTGTTGATAATTTAAAATTAGATTTAAATTTAGATTTTTTGAATTTAGGTAGGGATAGGACTATTAATTCAAAAAATATTTTTGAAAAAAAGTTTGATTTAAAGGTTGATTGTCATAATGTGGAGTTTGGGTTTGATAATTCTGAAATTAAGTTAAAGGGATTTATTGATTTAGTTGTTAATTTATGTGAAATAGTAGATTATAAAACTGGGAAGTTAAAGACTGCTAAGGATTTAATTGAAAGTTCTGATTTTCATAATATTATTTCAAAATGTGATTTTCAAGCATTTTGTTATTTTTCACAGATGAGAACTTTTTCTGATAAAAATTTAGTGTTTAAGTATTTTCATCCTTTTACTAATGTTTATAATCGTTTAACTGCTAATGAACTTGATAATGATATTTTGGTTGTAAATTATATTGCTATGGATTTTATGGATTATTTTTATTCTAAAGATTTTTATGAATGGTTTTTGGATGGGAAAAATTCTCCAAAGTATATTCAGGAGATTGTAAAGTTACTTTGTGATTTTGATTATTTTAAAGATTTAAATTTAAAAATTAATGATTTTTGTGATTTTGAGCATTTTAAAAATAAATTATTTGATAGTTTACTTGAAAAATTAGTTTTGTTAGGGATTAAGTATAAAACTGAGAAACAACAAGAAAAATCAGCTGATGAGGTTTCTAAGTTTTTACAATTTATTTTTGATTTTAAAATTTCAAGTGTTAGGAGTCAAAAAGAAGTTTTTTATTTTAAAGATGATGTTGATCATTTTGAAAAATATGTTTCTAGAACTTTGGATAGTTATAATGAGAGTATTAGTTCAAGTTTTGAGTATGCCCCAGTTGATGGTAGTGATACTTGTATGGCTTGTGAGTTTAAAGCAATTTGTTTGAAAAAATATGATGAACATATTGCTCTGGGGAAAAAATAAAATGAGTAATGATAAAAATAAACCAAATGAAAAACAACAAAAATTAATTGAGTCACTTGATGGAGTGATTGTGGTTGATGCTGGAGCTGGGACTGGAAAAACTAAAACTATTACTGAGAGATATTTAAATATTTTAGAACAAAATAGAGAAATTTCAGTTGATGATATTTTATTGGTAACTTTTACTAGAAATGCTGCAGCTAATATGAAGGAAAAAGTTATTTCTAAAGTTGATAGTTCAATTAAAAATGATATTTTAAATGCTCCGATTTGTTCTTTTGATTCGTATTGTTCTAAGTTAGTTAGTTCTTATGGATTAGATGCTCCAAAGTATTTAGGAATTAGTTCTAAGTTGTCAGGGTATAAGTTAGTTACTGAAAATGTTATTATGGATAGAATTTTTAGACGTTTTTTTAATTCTTTTTTGAAAGTTAATGAGGAAAAATTTAGTTCAATTTTAACTATTGTTAACAATTCGAGTTCAGTTTTAGGACTTTTGGAAAGTTTACTTGCTAAGGGAATTTATCCGACAAAGACTGGTTGGTTTTTAGATGGAGGGAATAAAGTTTTAGGAGATAGGAATAAATTTCTTAAAAGAGTTATGGAATTTAATAATCCTGTTCAAGGAAAGTCTAAAGTTATTAATTCGGATTTGTTAAAATATTTTGAGGATTGTTTGAATAAAAAAAAATATAATAAATCTTCAATTCCAAAAGATTATAATTGTGGAAATTTTTTAGAACCTATTTTACTTGAAAATGCTTTTGATGATAAAGTAGTGGCCGATTTAGAGGAATTTGTTCATAAAATTTATTTTAGTTATATTGATTTTATGGCAAAAAATAATTATATGACTTTTTCTTTAAATTCGATGTATGCTTTTTTAATTTTGTTTAATGATTCTAAAGTTCGAGAGAAGTCTAGTTTTGAGTATGTTATGATTGATGAGTTTCAGGATACAAATGAGATGCAGTTTATGTTAATTTTATTATTATTAAAATCTGGAAATTTGTGTGTTGTTGGAGATTGGAAACAAGGAATTTATGGATTTAGAAATGCTAGTATTAAAAATATTACTGAGTTTGAGTCTAAGTTTAAGTATTATTGTGATTTACTTGAGTTTGATGGTGAAAGTAGATTAAGTTTTGATTATAAAAATGTTAATGTTGAAAATTTGGATTTTGATATTAATTATAGATCCGCACAAAAAGTTTTAGATTTTTCTATTGGTTCTTTTGATTTGAAGGGTTCTAGTAGTGAAAATGTGAGAGATGTTGGGGAAGTTGTTGAATTAACTTCTGGGAGGGAAGGTTTTAATGAGTTTTCTAGTGTTGAGTTTATGTGTGCGGATAGTTTTGATGTTGAGATTGATATGATTTTAAATAAAATTAATTCTCTGGTTGGGAAAAAAACTTTACCTTTAGGGAAGAATGGGGAAATTAGATTTGTTAAGTATTCTGATATTGCTATTTTGTCGCGAACGCGAGTTTTTGGTTTGGATATTTTAAATAGGTGTGAGGAGGTTGGGTGTCCAGCTATTTATGATGGGGGAATTTATTTATTTTCTGAGGAACCTGCGATTTTGTTATTGGCTTTTACTAAGTTATTACTTGATGTTGATTCTAGGAGTTCATGGATTACAATTTTAGAAAAAGAAAATTTACCTTATTTAGAAATTGAAAGAATTATTGTCGAGAAGGATTATCCAGAAGAGATTATAAATTTTAGAAATTATTTGTTAATTGAAAAGAAAAATATTGCGTATATAGTGGATGAGATTTTTAGAAAGTATGGATTTAATAGTGCTATAAGTAATAAAATAGTTTTAATATTAGATGATTTATTTAATTCATCTCTTGTATCGCTTTCTGATTTAGTTGTGTTTATTGAGGAGTGTATAAATAATAATTCTGATTTTAGGGTTGAAATTGGTTCAGGAGTAGATGCAGTTAAAATTCAAACAATTCATGGGTCAAAAGGTTTAGAGTATCCTATTGTTTTTGTTGTTAATTGTAATCAAAGTAGTTTTCCAATGTCAAGTAAGTCTGCTCCAGATTTATTTTATGATGAAAGTTGTGGGTTTCGCTCAAAAAAGGAATTTTCAAGAGATCATAATTTTATATTTGAGAGTTGGAAGTCTGATTTGATTTCTTATAAGTTATTTTCGGATTATGATGAGGAGAGAAGATTAATGTATGTTGCAACAACGAGAGCTATGTTTGATGTTTATTTAACTTGTTATAGACCTTCACATTTTTTTAAAGATTTTATTGGTGATGAAGAACCTTTAGTTTATGATGAACATTCTAAGTTTGATTTAAAGTTTAATCTATATTCAGATGAAAAATATGATTGTGATATTTTAGTTAATTCAAAGTCTAAAAAAAGTTTTCATAAATCTATTTCAGCCCATGATTTAATGGATGATTTTGAATTTAGTGAGGGTGGTCGTGGTGCAAACTTTGGAAGTGAGATTCATAATTTAGCTTTTAGGTATGTTTCAAATTTAAATATTTCTAAAGTTCCAAAGGATTTTGAGAAGGATTTTAATTCGATTAAGTCTTTTGTTGATAGTTTAAATTTTTCAAAAGTTTATGCTGAGGAGAGTTGTATGTTAAAATTATCGGACAATATATCTGTTAAGGGGATTGTGGATTGTGTATTTGATTTAGGTGATAAATTATTAATAGTTGATTGGAAAACTGATATTGATAAAGTTGGACTTAATGAGTATAGGAAACAGTTATCTGTTTATTATCATGTAATTTGTGAAAGTTTTGTTGGTTGTGATGTGGAGGTTGGAATTTTTTGGTCTGATGAGGGTGAATTTGAAAAGGTTGTTCCTTTATCAAAATTAGAATTATTAAAATTAGTTTAATTTTTCAACTTGTTTTTCATATTTGGAATTAGTAAATAATGTTTAAGTAATTTAAGTTAATTTGAATTTTATGATTTTTGGTAAAAAAAAACCTAGGGAAAAAACAATTTCTGATTTACTTGAGCATGATAAGAATGAATTTTATAAAAATATGAAAGAGTTGGAAGAAGATATGAATGATTCATTTTTTTATGATTAATTATTTTTTTCTTTTATTCTATTTATTTATTATATTATTTTCTCAAGATTTAACGATTTTTCCTATTTTTTCTCAAATATTAACTTATCTTGTTGATTTTTTTATCACACAGACTGAACATTTATAAATGGAAGCGGTTTAACTATAACTATGCCGCCAGCGAGTGATGGTGTGTATTGATAATGGGCCTGTGGCTTAGTTCGGTATAGCACCGCCCTTGCAAGGCGGGGGCCCCGGGTTCAAATCCCGGCGGGTCCATTGAGTGTGCAGCGAGAAAGTTTAACTTTCTTGTGAAGAACGGAGTTTTTGGATTTTTCCAAAAACAATGAGGTTAAATATAATAGTTTTTGTGTGTTCGAAAAAAATTTACAAAGATGTCTTTTAGATATCTATAAAAATATAATACAAAGAATTACACTGTTATGTGGATGACTCGGCTTGAGTTGCGAAGAAGGGCGTGGTAAGCTGCGATAAGCGTAAGGTAGGTGCATACAACCTTTGAACTTACGATTCCTGAATTGGACTTCCTAAATACTTGTTAATCAAGAGCTTACTGGGGGAACTGAAACATCTTAGTACCCCAAGGAAAAGAAATCAAATGAGATTCTGTTAGTAATGGCGAATGAAAGCAGACAAGGTCAAACTGAATCCCTTATAGTAATATAAGGGAGATGTGGTGTTGTGGAGCTCTTTTTGTACCAATAAAACATGTCTGAACCTTTCTGAAAAGTTAGACTTTAGAGGGTGATAGTCCCGTAGGATATGTTGCATTGGACTTTAGAGATTTCCAGAGTAGTGTCAATTGGAAATTTGGCATGAATATGGGGGACATTTACCTCCAAACCTAAATATACCTCAAGACCGATAGCGAATTAGTACCGTGAGGGAATGTTGAAAAGAGGCCGTAAAAGGCCCTGAAAAGATCTGAAACATAACAGTTATAGGATGTAGCGGCGTTACGGCGTTGCTACGTACGTTCTGAATAACGGACCAGGGAGTTTATTTGTTTGGCGAGACGAAAGTCGTAGGGAAACCGAGTAGTCGCAAATTTGAGGACTAGGGTGGTAATACTGCCTTTAGTCAAACAGGTAAAACCCGAAACGAGTTGATCTATGCCTGGGCAGGCTGAAGCGGAAGTAAGATTCCGTGGAGGGCCGAAGCAGTTCCGCGTCTATTGGTTTGTGTGACCTGGGCATAGGGGTGAAAAGCCAATCGAAACTCGTGATAGCTGGTTCCAGTCAAAATTGGCCTTAGTCAAGTCTCACTTTAGAATGTTACAGAGGTAGAGCTACGGATTAGGGAATCGGGGGAAGAAATTCCTTCATTTCTTAGTCCAACTCCGAATGCTGTGACTTCGTAGATAGTGGGAAACGGGATTACACGGGGTAAACTTGTAATCCGCGAGGGGAACAACCCAGAATACAGTTAAGGCCCCTAAATGATAATCAAGTGATAAAGGGTAAAGGGTGTGAGTATTCGAAGACAAAGAGGAGGTTTGCTTAGAAGCAGCAATCCCTTAAAGAGTGCGTAACAGCTCACTCTTCGAGAGTATTTGCCCCGAAAATAATCGGGTCTAAATTATCTGCCGATACTGTATTTCACGCTCACGGAGCGTGTAAGTTAGACTGGTGACGTGCAAGGGCAGAAGCTGGGCTTGAAGGTCCAGTGGACCTTGTAGGTATAAGAATCCTGGTGGTAGTAGGAAACAAGCGGTGTGAGAGTCACCGCGGACGAATGGGCAAGGGTTCCTTCTCAATGTAAATCAGAGAAGGGTTAGTCATTCCTAATCGAGACCCTAACTGGGCTCTATCGAGAAAGGGAAACAGGTTAATATTCCTGTACTGTCTTAATAAATATGGCAACACAAGTACTATTTCGGACGATTTAGGCTATCTGCTCCCAAACATGTTTGGGTTAAGCTTTCAAAGTCAATGGAGTGTGGTAATCACGAGAAGTTGAGTAAGAAGTTATGAGTAATTTGCGGCGATGCCTTGATTCTTTGAAAACGAAATAGTATTAATTTAAGATAAATGTACCCACAACCGGCACAGGTGCCCCTAGGTGAGAAACCTAAGTCCTGAAGGGCAAATCTTTGTAAGGGAATTCGGCAAATTAGCCACATGCCTTCGGTATATGTGGTCCCTGGACTATCGAATTTATTTTTGGTAATTTCAGGGTGCAATTTCTAAGGCGGCCCGACTGTTTAACTAAAACATAGCCAACTGCTAGTCAGTAATGATGTGTATAGTTGGTGAAGTCTGCCCACTGCCAGTAACTAAAACCACTTTTCAAGGTGGCCAAGGTCTGGTAAAGGGCGGGGATAACTATGATCCTCTTAAGGTAACGAAATGCCTTGCCGTTTAATTGACGGCTTGCATGAATGGCGTAACGAGGTCGCCACTGTCCCTACAAAGAACCCTCCGAACACACTATCCCGGTGCAAAAGCCGGGGACTCCAAGTGGGAAGTAAAGACCCCGTTGAACTTTACTGCAGCCTGCTATTGTGATCAACTTTATAATGTAACAAGGAGCTTCGGCAACAAGGTAGAACTTGTTGTTATGAAGTTGATTGCTTATCTCTATATGGGAAACAGTAGTTGGTGGGCAGTTTGGCTGGGGTGGCACCCTGTTGAAAAGGTATCAACAGGGCCCAAAGGTCAGCTCAGAAGGTTTAGAAATCCTTCGTAGAGTGTAAGAGCAAAAGCTGGCTTTATTGTGATTCACACAATGCGAATCGCAATTACGAAAGTATGGTCTAACGATCTCCAATGTGCTCCTAAATGGGGCCTTGGATTGACAGAAAAGTTACCACGGGGATAACAGAGTTGTCGCTCCTGAGAGTTCATATCGACGGAGCGGTTTGCTACATCGATGTCGGCTCATCCTAACCTGGTAGTGCAGCAGCTACCAAAGGTGGGGGTGTTCACCCATTAAAAGGGTTCGTGAGCTGGGTTCACAACGCTGTGAGGCAGTTGGTATAATATCTGCTTGGAGTGTATAGTATCTGCGAGAAAGATGCATTTAGTACGAAAGGAACGATGGGTCGGAGCCACTGGTGTATCTGTTGTCAATATTGGCATGCAGAGCAGCTACGCTCTCGAGGATAAAAGCTGAAAGCATCTAAGCTTGAAACCTCCCTCTAAAAAAGATACATTGGCCTCTCATAAAAGATGAGTTTGATAGGCTCGGGGTGTAATTACGAAGCTCACGCGACGTAGTCAGCCCGCGAGTACTAACGGCTATTTTGTATGAACATACAACAACTATTATATTTAACCTTATTAATCCGTTCTGTACATTTATCATTGTATAGAACTCAATTAT
>DAXK01000029.1 GCA_002506365.1 archaeon UBA583 | reverse complement strand
TCTTAAACTATTATGGTAAATAAAACATTATTAGGATTAAGTTTAATAGGAGCACTTTTAGTTAATCCAGTTTTCGCAAAAGAGCCTCTAACTGAGACTCAATTAGAAAATTGTATTTTTTATGATGAAAAAATTGATGAAAAACGAGGAAATATTAATAGATTAGAAGACGCATTAGATGAAATGGATGGAATAATAGATTCATATGATTACAAATTAGGTAGAATTGATTCAGCACTATCTCACACAATTGGATATAAAAGAGATAATTTAATTTACAAATTCAATTCAATTAATGATAAAAGAAATAATTATGTTGATTTATACAATAAAGCATTAGATAAAAAAAAGTTAAGAATTAAACAACATAATAAATACTTGGCAAAATATAATAGTCTCTGTAAAAATGCGACATTAAGAAAAAGCACACACGATAAAGTGTGTGGAAATAAAAATACAGATTATTGTAATTTATTTGATTTTAGTAAATAATAATTAAATTAATTTAAAAATTGTTTAAAAATTATTTTTTAATTTAAAAATTTATAATTTTTCAATCATTCTTTCAAAAAAACTTTCATTTTCCTTCAAATTCTTTTTATATCCATTAACAAAATCAACAATATCTCCATGAGCATCACAAGAATGTGTATAATTAACAATTGTATTTAATTTTTTCAATGCTGATTCAGCAATTGTATGAGCAGAAATAGCATCTTTTTGAATTGTATCTCTAGTATAATTTTTATCAATAGATGAATTATATGTATCAATAGCATCATCTAATTTATGAACTTGTTTAATAAATGGTGTAACTTTCATCCCACAAGTTGATCTCTCTTCAATATAATCCCAAACATCATCTAACCTTTTAGCTTCTGATTTTGACATTGTAGTTGTCTCATTACATTTATAATATAAACTTTCAAAATCTCCACCATAAGTAGATGCTGCTGAATCCGCCTTATTTAAATAATTAAAAGCTGTATCAGGTTTAGAATGAATAACATCAAACCCTTTATTCATATTTTTTTCTGCTTTTTGTAATAATGCTGTATTTCTATTCCATGACTTTTGACATGTTTTAAATGACAAATCAGCATACGCATTTTGTCCAATAGTTAAAGCACCAATTAAAACTGCTCCTTTTAAAATATTTTCTAATTTTACCATTTGGATTAAAATTAAACATTTTTTATATATATCTTTATGGTTGATTTTTTTCCTTAAAAATAATTTTATGGATAATTAATTTGCTTATTTTTCACTTTATACTATATTTTTTCAATTTTAATTTAATTTAATTTATAAACATTAAATGTAAATAATAGTTAATATTAAAAATTAATATTTATTTAATTATCAATCTTAACCTTTAAACCATCAACTTCCACAACATAAATATATTTAGTATTAGAATTTGTTTTAAAATATCTTCTCAATAATTCCATTGATTCAAAATTAATATTTCCAATAACTTTTTTAGAACCTTTCAAGAAAATTTTTACTTCTACCATAATTAAACCATAAGTAAATATATTATAAATAAAATGGAGTAATAGTCTATATTAGTTTAAAAATAGTTAAAATAAATTAAAACAAGTAAAAATAAATACAAAATATAATTTTATAAATTATTAGATATTATTATAATTATGAACAAACACTCACAATCCTTTAAAGACTTCTTAGCAAAAGATAACTTAAAATATTACCCCACTGAAAATAATATGTTTAAAAATATTTCAGAAAATGCAATTTTATTAAATTCTTACTTAATTAGTCAAGATATTTCAAAATATTCACACCTAACTGATTCACAATACCATAATAAATTATCTAAATTATTAGAAAATCCTAATCAAGTAATTTCCTTAGAAGATAAAATTACAGGAATAGAAGATGAAGAATCAGTAGTATATATTCAAAATTTAAGTCCAGACAGGTTTCAATTAACATCTTACCAAACATTAAACAAATTAGAACACGGAGTCGACTCCTTATTATATTCAGGTGAATTAACAATTGCTGGCGGATTTAACGAGCAAGGTAGACTACCAATGATTGCAACTCCTAGATTTTATGGAGTTATGGATTCAAACCAATTTATTAAATTAGGAAATGAAAATAAAGATATTATGGCTCACAATATGGTAAACGCTTCTATTGCCTTTTTAGAACAATTAAGTTTAATTAATTCTCAAAAAACAGAAAATAAAATAATTAGACTTAATTAATCAATTAAGTAATTATTTTATTTAATTCACACTTTTCAATTCTCAAATATCAACTAATAAAAATTGAAATTTGTCCCAATTTAGTAGAGAAGATTTAAATATAATAAGTTATTACCCTATTTATGAAAAAAACACTTGGAACAATTTTATTATCAGCTAGTTTAGCTATAACTCCAGCTTATAGTTCAGAAACCAAAACTCAACAATTAACTGCGCAACAATTCCAATCTTGCATAACTAAAGCAGACGAATTAACTTATGTTATGAAATCAATTAAAGAAAAAACTAAACAAAATAATGAATTTTCAGAATACATTTTAAGTTTTGAAACATCAATAAAAGGTATTGAAAAATTCATTGAAGGATTTGAAAATCAATACACAAAAGAATTTTCACAAGAACTAACTTACAAAGAATTCGAATTAGAAGAATTAAAATCAGGCACTAAAGAATATAAAGTAACTCAAAATAGAATAAAAGAACTTGAACATAACATTTTACAATACAAAAGTTCAGATTATTTCCAAGGATTATTAACAACTAAACAAACATTAGAAAATTTATATTCAAATGGAAGTAAACAAGCATTAGCAAATTCAGAAGAAGTATTTCAAGAAAATAAAAAATTTGAAATTTCCAGAGACTCATTTATAGAAGAATGTCACACAAATAAATCAGTTACTCCAGAAATTGAAAAACAAGTTTGTGCTAAAAATAAACACTCAATAGTTTGTAAATAAATAGTATGTAAAAATCTAACTTAATTATCTATAAATTAAAAGAAATATTTATAATATTTGGAATATTAAATAAACTATGACAGAGACACAAACCTTAACCGAAAACCAAATTAGAAATATTGTAAGAGATGAAATTGATAATTATTATGGTTCAGACCCAGAATACATAAAAGAATCAGAATTAACACAAGAAGACAAAAAAGATATTCTAAAAGCAAACCAAGAGTTAAAAGAAGGAAAAACTAAATCCTTTGAGACAGTTTATGAGGAATTAATGAAAAATTAAATTGTATAATATTGAATTATCCAAACAATCAGACAAATTTCTAACTAATCTAAAAGATAAAAAATTACAAGAAAGGATTTTAAAATCCATATTTAATCTAAAAATAAATCCTAAACCAAAAGGAAATTTTAAATATTTAGAACCAGATAAAGAAAATTTGAGAATTAGAATTGGAATTTACAGAGTAGTTTATACAATTAAAGAAGATAAACTAATAATTTTAATTATTAAAATTGACAAAAGAAGTAAAGTATATAATTAATATTCACACCTTCAGTCACTGCAACCAGCAACACCTCCAAAAATAACCTGAATTAATAAGAAAATTATTAAAAACCTGCCCATCGAACAAATATAATTAAATTATAAAAAAATAACAAATATTTATAATATTTTAATAATTAAATAAACTATGACAAGCGACACAGCTACAACAACCCAACCAACTCAACTTCAAGCAGACAAAGCCTACGATGAATTCGTAAAAAAAGCCGTAAAGGATGGAATTCAATCAATTAAAGAAGGTAGAACTCACGATTTAGATGATGTTATCAAAGAATTAGATTTATAATTCTAAATGGGTGAAAAATATATTTTATCTCAAGAAGCAAGAATTGACCTTTTAGAAATAAAATCTTATTATAACAAATTATCTAAAACATACACAAAAATACTTCTAAACCAAATAATTAATTCTATAAAAAATTTATATGATTATCCACAAGTTGGAAAAGATTCGGTATTTAATTCTAAAGAAACTCAATGTGGAAATTATAGAATATTTTACTTATTTGAAGATAATAAAATATTTGTTGTAAGAATAATTCATTCAAGTATGGATTTTGATTAAGCAACACACTCAAAAAGAATAAGAAAATTATTAGAATTGATAAGAATGTAGTGTTTGCCTGCTCTCGAAGTACTTTTTATTCGAATCAAATTAAATTGGGAAAATTAATACATAATTTTAAAAATTAATATTATTTAGAGTTAATTATGAGGGAATATACTTTTCAAAATTTTATAAAACTTTTTAAAACATATACTTATACTAAAAAATATTTTCAAATTGTAATAGGTTTATCAGTAATAATGACAATACAACTTGGGAAATATTATTTTAATAATTATGATTTTCAATTTATATTTATTCCACTAGGAATATTTTTTCTTTTAAGTTGTTTATCGGGGGGTTTTTTATTGATTTTAGTTATTTCAAATTATTTTTTTTCTAAATATTTAAGAAAATTATATGGGAAACCACACATTGAAAAAAGTAATAATTTAATTTTAATTATTTTTTTAATTTTTATGTGTTTATTAGTTCCAACAACATATCTCAATAATATAGTTCAAGATAAAGAAGATATAAAAAAAGAAATAAAAAAGTCAAATGATTATATAAAATACATGAATGTAATTAAAAATGATTGTAATAATGAAACTATTAATGTAAATTCGTTATGGTTACAAGTTTGTTTATCTAATTGTGATTATTATAATTTTAGTAAAGATTTTTCAATTGAAAATAAATGTTATCATATATTAAATTATTCAAAAGTTAATAATTATGGTTATTTGAATGAATATTCACAAAATTATAATAAGCATAGGTTAAAGAAACTAAAATAAATAGAATTCCATTTATTTCAAAATTATTCCGTTACACTTCATAAATTTTAAATAAATAAAATAAATTAATATTTTTACTCGATTTCCGTAAAAATCAAATATAGAATTTTTATTCTCACATTACTTCCGCACTTCGTTTGTCGTAATCAGAAAATAAAAACATACTAAATCTACAACTCGAACATATAAATTAGAAATAATTAGAATAAATAAAAAATAATATTTTTTTATTTCACACCTTTCGGTGCTCAACAAAAAAACTATTGAGCTTGTTCAATAACAGCTCTACCATTTGAAGACTTTTCATTCTTAAAAGCCTTTAAAATCTTCTCACCTTCAGATTTTGAAACAGTAACAAAAGAAAAAGCGCCGCAAGCCTTAACATCCTTAGATCTAATCTTACCAGCCTTTTCTTCAATATAAGAAACAACTTCTCTATTCTTATAACCATCATGAGTTCCCTTAGCAATAAATAATCTCATATCATCTCCAGATAATTGAGGTTTCCCACCACCATCTCTTGAACGTCTATCATCACGACCACCAAATCTATCTCTAGAATCTCTTCTATCACCATCTCTAGAAAATCTATCTCTGGAATCTCTTCCTCCTCTAGAACCTCTATCATCACGACCACCAAATCTATCATTTCTACCTCTAGAATCTCTATCTCTGGAATCTCTTCCTCCTCTAGAACCTCTATCATCACGACCTCCACCAAAGTTTCCTCTCTCCATTCTCTCATGAGCAGGATTCTTAACTTCTTCCTTATGTAACATCTTATGTAATAAAGCAGAAACAGCTCCCTCAGGACCATACTTTGCAATTAATGAAGTAGTCATCTCTTGGAACTTCTTATGAGCCCCAGTAGACATAATAGCCTCAACTTCCTTCTCAATTCTATTAGAATTACTTTGAGCTAAATCAGCAACTGTAGGTAAAGTTCCTCTCTCAATAGTTGAATTATTAGTAATTCTCTCAAGCTTTCTAACAACCCACTCTTCCTTAGGACCAATAAAAGTAATCGCAGTTCCAGAATTTCCAGCTCTTCCAGTTCTACCAATTCTATGAACATAAGTCTCTAACTCTTGAGGAATAGAAAAATTCACAACATGAGATAAATTTGAAACATCAATACCTCTAGCCGCAACATCAGTAGCAACTAAAATATGTAACTTTTGATCTCTAAACTTTTGTAAAATCTTCTCTCTCTTATTTTGAGCAATATCACCATGAATAGCATCAGCCTCATACTTCATCTTTCTTAAAAATTGAGCAACTTCATCTACATCATTTCTAGTCTTACAAAATACAATACCATAAAAAAAGTCTTCGACATCAATAATCTTAGCTAAAGCATCAAACTTCTCAGAATATCTTAACTTATAATAAACTTGCTTAATTAATTCTGAATTAAACTTCTTTTTAGCAATCTCAATAGTTTCATGCTCACCCATATACTTTTTAGTAATCTTCTTAATCCCTTCAGGCATAGTAGCTGAATATAAAAATACTCTCTTATAATCATTAGCAGACGCTAAAATAGTTTCAATATCATCAATAAAACCCATATTAAGCATTTCATCAGCTTCATCTAAAACAAAATAATCAATTTCAGCTAATTTTAAAGCTCCTCTCTTAATTAAATCCATAACTCTTCCAGGAGTTCCAACAACAATATCACAACCAGCCTTTAAATCCTTAATATGATTAGTAATAGGAGTTCCACCATAAACAGGCATTAACTTTAATCTCTTCTTCCCAGTATAAGATTGCATCTCATCACAAACTTGAATAGCTAACTCTCTAGTAGGAGCTAAAACAATTGCTTTAGGAACTCTATTTCCTGTTTGAATCTTTTGAATTAAAGGTAATCCAAACGCAGCTGTCTTACCAGTTCCAGTTTGTGCTAAACCTAAAATATCCTTATTAGTTTGCATAATAGTTGGAATTGATTTTTCTTGAATTTCTGAACAAAATTCAAAGCCTTTCTTCTCTAATGCTTCAATAATTTCTTTATCGAAATTGAAGCTGTCAAATCTAGTTTCTGTTTTCATTTTTTTATAAATCTCCGATTTCAAAAAAATGACACTATAAACCATTGGATTATCTGTGTCTGAAATCATTACACATTGTATAATTATTCATTATTTTTTTGTTAT
>DAXK01000010.1 GCA_002506365.1 archaeon UBA583 | reverse complement strand
AAAATAAAAAATTATAAAAAAATTAATTTTTTTTGCCAGTTAACCACCATAACAAAATGGAAGCATTTTGAAACCAAGTTGATACAAAATCAACTAATAATCCAATTACTAAAATTAATGAAATTTCATAAATTACGGATGAATTTGTTAAAATCATTGCCGCAATTCCAGTAACTAAAGTTGTAAAACTCATTAAAACTCCAGTTTTAAATGCATTACCTGTTTTTTCAAAGTAGTTGTTTCCTTTTTCTTTATATGTCCTATTTGTTAATAATACGTCAGTATCAATTGAATATCCAATAATCATAATTAAAGCCCCAACTCCAGCAATTGAAACTTTAAATTGTAACATATCTAAAACTCCAACTGTTACGATAATATCAAAAATTGCTGATAATACTACTGCCCCACTTGGAACTAATTGTTTAAAATATAAAAAGATTACAATGGACATTAATACAAATGAAATTAATAAAATATACATTGCTTGTTTGAAAAAAGCTGATGATAATGTTGGTGAAATAAAGTTTGAATTATAATTTTCTCCAAACTCAAATTTTGTGTCAAATTTATTGTTAATATTTGAGATTAATTTTTCTTCTTCTAAATCTGTATCGATAATAAATCCAGTTCTTTTTCCATTGTCAAATAATTCTGAAATGGCAAATGAGTTATCAGGATTTAAGTTTAATAAAGATGATTTTAAATCTTCTGATGTGATTTGAGTATCAATTGTAATTATTGAGGATAATCCTCCTTTTAATGAAACATCTCTATAAATTGGAACTCCTTCTTTCATACTTGTATTTACAATAAATCCAACAGCAATTAAAAACATTAATAATGGTAATATCAATAATTTTTTATAATTTGATTTATAAAATTTAACAAATTTAGTGTTAATTGAATCTACTTTAGTGTGTAGTTTTTTTTTCATATAATTTAGTGAAGAATTGTTTTTTTATATACTTTACTTTATTTTTTTATTTTAAATTGGAATTTAATTTAATAATTATTATTTTTTAGGATATAAATTTAGTTAAATTTCGAGATAATTTTTATTTTTATTTTGTTTTAATTTATGATAAATTTATACTAAATTTATAGATAATTATTTATGATTTTAAGGTATAAAGTAGTGTTGGTGTTATATTAAATTTTAATTAAAAATATTTTATTTTTAAGTTATTAAAATTACTTTAAAATAGATAAAAAAGATAGAATAATTTTATAAAATATAATTTAAAATTTAGATATCTGGTTCAACTATTTTTTATCCAATATAATAGATAAAATAAAACCTAATTTTAGAGTGACTATAAACCATATTAAACCCATTTTTCGTAGATTTTACTATGAAATTTTTCGGAAAACCGAGATTTGTAATGACTTTTATAGTTTTTATTATGTCTATGAGTTTAGGTTTTTCCGCAGATACATTAAATATTGTATCACCGAGCTATTTTAATGAAAATAATAATGTTTATGAAAAAATCAATTATCTTGAAAATGAAATTTTAAGTTTTGAGTTTTGTTCTGATAAAGAACTTGATTCTCTAGTTTTTAAAATCATACCGGATTCAGGAAAAGATTTAGATTTGAAAATTTTTGAAAATAAAAAAAAGAAAAATTGTCATTTTACAAATTTTGCTTTAGAGAAAATTAAGTCAGATGAATTTTCTTTAGAAATAATTTATTCTTCAGATAATAAGGAAAAAATTATTAAAAGAAAGTTTCAAAAACAAAAACAATCAAAATTGATTAATCATGTTTTAGGTCTTGACCCAGATGTTTTAAATCCTGTCGATTTAAGTTATTTTTTAATTGTGTTAAATGATGTTGAATCTTCTCAAAGTGAACAAAGTGTTAATGCTTATGAAAAGTTAAAGGTTGATAGAAATAATAATAATAAATGCTGGCCAAAAGATTCATGTGATATTTTAGATACTTCATTAATTTTGAGAAATTTAGTTTTATCAGGGTATTCTTTAAATTCAAGGTTAATTGAAGATGGACAAAATTATTTAAATAAATTTAAGATTTCAAATGAGAATAATCCTACAAGGTTTGATATTGAAGTTGACAATTCTTTTGTGACTGGAGAAGAAGTTACTTGTTCATTAAAGATTGATAATGAAGATGAGGTTAATTATAAATTTGATAAGGATAGTGAGAAAATATCAAAGTTTGCGAGTGATAAAATAATTTTATCTTGTAATGAGAGTATGGAAGAAATTAAGTTATTAACTTATACTTACAATGGAAAATTAAAGGAAACTGTTGAGTATGATAATAGTCGTGGTTTTACTGTGTCAATTGATGAATTTAGTTGTATTGGGAAAAGTAGTAATTGTGATTATTCAGCTACAATTGATACTTTAATTGGGTATGGTGGTTCAATAAAAGATTCAAATTTATTATCTAATTATATTGATTCGTTAGTTATTAAAGATGAAGATTTGGGAATACAGTATTTAGATACGACTGAAGAATATGAAGATACAGGAAAATACTTATTTTATAAATCAAATGCTGAACTTACAAATAATTTAAAGTTTAATCAAAATAATGATGGGAGTTGGGGGAAAAGTTCAATTTATAAAGATTTAATTAAGACTGCTTGGAGTGTTTTAGGTTTACAAAAAGTTGGTGGTGGAACTGAGTATATTGATGATGGGAAAAAGTGGATTTATTTTAAGGAACCTTCAACGGGATGGGGAGATATTGAAAAGAATACTTTAGCATATTTAGCAATTAAGGAACAAATTAAACCATATTTGAAGATTAATGAAGTTAATGAAATTAAGGAGGTTACAAAGTTTAAAATATCAAATCCTACTATTCATAATTTGAAAAATGTTAGAGTTGAGTTAAGTCCAGAATTAAATAAATATGTTTCTTATTCTCAAAGTTTAGGTGATTTAGAAGGAAAGGATGAAATTGAGTTTAATATTAAAGTTGATGCAGATTTTTTTTCTGAGTTGAGTGGAAGAATAATTATTAAAGGAGTTACTGGGAAAAATGCTGATTTAACTTTAATTGATATGCCAATTAATTTAGTTGGTCCAAGTCCAATTTCTTTAGTGTCTGGGAATTATTCAATTACTGAGGAAGTTCCAGTGATTAATTTAAGATTTATGAAAAATGTCCCAACTTTTGATATTTCTTGTGATTATACTAATCCTTTTGAGGGAGGAGTTGAAGTAGTTACTTTAACTCAAACTAGTTATGATATTCCAATTAGTAATTTTGTTTTAAAGCAAGGAAATTTTGATATTGAGTTTGATTGTAAGTTTGGTGAAAATGTTTTTAGCACAGTTGCTAATGTTTCAATTGATATTGCAAAAGTTACTTTTAAGACAGTTGATAAAATTGTTTTAAATAGTTTAGATGATTTTTCAATTGTTTTAAATGATACATCTTCTGAAAGACAAACTATTAATTTTGAGATTGGAGGAACATATAAAGGAATTATTGAACCGGCGGAAGCTACAAAATTAATTGCGATTGATGATTCAAGAGATATTTTTTTTAAGATAAAAAATCCTATTTTATTAGAAGCTCTTGGAAATTCTTCAGTAGGAGATTTAACTATTATTTCAGATTCAGGTTATAAAAAAAGAATTCCAATGGTTTTAGATTTAAGTCAAGTTACTGAGAGTGAAGGTTTATCGTGGTGGGTTTGGTTATTAATTATTTTAGGATTTGGATTTGTTGGACTTGTGGCATTTAGATTTTATGAAATGAAAGCTCACGAGAAACAAAGTTCAGAAAGTGAATCTATGGATGATGATTTTTATTTTGAATAAATCTTTTTATTTATGATTGTTAAAAATATTTATAAAATAAGTTATTATTAAAGTTATATGAATATTAAAATTAGTAATAAGTCTGAAGATTGTTGTATTATTCCAACTATGAAATTTGGGAATAAGTTTAAGTTTGTGGGTATTACTTTAAAACGTCAATGTCATATTGATTTACAAAAGGCAATTAGTTTTTATAATTATGAAAGTTGTGAGGATGAATTTTTATATTTTAAAAAAACTACGGAAAATGGACGTGAACATAGAGTTTTAAGTTTTAATTTAAAAGAAAATTATTCTAGAGAAGATTTAAGAGTTGTATATTCTAAAGCTTTTAAAATTTTAAAGGAAAAAAAAGAAACTAAAGTTAGTGTTATGATTCCTAAAGATGAAGCTTTTGTTGTTGAGTCAATTGTTGAGGGTTTAGATTTATCAAATTATAAGTTTGATAAGTATTTATCTAAAAAGGATAAAACACAGATTACTTTTAATTTGATGATAGATGAAAAATATTCAACATTAGTTAAAGAAACTTTATTAGTTAATTCTAATACTAAGTTTGTTCGAGATATTGTTAATGAAAATGCAAGTTCTATGACCCCTAAAAAATTAGAGAGTCTTGCTAAAGAGTTTAGTAAAAAACATAAATTAAATATTAAAGTTTTAGATGAAAAAAAAATTGTTTCTGAAAAGTTAGGTTTGTTACATGCTGTTGGGAAAGGGTCTAAAAATCCTCCACGATTAATTATGGTCGAGTATATAGGAGATAAAAAGTCAAATGAGAAAATTGCTTTAGTTGGTAAGGGAGTAACTTTTGATACAGGTGGAGTTAATTTAAAACCTACAAATTTTATTGAAGATATGAAAAGTGATATGGGGGGAGCTGGAACTGCGTTTGGAACTTTTAGAGCGTGTGTTGAGTTAAAGTTAAAGAAAAATTTAGTTTTAGTTATGAGTTGCGCGGAGAATGCTATTTCTAGTTCTGCATTTTTACCCGGAGATGTAATTACTTCATATTGCTCTAAAACTGTTGAAGTTAAAAATACAGATGCAGAAGGGAGGTTAGTTTTAGCAGATGGAATTAGTTATGTTCAAAAAAATTATAATGTTACAAAAATTATTGATTTAGCAACTTTGACTGGAGCTTGTTTAGTTGCTTTAGGACCAAGTTTAATTGCTAGTTTAGGAAATAATAAAGATATGATTAATTCAATTTTTGAGTCTGGTGAAAAAGTTTGTGAGAGGGTTTGGAATTTGCCGATTTATGATGAACATAGAAATTTATTAAAATCTAAAATTGCTGATTTTACAAATTTAGGTGGAAGAAATGGGGGTACAATTTCTGCTGCTGCGTTTTTAGAAAAGTTTGTTAATAATGGAGTTGATTGGGTTCATTTAGATATTGTTGGGGCTGCTTATTCTAATAAAGAAGATAATTATATCCCTGAGTTTGCAACAGGTAGAGGAGTTAGATTGTTAGTTGATTATTTAAAGAAATAAAAATTAGATTTAAAATTCATCAAGTCAAATTTGAATTTTAAATATTTATTTTCAAAGTAATTTTGAAAATATAGTTTGTAGTTAAATTAGTGTATTTTTTAAAATTATATAATCAATAATTTTAATTATTTACATTTGATGATCAAAGCTTTTAACTAAAAGTATTCTTTGTTTTAGTTCTTTTCTTGATAATTCGTCTAATGAATAAGTTAGTTCATTTAATATGTTATTAAATAGGTCAATTTTTTTGAATTCTACTTCAAAACTTAATTCCCCTAATGTATCTTTTAGCTGGTCAATTGTATGTTCGTTTTTCACAAAATTTTCGATAGCTTGCGCTAATTTTTGTTGGTTTTCTTTAATGTTCATTTTTATATCTAAGTTAATATGATGTTTTTTATTAATGGTTTTAATTTTGGTTAAGTGATAAATAAATGGTAAGTATTTATTACTTTATTATTGGTTTTTATATTTGATTGGTTTTGGTTTTAATTTTATTCGTCTTTGTCAGATAATCCACCTTCTGTTACAAACATCATACATTCATTCTCAGGTAGGTTTGGTGAATCTACTAATTTTGCTACTCTACTTCCTTTTTTTCCTTTTCTTAGATAAATTCTAAATGTTGAACTATGACCAACTACATGACCTCCAATTGCTTGAGTAGGATCTCCGAACATTACATTTGGTTTAGCCATTACTTGGTTTGTAACCATTACACAACAATTATACATGTCTGCAATTTTTAGCAGTGTGTGCATGTGTTTGTTTAATTTTTGTTGTCTTTCAGATAATGTTCCTCTCCCAATAAATTCTGCTCTGAAATGAGCTGTAAGGGAGTCTACGATTAATAATTTATATTCTCCTGTTTTTAGTAAGTCTTCGGCTTTTTCAGCTAATAACATTTGATGGTCGGAGTTATATGCTCTTGCAATTTTAATATTTTTTAATGTTTGATCTCCATCTAATCCAGCTTTTTTAGCCATTTGTAAAATTCTTTCAGGTCTGAAAGTATTTTCTGTATCAATATAAATTACTTTACTTTCATAACCACCTTGATCGATTGGTTTTTGAACATTTACTGCTAATTGGTGTCCAACTTGAGTTTTTCCTGAACCAAATTCACCATAACATTCAGTGATTGCTCCAGTTTCAAATCCTCCCCCCATAACTTCATCAAATGTTTCTGATCCAGTTTTAATTTTTGAGACATTTTGTCTTTTTTCTAAAATTGTGTCTGCGGTTTCAAACCCCATATCCATCATATCTCTAGCTGCTTGAATCATTTTTCTAGCTACAGATTCTGATACTCCAGATTCAGTTACTAAGTTTCCTAATGATGCTACTGCTACTGCTAATAATGTGTCAATTCCAGCTGCTGCTAATTTTTCTGCAGTTGATGGTCCTACACCTGGTAGGTCTGATACTGTTAATTCTTTTTGTTCTTTTGCTTTTGCCATTTTCGTTTATGATAATGCGCAAAAATAAAATAGTATATCTATAATATAATCATAATAAAAATATAATTTATAATTTTAATATTATTATAAATAATATTTTATGGATACTAATTTATTTTCATTAAAGATTTTAGTCTTTAATAAGTATCAAAAAAAGGGATAATAATTGCTTTGAATTATTATTTGTCAAATTTTGAAACTTTGCTTGTATACCTGTTTTTCGGAAAGGTTACAATAGTGAACCAATATGTTAGTTAAAACACAAAACAGGAAAAACCTATAAGCCAAAGTTTTCTTTTGGATAGAATATACATTTTTAATTTAATATATAAATGTTTTGTAAAACCAAATGTGGGAAACATAGTTGTGAATAAAAATTGAGAAATTTAGAATACTTAGGGAAGAATATTGTTTTAATATTGTTTAAGAATGATTAATTAAAATTAGATTATAATTAGGTTGAACATTTATTTTAGTTTTGGTTTTCTTGAACAATTTAAACTTCCAGATACGATTAATTTTCCTAAATCTGTTAAAGTTAATTCTAATTTTCCATCAATTCTTTGAGTTTGAACTAGATTCATTTCAATTAATCCTTGTGAATCTTTGTTTCCTTTTAGGTGATAAGCAATTAGTGGAAGAGATGTTTTAGCAAGTTTGGATAGTTCTTCCATTGATTTGATTTTTTGTTTTTTATTAATTAGTTTTAATAGTTCTAATTTTTTTTCATTAATTGCATTATAGTATGAAAATTTCATAATTGGATAAGATATAATTTTATCTTTTAGAATTCCTATTGCTTGGATACCATTTACAAAAGCTGATGATAATGCAAGACAAGAAGTTTGGTAATCTGTTTCTACATTAATTATTAATTTATGACTTGTGTATTTTTCAGATAATTGTTTTATTGCTAAAAATATTTCTTCAAGGTGAATATTTTTTGGAAGCACTGTTTGTTCAATTTCAATTCCAAATTGTTGTAAATTTTTAGTTATTTTTTTTGCGTTTGATTTTGAATCTTGTTTAATTAATAACTCTAATTTGTCTGGATAAAAATTTTTAAATCCTTTAAATAACATTTCGGATACATCATCATCATTTCCAATTATTCCTATAACTACATTTTTCATAATTATTATTAATTGAATTTTTTATTTAAAGATTTTCTTTAAGTATTAAATAAAATATTATTTTGTGAGGGAGTTTATAGATTTATTAATTTTATAATTTGAATTTTTTAAGATAGTAAAATTATTATGTTTTCAATATTTAAATTTAAGAAGTAATTATTTGTAAATAAAAAACCTTGATGAAGTTTTACCAAACATCAAGGTTGTTGTAAGTTGTCAAGCTCAATAAATTTCTTATTGAGTAAGTATTTAGGGCGGAAACCATTTATAAATATTTGGTATTTTCGTAGTAGAAAGTGGTTAAGACTAGGAAATTCAAGGAAACTGAAGGTAACCATTATTTAGTAAAGAAATTATATTATAAGTGTTGAAATTGAAAATATAATTATGTTTTCAAAAGAGAAGGATTTTGAAATTGTGAAACATGGTGTTGAATCAATTTTAAAAATTAATTATGTTGGGAAAGAAAATTTTCCTTCAATCGAGGATAATGGAATTGTTATGCGAGATGTAGTTAAAAGAATTATTCAAACTCCTTCAATTACAAAAGTTATTTTAATCCATAATAAAAATTATGAATATAATTTTGAGCAAGTTGAAATTTTAAAAGAAATAGGTATTATTTTTACAAAGTTATCAAAACAAAAAGAATTATTTACAGCAGGCCAGTTAATTAATAAAGATGAAGAATGTGTGAAATTATTTTTTAGTAGGTATGCATATTTACAAAATACTATTATTAAAGATTTAACAGCAGACCCAGTTGGGTGTTATGTTAAATTAAAAAGAAAATATAGAGATTATAAATTTGATAAAACCTATAATCAAGATAAGTGTTCGGAAGTTGATTCAAAATATGAAAATGCTTTAAGTTATGTTATTTCTCAATTAGAAACTATATCAATTATTAAAAAATTAAAAGATAATTTGTCAGGTCATCAAGTTGGTTCAAGACAAGTGTATAAAGATTTTATTTCTTCAAATATTAAACCAAATTTTATTTATACTACTTTATTAAAAAGAATTCCAGTTGAAGCAAAAGAGTTAGATAGTTATCATCTGCAAGATTGTAAGGTTACAATTTTTCAAATGGATAATGAAGCTTATAATCTATATCATATTACTCCGCTTGAATTTACATTATCAGAAGATAAATACAATATTTTAAATTTAGCAAAAGAAGTAATTTCTGAACATAGACCTGAAAGTTCTGATTTTATTGACCCAACTAGGTTAAGAGAAGTTTTTTTTAATATTTCAAAAGATTTAATTGAGGAGATTGCTGAGTTTAGAAATGTTTCTTTAAAGCAAAGTGAGATTACAGATTTATCAAATATTTTAATTAGGTATACGGTTGGATTTGGGTTAGTTGAAACATTATTAGAAGATGAACATGTTCAAGATATTTCTATTAATAGTCCAGCTAATAAAACTCCTATATTTATTACTCATGGAATTTATGAAGATTGTAAAACTAATATTATTCCTGAACAAGATGAAGTTGATGGATGGGCTTCAAGATTAAGAATGATTTCTGGAAAACCTTTTGATGCTAGTAATCCTATTTTAGATACTGAAATTGAAACTCCACATGCAAGAGCTAGAGTCTCTGCAGTTGGGAAACCATTAAATCCATATGGTATTGGATTTTCTTTTCGTCGTCACAGAGATAAACCTTGGACTTTAGCATTATTTGTTAAAAATAATATGATTACTGCTGAAGCAGCAGGATTATTATCTTTTATTATTGATGGTGCTCGAACAATGTTAATTGCTGGAACTCGTGGTTCTGGAAAGTCTTCTGTTTTGACTGCTATGATGGTTGAAATTATGAGAAAGTATAGAATTATTACAATTGAAGATACTTTGGAGATTCCAACTTTACAGTTTTCTGATTTAGGTTTTAATATTCAAAGTTTATCTGTAACTTCTGCTTTATCAACTTCAAAAGATGGGATGTCTGCTGATATGGGAATTCGTTCAACTTTGAGACTTGGAGATTCTTGTTTAATTGTAGGAGAAGTTCGTTCAACTGAAGCAATTGCTTTATATGAAGCTATGCGTGTTGGAGCACTTGCTAATGTTGTGGGAGGAACTATTCACGGAGATAGTCCTTTTGGTGTTTATGATAGACTTGTTAATGATTTGGGAGTTCCAAATACATCTTTTAAAGCAACAGATTTAATTATTGTGGCTAATCCAGTTAAAAGTTCAGATGGATTACATAGAGTTCGTCGTGTAACTTCAATTACTGAAATTAGAAAAAAATGGGAAAAGGATCCATCATTAGAAAATGGTTTTGGAGATTTAATGAAGTATGATTCAATGACTGATAGATTAGAAATTACTGATGAATTAATGAATGGAGAAAGTGATTTATTAAAAGCAATCGGAAGTAATGTTAAACAGTGGGCTGGAAATTGGGATGCTATTTGGGATAATATTATGTTAAGAGCGAAGGTTAAACAATTACAAGTAGATTATTCGATTAAGTATGATTGTCATGATATTTTAGAAGCAAAACCTATTATTGAAATTAATGATCAATTTCATAAGATTTCTGAAAGAGTTAATGAGGATTATGGTGTTTTAGATTCAACTAAAATTTATGATGAATTTGAACAATGGTTTAGACATTATATTCAAAGTTTTAAAGAAAATTTAAAGTAAGATGGAGTTTTTAAAATTAATTTTAAAGATAGTTGCTTTATTTTTAATTTGCTTTTTTTGTAATTTTATTGTTTTTAATTTTACTTCAAGTAATTTTAAAAAATTATTTTGGGCGAAAGTTATTTGGTTAAATTTTTTTATATTTTTAATTTTATTAGTTATATTTTATTTATTTTTTAATTAAATAATACAATTTTAATTTTGTGAAATAAATTTATTTTAGAATTATTGAGTCTTGTTAATACAAGACCAAAAAGGCCGTATGACATCAAACTTACGAATATTAATTTAATCAAAGACAAAAACGCTAGGCGTTTTTTGACGTGTATATAAGATAATATAGTCATTTACGATTGTGGAACTGTGTCCACCTTTTTGATAATTATAATAGTTGTTTTGTATTTAAAAAGGTTTTCAATTTAAAATATATCAGTATTTTTGAATAAAAAAGAATTAAGATTTTAATTTAATTTGAATAAATTAAAATTAAATTATTTATTTTGTGAACAAACTTCACTTTCTAAACCATCTTCACATAAAGTTGAGAATAGTTTTTCATTTGTCATAAAACCATGTAATTTTCCATTAATAATTAAACTAGGTAATTCTCTGCCTTGGATTTGATAGTTTTGACTAATTAATTTAATAGCTCCTTCTTTTTGTGCATCAAATGAAAAAATTAAAACATCATCTTTTAATTTTTGTTTAACATAAGTTAAATGAACTCCTTGGTCTTCACAGCTTGGACACTTTTTTTTATCTCCGTAAAAAAATAAAACAGTATTTAAATTTGCTTCACATAGATTTTCAATTTTTTGTGCTAATAACCAGTAAGTTACTTGAACGTTTGAATAATAATCTTTAATTCTTTGATAATCTTCTTCATTAGAATTTGCATTATTAATGTATTGTTCTAATTTAATTGTTGAATCTCCTAAATTTTGAATACTTGTAAAATAAGCTCCTTTGATAGTGCTACAGGAAACATTGTTTTGAGATTTTGTATCAATTAAATAATCAATGTATTCAGATTCTACTAACATTTTTTGATAGTCTAAGTCTTGATCTTGTAATTGAGAATATAATGTATCTACTCGCAGTTCTTCAACGGAATTACCAATAAATAATCCTAGAAAAAAAATTACATTTGTTAAAAATAGAACTCCAACATGTCTTAAAATGTTCACTTTTTGTCTCATCTTATATAAATAAAATAAATCTCCCTTTTTAAAGATAGTTATTTATAGAAAAAGTATATTTGTTTTGAAAAAGTTAATGTTTAGTAATTTAATTATCTTTATTCCAAGTATTTTCTTTTTTAAATATTACTCTATAAAAAACTTTTAACCAAATATATGCGATAATAAATTTATATATAAAAAAATAATAAATAAATGTTATGGTAGCTTTAATGTTTTTTAATACTCCAGTTTTCTCGTTTGTGGCATAATATGACATGTAAATAAAAATAAACATTAAACCAAATAATACTAGTGATGTGAATAATGTTTGATAGTTATAGTCAATCCAAGTTGTATTCCAAGTCCAACTTTGAATGTATGTTACAAAATCAAAGTTTGTTAAAAACCATCTTTTAATAGTATGATACATACCTTTAATAAATAAATAAACCATTGTTAAAACTCCAATAAATCCTAAAAATCCAGTGCAGGCAACAAGAGGCATATAGAAAAATCCAAATTCCCCATAGTGTTTGTTAAATAAAAAATGTTTGTAATCAATTACATTTAATAGAGTTCCATGATACCATCTGGTTCTTTGAGATACAAATCCTTTCATAGTATCAGGACATTTAGTATAAATTGTAGCTTCTAAAGATTGTTTTAGTTTATAGTGCCTATCTTGTAATCGTAAAGCCATTTCTAAATCTTCAGTTTTATGAGCATGTTTAAATCCACCTAGTTCTTCACGAATAATTTCAGTACGGTATGTTGAAAGTGGACCAGGAGTTACATGAATACAATCTAATTTACCAATAATATATTTTAAAAATATGTTTAAGATATATTCTAGTTCTTGAACTTTTTGTAACATATTTTTTGTTTCAGCTACTTTCATTACAGGCATTACTGCAGCAACATCATCACTTGTAAATTCTTCCATAATATGTCTTACTGAGTCTTTGTGAACATATCCATCAACATCTAAACATGCAAAATATGGAGTTTTTACATATTGTAGAGCATTATTTACAGCAGTATGTTTTCCACCGTTTTTTTGTTGTAGTAATTCAAAATTATATATTTTTTGAAGATCTTTAGCAACATTGTATGAGTTATCTGTTGAACCATCATCAACAACAAATAATTTTAATTTTTCTAGAGGATAATCTAATTTAAATAAAGATTTTAATGTTGGTCCAATGTTTTCTTCTTCGTTCCACATTGGCATAATAATAGAAATTTCTGGTAAATCTTCTCGTTTGTATTTTATTTTTTGGTTTGGTTCTGGTTTAAATACTAATACAGATAACCAAAATAAAGAAAAATAAAGTCCAACAAAATACAAAATCCAAATAATAACCTTTGCGATTTGGTCATCAATTGATACAGCCATAAATAAAATAAGTGTATTTAAGTTTTTAAAGGTTTAGAAAATAAATTGTTTAAATTTTAATAAAAAATATTATGAAAATGATAATGTTAAAAAAATGAAAAATTAATTATAGGAATGGTTTAACATTTGATAATCTTCTTCTTCTTTTTCAACTACAACTTCAATTGCTGATAAAAAGTCTTTTTGGGATACTTTTGATCTATCATCTCTAATTGCAAAATATCCAGCTTCAGTTGTTAAAGCTTTTAATTCAGCTCCTGTAAAGTTTTCTGTTTGGTTTGCGATTTCTTTTAAATCAATTTTAGTAGTTTTCATATTTTTAGTATGAATTTCTAAAATTTCAATTCTTCCATCTCTGTCAGGCATTGTAACTTCAATGTGTCTTTCTAATCTACCTGGTCTGATAATTGCTTCATCTAAAGTATCTAATCTGTTTGTTGCAGCAATAATTTTCACATTATCTAGAGCATTAAATCCATCAATTTCACCAAGTAATTGCATAAATGTTCTTTGGGCTTCTCTTTCTCCACCAGTCCCTAATTCAACTCTTCTACTTGCGATTGAATCAATTTCATCAATAAAAATAATTGATGGTGCTTTTTTTCTAGCCATTTCAAATAAATCTTTAACTAATTTAGCTCCTTCACCAATAAATTTTTGAACTAATTCTGAACCTACTAGTTCAATAAATGTTGAGTTAGTTTCTGCAGCTAAAGCTTTTGCAATCATTGTTTTTCCAGTTCCTGGAGGTCCATATAATAAAACTCCTTTTGGAGGAGTAATTCCAATTTCTCTAAACATCTCAGGTTTTAGTAAAGGCATTTCTAAAACTTCTTTTACTTTATTAATTTCTTTAGTTAATCCACCAATTTGTGTCCAACTAGAATCTAGTTTGTCTGATACAACAACATAATTTTCAACTGAAAAGTTTTTGGTCATATCAACTTTTCCTAAAATGATTAATGATTTTTGTTCATTTAATACCATATCTCCAGGCATTAAATCAGTTACTTCTTGTGAAATTTCAACTAAAAAGTTTGATTGGTTTGGTAATTTTACTAAAGCTTGGTTATCAGCAGTAATTGAAATTACTTCAGATACTACATAAGGAGGTGTTCTGAATTTTTCTAATTCAGTTTGATAAAATTTAACAGTTCTTTTAAGATTACTATTTTCTTCTTCTAATCTATGATTTTCACTAGTTACATTATATAATGGGTCATTATCTAGTCTTGATGACATTGTTTTTATTTCATCTTCATTATTCATAGAAAAGATTAAGAATATTTATTATTTAAATGTTTGCTGTGATATCATATTTTAAAGTTAAATATTGAAGAATAATTGAAGAAAAGAGTAATAAAATAAAAAATAATAATAATAATATAAAATAAAAATAAATATTTAATATGTTGGATGTATTAAATTTAATTTGCTTATATCAAAGTTATCGTGTATTTTTAATTGTAATAATTTATTATGAATTATTTTTTTCTCACAAGTTGATAAATTTACATATAAATTATTTGCTTTTAATTTTGCAGTATTTAATGAAATTTGATTAGATTCTAATAGATCATAAATATATGGAGATATAAAAAATATTTTTTGGTGTAATTGTTTAATTAAATTATCTTCTAAATTTAAATAATTTTGAGTAAATTGATTGTTTGATATAGAAGTTCTATTTACACTTTGTAGTGTCCATTGGTTTGAATTTGAGTTGTTTATAATTGATGTCATTTTGTATAATGTTTGGTTTAAAGTCTAAATTTAATAAATTTAGACTAAAATAAAAATAATATAATTAGCTACATAGATAAAATGTTAAAATTTTATTGGTTTAATGTGGCATAATAAATTGGTTTTTATTTGATAATTATTATGTAAAAATTACATATATAAATATTAGTGTTTATTTTTGAAAAGGAAAAAAATGCTCAATATATTTGATTAAAAATTAAAAGAAATATTCTTTATTTTAATAAATAATTTTACTTAGAAATAATTTAATAGTGAGTTATTTTTTTCTGCTGATTTAATTACTTCTTTTTCTTCTTCAATATATTTTATATGAGTTGCAACTAGTTCATCAACTTCTTCGTGGCTTACTTCACGAACTTTAATTTGAGTAGGTTTTGAATTTTGATAAACAACTGTGTCGTTTTCAGTATATTCATTTCCTATTTCTTGTTTTAATTTGTGAGCTACTGATCTTCCAATTATTTCTTCTAATTTTCTATAACTTACTTTTTTAATATCAGAGTATGAACGAATGTTTGCTGAGTATAATTTTCTTGCTCTTACTCTTCCAATACCTTTAATTGATACTAAGGATATGATATCTTCTTTTACCCCGTTTTTGAATCTAATTCTTGTTTTTTTAATTACATTTTTGAAAAAGTGCATTTTTTTTAGATGGGCAAATTCTTCTAAAGAGTATAGTAACCAATCTAAATTTGATAATTTATAATTTAATTCCCCTGGAGTTGTTTTATACATTTCACATATATCGTCTTCGGATTTTTCAGTTATCCAATCTTGTAAAATGTCTGAAGTTTTGAAAGTTTGCATAAGTTCTCTATAATCCATTTCAAAAGGATCATATTTAGTTACCATATCATCTCCTAAGTCTGATACTTTTGCCATATAAATATCTTCTTCAGATCTTTGGAGTCTAAATAAAGGTCTCATTTCAATTGCATTTACAACAAAATGAATTAATTTATATGTGTCATATTCATTATATATTTCTTTTGAAAATATTTGTTCTAAATCATCTAAATTTTCTAAAAAGTAGTTTGCTGTATCAGGATTTAAATAAAGTTCAGATACTCTTTTTCCTAGTCTTGTTGCCCTATAATAATCGTCTTGTTGGTCAATAAATCCATAACCTTTTAGAGTTTGTAAAATTTTGAAAACATTAAAGTATAATCCTTCTAAATCTTGATATTGTTTAGCATATAGTGTATTTTTGAAAAAATCTTTAATTTCATTTTTTGAGTTAATCATATCCATTGAAATTAATGAAAGTAAATACATTTTTAGAGTTGGTTCAACGGCTAATTTTGAAAAAATTTCTTCGGATTTTCCAAAAATATATTTTTTAATTACTCTGTCTTGTTCTTCTTCAGATTTAACTAATACTACTGCTCTTCCAATGGTTTCTTTTCCAGGTCTTCCTGCACGTCCAGCCATTTGATGGAATTCTAATACAGGAATATCTGCCATTCCTCTTGCGCTAAATCTTTTGTAATCTTTAATAATTACTTTATATGCTGGAAGGTTTAATCCTGCGGCTAGAGTTGGTGTTGATGAAATTACTTTAATTAATCCCGATTTAAAATTTGTTTCAACGAGAGTTCTTTGTTTTCCTGTAAGTCCTGAATGATGAAAGGCTGTTCCTTTTTGAATACATTTGGCAAGTCTTCTACATTGTTTTGTTGGTGTTTGTAAAGATTTTAATATTTTTTGAGCTAATTGTTCTAGTTCTATTTTATTTTCAACTCTTTTGTTTGCTATCGCAACTTTTTCAGCTGTAGCTTCAGAGGAATTTTTTGAGTTATTAAAGATTAAAACTTGTTTTCCTTTGTAAATTGTGTTTAGGGTTAAATCAATAAAATTTTCTTTAGTGGTTCTTAGAATTTTATTAGATTCCATCAGTTTTGGTTTGTTCATAATAAAATATAAGCGAATATTTATTATAAAGTTGATGTTTAAATAAATGAAAATATATTTTAGTTTATTTTGAAGAAAATTTTAATAGTCACAAAACTTTATAAAATATTTTTAGAATAATTTTGTTATGAGTTATCCAAACCCAGTATCAAAAAGAGGTCTTAATATAGATAAAAATGGAATTATTTCTAAAGATTTTGTTTGGGATGGTGGTTGGACTGAAATTTATTCTGCTACAGTTGATTTAAGAGGATTTGTAAAAGAGTTTGCAAATCATTTGGCTGGAAATAAAGATTTACCTTTTACTGATGTTTTGGGTGCTGATGGAAAAGGAAAATTTTTTGAACATTATGCTTCCGGGTCTGAGTTTGCAAAAACTGGAGCACATTTTACAAGATCTAAAAACATGTTTGAGAAAAAATTTGTAATTTCTAAATTTGCAAGAGGTTATGATATTGAAATGCAATGGGAAGCGAAATCAAAATCAAAGTTTTCAGCTTTTGGTTGGATTTATTTTAAGTTGGATTTGCAAGTTAGAAATATCCAAGATGTTGAAGTAGTTGTTAATGGGCAAAAAAAAATTATGCAAAAGGGGAATTGGGAATTTAGAAATATTTTAACTTATTATAATAATGTTGTCCCAAATTATTTACAAACAATCCCATTAGTTAGAGATTCTGCTGAAGCTCAAAGATTAATTTTAGATCATATGTATATTGCAAATATTGAAAGAGATTTTGAGTTTGTAAAATTAAAAGTTAAACCATTAATTTGGAATGTTATTTACAAACATTTTAAATAAATTAATTTAGTTTAAATATTTTTAAATCGCATATTTTTATTTTAGTAATTATAATAAGTTTAATTTTTTAAATTAAAAATAGTTGTTATAAATACAATGTATTTAAAACTAAAGTTCAGATAAACCTAGGGTTTATGGAACAATTTTTAATTTTTTAAATTAAAAATAGACTTAATAAACCAACAAATAAGATTATAAAAAATGAAGATATTACTAATTTGGATAATTGTTTTGTTCCTAGATAATAAGCGATTCCACCTTTAAATATTGTATTTGAAATTGATGCAATAAATATTGCTGATGCTGCTGTGAAGTTTGAAATTGTATTTTCTAATGCCATTTTTGAGAGAGTTAAAGTTATTGCATCAACATCTAAAAATCCACTAAATAAAGCAATAAAGTAAAGTCCTGAACTTCCAAAGATTGTTGTTAAAAGTTGTGTGAAAAAAATAATTACAATAAATAAACTTACAAATGTTAAAGCAGGTTTTAGTGTAAATGGAGATTCCATTTTCATATGGTGAGATTTTGAGTTTTTATTTTTTGAAAGTAAATAAAATGAAATTATAATCCCAGTAATTCCCATTAAGGATACAAATAAAACATCTACAACTAAACTTGGATTTACAATCATTACTTCTAATATTACTCTAAAAAACATTATTGAACATGCAATAACTATTCCAATTCCTAGAGGAGTTGATAAGTTATTTAGTCTTTTTGAGTCAATTGAAAAACTTGAAGTAAGCGCTGTTGAAGATACAATTCCTCCTAAAATCCCTGTTAATAATAAACCTTTATTTGTTCCAATAATTTTAATTAAAATATATCCAATATAAGTAATTGCAGAAATCACTACTACTAAAAACCAGATTTGGTATGGATTAAAAATTGTAAATTGCATTAAAGTTTCTTCTGTGAAATGTTGTAATAAAAAAACTCTTAATGATTCAAAATCGAGTGGCCCGAAATTTTGGTTTGGTAGAATTGGTAAAATGATTGCTGAGATTAAAGCAAATTTCATTGTAGCGTATACTTCTTTTATTGAAATTCTTTTTGCAAATGCGTGAAGTTGGTTTCCTAAAACTAAAAAGGATGCAACTACAACAGTTAATACAACTGCTAAATAATAATAATCTTTTCCTAAACTTAACAATACTCCAATTAAAAAAGTTAAAATAGCAACTATTTGCGAAGTTTCTGAAACGTAACTTTTATATTTATTTGAAAGAGTAAAATATGATACTGATACTAATATTATAAACCCAATTGTTGAGAATATCATTAAGTTTGGGTCCTTTAATATTTCAAAAGATAAATAACCTATAATATATCCAAGTAAAGAAATAAATGTGAATGTCCTAAATCCTGCAAAATCTAAGTAATTGTTTTTTTGGAGTTTCATTTCTCTTTGAACTCCAATAAATGCTCCAAGCATTATTGCGAAAAATAATCCTACTAATAAATCGTCAAACATAAGTATAAAGTAAATTTTGATTTTATATTATTTTGTTATTTTTATTTAGTATTAAATATTTAATTTTTAGAAATGTTTAATTTTAAATAGTATATAATATATTTTTTTTGATTTTTTCAAATTCTATTTCTGTAGGAGTTAGTTCATATTTTAGTTTTTGAAATGTTGCCACATTATAATTATTTTGTTGAAGGTTTGGAGTTTGATTTAAATTTGATTTATCTGAGTAATTATTTGTATTATAAGGTGGATTAATTTGAGTAGAATAAGTATCCATACTATTTGAATTTGGAAGTGTTGAGAGTATTGATAAAAGTAATAATTTTTCTAAATTTTGTTTAAGTTTAAAATTTTTATTTTCTTCTAAAATATTCATATAGTTAGTATATGATTTTTAATATTTATATACTTTAGGTTTATGAATATTTTTTTTTAAAAGTTGTGACAAATTGATATAAACTTTTTAAATTTTTGAAGTATTATGAAGATTATATTTCACGGAGCTGCACAAGAAGTTGGTAAATCTTGTATTGAAGTTCAAACTGGCGGAAAAAGATATATTATGGATGCAGGTATTAAATTTACTAAGGATGGTGCTGAGTATCCAAAATTTTTAGATAAGGTTTATGAGCTTGATGGAGTGTTTTTATCTCACGCACATCTTGACCATTCAGGTGCTTTACCATTACTTGAACATAAAAATTTAAAGTGTCCAATTTATTGTACAAATTTAACTTGGAAAATTGTTAATTTATTGTTAGAGGATAACTATCATTTAGAAAAGTTAAAACATATTCATCCAGCTTATGTTGAGAGAGATATTACTAAGGTTAAAAATGATTTGCGTTTTGTAACTTATGATAAACAATATGAAACTCACGATGGAAAAGTTAAGTTTTCTTATTTAAATTCTGGACATATTCCTGGTGGAGCTTCAATTTTAATGGAACTTGAGGGGAAAAAGTTATTATATACTGCTGATGTGAATACTGAGGATACAAATTTAATGGTTCCAAGTGATATTGATCAGTTACAAGATATTGATATTTTAATTACTGAGAATACTTATGGGGATCGTGAACATCCATCAAAGAAAGATGAAGAAGCTAAATTTTTAGATATGGTTAAGGAAACTATTAAAGATGGAGGTTCTGTTTTAGTTCCAGCTTTTGCTGTTGGGAGAAGTCAAGAGATTATGATTTTATTAGAACAATTAGATGAAGATGTTCCAATTTATTTAGATGGTATGGCTAGAAAGGTTATGACTTTAGTTGCTGATTCTGATGATAAGTATATTGATAATCGTGATGCTGTTGAAAGAATGATGAAGAGAGTGAAGTATATTAAAAAGCCAACTGAGAGAGATCATATTGGGAAAATGAAGGGAGTAGTTATTGTTACAACTTCTGGAATGGTTCAAGGTGGTCCAGTTATGACATATATGAAACATTTTGTGAATAGAGAAGAGAATAGAGTTATTATGACTGGTTATCAAGCAAATGGGACTAATGGAAGGTATATTATGGAGGAGAGAACTTTTAAAGAACATCACCATATGTATAAAGTTCATTGTGATATTCAACAAGTTGATTTTTCAGCTCATTATGGTCAAACTTCAATTAGAGATATGATGAGAAAAATTAATCCTGAACATTTAATTTTACAACATGGAGATGTTGGAGCTTTAACTGAGTCTTTAGATTATGCTAAAGAGAATTTGAAAGGGAAAACTTATATGCCAGAGATTGGAGAAGTTTTAACTTTTTATGAAGATGAATAAATCGTTTTCAATTATTTCTATTTTTTTAAAAATAATATTTCCAAGCGAAATATTTAGGGTGAAATTGTTTTATATTTTTACAGACATATTTTTTTAAATAAAAATATAATAAATTTATTATGAATAAAAATGAAACAATTATTTCTAAGTATGAAGACACTAAACATCAAGTTGCTTTAAGAAGATTATATGAATTTTGGAAAAGTTGTGGAGGTTTTTTAAAAGAAGATATTAAGAAAGAATTTGGAACTATTTCTAAAGAAAAATTTGAAATCATTTTTAAGATTTATTTGAAGACCGAGGTATTTTATAAAATGAATACTTTACCAATTAAGTTTGGATTTGAAAGTGATTTTTTAGAGTATATGGAATTAATTATTAAACTTGAAGAAATTGAAATAAAGAAAAAGAAAGCTGGTGAAAATTCAGTTTTAAAATATTTTAAATAAAATAAAATAAAAAAAGATTTAAATTATTAAAAAAGATTGAAGATTTAATCTTCTTCAATAAAAACCATATCATCTTCATCTTCATCATCCCACTGTTCATTGTTTGATTCAGATTCTTTTTCTTTCTTTTTCTCTTCAAGATATTTTTGTCTTTCTAAAAATTTTCTATTTTTTTCATTATTTCTAGAGTTGTTTCTTGTTGAGGAATTATTTCTATAAATTGGTGTATCTTCACCTTCTAAAATTTCTCTGTATACAATTGTTCTAAAGTGAGCAGTTTTTTTTCTTTTCATTTCGAGAGGTAAATTTGTTAATGTTACTTTTTGACCTTTAAAAGGCCTAGTTAGAACTGTTTCTCTTTTTGAATTTTTTACAACATATGCGTGTTTGTACGGATTTACCCCACCAGTTTTTTCTAAAAATACAACAATATCATCAGGTTGAATTTCTGATAATCTTGAAATTACTTTAAAGTCTTTTTCATTTTCTAAAATTTCTTTTAGTTCAAATTGAGTTGTTTCTTGTTCAGTTTTTTCAAACCCTGAAAGGTGTAGTGCTGCTGAAAAACAGTCAAAGTTTTTTTCTGATTGTGTAAATGATTTTTGATTTTGTGCCATTTTAATTTTATAAGTATTTAATCATATCCTCTCCTGTTTCTTCAAAGTCAAAGTTTTCCCAAAATGGAATTGCTGAAGATTTTACTTTGTTTGCAATAATTTCAGAATATCCATTATCAACACAAAATTCTTCAATAGATTCATAAATTGTAGAACCTGTCCCCTCACCTTGATTTGTGATTTCAATGTTTAAAATTGTAAAAATATCATCTTGAGTGCATACACTTAATTGAATATTATTATTTTCAAAAAAAAATGTTGGAATATCTCCAGAAGTATCAATATTTAATTCTAACTTTTCTTGGATTTGTTCCTCAATTAATTCTTTAAATTCTTTAACATTAAATTCCATTTTAATTTAGTGAGATTTACAAAAGTAAGCCCAACATGTTGCAGGCTCGCCACTGTAAAAACATTTTACGTTTTCTACTGATTTGTTTTCAAATTCAAATGGTAGGCAAGATGTTTTTGCACCTGTTTGTTCTTTGATTTCATCTTCAGATTCTTTTGATTCAGCCCATGGAACTAAACATCTTTTTTTATCCTCAATTGCTTGTTTAAAATCATCATAGGATGATACTTCAATTGTTGAGTTTGCAACTTTTGCTTTCGCAGACGATAATAAATTATTATGCATGTCTTCTAAAATTTCTGGAATTCTGGATTTTAAATTTTCAAATTTAATTTCTTCTTTTTCAGTAATGTCTCTTCTTGAAACTGTTACAACTCCGTTTTCAATATCTCTTGGACCTAATTCGATTCTAATTGGCATTCCTTGAATTTCCCATTTACTAAATTTAAATCCTGGTGACATTTTTTTATCATCATCAATTAAAACATTAAATTCTTCAAGATCTTTTTGAATTTGTTTTGCTTTTTCTAAAACTGGACCTTCTTTACCTTTGAATAATAATGGAACAATTACCGCTTTATTATATGATACTTTTGGAGGTAATACTAAACCTTTATTATCTGAGTGAATCATAATCATTGCACCAATCAATCTTGTTGAAATTCCCCAAGAGTTTTGGAATGGCGCTTGCTTTTTTTGGTCTTTGTCTAAAAATTCAATTCCAAATGCTTTTGCGAAATTTTGTCCTAATGCGTGTGATGTTCCTGCTTGAATTGATTTACCATCTTCTGCTACAAATGATTCAATTGTTGTTGTAAAATCTGCTCCAGCAAATTTTTCTCCAACTGATTTTTTTCCTTTTGTGATTGGGATTGCTAATAGGTCTTCACCTACTTGACTGTAGTAATCTAAAATTTCGTAAACTTCTTTTTCAGCTTCCTCTTTAGTTTCAAATAATGTGTGACCTTCTTGCCATAAAAATTCTCTGTTTCTTAAAAATGGAGTTGGATGTTTAAATTCCCATCTTACAATATTACACCATTGGTTTAATCTCATTGGTAAATCTTTGTATGATTTTACCCATTTTGAATATGCGTTTGCGATTGTTGTTTCAGATGTTGGTCTAATTGCTAATCTTTCTTTTAGTTCTGAGTTCCCACCGTGAGTTACCCATGCTACTTCTGCTGAGAATCCATCGATATGATCTTCTTCTTTGTTTAATAATTTTTCAGGAATAAACATTGGAAAGTATGCGTTTCTAACTCCAGATTTTTTAATTTTTTTATCAAAATATTGTTGAATTGATTCCCAAACTTGATATGAATTTGGTTTAAAAATAATACAACCTGAAACGTCAGTATATTCGATTAAATCTGCTTTTTGGATAACTTGAGTATACCACTCAGAGATATTTTCTTCTTTTTTTGCTGTAATTGCTAATTCTTGAACTTTTGCCATTTTATTTGTATAAAATTTATGTTAAATTAAATTAACTTTTTGTCTTAATTATAATTTATAATTGTCTTATTATAAATGTTTTTTATTTCTAAAATATATTTGTATTATATTTAGTCTAAAATTACTTTATTTTATATTTATAGAATAAATTAGTTGGGGATTTCCAACAATTGACTTATAAAATTTATAGTAAATACTGTGAAAAATAGTCTTATTGACCTCTAGGCCGATAGTCTCCAATAGTTGTATTACGAAATTTTAACATATTTACTTATGAATTTATAGGTTTAAATAGTTTTTGTTGAAATTTTTGAAAAAATAAATACAGGTGGGTAAGAATAAATGAATAAAAATAATTTTTAAAAAATAAATAAATAAATAAATTCAATAATAATTAAAATTGAGTTAATAATTAATTTATCAATTTATTAATTATCATAATTTGAAGATATTTCAGATTTTGTTTGACCATTAATTGAATACTTAGATGTGCAAACTTCATCAAATCCAATATGTGTTTCTAATTTGTGTCCACCTGGAGCATCTAAAGTTAAAGTGCAAGATTTTTCTCCCGTCCAATCCCAATGAGACCCTAGTTTTTGTTCTAAACATGCTTTATTGAATGGGGCAATTACGTCTTGACTATGTTTTACAATTTGAGTATATTTATCATAAATGTGTTTTTTAGAACCTCCATTTTCAATTGTTTCATAATCTATCCAATTAATTGAGTTATTTTGGCAATATGAATTATTATTACCTCCTTTTGAATGACCTACTAAATCATGAACAGTTGATAAGTGATGACCTAAACTACATCCTAATGCCATAAACATACCTGCTGTAGCTAAATCTCTTCTACGTTCATTTTGCTCATTGGATAAACCACCTTTTGAATTAAGATAATAAGTATGATTGTCCCCATCCCTATTATCTTCACCATTAGCCCAATTTTGTTTTTCATGAGTTCTAACTAAATCGTATAGCGTGTAACCATCGTGAACATTAATAAAATTACTTACATTAAGGTTTGGAAAATGTTCTTGTGAACCCATTAAAACATAACCAATTTGTTTAGCCGATAAATGACCTATAAAAAACTGTCTAATATCTTCTCTAAATTTGTCATTATGTTCAGTAAATTTTTGAGGAAATTCTCCAAGATGGTATCCACTTTTACCATTACAACCAAGATCCCACGGTTCTCCCGAATGTGATAATTTTCCTAAAACTGAGTCATTTAACATTTGGTTCATTAATTTTGAGTTAGGATTAAAATCCCCATCACCTTCACGACATAAAACTGGTGCTAAATCGTGTCTAAAACCATCAATTCCAAATTGAGCTAAATATTTTAAAGAATCTAAAACTCTTTGAGATTCTAATTCTAAATTTAATGTGTTACAACATCCTGAAAAATTTTTATCTCTACTCCAAAGATTAAATTTGTGTGCTTGGTCTTCGTGGACATGGTTGTGCGCAACATCTAAAATTGTTGAAATACCTGAACTTTTTAATTTTTCAACCATTAATGCAAATTCATCTTCTGCTTTATTAGATTGTGTGGCATAACGCGTTGTTACATGTTTAAAATCACTAAGATTATATCCCCAATGATTTACTTTACCCATGTTTACTAAATGTTTTTCATCTTGAGCTTGTAAAACTGGCATAAATTGTAGTTCTTTAATACCTGATTTTTCATAGAATTCTAACATCCAAGGGCTTACAGCACCTAAATATGTTCCCCGTAATTGTTTTGGAACGTTCTTATTTAACATAGTTAAATCCTCAATGTTTGCTTCAAATGTAAAATTTGAAGAGTTGTGTATATTTTTGTGTAAGTTAACTGGAACCAAAATATTATCACCAGTTGTAGATAAATTAGATCTAAACGAATTCATAAATACGTATTAATGTTTTTATTTGTTTAAAAAATTAACTGTAATATAATAACTTAATAAAATTAAAAAATAATTGATATTGAATTTTTAAAATTTTGATATTTTAAAAATAATTAAACTGAAAATAAAATAAAGATAAAAATATTAACTAATTAATATTTTCTAAAAGATCTTTTCCTTCTTTACCACATTCACCTTCATATAATATTGGGTTATCATCGGCTTCACATTTGTTCCCAAATGTTGTTTCAACTCCATTTAAAGTTCCACAAACAGGAGCATATTCTAAAGTGCACATTTTAGGTTTATCCAATGATGATGGTTGTCTCTCATTTTTACACTCTCCATCATATAATTTTTCTAAAACGTCAGTATAACAACTATTTGACATTGTTTTTTCTAATCCATTTAAAGACATACATATTGGGGCATATTCTAATGTGCATACTCTAGGTTCTGCTAAAACATATGAATCAGTTCCACAAACACCTTTGTGAATAATTTTTGCATTTTGAGCTAAACAAGGATTATTAAAATTTTCTAAAACTGGTATACCATTCCCATCAGTAGTTGTTTGAGCACATACAGGATCAAATTCCCTCGTACATTTTAAAGCATCCTGATTTGGATCAACATACACATTAATTGTCGATAATAATAAATCATTTTTGTCATTTCTGTTGTAAATAATTTCAACTACATTATCTACTTTGAATAGAGATACATCTAAATTATTATTTTGGAAAATATATGCTATGTCTCCTTGTCTAACGTGGATTGTATCTTTATTTACTTCTAAAATTTTTCCAATTAATTTTTCATCTTCAAATAATAGACATTTAGGTTCTTGTTTCATTTCTTCAGAACATGCCATAAGAGTGCAACCTCCAATTACTCCATTAGTTACAAAACATGTATTACATCCATCATGCCAAGTTTTACAATATTGTAAGTCTGAGTCTGTGTTTGTATTTTCAGATTGTCTAAATAATGTCCATTCTTCAATTTCTGTTCCATCAGGTAAAATACAAAGTCCAAATTGAGCACCTGATTTGTCTGTTTTAAATTCAAGAATTCCACCTTTTTTATTTACACAATATTCAGATGCTGGATTTGCTAATTGTGTTGTTTGATTTTCTTCCCAAGGCCTAATACATTTTTGCTGTTCTTCTGACCAAGAATATCCTGCTGAACCAATACACCCATGTTCATCTCTGTCTGAACCTGGTAAATTATTTTCTTGTATTGAACAACCACTAAAAATAATTAGTGCCGTTACTAATAATGTTGCTAGAATTGTTTTAACATTTCTCATAAAAAGAAAAGTTTAATTTTATTTATATATTAATTTTTAACTTCTAAATAGTTCGAAGTTATAGTTTCAATTTTAACCATTATAATTTATGAGATAGTAAATATGTTTCTAAATCTAATCCTAGGCCGTTTTCTTGGATGTATTGGCGGATAAATTTGTCTTTTTGATTTTGAGGTAATTCAAATTTTGTTCCAATTTGGCTATTATTTAGAATTTTTTCTAAAATATTAGGAACTCTTCCATTTGCTAAGATTGTTTGGTTTGAAAAAATTGATGCAGCGAATAATTTACTTATCATTCCACCAGTTCCTAATGATGATTTTTCATCACATACATATTGTTTAGCTGAGTGTAAATTATCAACATAAGAAATTACAGATTTATTTTCCATATTTGAATATAAACCATCAATGTTTGATAATATAATAAATTGTTCTGAAGATGTTTCATTTCCAATTATTGCTCCAAGGGCATCATTGTCCCCAAATTTAATTTCTTCAGTTCTAAATGTATCATTTTCGTTTATGATTGGCACAATACCTAAATCAAAAAAAGTATCTCTTGTGTTTTTGAAATTTTTTCTTCTTATTTTATCTCTGAAATCGTCAGCACCTACCAATAATGGTGCTGTTTGGATACCATAGTCTGCAAATATGTCCCCATATTTTTGAAATAAAATTCTATTTCCAACTCCAGCTGCTGCTTGGTTTAATGATAAAACTGGACTTTTTTCTAGCCCTAGTTCTTTGTTTCCTAGACCGATTGCCCCAGAAGTTACAATTGAGAATCTATAATTATTTTTAGAATAAGTTTGAATTGTTTGTGCTAGTTCTTCAATTAAAGTTTCGTTAAATTTTGATTTTTCACCTAATAAAACATTTGACCCAATTTTAGTTGTAATTTTTTTATAATTTCCTAACATATATACATATAGTAGTAACTTTTTGTTTATATAATTTTTGTGATGAAAATATCAAATTTAAAAGTAACAAGTTACACAAATTATGTAAATTATATAAATTAAATTATTTAAATTATTTAAATAAATGATTTTGTAATTGTTTTATTTGTTACAATTTGAGCAAGACCTATGTAATAACCTATTAAAACAACTCTTACTAATGCTGTCATCATCTGAGTTTGGTCTACAAATAAATTATGTGCTAAAAAAATTGAACCAGCCATAATTGCTGCTAAAATATATAATCCTGTTTTCATATGGTATCCCGTTAAAAGAGCTAAACCTGCTAAAACTTCACCAGCTGATACTAAAAAGGCAATAAATATTGATGCTACTCCAAATACTCCAAGATATTTTGATGCAAATCCTGAAAGTCCCATAAATTTCATAACTCCAAAGGCTAAAAAAAATAAACCTGATGTTATTCTCATAATTAGGATACCTAAATTATTATTTTCCATGTAGTTATAATATAGTTTTGAAAGTTTTTAGATTAATTCTTTAATTGTTAAAGAATTTATAAACTAAAATAAAAATGTTTAAATTATTTAATCAGAATTAAAATAAAAGTAGTTTTTGGTTAAAAAAATAAAATAATTCTGTTATTTAATTTATTTTAAGTGATGAATAATTTATTTATACGTATTTTTTATTAATTTGTTATTAATAGTTAAAAAATAAATGTAATTACAGTGTAATTAAATTTAGACACAGATTCTCCTAAGGAGAATGGTGCTATTTTATTTTTTTAACTAGTAAAAAAATAAAATGGTTAAGAATGTTATTGTTACAAATTTAAATACTTGTGAGAAGACTGCTAAAAAAATTGCTAAGTCTATTGATGCTGTTTATATGAAAACAGAAGTTTCTACTTTTCCTGACGGAGATTTATATTTAAAGTTTAAAGGAGATGTTAAGGGGAAAAAATTAATTATTGTTGAGAGTTTTCAACCTAATTCTACAAAGGCTATGATGGATATTGTTTTTGCGTCTAATGCTGCGAAGCAACAAGGTGCTAAAAAGGTTGTTGTGTGTGCGCCTTATTTAGCGTTTATGAGACAAGATAAGATGTTTAATGCTGGTGAGTGTGTTTCTGCTCCAATTATGGCGAAATTGTTTAATGAGAATGTTGATAAGTTATTAACTGTTGACCCTCATTTACACAGAATTTTAAAGATGAAGGATGTTTTTACAATTCCTGCTAAGAATTTAACAGCTAATCAAGTTATTGGTGATTTTGTTGCTAAAAAATACAAGGCTAAAAAGAATTTAATGATTATGGGACCAGATTGGGAATCATATCAATGGGCTGATGAGATTGCTAGAATTGTAGGAGTTGAGGATACTGTTTTACATAAGGATAGACATTCAAGTAGAAATGTTGATGTTAAGTTAACTGAAAAAGTTGATTTGAAGGGGAAGACTATTGTGATTGTTGATGACATTATTTCAACTGGAAATACTATGATTAAGGCTTGTATTAAATCAAGAAAGTTAGGGGCTAAGAAAGTTATTGCGATTGGTGTTCATGGTCTTTTCGTAGAGAATGCTTTCAAAAAGATGGAGAAGCATTTTGATGATATTTTTACTGTAAACACAGTTCAACATGATTCTAATAAGATTGATGTTGCTGATGTTTTTATTGAAGAACTTTCAAAACGAATTTAAAATTCGTTTTGAGTATTTTTTATTTACTTTTATTTCTGTTTCTAATATAGTATTTCGAGTTGATTATATAAGTTATATAATTTGTTTTAAGTTTAAAATTTTTAGCGGAGCGTTAAGAAAATATTAAATTTAAAATTAATTATTCTATTTTTTAATTTCGCTAAATCTGCGAAATTGATTAATTATATTCTAAAAAATTAATTTTTGTTAGCGAATTTATTCGCGTTAAAACAAATATTAAGTTTTTTAGGATTGTATTTTCTAATTCTTATTATTTGAGTTCTTTTTCTTCTTTTTTTCGTGACGAATTTGAAACTAGATTTAATTATCAAAAACTAAGAGTCTAGTTAATTTTTATTTATTTTCAAACTCATCTAATTTTTTTAAAATCTCATCAAATACATCTGAATCATAAGAAATCAATTCCTTATGAGAAGCTGATTTAATAATTATTTTTTCAGATAAAGATACAAAATAAGATACAATAAAAATTAAACCAATAACAAATAATCCAATTCCAATTTCACCTGAACCTTCATCAAAGGCTGGAAAACCAAATAAAAATAAAATTATTCCAATAACAATTAGTCCAATATAACCTCTTTTTTCATGAATTATGGTTTCAATTGCAGAATATCTGATTACAATATCATCTTTGTTTGAACTAAATTGTTCTTTTCTAATTACATTCAAATAATTTGAATAAAATAAAATTTCATCATCCCCAACTCTAAATTTATTACTTGTCATAAATAAATTCAAATCTAACTAATATTTAAATTTATCCTAAATTAAACCTTAAGCAACAACTAATTGAATGAAATTGGTATGTAAATTGTCTAAATTTAATTTTTCAATTTTTATTTCTTTTTCTTTTATGTTATTTCTAACTTCGACTTTTAAGTTTACTTGAATTTTTATGATTTTTTCCAACGCTCTAGTCTTGGAATTCCTCTTGTTAAAATCCAAGCTAAAAATCCATTCATTCCGTCTTTTTTCATCATTTTGATACACATTTTTTGCATCTTTTCTGCAGTGTCGACTTCTTTTGCTAAATTGAACTTTCCGTCTTTGTAACAATAGCTACAATATTTATCAGACTTTGAACCGTCTTTGTTCGTTCCACCGTGTCCTGGGTCTTGTTTAAATGGCATTCCGCAATTCATGAAAAATTGTAAACAATTTTTGGCGTATTTTTAATTTTTCACTACATTACAAATTAAAGAATATGACAGAATTTGTATTCTTTCTTTTTTTCGTTTTCCATAACTGCTCAAATCTCTTAGTTTATTTAATTTTTTTTTATGTTTTTTGAGTTAAAGAATTCTAAGCTACTGCGAAATTAAAATTTCGCAGAGTTTTTAGTTAAAAAATATATTTTCAAATATTATATAAATTATATAAATAAAATTATGCCGCTTTAGTTTGAAATAATTCATATATTTTTGTTTTATTTTGAGATGGAGGAATTGTGTCCTTGCTATCTTTAAAAGTTAGTAGTCCTAAATTAAAATAATTATTTGTATTTTTTGGAGTTAATTTTAATATTAAATCAGATATGTCATTTTGAAATAAATTTAAATCTGAATAAATTGAAATTTCATCGTGTGGAGCAATTTGAGGTTTTTGTTGATATATTAAAAATTCAAAATCTTGAAAAAAAAATACATTTGAATTACTTAATCCAGAACATCTTAAAGAACTATTAAAAAAAACTAAAGGTCGATTTGTTGTATCAATATCTGAAGAAAGTAAAATTTTATCCACTAAAGTTTTTTTAGTTTTAATTCTTGTTAAATCATTTAATTGAAATTGATTTAAATCATCAAGTTCTGATAAAAATAAATATTTAAAATTTTCATTAAAACAATCGTCTAATTGAGTTTTAGCTTGAGATAAATATCTTTGATTTAATTCTGGTTGAATTTTATTAATAAAATAATTTTTACAATTAGATTTCCCAATTTTTTGAGTGTAATATTCAATTATATCATATAATGGAAGATTATTTGGAATTAATTGTTTTGGTTCTAAATGTTTAGGTAAATTTGGTTTTCCAAATAATTTAATATAAAGAGATCTTAATTCAAATAATTCTAACTTTTCTAAATTCATAGAGTAATATGATTTTTAAAGTTTATAAGTTTTTTTGTGATTAATATTTTTAAGTATTTAGGTAAAAAATAGTAGTTTTGAAATAATTATATAACTAATATAATTAGAATAACATATAGTAAATAATAGATATTAAATTATAAATTTAAAGTGAAATAATATCTAATTTAATAAAATAAAGTTTAATAAACTAAAATAAGTAAATTAAATAGATTTATAAGTATTAAAATCATAAATTACGTATGAAAGTTTTGAATTATTTGGAGTTTCGTGATGGATTTAATTATATTAAAGATACTCAAATAATATTTAGACCACTTAGCGAATATTTTGTATTACACAATTATATTGTTAAAAAATACTCCAAAGATAGAATTAAGGAAATATTTAGAGAAGCTGCTATTGAAGATGGTTATATTTGTTATGAGCGAATTAAAAAGAGTTTAAAATTAAAAAATAAAGAAAGTGAAAATAATAATTTAGAATTTATTAAAATATTTTTAGAACATATTTCATTATTAGGATTTGGAGAAGTTAGTTTAAAATATTTAATTAAAGATAAAATTGAATTTTCACATAAAAAGTATTTTGCTTCAAAAAGTTATGAATATAATTATGGTGAAACTCCTGAAGTATTAGTTGAGGAAATACTTGGAGCATATATTGAAAATTTTTTATCTTTTCATTTTGGAAAAAAAGTTAAAGTTTTAACAATTAAAAAAGGAAATAATATATCATATAATGCCAAAATTACTGATGAAAAATTTACATTTAAACCTAAATATTCATATCCTAAAAAAGAAAAAAGTAAAATAATTTCAACAACATTAAAAACTATTATTTATAAAAATCAAATTAAAAAAGAAGATGGAGTAATTACTATGACAGGAATAGAAGTTCATATTACACCATATTTATATTTAATTAAATTAATTGAGTTAATTTATGATAAAGAATTAGTTGAATTTTTTAAATTGTATGGAGTTGCTATTGGAAGAGCAGAGTATTCTTGGATTAAACCAGTTGTAAAAAATGACCCAATAAAACACATAGATAAAATTTGTGAAACATTTTTAGTTAATGGGCTCGGGAATGCTTATTTTTGTCAAAAAAATAATGAATTTATATATAATAATAATTTTGGTTGGTATATAAAATATTTTGATGAAAAAATATTAAATTTAATTAAATAAAA
>DAXK01000022.1 GCA_002506365.1 archaeon UBA583 | reverse complement strand
TTATTTTCTGGTTTATTTTTATTTATTGCGATGGAGATTTTGTATTTTTATTATAATTTTAAATTAATTAGTGTATTTGATAATTTTAAGTCTTATTCGTTTAATAGTTTATATTTATATTCTACAATTACTTTTGTTTTGATTTGGATATGTTATGCTATTTATTTTTATTTAAATTATTCTCAATTACCAAATTTATTTGTAATTACTTCGTTTGTTTATTTATTTTTATCTTTGTTTGTTTTAATTTTTTCTTTTAAGATGAATTTGGTTGTGAAGTCTTTTTTATTTTTGGGATTTACATTTTTTTGTTTAAGTGGTCTTTTAGATTTATTTATTTATTTTAATTTTTTAGTTTTAGGTGAGATATTTTTTATTTCTAATTTTGTGTTTTTATTTGAGATATTAGGTTTTTTTTCATTATTTTTTACTTATGTGGGGGTTTTAGAAAAATGAATTTTTTAATTTTATTTATTTATTTGTTTGCATCAATTTTATTATTTTGGGAGGTTACAAATAATGTTATTAAATTTAAAAATATTTCAAAATTTATATTATTTTTATTAGTTGGATTATTATTTATTTTTAGGATGAGTTTTGCTTTTTTCTCTTTGGAGTTTCCATTTTATTTAGATTTGATTTCCGTTGTATTAGTAATTATTATTTTAGGATTTATTTTTTATAATAATTTTAGAGGGTTAAAAAAATGAATTTATCTTTTTTAATTATTTTTTCATTATTTTTTTTATTTTCAGTTTTATGTTTAGTTTTTATGGGAATTTTAGTTTTAAATGGTTTTTATCTGAAAAATTTAAAAAAAGAATTTTTTAGTTTATTTGTTTTATTATTTGGATTTTTAATTTATTCTGTTTTAGGTTTAATTACTATTTCTTTTAATTTGATTGAGATTTCTATTTTAAGTTATTTGTATTTGATGATTTTATGTTTTTTTTATTATAAATTTTTTAATTATTTTGTTTATGAAAAATATTGTTCTATTTGGGTTTTGTATGTTGGAATATTGTATATTTTATTTTTTATTATAATTGGGTTTTATTTATTAGATAATTTTTCAAGTAATTTGTTGTTTGGGTATGGATTTATATTTTTTAGTTTTATTTGTTTTTTTTATCATAATTTTACTAGTTTATTAATTAAATTTTTGGAAATTTCTGGAGGGTATAGTAAATGAACAATTTAGATACTTTTAGGTTTTTGAGTTTGAGAGTTTTAATTTTTTTAATAATTGTATTTTTAACTTTGATTGGTTTGATAACTTATGGGAATTCTTTAAGTTTGTCTGCGAATGTCCCTGATAAGTATTCTGAGGTTGTTGCGGGAGAAAAATTTTATTTTGAAATGGATATTAAATATCCTGAAAATCTGGGTAGAGTTGATTTACGATTTGAATATAAAATCTTTGGACCCGATAATGAGTTGGTTGCACAGGCTAAAGTTTTAAAAGCTGTTGAAACTCAGGCATCATTTATTGATTCAATTTCTATTCCAAAATCAGTTTCTAATGGAGTTTATTCTTTGGAGGTTAAGGTTTTGGACTATGGAGATTTGGATCAAGATATATCTACGAGTTTTCATGTTGTGAGTTTAGAAAATGATAAATTGCAATTATATTTTATCATTTTAATTGCAGTAGCAGTATTTATCGCACTATTAGTTTTATATGATTTGAAATCGAGTAGAGATATTAGGAAAAAATTGGGGGAATGATTAGAATTCACCATTTTTTTTCTTATTTTTTCTTATTTTAGGAGAAATTTGTTTTAGTTTTTTCTCTTAATTACTTCTAAAATGTTATTATTTGGTGTTGTGGGGTGCTTTTTGACTTATTTTGTCACTTGTCGTGGTAATTTTGAAAAGGTTTATAAAGTAATTTTTATTACTATTAGTTATAACAAGTTGATTATACCTTTTTTGATAGATTTAGACCGGTATTTACTTGATTTACAATAATATAAAAATGGGAGACCCTGATGTAGAAAAAGACTATTTTGCTAGAAAAAAGAAACTTAAGGATTTGCATGAAAAGCTAAGTAACCCTCAAGCAAAGAAGAACCAAGAAATTTATCATAGAATTATGGGTTCAGCGGAAGGAGATGATGCAGATACATCATCTAACTAATTTATTTTAACCAAAATATTTTTATAATTTATTTACTTATTTGAGTTCTATATTTAATATATCAAATTTTATTATTTTTAGTTATTATTATTATTTTTTTTTAGTTATTATTATTTATTTATTTTATTTTAATTTTTAATCAATATTTAAATTATTTTTAATTGGTATTTTTTATATTTTATAATTAATGTGTGGGACTTTATGGATTATAATTAATATTTAAGTTCTTGTTTTAGTTTATTTTTTACTTACAAGTATTATATAACCTTTATATAGAGTTATTTTAATGTATTGGTATGAAATATTTATTTAGTGTGTTTATTGTTTTCGGTATGTTTATTTCAGGGATTAATTTTGGTTTTTCAGCTAATTTTGATTGTTGTTATACTGGGTCGGATGTTATACCAAAATCTAAAGGTGGATGTGTTGGAGAAGATACAATTCTTTTATCAGATGTTACTTCTCTTATAGCTTGTAATGAACTTGGAACAAAAAAGTTATCTTGTGAAACAGCTTCAGGGACTTTTTGTCAAGTTTCTGGAAATATTATTTTTGATAATCAAAATATTAAAAATAAGTTTGCGAGTTCATGTTCTAATTTTGTAACTTATGATCAAACTACTTGTATCTCAGGTTCTACTGATCCTGGTGTAGGTGATGATGATGGGACTGGTGGTAGTGATGATGGAAGTGATAATGGAGATGATATTGATGATACTAATGATGAATATGATGATGAGTTAATTAATTATTTAACTGAACAGTGTAGGGATGGAGGAGGATTTTTAGGATTATATGTTAATCAAAATTCTTGTGAATCTGTTGATTTAGCTGGTGAGAATAAATGTGTTTTTAACCCTTATTTGGGGGGGAATTTTAATTCTTATTTTCAAAAAGCATCTGAACTTGGAATTTTAGATATTGAAAAAGAATCTTGTATTGTGGATAGAGCTTTAAAAGTTTGTTCAGATTTAAAATCAGAGTCTTTGTGTAATGGGGATAAAGTTGATAGTTTGACTGGAAATTGTAGGTGGGTTTCTGCTGATCAATATGTTGAAAATTTAAAAGTTGATGGGATGTGTGTTTCTAAGGAAATCTCAAATGAAAAATATTTTAATGAAAAGAATTATTATTATTCTAAAAATGTAATTAAAAATCCTAGTTTTGAATTTGGTTCATTATCAAAATGGTCGGGGAATGCTCAACTTGGGACTGATAAATCACTTGCTTATTTTGGAGATTTTTATGCTAAATTAAATTCTAATACTAAATTGTCTCAAACTGTGAGAGATTTAACTGATAATTATTTTTATATGTTAACTTTTAATTTTAGAAATGCGAGGAATGATTCTACTGGGAATTTAAAAGTTTTAATTGGTGGGGTTGAGCAATTATCTCTTCCTATGACAAGTTTAAATTCTAAAACTTATGGTGTTTATACAACTTATGATGATGTTATATTTAAACCAACTTCAAGTGATATTAAAGTTGAATTTAGTTATGAGGGGGATGGTGAAATTCATATTGATGCTGTTGGATTAAAAGTATTTGATTCAAAGAGTCCAATTATTGATAGTTCAAAATTATTTACTCCTGTTGATATTAGACCTAAATCTGCGTCAAATTGTAATTTATGTTTTACTGATGGTGGGTTTAATTTGTGTAGTCAAAAGAAATCAGATTTACTTGGTGATTGTTCATATATGGTAAGTTCACCAAAATTACCTTATGGTTCTGATATTGATTTGTCAAAATATTTAGGGAATGTGAAAAATTTATATTTAAGTGATTTAGCTTGGGAGTCTCAATCTTTATATAATTCGGAGTTATTTTGTGAATTATATACTTCAAAAACTATGTGTGAAAATAGTAGTAATTTTGTAAATAGTGAATATGGACTTTATCATTTAGAATCTTCTGGAAATTTATGTAAATGGAAATCAGGGGTTGGATGTTTTAAAGATTCAAATGGGGATAATCAATTTGATATTATTGAAAATTATCCAAAAGTTGAAGGAACACCTCATCAAGATTTTCAATATGGTATAGATGCTTTTTATTTAAGGAGTAATCCGTCATCAAGTGCTTTAGCAGATGGTGTTCAAGTTTCAGATTTTGAAATTTCATGTGATATTTTACCTCCTAATGTTTATGTTTCATTAACTGGGAGAAATGATGATTTGGAGTCTGTTTTTATTGGTTTAAATGATGATGGTGAAATTATAGGGGATGTATATTTAGAACTTTTAGCTTCAGATTCAATTTTATCTAGTTGTGATAATTTTGAGTTTGATAGTGTTTTATATATTGAGTATATGTTAAATAATGCAGATACATTTATTGAAAAAATATCATCAAATCAACATAATATTATTCCAATTAAAATTGATGATTATTTAGTAGATAATTTGGGAGATAGTTTAATTGATAGTTCAACTAATAATTTAAAAATTAAAGTAACTGATCAGTCTGGTAATGTTGGAAAAATTTGGGATTTTGATTTAAATATTGATAATTCTGGGCCAAAAATTGAATTGATGTCTCCTAGTTTTAGTGGGTCTGGTGATACTATTTTTTTAACAACAACATTAGTTAATTTAGATTCATTTTTTGATTTTAGATTTTCAGATAAAACTAAAGTTGAATCTTGTAAATATAATTTAGAAGGTATTGATGGGGCTGATTCAACACATTATACTCATTTTGGAAATTTCACATTTCCTTCTTCTAATGAAGTTTTATATGATTTTGATTTACCAATTTTTAATTCAAGTTCTAATGGGGATGGGTATTTATTATCTTTAGAATGTTCAGATATTTTTAATCAAAGTTCAAATTTAAATATTTTTTTTACAATTGATATTCATACTCAATTAGTTTTAGTAACTCCTGAAAGTTTTAAATATAAGGAAAATTTTGTTGGTTTTTTAAATCAAACAGCTGATGTTATTTTAACTTCTTCAGATTCTAGATTAACTAGTTGTGGATTGGAGAATTATGTTAATTTAGATTCAAGTCTTTCAAGTTTTTCAATTGTTGATTATGATTCAGCAGTTCATGATGAGTTATTAGGAAATTCAGTTCATTCAGAAATTAAAAAAGTTATTTTTGGACAAATTGGATTTTCATCAGATGATGAATATCTTGGGAATTATTATTGTGAGGATAATTTAGGTAATAAATTTACTGAGGAACATACTTATTATTATGATACTCAAAGTCCAGTATTATTAGATTATAATATCTTAAAAGATGAGTCTGAGATGTTTGTTGATGGGAGTGGAAAAATTTATATTCGATCTAATGGTCAAAATAGTTATAATTTAGATGTAAATTTATCTGTTGATGGGACTGGGTCTTGGATTGTTGAAGATGGAAGTTTAAGTTTAATTGTGGGGGATGGTTCAACTAGGACTACTTTTCCAATTGATAATGTGAATTTTTTTGATTCAGTTTTGCAAAATCATACTTTTGATTCAACTATGTTTATGAGGGCAAATATTGATTCAAGTTTAATTGTTGGAAAAGATGTATCTGGTCAGACAGGATTAAAGGAATTGAATTTTGAGGTTGGTTTAATTGATAAGGCTGGGAATCGTGGAGTTGGTGAATTAAGTTATTATTATGATGTATCTAAGCCTAGTTTTAATTTTTCAGGGGATTTAATTGATATTGATAATACGGATGATTTAATTTTCACAAAAGAGATGAATCCTAATGTTGAGGTTTTATTTTCAGCTCCAGAGTATAGGCAATTTGAGTGTTCAGTAGAATTAACTCGTGGGAATCAAAAAACTCCTATTAGTAGTTATAGTTCAGGGAGTTCTTTTAATTTTAGAATGTCTGATTTAGATGTTAAGGAATGGTTTAAAAATTATGGTGAAGTTTCAATTAAATTTAGTTGTGTTGATATTTTTGGAGAATCTTTAGTTAGACAATTTAATTTAATTTATGACAATACTCCATTAATTTTAAATTCAATTAGTTTAAATGGTGGTAATGAGATTTTTTCAAGAATTGCTACTAATTATCAACCTTTAGTTGATGGAATTGATTTTGAGTTTAATAATACTGATGAAATTGGTGGTTATTATTGTAGTTACAAATTTGTTGAGTTAGATAATATGTATAATTGTTTTGATAATTTTACAAAATTAAATAAGTTTAATCGTTTAAGTTATACTTCTTCTCCAGCATCTAATATTTTATCTGGTCTTGATTTGAGTGTTGAGGATTCAAATTTAAATTATTTTTGTTCAAGGTCTAGTGTGTTTGGAAGTTATGAGAGTTTAAATTTTAATTCAGATTCAGATTTAAAAACTAAATTTGGTTTAGAGGTAAATTGTATGGATGGTTCCGGATTTGAAGTTTCAAAATCTATTGAGATTAATTATACTTATTTATCTGGAGGATTAATTTCTTTTGATTATGAGTATTTAGGTTTAGATTCAGTTAAATTTATTGTTAGGAGTATTGTTGAGTATTCAGAAATTAAAGTTGCTTTTGATTCTGAGGGAGTTAATAGTTTAGTTTCAATGAGTGGGGCAAGGTCTGAGGATGGAGTATTTGTATATGAGTCTTTAGGATATTTGGTTGATGATTTAATTGAAGGGGAATTCAATTTATTTGCGGTAGCTTTTGATTATGGTTTTTCAGATGGGTTTATTGAGAAAAACTTTTTTATTGATAAGACTTTACCTGTTGGTAATTTAACAATTGTTGATTTAAATAATCAAGGAAATGTTTTTGATGATATTTTTAAATTTGATCTAAGTATGTATGATGAAGTGTCAGGACTTAGTAAAGTTGAGTTATTTGTTAACAATAATTTAGTTGCAAAGTTTAATGGTTCAGATTATGAAATTATGACTTATGATAATTATTCAATTATTTTATCTGATTTTTCAATTCCTTCTTTTACTGATAGTGGGAAAAATTTTACTTCAAGTATTATTTTTGGAGTTGCTAATTTAAATGAACAATATGATATTAAGTTGGTTGGAACTGATGGTGTCGGAAGACAATTAGTTGTTGAAGATTCAGTAACTTATGTGGAAGGAATTTATTTTGATATTTTAGATTCTGAGAATTCAGCAGTTTATGATAAGGGGTTTGGTTGGATTACTAAGGAGTCTGCTCCAATTTTAAAGTTTGAAACTTCAAAGGTTGTAACTTGTAGGTTGAAGAGTTCAAAAGGAGGGTTTATTTTTAGTGATGGACCTAAGACTGAGTTTGAATTTGATTTATCAACTATTGAGAATTTTGATTTAGTTGAATTGGGTGATGAAGTTGATTTTAAGATTGATTGTTCTACTGATTCGAGCACTTATAGTTTTACTAAGAGTTTATTATTAAATGATAAATTGTTAGATTATGTTTTAGTTCCTGAATTTGGGTTTTTAGTTAATGAGGATCCTTATGTGTTTGGAGCTACTATTTATAGTGTTGGACCATTTAGTAAAATTAGTTGTAGTTATGATTTAGGAGGGAAGTTAGTTTCAGGAATTGAGCTTGATGGTGGTAAGGCTGATATTGTTATTAATTTTACTGATTTTCCAACTGGAAAAGTAAATTTTAATTTAAATTGTATTGATGCGATTGGAAATTTTGGACCAGTTAAAAATTATGTGTTTGATGTTGTTGTTGATGGGCCTTTATTTGTTGATGTTGATAGTTTAGTTTTAGCTTCTTCAAATTTTGAATCTAAATTGGATGAATTAGATAATTTATATATTCATTCATTAAGTAATAATGTTTTGAAATTTAATTTAAATAAGAAAAATGTTGAGATTTGTGAGTTTGGAATTGATCCAGTTGGAGGGATTTTATCAAGACCAATTAACTTTTTTAGGAGTTTATTTGGGATTGAGAGATATGATATGATTTCATCTTCACCTTATGCGTATATTGCGACAGGTTTGGAGTTTAAAGAGGGTGTGTCTGAGTTAGAGATTTTATGTGTTGATTCAGATGGTAGTAGGTTTTCAGAAACTTATAATGTTAATTATGTAGATAATAATCTTGATTTATCAACTCAAAGAGTTGAAAATTGATGGATTTATTTTTTAAATTTATTTTTATTTTTTATTGTATATTAATTTAATTTATTTTTATTTTTGTCTTATCAGGATAACTTTATAAACTTAAAAGAATTTTTTTTATTATCAAATTATGTTAATTGTAGTATTTTTTATATACTATTAATATAGGATGATATTTGTATATAATACAAATTTATACCTGAAAATGGCAAGAACACATGCAAGAGTTGCAGGAAAGTCCGGTTCAACAAGACCTGTTGAAGCAGATTTATCTTTTGTAACTATTAAAGAAAAAGAAGTTGTGAAAATCATTTTAGCTATGGCTAAGGATGATATTAAACCATCTATTATTGGTTTAACTTTAAGAGATCAACACGGAGTTCCTTCAGTTAAGGCTTTAACTGGTAAATCAATTACTGCGATTTTAGCAGAAAATGATATGGCTGCTAAAATTCCTGAAGATTTATTTTTATTAACTGTTAAGGCTGATAAATTAAAGAAACATTTAGGGAATAATACAAGAGATACTCATAATACTCGTGGATTAAACTTAATTGAGGCAAAGATTAGAAGATTAGCTAAATATTATAAGAATAATAATAGAATCGAAGCTGGGTGGAATTATAAATAAAAATGGCAAAGGTAGTAGTAAAATCTAAAGTTAAGAAGGTAAAGAGAAAGTTTCCTGTTGAGATTGTAGCACCTGAATTTTTAAATTCTAAAAAGATTGGATCATCAGAAGTTACAGATTTAAATACATTAGTTGGTAAAACAATTAAGATTTCAATGATGTATATTACAGGTTCAGTTAAGAATCAAAATGTAAGATTATCATTTAAAATTGATGAAGTTAATTCTGGATTAGCTAAAACTCAATTATCTAACTATCAACAAGTTCCTTATTTTTTAGGAAGACATGTTAAAGTTAATTCAAATTTAATTGAAGATTCATTTGTTGTTAAATCAAAGGATGGATTAGATGTTAGAGTTAAACCTTTCATTGTTACAAAACAAGCAGCTTCAGGATTAGTTAAATCAGTTATTAGAAATGAAACTAAAAAGATTATTTCAAATGAATTAGCTTCAAAAACTTATAATGAGTTTATGAATGAAGTTATTGGTGGAAAAATCCAAGTTGGATTTAGAAATTCTTTAAAGAGTGTTTTACCTTTAAAGGCTTTCGAGTTTAAGAAAATTTCATTAGAGTAGTTCTGGTGAGTTTTTTTGTAATGAGTTAATCATTACAAATTCTTTTAAGTCAATATGTTTGGCTTATATTATATTAATTTTAAAAATGGAAATTATCGAACAATCAGGAGAAGGAACAGATTTAAAAATTACAGTGGATTCTAATGAGGAGTCTTTGTTTTCTTTATTAAAAGTATACATGGAACCTATGGCGGATGTTGAAGTAGTTGGACATTTTAAAGGTCATCATTTAGTTGATAAAACTGATTTTTATTTAAAAGTAAAAAAAGGGGATGCTTTAAATGTTTTCAAGAAAGCTTTAGCTGAAGTTAAAATGGATTTAGCTTCTAAAAAGGTTAAGTAGTTTTATACAATGGCAATTGTTGGTTTTGGATTTTCAAAATTTGATGCAGTTAGGAATAATGTTTCTAATAAGGGTCAAATTGAGATTTCTCATAATGTTAAAATTGATTCAGTTGGTGTAACTAAATTAAATGTTGGAGCAGGTAGTTCTGATGTTTTAAAAATTGATTTCACTTTTACTGTTAAGTATGGGACTGATTTAGGTCATATTACTTTAGTAGGGGATGTTGTATATTCAGATACTCCTGAAATTGTGGCTGAGACTTTAAGAGGTTGGGAATTGGATAAAACTTTGAATCAGATGGTTAATTCAGTTGTTTCAAAGTTTATTTATAGTAAGGGGATTGTAAAATCTTTAGATTTATCTGATAGTTTAAATTTACCAGCTCCAATTCCAGTAGTTCCTACTGGTATGTTTGATTCAAAAAAATAATTATTTTTTTGTTTTAATATTTAAATTTATATGTTTAAATCGAAACCTTTATAAAGGGGTCACGATTAAATTAAATATCCTAGATGTGTCTGACACATTTGAGAGTTGACCGAAAATAGCTCAACGGTAGAGCGGTCGACTGTAGATTCCTTTAGATAGGTGCCATTGGCACTTATATGATATTGAGACAGTCACCACTTCAAACTGATTCGAAGCAGTAATCGACAGGTTCCCGGTTCAAATCCGGGTTTTCGGACGTTACGGGAATGTCAACTTGAAAGTTAGGGTGGTCGAGAGTGTTTGCCCGAATGGTGTAGTCCGGCCCATCATTTTACCCTGTCACGGTAAAGACCCGGGTTCAAATCCCGGTTCGGGCGCTCATTGTCCAACATTTATTGTTGGACGTTTTCAATATATATTATATTGAGTTGTTAGCTCAGTCTGGTTAGAGCACTGGACTTTTAATCCAGGTGTCGCGGGTTCGAATCCCGTACGACTCGTTTGAACATTGAAATCGCTTCAAAAGTTCACGCCGTTATTTTGCGCAAAATAATCGGTTTTTAGATTCTAAATTTCACATATATTACTAATTTATTATTATATGGGTTTAGTGTCGAATTATTAGCTAGTTATACAAATGGGACAACAAATTAATTTTTTAAAGGTTGATCACAGAAAAATTTCTGATGATGAAGTTAAAGCAGTTCTAGATAAATATTCTTTAAGTGGTGTATTAAAATTACCAAAAATTAAAATTAAAGATAAAAGTTTAGTAGATTTAGAAGATATTTCTTTAGGAGATGTAGTTGAAATTTCTAGAAATAGTTTTGCTGGAGAAAGCAAATATTATAGAGTGGTGGTAGAATAAAATGGATAATTCTTTTGATTATAAACCAGTACTGAAATCTTATTTTAAAGATAAATCAGTTGTAGAGAGTCAAATTAGGTCATATAATAATTTTATTAATAATGGTGTTAGAAACATTATTATGGGGTTTGATAGGTCTAAAGTGCCTGAGTATTTGTTAGAAGTTTATGATGAAGTAAATTTAACTATTGGTGATACTTGGTTAGGTGAGCCAGCTCATATTGAAGTTGATGGGTCAGTCACACAGTTAACTCCTCAAATTGCAAGACAAAGAGGTTTAACTTATTCAGCTCCTTTATTTATGAAAGTTTCAACAACTATTGGGACTCAAAAAGAAGAGTTTGAAGTTCAAATTGCAAAAATGCCAATTATGCTGAAATCTGAAAAATGTATTTTGCATGATAAAACTATGGATGAATTAATTGATCTTGGAGAAGATCCTTATGAACCTGGTGGGTATTTTGTTGTAAATGGGACTGAGAAAGTTATTGTATTAATGGAAGATTTAGCTTTAAATAAGTTCTTTATTGAAAAAACATCTGATGGGTATACTGGAAGAATGTTTTCAGAGAGAGGTGTATATAAGAGTTTACAAGAAATTTCTAAAGGAAAGGATGGTAGTTATACTTATACTTTTGGAAATTTTAAGAATATTCCAATTTTCTTGTTAGTTAAAGCTTTAGGTATTACAACTGATAAGGATATTGTAGAATTAACTGGTGTAGTTGATACTGAAGTAATTTTTCAAATGTCTGAGTATTCAGGTGTTTCAACAACAGAAGAAGCGATTGAGTTATTGAGTAAAAAGTTCAATTTAGTGGGATCTGCTAAAGAGAAGGGAGATAGAGTATCATTTTATTTAAACAATTTTGTAATTCCACATGTTGGAGTTTTAGATGAAGATAGAATTGCGAAAGCAAAGTTAATTTGTAAATTATTTAAGAGATATTATACAGTTTCAACAACTTCTGGAGTTACAGATGATAAGGATCATTTTGCTAATAAAAGAGTTAAGTTAACTGGTCAATTATTTGAACATTTATTTATTAATAATTTTTCAGATTTAATTGTTGATATTTTAACTAATTTTCAAAGAATGATTAAGAGAGGTAGATTCTCATCAATGAAAATTATTATTAGAGAACAATTATTATCTCAAAAGATTAATTCCGCTTTAGCTATGGGAACTTGGTCTGATGGTCGTAAGGGAATTTCACAATATTTAAAGAGAGGAAATTATTTTGATATGCTTTCTCATTTAACTAGAGTTGTGTCACCTTTATCAACTTCACAAGAAAATTTCTCTGCAAGAGAATTACATGCTACTCATTTTGGTAGATTGTGTCCTGTTGAGACTCCTGAGGGTCACTCAATTGGATTAAGAAAGAATTTATCTTTAATGGCTACTGTTACTTACGAGTCTCATGGTAGTGATGATGAATTATTTGATAAATTAGAGGGGTTTGGATTAAATAAATAAAATGGCACAAATTGATGTATATATGAATGAGATTTACGTTGGACAATGTTCTAATGGGAAATCTTTTGTTGATAATTTTAAAAAATCAAGACGGTCAGGGGAGATTTCTTCAGATTTAAATATTAGATTTGATTTAGCAGTTGATTCAGTTTATATTGAAGGTTCACCTGGTAGAGTTAGAAGACCAGTTGTAACAGTTGAAAATGGTAAGGCTTTAATTACTGATGAAATTATTGTTAAAATTAATTCAGGTGAATTAGGTTATGATGATTTAGTTGCTACTGGAGTTATTGAGTATATTGATGCTTTAGAAGAAGAAGATTGTTTAGTTGCAATGTATACTTCTGAATTAACTAAAGAACATACTCATGTTGAATTATCTCCAATTTTAATGTTTGGATTAAATACTGGGACTGTTCCTTTTTCAAATTATGATGAGCCGGGTCGTTTAATGAGAGGTCAAAAGACTATTAAACAAGCTGTTGGAACTTATACTTTAAATTTTTTAAATAGAAAAGAAACTGATAGAAATGTTTTAGTTAATCCTCAAAAGCCTTTAGTGGAGACTTTTGTTTATGATTTATTAGGGTTTGATACTCATCCTGCTGGTCAAAATTTAACAGTTGCGATTATGAGTTTTGAAGGATATAACATGGAGGATGGTATTATTTTAAATGAGTCATCTATTCAAAGAGGAATGCAAAGATCTTTTTATTATAAGGTTCATAATTCTTCAGAAGTTAAGTATCCTGGTGGATTACAAGATAGAATCGGTGTTCCAAATTCTGAAATTAAAGGTTATAGAATGGAAGAAGATTATAGATACATTGAAGACGATGGTATTGTTTATTTAGGACAACACGTTGGCGCTGGAGATGTAATTATTGGAAAGATTGCTCCACCTAGATTTATTGAAGAAATTGAAGGATTTGGTCAAATGGTTAATTTAAACATTGATGCTTCTTTAGCTTTAAGAGAAGGGGAAGCTGGTGTAGTTTCATCTATTTATGTATTTGAAAATGCTGCTGGTGATAAAGAAACAAATGTATTGTTAAGAGATCAAAGACTACCTATTGTTGGAGATAAATTCGCTTCAAGACACGGTCAAAAAGGAGTTATTGGAGGAGTTATTGCTGGTTCAGATTTACCTTTTACTGAGAATGGAACAACACCTGATTTAATTTTCTCTCCACATTCAATTCCTGGGCGTAAGACTGTATCTCATGTTATGGAAGTTTTAGCTGGAAAAGTTGCGGCTTTATCAGGAGAATTTATTGATGCTAATCCGTTTGATGGACAAAGTGAGGATGAATTAAGAGCTCAATTAGCTGACTATGGATTATCTAGTTCTGGAACTGAGGTTATGTATGACCCTAAGACTGGAAAGAGAATGGAAGTAGAAGTTTATGTTGGATCATTATATTATTTAAGATTATCTCACCAAGTTGCTAATAAGATTCAAGCCAGAGGAACTGGACCTGTTCAATTATTAACTAGACAACCTGCAGAAGGAAGAATGAGGGGTGGAGGTCTGAAATTAGGAGAAATGGAGAAAGATGCATTATTGTCTCACGGTTCAGCTCTTTTATTAAAAGAAAGATTTTCATCAGATCAAACTACTGCTTTAATTTGTAGTAGTTGTGGTTATTTAGGTGATCCTTACTTATTTAACTATAAAAGTAAATGTCCAATTTGTAATACTACAACATTTAATGAAGTAGAGATTGCATATGCGTTTAAGTTACTAATGAATGAATTAAAATCATTAGGAGTGAATCCAACTTTTGGAACAAATGATAGGTTTTTTGATTAAAAATGGCAAAAAGAATTATTAAAAGAATTAATGAGGTAAGATATTCAATTTTATCTCCTAAAGAAATTACTAAACAAAGTGTTGTTAAAGTTATTACTCCTGAGATTTATGATAAGTATGGTTTTCCTGTTGAAGGAGGATTAATGGACTTACGTATGGGAGTTATTGAACCAGGTTTAGGTTGTAAGACATGTGGTCAATCATATAAAAATTGTGAAGGTCACTTTGGACATTTAGAAATTGCTAGACCAATTTTAAATGTTAATTTTGTAGATGATATTTATATGACTTTAAGATGTACTTGTCAAGAATGTTACAGAATTATGGTTGCTGAAGATAAAATTGTTGAGATGACAGCTGAATTTAAAAAGCAACAAAGAGAATTAGGACCTGAAAAGTTCCAAAAATATCAACAAAAGTTTTTATTAGCTTTATCTAAGGTTAAAAATTGTCCTCATTGTGAAGCAAAGCAAGAGACTATTAAGTTAGATAAATCTAGTGTTTTCACATTTACTCAAGGGGAGAAAAAGAGATTATTAACAACTGAAATTAGATTTAGATTTGAGAACATTCCTGAATCTGATTTATTTTTATTAAGATTAAATAATTGTAGGCCAGAGTGGTTAGTTATGACTGCTTTACCAATTCCTCCTGTATCTATGCGTTCAACAATTACTTTACAAAGTGGACAAAGATCTGAAGATGATCTAACACACAAGTTAACTGATGTTATTAGAACAAATCAAAGATTACATGAGCATTTATTAGTTGGAGTTCCAGAAGCTATTATTGAAGATGTATGGGATTTATTACAATACCACATTTCAACTTATATGGATAATACTATTCCTGGATTGCCTCCTGCTAGACACAGAAATGGTGATGCTTTAAAATCTATTGCTGAGAGAATTAAGGGTAAAAAAGGTTTAATTCGTAACAATTTAATTGGAAAACGTGTAAATTATTCAGCTCGTACTGTTATTTCACCAGATCCAAAGTTAAAGTTAAATGAAGTAGGAGTTCCTTATGAAGTTGCTAAAAAATTAACAATTCCAGAAGTTGTTACTGAGTCAAATATTGAATTTTTAAGATCTTTAGTTAGAGTTGGTCCTTTAGGGTATCCTGGAGCTACATATTTAAGAACTAAAGTTGGACATAAGAAAACTATTGTTCCTGAAATTGTTGATTTATTAGCTGATGAATTAGAGCCTGGATGTGTTGTTGAGAGACATATGTTAGATGGGGATTCTGTAATTTTTAACAGACAACCTTCATTACACAAATTATCTATGATGGGTCATGTTGCTAAGATTTTACCTATTAAGACTTTTGCTATTAATCCTGGTGTTTGTTCACCTTATAATGCTGATTTTGATGGTGATGAGATGAACTTACATATGCCTCAAACTTTAGAAGCTAGACAAGAAGTTGAAAGATTAATGGATGTAAAACATCAATTAATTTCACCTGCTTCAGGGGATGCTGTTATTGGATGTATTCAAGATAGTGTTACTGGTTTATTTGTTTTAACAAGAAAAGGAACAGTTTATTCAAGAGAAGATGCTATTGAATTATTATTTTCAATTGGATTTAATGATTTATCTAAGATGAATTTTAAGTCTAAGACTGTTACTGGGGCTGAAATTTTTTCAGCTGTTTTACCTGAAAATGTAAACTTTATTGGAGAATCAAAATCTGGTAATGTTAAAATTGAAAATAGTGTTTTAATTGAGGGAGTTATTGATAAAAAATTAATTGGAGATGGAGGTGGTGTTTTATTACGTTACTTACATAAAAATTATGAACCTGATACTGTATTAGAATCAATTAGTTATATGTTTAATTTAGGGATTCAAGTATTAAAGAAGAAAGGATTCACAGTTTCAATGAAGGATTTTGATATTTCTTCAGAGATTAGAGATGGAGTTCAAAAAATTAATGATACTGTATTTAGTGAAATTGATGATACTATTTCAACTTATGAGTCTGGTAAATTAGAAAGATTAACTGGTTTAACTTCAAAACAAACTTTTGAATTATCAGTTTTACAAAAATTAAATGCGATTCGTGATGAGTCTATGAAAATTGTAAAAGCTGAATTAGATTCTGAGTCTGGAACAATGTTAATGGTGGATTCAGGAGCTATGGGTAAGGTTTTATCTATTGTTCAAATGCACGCTGGAGTTGGTCAACAATCTTTAAGAGGGTCTAGATTAACAAGAGGATTTGCTGGTAGAACTTTATCTAAATTTAAATCAGGGGATTTAGGGGCTGAGGCAGGAGGATATATTAAATCTTCATTAAGAAAAGGATTACAACCTCATGAAGTTTTCTTTGGGTGTATTACTGGAAGAGATGGTTTAATGGATACAGCTTTAAGAACTCCTAAAACAGGATATCTATATAGACGTATGGCAACTGCAATGCTTGATTTATTAACACAAGATGATTTATCTGTAAGAAATGAAGATGGTGTTATTGTTCAATTTAAGTATGGTGATGATGGAATTGATGTAGCTAAAACGGTTAGTGGTAAGTTTGATGTGAAATCTATTATTGATAATACTTTAGAGGGGAATATTTAAAATGGTTAAGGAAAATAAATTAGTTACTAAATTTAGAGAGGAGAATCCAGAGTTCCCTCAATATATTTTAGATGAAGTGAATAAGCATTTACCTGCTAAGGTTACTGATGCTAATGTTAAGAAAATTTTAGCAAATGTGACTGCTGAGTATGAGGAATCTAAAATTTCTCCATATGAAGCTATTGGTGTAATTACTGCTCAATCTGTTGGAGAACCTTCAACTCAAATGACTTTAAATACATTCCACTTTGCGGGTGTAGCATCTTCAAGTGTTCAAGGTTTACCTAGATTAATTGAAATTTTAGATGTAAAGAAAAATTTAGAGGGTCCTATGATGAAGATTTATCTAACTCCTGAATTTAATAATGAAACTTCAGTTAAATTAATTGCTGCAAAAATTAAGGAAACAAGATTAGTTGAGATTGCATCTTCTTCTGATATTGATACTGAAAATAAAAAGGTAGTTATTAAGTTAGATACTAAAGCTTTAAAGAAGTTTGATTTAGAGGCTGAAGCTATTATTTCATATTTAGATAGAAAAATTAGAAAGGATTCAGAAATTGTTGATGGTAAGATCTTAGAAGTTAAGGGAACCGCAACATCTGGATTAAAGGATTTAATGGGGATTAAGGAATTAGCTTATAATTCAATTGTTTATGGAATTAAAGGAGTTTCTGATGTTAATTTGACTAAGGATGGAGATGAGTATTTAATTACAACTCAAGGAATTTCTTTAAAGAATGTTAAAAAGATTGAGGGTGTTGATGTTGATAGATTATTTTGTAATGATATTAATGAAATTTTTGATACTTATGGAATTGAGGCTGCTAGAGCTTTAATTATTCATGAGATTATGGAGGTAGTTAATTCACAAGGTTTATCTGTTAATGAGAGACATGTTTTATTAATTGCTGATGCTATGTGTTATACTGGGGAGCCTAGAGGGATGACTCGTTATGGTATTGTTGCAGATAAGATTAATGTTTTAACTAAGGCTTCTTTTGAAACTGCTTTAAAGCATATTAGTAAGGGAGCTATTATGAATAATAGAAATCCTTTAACTTCAATTACTGAAAATATTATGACTAATCAAATGGTTAATGTTGGAACTGGTATTCCAAAGGTTGCTGTTAAACCTAGAAATGAATAAATAATTTATTTTATTATTTATTAATCTATTTTGGTTTTTGATTATATTTATTCAATTTCCAAAAACTTTTTAAATGGTTAATTCTATTTATTATTATTAAAGTGCGTATTGCCCGAATGGTGTAGTCCGGCCCATCATTTTACCCTGTCACGGTAAAGACCCGGGTTCAAATCCCGGTTCGGGCGCTTTTTATTTACTTCTAAAATTATCAAATTAAAATTTTATAATTTTATTATGTTTGGTGTTTTTATTTTTTCTTTTGATGAATAATATTTATATATGTTTTTTTTATAATTTATTTATGTTTGAGGGAATTGTTTTTAAAAAAAATTCAAATGAAATTTCAGAACCGAATAAAATATTTTTTTCACCAGGTTCAATTATTTCTAATGATGGTTTAATTTCTTTGGAGTTAGATAATTATTTTCATTTATATAAGTCAAAGGGAAAAAGTTTAATTTTTGATATTAATTCAAAAAAAAGAATTTTTTATGGAGATTTAAAGTTAGATAATTCAATTGATTTTGTTTTAGATTATTCTTATTATTCTTTGGATAGTTTGGTTAGTCGTGGAATTTTGGAAAAAATTTCTTTGTTTGAAGCTTTTAAAAAATTAAATATTTTGGATATTTTTGTAAGTTCAATTAATTTTTTAACACATGATGATTTGAAAAAACACGAAGGATTAAATATTTTAGAATTTTTAAAAGTTTCTGGTTTGAATGTGCCTTTAAAATATGAATTTTCCAAAGTAATTAGTGGAGATTATTTTGTATTAACTGAATATGGCTCAAAACATTTGTATTTAAAAATTAATAATTATAATGTTTTTGGATTAAGAACATTACATAAATTACTTGTGATTTAATTTTATTTCTTAATTTTAGGGATATTTATTTAATTTTTTTTTCATTTTATTTTTATTTTAGGATATTTATTTTATTTTATGGATATTTTTTTATACTAACTATTATATTTTTTAATTGTTTACTTAGTTTATGTTTATGGGGTTAAAGGATAAATTGTTTTCAAATAATTATGTTAATTTATCTCCGGGTTCGATTTTATCTTCTGAGGGGTTAGTTGGATTAGTTGATGGTGAATTTAGGTTTTTTAATTCTTTTGGGAAAACTTTAGCTTTTGATTTGAATTCTGATAAAAAAATTTATTGTGGTCAGATAGAAGTTGATACTGGTAAGTATTTGAATTATTTTCATAAATCTTATGTATGTGGGAATTTGGTTTCTTTAGGAATTTTAAAAAAATCTACTCTGAGAAATGCTTTTTTGAATTTGAATTTATTTGATTCTTTTGAAAAGTGTTCTAGGGGGGTTGGAGTTACAAGTTTGAGTCTTGATGAGGTTTTAAATTATGAATATTATGTGGTTACTGATTTGGGAAGCAAATTAATAAATTTTGTATATGATAAATCTGTTAATATATATGATTTACAAATTAATTCTGGAATTGCTGTTAAAAAAATTAATGTTTATGTTTGATAATTTTTTATTTTATAATTAGGTTTATAAATGGTTAATTGTTTATTTTTACTAGAAGAAAGAGATGAGAAGCAACATTTGGTTGTGGAGTAAGCTCTTTTTTAAGTAAGATTTACTTTTTCTTTCTTCGCAAATAAAATATTTGATAATTTAATTACATATTAATTTTGCGTTTACGCGATTTTATTTTGTATTTTTTTTTGATATATTTGAGGTTTTATAACAAAAAATGGAAGATGTTAAACAAGTTACTATTGAAGCTGAATCAGCTCCAAATGAACTTAAAGGATTTTCAAAGAAATTTGTTAAAAGATCAAAAGACAAGAGATCAGAAGATCAAAATGTTATTGATTTATTAGCTTTTAACAGAGAGAATAAGTTAGTTTTCGGTGCGAAAATCGCTGAGAAACTATTAAAGGCAAGTGAAGTAAAGAAGATTTATACTTCTTTAAATCCTGATGAATTAACTTTAAAGAAAATTCAACACTACGGTTCTTTAGCTGATGTTGAAATTGTTGCTTTAGAGTTAGATAACTCAGAACTTGGACAAAAATTAGGTAAACCATTCAACGTTTCAATGGTTACTGTGAGAATTTAAAAATGGGAAAAAAGACTAATGGATTATTTGCCGCTAAGAAATTAATTTCAAACAGAAATAATTTTAAGAAAACTAAGGTAGATCCTTTAAAGAAAGCTAAGTATGATCCTTTGGAGTGTTCATCACAAGCTAAAGGAATTGTTTTAGAAAAAACAGAAAGAGAAGCTAAACAACCAAACTCTGCTTTAAGAAAGTGTTGTGTAGTTCAATTATCCAAGAACGGTAAATCCGTTGCTGCATTCCTACCAGGAAATAACGCATCAAAGTTTGTTAATGAACACGATGAAGTTATGATTGAAGGAATTGGTGGAATTAAAGGAAAATCTAAAGGAGATATTCCAGGTATTCGTTGGAGAGTTATTCAAGTTAATGGTCAATCTTTAAAGGCTTTAATTAAGGGTAAGTTAGAGAGGGCAAGAAAGTAAAATGGTTGCTGAAATTAAATTATTTAATAAGTGGTCATTTGCTGAAGTTGTTGTTTCAGATATTGGTATTAAACCATATATTAACATTGAACCTATTGTAGTTCCTAGAACTAATGGATATTACCACAATACTCCTTTCTATAAAACGAAAGTTAATATTGTTGAAAGATTAATGAACAGAATTAATGTTTGTGGTCACAAAGGTAAGAGACATAGACAATCTTCCGGACATAATACTGGAAAAGCTAAGACATCAATGAATACTATGTTTGAAGTTTTAACTCAATTAGAGAAAAAAACAAAATCAAATCCTATTCAAGTTTTAGTTAGTGCTGTTGAGAACGCTTCTCCTAGAGAAGAAGTTATCACAATTGAAAGAGCAGGGGCTAGATACGCTCAAGCTGTAGATATTGGTCCTCAAAGAAGAGTAGATTTAGTTATTAGATATATTTGTCAAGGAGCTTCATATAAAGCTTTCAATAAGGAGAAATCAATTGTTTCTGCTTTAGTTGAAGAAATTATGGATTGTTACGAAAAAGGTAACGCTTCAATGGCTATGTCAAAGAGAGCAGAAATCGAAAAGATGGCTGCTGCTGCTAAATAGAGTTAAAATTAGTAAATTAATAACCTCAATAATAATATTTATTTATTATTTTTTTGGAAGTAAATTAAACATAAAAAATGACGAACGAAATCAAAACAGGAACAACGTGTATTGGATTTCTCTTTAAGGGAGGAGTTATTGTGGCTGCGGATAGAAGAATTACAACTTATAAGATTGAGTCAGATAATTTTACGAAATTGTTTGATGTGTCTGAAAATGTTGTGTCAACTGTTGCGGGTCATGTGTCAGCCGCTCAACTTTTTTTAAGAAATTTAAAAAGTGAAGTAAAATTACTTGAATTGAAAAAGGAAAGAAATGCTAGAGTTATGGAAGTAGCTTCAGTTTTGAATTCTTATCAGTTAGGTGCTAGAGAATCTGGTGCTGTGCTGGCTTCAATTATGGGTGGATATGATGAAAAAGATGGTGTATCTTTGTTTGAATTGAGTCCTGATGGATCAATGATTGATGTTGAACCTTATGTTACTAATGGTTCAGGAAGTATTTTTGTGAAGAGTGTTTTAGATACTCAATACAAATCAAATATGACTGAAAAAGAATCTTTAGACTTACTTGAAAAATGCTATAAAGTTGCTTTTAAGAATGATAATGCAAGTGGTGGTGGTTACATTGCCAAGATTGTTTCTAAGGATGGAATCCGTGAAGTTGAACGAAAAATCGTGAAAACTGAAATGGTAAATGAGTGATTTGAAAATGGAAGTTAAATCAGATTTCGAAAATAAATTACTTGGGAGAAGAGAAGTTAAGTTAACTATCGAAAACGCAGCAGCTACTATTACTAGAGTTGAAGCGAAAGCTCAAGTTGTTAAAAAGTTTGACGCTGAAGAAGACTTAGTTATTATTGAAAATATTGGATCAAGATATGGGAACGCTAATGTTACTGTAACTGCTAGTATTTACGATAACAAGGAAACTTTAGAAAAGGTTACTGCTAAGCATATTGCTAAGAGAAATGTAACTAAAGCAGATGAGGCTGAGGAATAAAAATGACACGGTATAAACATCCTGCTAAAAAACAAAGATTAATTAAAGCTGCTAGAACTACTAAGTGGGCTCCTATGTTTGCTGTAATTAAAAAGTTTGGAACTGGTAAAAAGGTTCACCCTTCACACTTAGGTATGAAGAGATCTTGGAGAAGAAACAAGTTAAAGGTTTAGTCCTTTAATTTGTTAATTATTTTATTTTATTAAAATAATTTCAAGTTTTATTATTATATTTCTTATTAAAATTAAATTATTTTGTTGTAATTTTATTATTTATGTTTGTTTTATTGTTTAGAATTAGTTTTTAAAAATAATTGGTTAAAATTATTCTTTTGATTTAATGTAGTATCCAAAAATTAAATCTTTCATTAATGTTCCTTTTGCTGTAATTGTTTCACCAGTTTCTGGTAAGTTTTCTGCTGTTACTGCTATTGTGTCTCCGTTTTCATCTTGGATTGTGTATCCTGATAATTTTAAAATTTTAATTGATCCTAATACTTCTCCGTTTACTGATACTTTTTCTCCAATATTTTCTGTTGTTTTAATTTCTTCAATTGTTTGATTACATCCTGAGATTAGGATTGTGAAACAAATTAATAGTATTGCCATAATTTTCTTCATTGTAATATTGTTGGTTTTTTTAGGTATATAAATCTTTATAAAATAGTTTTGGATTTTTTATATATGGTGAAGGTGACTATTTTTGGTCTTGCGGCAACTGGGAAGAGTACGGTTAGTAAGATTATTTGTAATGATTTAAATTTGGAGTATATGAGTACTGGTAATATGTTTAGGGCTGAGGCTGATAAGAGAGGTTTATCAGTTTATGAGTTTGATACTTTGTGTAAATCTGATTCAAAATTTGATTTGGAGTTAGATAATTCTGTTAAAGTTTATGGTAAAAATAATGATAATTTTATTTTTGAAAGTAGGCTTGCTTGGTATTTTATTCCTGATTCTATTAAGATTAAGTTAGATTGTGATTTGGACGTTAGGATTAATAGAGTTATTGAGAGGGATGGTGGGGATTTTGATGAGTCTAAAAGATTAACTTTACAGAGGGAAGTTGATATTACTGAGAGATATACTAAGTTGTATGATTTAGCAAATTTTGCTGATGATTCAAATTATGATTATGTTATTGATACTACTTGTATTGGGATTGATGAAGTTGTGCGTCAAGTTAAAGAAATTATTTCTGAAAATAAATAATATTTTTATTATTTATTTTATTTTTGTGTTAATTATTTTAAATTAATTTTAGAAAAAAGTTTTATTTTATTTTATAAAAATAAAAGTGTAATTATATTTTCAACAAAGTTTGGGTTAATTGCTCCAATAATTGTTAATACAAATCCAATTACTAAAAATGGGATCATGAGAACTGTTAAGCTTTGTCCAAATGAGTATTTGTAAATAGTTGAGATTGATAAAAACATTGTGTATAGAAAGTATGCGAAGAATACTCCAAGTAATATTGCTCCTAATTCAAAACCTAACATTAAACTTAATCCTGATATAATTAATATTAAAATTGAGTATACAATTCCTGTGTGGAATCCAACTGAGATTAATGGTTTGATGTGTTTTTTAGAATTAAGTAATTCAGCAGTCATTCCAAAAAATCCATATGTGATATATACTCCTAAGTTAAATACAAATGGGTATACCATTAATAATCCAAAAAATACTTCCATATTTAGTGCTCTGTCTCCAATTGAGTAACCTCCAATTAATAATCCAAATAGGTAAACGAATAATACAATTAGATAATTTAAGAAAAGAGTGCTTAAAAAAATTTCTTCAAGGTCTTTTTCTCTTGATACTGTTTTAATTGTTGGTTTGTCGAATCCTAGAATTCTTAAACCTTCAGCTAATGATTTTAATATATACATAAGTATTAATTGTTATTTTTTATTATAAAAATTATTCATTATTTTTCAATTACAAATGTTGGTTTACTTTATATTTTTTTATTAAAATTTTATTTTTTAGAGTTCAAAAATTAAATCTTTATTTATTTTAATATTTTGGAGTTCTAGGTTTGAATTTAGTTTATTTATATCTTCATTTTGTTTTTGAAATAATTTTTCAATCGTTTGAATTAATTTTTCAATTTCTGATGAGGATGTTTTTTCATTTTCATTTTCATCAATTTTTAATTCTTCTAGTTTGTTTTCTTCATTTTCTATTTTATCGATTAATGTTTTTTGTTTTGGTTTATTTTTATCTATTTTTACTTCTTCTTTTTCTAATACTTCTTCAAGTTGTTCAATTTGGTTATTTATTTCTTTAATTTTTAATAGATTGTCTTGGTGTTCTTTGTCTAATTTGTTATAAAATTTAATTCTTTCATTTAATATGTTTTGAATTTTTAAATTTTTTTCTTTTATGTTTGAAATATTAATTAGTAACCTAGCAACTTTATATTTTAGTGTATTTGATTTTCTATAATAACTTAAACCTAGAGTTAGGATGAATAGTGTTGGATTTATTTCTTTTACAACTCCAAGTTTGATTTTTTCTTTTAGAATTTTAATGTGTTCATTTAATTGGTCTATTTTATTATTGTTTACATCTATTTTATCTTCTAATACTTCAATTTGTGATTTTAGTTTTTCTTTTTTGGAGTATTTATTTTGATGTTTTTTTGTTGAAATTTCATGATTAATTAAATCTTTATCTTCATTTAATTTTACTAAGTTTGAAGTGATTTTGTTTATATTTTTTTTAATTGGATTTATTTTTAAATTTTGGAATTCTTTTAATTTTAATGTTTCGTTTTCAATTTTTTCTGTTTGTTTTTGAATTTTTAGTTTAATTATTTTATTTTTGTTATCAAATTCTTTATGGTTGAATTTTGTATATATTTGAATTTGATTTGATAAAATTTTAAATTTAGAATTATCTTTTATTTGGTTTTTAATTTGTTTAATTATTTCTTTTGATGATGTTGCAGAAATAAAATCATAATCTTCATCTTTTGGAGTTTTAGAATTTAATTTATTTTCTTTATTTAATTTTTCTATTTTTTGAATTAATTTAGTTAGTTGAGTTTTTGGTTTGTTTATTATTCCTCTTATTTTAATTTCCTTTTCATTTTTTAAAATCTTTTTAAGTTCAAGAATAATTTTTTCATTTGTTTGGATTTGATTTTTTTTATCAAAATTAATTTTTGGTAATTGCTCAAGTGTATTATATTTTATTGTTGTTAATTTATTTGAGTAAATTTTATTGTTAGTTGTATAATATATTTGTTTTACCATTTTAGTTCTATTTTTTTAAGTTTTTTTATATTTATATTGCTTTGTTTTTTATTTAAGTTTCATTTAAGTTTCATTTAGGTTTCATTTATTTTATTTTGTTTAGTGGTGTTATTATTTTAGTTAAGTGGTGATAAATTCTTTTAAAGTAAAAAAATAATATTTTAACTATAATTTATAAAAAATGGTATTCGGATTAATTGATTTTTTAATGGGAGGAAAAAAGAAAACTGCAACTTCTAAAGTAGGTGCTGTTTCTACTCCAAATGTTCAAGCTGGAGCTGTTCAACCAAATGTTGGTGCACAAGTTCCTAATGGTGTTGATACTACAACACAAAATGCTCAGTCGGCTCAACCTGCTGCACAAGCAACTACTGCTGATGGAGCTCAACCTGCTGGAGAGAATCCTGCTGGTGGAGTTCAATTTGTGAATTCAAATCCTGCTGCTGCTCAACCTGCAGCTCAAAATAAACCTCATCATGCAGGTGGAGCTTCAGGGAAGAAATCAATTTCTGAAGTAATTCATAAATTGCATGATGAATTAGCTGAATTGAAGGAAAGATCTACAAAGTTAGTTACTGATGTGAACGAAGTTCAAAATACTGTTACTGAGATGGGTCATAGAGTTGAATCTTTAGAGGAATCAAAGAAAACTAATGATGAAAAAATGGCTGAGATGGAAGAGAATATGACTAAATTTTTATCTTTATATGAATTAATTAATAATCAATATAATCCGTTTATCGATAAGGAATCAGTTGGTAAAGTTGAACATAGCCATGTGATGGCAAATTTATCCGATGGTTCAACTGCTACAAGTTCTGAGAGTTCAGAACATTCTAAAGATTCACCATTTTCAAAACCAGATATTAAAGTTGATGTGAGTTCAGGTAAAATGAGTTCAAATGAATTAGATTCAGTTTTATTGGAATTAGATACTTTAAATATTGAAGAAGCTGCTGGAGATGCAGTTCCTTTAACACAATTAAAAAATAATACTAATTCATTAGTTGTAATTTTAAGTTGGTTAGAATATATGATTAAAAAAGTTGGAATTGATGAAACTAGAAACTCATTAAGATATTATACTGAAGTTTTAAGATGGATTACTCCAGAAGTATTTTTTGATTTAGATAAATATTTAAGAGGTATGAAAGATAAAAAAGTTAGTAGTGATGAAGATACTTTAGGTGTTAAGGATCATATTGTTTCATTATATTTTATTAGTAAATTAAATGAGAAAAAGTTAGATGAAAAATTAACTAATGCTGTTTTACAAATCATTAAAGATTAATTTTTTTAGTTTTGTTATTTTTTCTTTAAAAAATAATATTTTATTTTTATTTTAAAATGATTTTTAAAAAATTAGATGTTAATAAGCGAGGTTTTGGAGGGGTTGCTTCTACTTTAATTATGTTTATTGCGATTTTAGGGGTTACAACTGGAATGGTTATGGCTTTTCAAAATTTTTTTTTACAAACACAGGATTCTTTGAATTTTCAACAAAAACAAACTAATGAGAAATTAAAAACTTTTATTACAATTACAAATGTGTATTATGATGCTCCTGGGACTAATTTAAGAGTTTTTGTTAAAAATACTGGAGCTACTAATTTAAATTCTAAGTATATGGATGTTTTTGTTGATGGACAATTTGGAACAAATTTAACTCCTTATTATGCTGGAACTTCAAATCCTGTAGTTACTTTAAAACAAACTGAAACTATGTATGTAGATTATGATATTTCTTTATCTGCTGGGTCACATAATGTGCGTGTTGTAACAGAATTAGGGGTGTCAGATAATGATGATTTTAATACTAATTAATTTAATTTTTTTAAGGGGGGTTTAATAAGATGTCTGGTTTTAATGGGATTGTTGGATTTACAATGACTTTTTTAGTTATTATGGGTCTATTTGTTGCTTCTTTTTTTATTTTTATGACTCAAATTGCAACACAAGAGGATTTGTTTAAAACTAATGTTGATAAGACTGTGAATACTTTAAGAGAGGAGTTTGAGATAAAAAATGTTTTTTTAAATTCTGGGAGAATTCAGTTAGATATTTTGAATTTAGCAACTGAGGACTTAAGTTTTAGAAATTCTTATGGTGAATGTTTTGAATATTTTGTTGCAGGAAATTATATCATTGATAATAATGTTGATGTTAAAACTGATAGTAATTTGGGTGGAAATTTTTATTTTATTGATTCAGGGAAAAAAGCTTTAGTTTATTTATTTTATAATTCTTTAGTTCCAGGGTCTGAGGCTGTTCGTTTAGTTAGTTGTTTAGGGAATTATAGAGATTTTGAATTAGATGCTGAAAATGTTAATTGGTATGATAATGATTATTATATGAGAGAAAATTTAAATGTAGGTTCATCTGGTGTTGATAGAGAAAATCAAGTTATTAGTTATTCTTTAACTTCATCAGATTATAATGTTTCTTTTTTTGAAAATCAAAAGTTTAGTTATGTTTGTCCTATTAGAAATTTTGAAACATTAAATTTACCTTTAGATGACTTTAAACAAAATATGAAAGATTATTCTTTATTAGATCATAATGTTGTTTTAGGAAATTCAGGTTCTTTGGAATCTGAGGACCCAGAAATTTCAGGTGGAGTTGTATTAAAAGGTTTAAATTTTGATGGTGGAGATTTTTTAAAAGTTAATAATTTAGAATTTGATAATTCAAAATCAACAATTTCTTTTTGGTTTAAATCTAATTTTACTTTAGATTCAACTTCAGTTAAGAGAACTTTTTTTAATGTTGGAAATGAATATTATGTAGGTCATAATTATTTAGGTAATGGAGAATTAGGTTTTTATAGATATAATGGTGCATCTAGAACTTTTGAACTTGAAAGTTTAACTAGGAGTTTTAAATCTAAAACTTGGTATAATATTGTTGTAGTTATTGATAATTCAAATTTACATAAATTATTTATTAATGGAGTTTTAGAAACTTCAAGTGGGATTAATTTAGCGAGTAATTCAAATTCAGGTTTAACTTTTGGGGTGATTGAAGGATGATTAGAAAATTATTTATTTTATTTATTTTAGTTGGATTATTGGGAGTTGGTTTTTCTACTGTTATTGGAATTACAACTTCAAATGATAATGGTGTTTTGAGAGTTACTACAGATCAAGGAGGTTTATCAAATGCTTTAATTGATGGTGAAACTGTAATTGTTACTGGGTCTGGAAGGCTTCGTGGAGATATTGATGTTGTAAGTTCCCAGTTAAAATTTTCAGGTGTTGGAACGGCTAATGATGCTAATGCTCCTTTTACAAATGGGGCCAGAGGAACAATTTCATCTTTAACTAGGATTATAAATACTAGTTCTTTAATCTTTGAGACGACTGCTAGTCGTCATAATATTTTTGTTAGTGAGGTTTCTGGAGGGAGTGAGATTATTGAAACTGGACTTTTAACTAATTTATTTGTATATTCACAACCTGATGCTGTAATTACTGATGCTAGTTTTAGAAATATTAAAACTCACGAAGTTTATAGACCTTTTTCTAAATTTTTTAATGTGGAATATATTGATACTGAATCTGCTCAATTAAATTGGGAAGCTGGAAGATTGGATAGGTATGGAATTAATATTCCTTCAACTACTTCAGGTTGGTTTTCTTGGATTGGGAGTGGTAATGGTGGGAATAATGCTTTTTGGGATTGGAATCCAACATCAATTGATGGAACAAAAATTATTCACCAAAATACGAATAATGATTATTATCAGGGATATACAGTATCTTATAATTTTTTGGATAAATTTTCAGGAAGTCCTGTTTCAGATGTTAGAGTTGTATATAAAGATGATAGAACAAATGTGGGAGGAAGTTTAGTTGAACGAGGAGAATATTTTACTGATGGGACTGGAGTTTTAACTGGGACTATTGATTCTTTAGATTTATCTGTGGGTTCAAATATTCAAAGACCGATTTTATATGTTTTAACTAATCAAAGTAGAATTACTTCTGGAACAACTAATGTTCCTGGAGTTGCAACTTCTCAAAATTATGTTTTAGATTCTATTACTTCAAAACTTTTGGTTAGAAGTTATTTACATCAAGGGAATTTAGAATCTTTGAGTTTGAGTTCTGAGGTTGGAAAAATTGATGCGGATTTAAATGTTGAGGAGTTTTCAAATTATTTTTTAACTCTTGATTCAGGGATTTCTGAAACAAATATGGCAACAGTTATGGGGTATACAACTTTAGATGATTTAAGCACTTTTTATGATAGGGCAAAAGCTGAATGGAGGGATAATGATGATTATCCAATTTTTTCAGGGAGTTCTTCAGTTATTGATTTAGGTTCAACTAATTTAATTGTAAATTCAACTTCACCTTCTGTTTATTCATATGATTTACCATCTAATACTGTGACTATTAAGTCTAATACTTTTGTTAAGACTGCTAAGTTTTCAGTTATTACAACTACGGGGAATGTAACAATTGATTCAAGTGTTGTTAATGATTTAGAAACTGTAATTCCTGTTGCAGTAAATTTAACTATTTCAGGTTTACCTACTGTTGTTGGAAGTAATCCACTTTGTAAATTTACTGATAATTTAAATTTAAATGTAAGTAAGGTTTTTGCGGATGCTAGTGGTGTTGCTACTTATTCAACTTTTTCAGATAAGTCTGTAACTTATGTTTGTGATGCGTTAGGTTATGAGAGGTCTGAAAATTTTGTTGTAAATACTGGGTCTTTAGGTTTAGATGAAGTTTTGAGTTTAAGGGAGTATAGGGATAAAAATGGGTTTAAGTTATATGGGAATGGTGTTGCTGGTCAAATGGCTTTAGTTAATTATTTAGATAATGATAAAAAATTTTATTTAGAGTATTCTGGAGTAAATCCTATTATTAGTTATGAATCTTTTTTTGATAAAACTGAATTAATTTTTTCTGGAACTTTAGGTATTGATTATGATATTGATTATGATTTTTCAGGGGGGAGATTTAAAATTAATTTTGGTTCACCATTGAAAGTTTCACCAAAAGCTGGGAATACTGGGGATCCAGAGATTGATTTTGTAAGTTATATTGAGTCTGATTCTAATCCTCATACTCCTTATGTTACAATTGGACCTTTAAGAGTTATTTATCCTATTGTTGATACAACTTTTGAGAAAGATTTAGATGGTGAGTATAATTTTTTAATGGATGAATTAAAAGTTTTAAATATTGCTTTAAACGATTCTGAAGTTGCTTTATTGTATAAAGATCAATTAAGAAGTTTGGAGTCAAGTGTTGTTGTTACAGATTATAATTCTACTTCAGGAGATCTAGATTTTGATGTTACACTTGCTTTTATTGAAAAGAATGAAAATTTAATTTGTGATTTTTATTATGGTAAAAATTAATTATTTTTTATTTTTATTTTTATTTTAGTAATTTTTGATTTTTGTTTAACTTATTAATAATGACTGAATTTTATAACTTTAAATACTATTTATTTATTATGGTTGCATCAGGTAGAGGTTATTATTCATTATCGCTTGAAAGAGACGAGTTAAATCGTTATTTTGGTGGTGGGATTCCTAAAAGTTCTTTAATTTTGTTAGAAGGAGTTGATGGTGCTGGAAAAAGTATTTTGTGTCAGAGGTTTACATATGCATTATTAAATAATGGGGCTACAATCACTTATTTATCTACTGAGCTTAATACTTTAGATTTTATTAAACAAATGGATTCTATTAAGTATAGTGTTTCAAAGCATATGCTTGATAGAAATTTATTATTTTTAACAATGGTTCCTTTTTTAGGGAAAGTAAAGTTTGATGAGGATGAGGATTTTGTTGATAGAATTATTAAGGAGAAAAGTATTTTTGAAAGTGATATTATTATTTTTGATACTATGAGTTTTTTATTAATTAAAAAAAATGATACAGATGAAGCGTATTTTAAGATTGTTAATTTTTTTAGAAATTTAAATAATTTAAATAAAACTGTTTTGTTTACTATTGATCCAACTCATTTGGATGAAAAGTTTTTAACTTTGTTGCGTTCAGTTGCTGATTTATATATTAATTGTGAAGTTAAATCTTTTGCGGGTGAAATTGTTCGTGCTATGAGTATTAAAAGATTTAAGAGACCAATGGATTTGTATATGAGTTCGATTCCGTTTAGAGTTGAGCCTGCTGAGGGAGTGATTATTGAAATTGGTGGATTTAGTTAAATCTTATTTTTTTTATTTTTTTATGAATTTATTTAGATGTTTTAAAATGTTATTTCAAAATGACAAATTATATTTATAAGTTATAAATACGATTTTTTATTATGTTATTATAAGTTTAAATTTATTTTTAATTTAAATTTATTTTTTGTTATTTTATAAAAATGGTAGAGAGACAACACTTTTCAAAAACTGAGGATTTTAATGAGGCTATGGTTAAGTTTCCTCATTTAAAGGAGTATGTTGATAAGGTTTCTCAAACTGAGGGAGTTCCAGAATTTCATACAACTTTAGATAGAAGTATGAGAAGTTTAGAGTTTCCAAATATTATTTATCCTATTGGGGATCCTATTTTTATTCATATTTCTAGAGGGGTTGAAAAAGGGTCAATTGAGTCAAAAGCGATTATGCCTGAATTAAATAAGGATGAACAAGATTTTTATCATTCAATTTTAGATAGAATTATTGAGGTTGCTCATACTGCTGCAATTCCTAAAACTTTGGAGGAATTAAGAGAAGTTTTAATTGGGTTATATAATGAAGTTACTGAAATTTCTGATAGGGAGGAAAAAGTTAATTTTTTGAATTCTTTAGGAAAGAAAATTAGATTAACTGCACAACAACATGAAATAATTTTATTTCATTTAGTTAAGGATAGATTAGGTTATGCTAAATTGGAACCTATTTTACGTGATATTTATATTGAAGATATTAGTTGTGTTGGGGTTGGTAATATTTGGATTATTCATAAAATTTTTGGGTCAATTAAAAGTTCAGTTGAGTTTGAGGATGATTTGGAGTTAAATAAGTATGTAGTTGAAGCGAGTGAGCGTGTGGAGCGTCCAGTTTCTGAAGCAACACCAATTGTAGATGCTATTATGGGGGATGGATCGCGTGTAAATTATATTTATTCTAGGAAGGTTTCACTTGGTGGTTCTTCTTTTACAATTCGTAAGTTCAATGAGACTCCAGTATCTGTTCCGATGCTTGTTAATTGGGGAACTTGGTCTGCTGATATGGCTGGATATTTATGGTTATGTTTAGAAAATGGAGCTTCAGTTTTTGTTTGTGGTGAAACAGCTTCAGGAAAAACTACTACTTTAAATGCTGCAACTACTTTTATTCCTTTAGATCATAAAATTTATTCTGTAGAAAATACTCCTGAGCTTACTGTTCCTCATCCAATTTGGCAACATTTAGTTACAAGAGAATCTGGAGAAAAAACTGATGTTACGATGTTTGATTTACTATTAGCATCTTTGCGTTCTCGTCCAGATTATATTATTGTGGGAGAAATTCGTGGAAAGGAAGCAAATATTACTTTTCAAGCTATGCAAACTGGTCACCCTGTTATGTCTACTTTTCACGCTGGGTCTGTGCATTCAATGATTCAACGTTTAACTGGAGAACCTTTAAATATTCCAATTGCTTTTATGGACAATTTAAATGTTGTTTTAATTCAAAGTGCTGTTTATGTTAATGGGAAAGTTGAGCGTAGAGTATTATCAATTACTGAGTTAATTAAGTATAGTGATGAAGTTAAGAAAATTTTAACTAAGGAAGTTTTTCACTGGGATCCTATTAAAGATCAACATAATTTTCGTGGACTTTATAATAGTCATATTTTGGAGAAAAAAATTGCTGCTCAAATTGGGTTAAAGGATCCAAGAGAGATTTATGAAATTATGGCTAAGCGGTCTAAGATTATTAAAGCGTTATGTGAGAGTGGAATTGATAATTATTTTGAGATTGTAGATTTATTGGCAAAGTATAGGCGTGATGGGGAGCGGGCTTTACCGTTTAAGGTGTGAGGTTTTAGACAATGGTAAATGTCAAAACAAATTTTAGAAATTCGGAGGTGGATTTTTAATAAAAAATGAACTCCAAAACATTAGCTGCTTTAGGACTTTCAGATTTTAAAACTTATATTTTAAAGTATTTTTTACCAATTTTTTTATTAGATTGTTTGATTTTAATGATTTTTATTTTTGGGTTTGATAATTCATATGCAAAATTATTAGGGTATTTTGTTTTTATTTGTGTTTTTGTAACTTTGTTTGCGTATCCAATTATGATTATTGATGGACAAACCAGAGATATTGAGGAAAATTTACATTATTTTATTACTTATGCTGGAGCTTTATCAACAGTTAATTTGGAGCGTAAGGAGATGTTTACGGATTTATCTGAGAAAAAAAGGTATAGGGAGATTTCAAATGTTTTTAGAAAATTAATTTATTTAGTTGAAACTATTAAAGTAGATTTCGCTACTTCAGCGTATAAGGTTTCTTCAATTTTAAATACTGAACATTTTTCAAGATTTTTAGAGCGTATGGGAATTGCTTTATCTTTTAATGCAAATATTGGAAAGTTTTTAATTGGTGAACAAAAAGTTTTGATGAGAGCTTATGAAAATGTTTATGTTGAGGGTTTGGAGAGAATTAGGACAATTCAGGATTTGTTTGTTTCTTTAATTTTAGCGTTTAGTTTTGTTATTGCGATTTTATTATTGTTGCCATTATTAACAGGAGCTGATTCAGTTATTTTTTTACAATTTTCAATTATTGGAATTGTATTTTTAGATTCAGTTTTGTTAGTTATGGTGAAGTTTTTTTTACCAACTGATGGTTTGTATCATGATTTAGGACTTGAAACTGGTAGGGTTCAGTGTTGGATGATGTTTGGATTTTCATTAATTTTGTCTTTAATTATTGCTCCATTTGTTTTACTTGCTGATATTCCTGTTATGATGAAGATTGCAATTATTATGACTCCTTTTATTTTTACTGGGCTTTATGCTAATTTTAATGAAAAGATGGTTAAGAAAAGAGATATTTTATTTCCTGCTTTTATTCGTTCTTTGGGGGATGTTCATCAGTCTAAGGGAGGAACTTTAACAACTACTGTTGAGACTTTATTACCTCATAATTTTGGGATTTTAGATAGTATGCTTGAGAGATTATATAAAAGATTAAAGATTACTTCAGATAAATTTAATTCGTGGTTTTATTTTTCTAAAGAATCTGGGTCTGCTTTAATTTCTGAGTTTACTGATATTTTTGTAACTGTTGTGTATAGAGGTGGTTCAGCTGCTATTGCGGGAGAAATTGTTTCTGATAATATGGAAAAAATCAATGGGCTTAGGGATCAAAAGCAAGAGTTTGCAGCAACACTTAGGGGAAATGTTTTTGGGACTTTTTTTGGTTTAGCTTTAACTATTTATATTTCTTTGATGGTTTCAGTTTTATTGTTTGAAGTTTTTACTTCTTTAACTGCAGATATTAGTGGGGAAGCTTTAGATTTATTGGCAGGAATTTTTCCAACAAATTCAACTAATGATTCAAGTGCTGCTCCTATATATATTGGAATTATTTTATTAATTCATTCAACAATTTCTTCTTATATTGTAAAGGATGTTGATGGTGGAAATAAATTGGGTATGTTTTTAGATTTAGTTATTATGCTTTGGATTGGTGCTTTAATTGAATTAGCTGTTGTTAGTGTTTCAAAATCAATCATGCCTTAGAGTTATTGAATTTATTTTATTTAAATATTTGATTTATAGTCTGTTTAATAAATTATTAACTAAATATTTTTGACTCCAATTATTAATTTTTTTAATTCCTATTTCGTTATTATATTCGTTTTGGTTTAGTATAATTATTGGTTGGGATGTCCAACCATATTGTGTTTGGTTTCTTAATTTTCCTATGAAATAATCACATGGGAGTTGTCGATTAATTTTTTGATTTTGAAATTCTAGTAATAGTTTTGTTTCTAAATCTGAGTAGTTTGATTTAGTTATATTTTCATCATCGTTGTATGTTTGATTTTTAAAATAATGAGTTAGGAAAATTGATTTTGTTTGATTTAGTATTGGTAAGTCGATTGGAGTTACAAGTTCAGTTTCAGGGTGGGTTGGAAGTAGTTTAAAATTTTCAAGAATTTTGACTGAAAATTTCCCACTTAAATAAATTTGGTTACTGATAAGTGGTGCTCCTAATAATAACATATTATTTATAATTTTTTTAGTATTTATATACTTAACTTATTTTTTTAAGTTCTTTGATTTCGACTTGATTTAAATTAAAATCTTCAATTTTAAGCTCTTTTATTTTATTTTCTTTGATAAATTTCATTTTTTGGTCTAAAAATTCATATATATCTTTGAATTGGAGAATAGAGTTATTTTGAAATTGAACTTTTTTATTTAATAACAAATATTTACTTACTGAAATTTTTCCAATTTCAAATGTAGTTGTTGAGAAAAATTTAGTTTTTTCTAATGGGACTCTAATAGTTAATTCGTTTTCTTTTAGGTCTATAATTTTTCTTTTTTCAGTTTTTATTATTAAATTTGTTTTAGTTTTTTGTAGTATTTTTCTATTTATTAATTTTAAAAATACTGATATGGTTTTTTCATCTTTTTGTGTTAATATTTCTTTATTTAAAAATGTAAAAAAAAATTCATCTCCAAGTATTCCAATGTTTAATGTTTTGAAAAGTTTTGGATATTTCATTATAAATTCATTTGCAGTTTCAAATATTGTATCTAGTAATTTATTATAGAATTTATCTACATCATTTGGGAAAAAATATGAATTAAATGCGTTAAAAAAATCAATTTCTAAAAATCCCATAGTTAAGTATTGATGATTTGATTCTTTAATTAAGTTTTGATTTAAGTATTGGATTGATTCTAAGATTGATTGAGAATCTCCTTTTATAAATCCAGGATATTCAGTTTTAATAAAATTTTGATTTAAATATGTTTTAGTTAAAAGGTTCCAATTTTCTTTGTCGCTAGGATTAAAATTTAAATAAATTTGTCTTTGAATAAATTGTAATGATTCTATATTTTGTTTTAAATTTTCAAGTGGGATTGATTGAAATCCATTTATGTTTAAAGTATCTGTAAAATTTGTAATTTGGTCTAAAAGAGTTTTTGTTTTGTTTTTTATTTCTTCTTCTGATTGATTTTGTAGTTGATTAATTTGAGTTTCAAAATCTTTAATTTGAGTTAGTTGTGTTTGGTTTAAATATGGTGTTAAACTTTTTATAGATGATTTAAACCAGTCAGATACAAATTCTAATTGAATTTTAAATCTTTTTTCTCTATTTATGTTTTCAGAGTTATTATTACTATTATTATTTTGGTTTCGAGATTCAATCATTGTATTAATTTTTTCTTTTTTATAACTTTGAAATAATAGTTCTTGGATTTCAAACCAAATTTTATAGGTTAAGGTATTTTGAAAAATTAAATTTGTATTTTGTAAGATATTTTCATTTTGTAAAACTTTGTGGTATGCGTATAAACTTTGAGTTAAATAATTTGAGTGTTTTGTATATTTTAAAAGTTCACGAATGTTTTCTTTTTCAATTTTTATATTTATTTGATTTGATTTTTTAGAAGTTATTTCCCAGATATCTTCAAGTTCTTTAGCATCAGATAATGATTTAATTTGTGAAATTGCTTTTTGAATGTTTTCTCTTTTCTGAGATAAATTAATTTCTATTTGAATATATTTTTCAAGAAGTTGTTTATATGTTAAATTATTTTTTGAAATTATTTTTTCATTAAAATATACAAATCTTCTTTTATCATTTATGATTTTTTCACAGTATAAATTAATATCTTTTTTTTCTTCAGAGGTAATTTGTTTAGAAGAAATTATTAAAATTTTTCCTCCTAAAATTTTAAAGTATAAAATGTTTTTTTGAAACTTTTGATTTATTCTATCAATTAGACATTTTTTATATTGGTTTGTAACTTCATATCCAAATTCAGAATTAAGGGTTGTAAGGTCAATGTTTAATAATTGAGTAAAAATATCTTGTTTTTGTATTTTTTCAATTAAGTTTACAATTTGTGAATTTTCAGGATTGAATTCAATCATAGTGATTTTTATATTTTTTATTATTTAATACTTTGTTTTAATTAGTGTTAAATTATTTAATTTTTCAATTTTTAATTTATTTTCTTTATTTGATTTAATATTTTATTACTTAATTAAATTAGAATTAATTTTTTTATTTGAGTTATTGGTAAATAGTTAAAATTTATTATAAATAATTTTTTTATTTTTATGTTATGTTAAAAAAATTTTTAGGTGGGAAAAAAAATAATTCTTTAAATAATTCTTATTGTGTGATGGGTTCAAATGTTATTGATGAAACTATTGAGTTGGGTGAAAAACTTTCTGATGTGAATCTAGGTGAAAAAATTCGTATTAAAGAAGATTTTAAAAAGACTGTTGGTGGTGGAGGAGTTAATATTTCTATTGCTATTTCAAAATTAGGGGGAAAAGTTTCTTATTTAGGTAAACATTCATTTGATTCATATGATTTAGTAAAGTCTGATTTGGAGAAAAATAATGTTAATTGTATTAAATCTAAATTATCTGATGTTGGATGTGCTAAGAGTGTTATTTTGGATACCGAGGATTCTGATAGAGTAATTTTTACTTTTAGGGGTCAAAATTCTTTACTTGAAATGTCAGATTTTGATATTGATAATATAAATTGTGATTATTTTTATTTAACTTCTTTACAAGGAAAAAGTTTTGAGACTCAGATGGATTTTATTGATAAAATGAAAAATAAAAATTCTGATTCTATTTTTTGTTATGGAGCAAGTTCAACTTTAGTTGGAAAGGAAAAAAGGTTAAATGAATTAATTAAAAAATGTGACATTATTATTTTAAATTTAGATGAGGCTAAAATTTTGTCTGGATGTTCTGAGATTAATGATTGTTTAAAAAATATTTTTTATCTTGGAGTTAGTGTTGTTGTGATTACTGATGGAAAAAATGGAAGTTATGTTTTTGATGGAAAGAGAGATTATTTTAGCCCTTGTGTTAAATCAAAAGTAATTGATGCAACTGGAGCTGGAGATTGTTATGGGGCAACTTTTTTTTATTTTTATACTAATGGGTATTCAATTGAGGAATGTATGAAATTTGCATCTTTAAATTCATCAAATGTTGTATCATTTAAGGGAGCACATTTAGGTTTATTAAATTTTGAATCTATTGTTTCTAAAAAATAATTGGTTTAATTTATTCTGATTATTTTTATTTTTTATTTTTTAGATTATATAATTTATATAACGATATTTTTTTATATTGATTATTTGTTTA
>DAXK01000044.1 GCA_002506365.1 archaeon UBA583 | reverse complement strand
AAAATAAAATAAATTTATTTTTTATTTTTTAATTCTTTTTTAATAAAATTAATTTGATTATCTAATTTTTTCTCAAGTTTATTGTATTTATGTTTATTAAATTTATTATGTTTTCTATGAATTATTTTTCTTTTAGTTTTATGAATTTTAATTTTATAAATAATTAATCCAATACTAATTAATACTAAAATTACTATTAATTGAATATCATAATTTTGTAACGATTTAGTTTTAATTTCAAATTTTTGAGTAAATTCGTCTTTAACATCTACATTATAAACAGAAGTATAAATTAATTTATACTTACCATCAAGTAATTTTAAATTATCAAATTCAGTAAATTCAAATGCTTTAACTTGCTCAGTTTCAACTACAATTTTTTTATTAAATGAATGTAAAATATTATTATTTTCATTATATAATGTAAATGTATAGTCAACTGGTGTTGGAACAGTTCCAAAACTTGTAAAAGTCACAACTCCAGACAATTCTGAAATATCTGAAATAATGAAATCATTTAATGTGAAAGTAATATCAAATAATTTTTCAGGTAAAGTTTCACCACTTTCAATAAATTCTCCAGATATTCCTTTTGGAACTGAAACTTCATCTTTATCTTTAACACAGATATTTTTATTTTCATCTAATATAAATCCATTATCACAACTTTCAATAATATCTTCATTTTCATCAGATTGTAACTTTGCCCAAATCCCGCCTGAATTTCCACTTGATGAGCCACTTGAAGATGTAGAGGTTGAAATAACAAACTCAGTAATTGCTGAGTGAGATAAACCTGTAACAATGAAAAAACCATTATTTATACTACAAGTATATTGTCCTGTTGTTGTTCCTGAATTTGAACAAGGAAGTAAAGTTTCATTAATTTGGTCACAGCTGTCACTTGGTGTTTCATAAATTGAAACTTCTAAATCTTTTATACAAACCGCATTTGAATTAATTGTTTTTTTCTTAACATAACCTACTTTTGAATTTTCTAATACCTCAATATTTTTAACCCATAAAAAACCAATAGAGTCAGTAACTTCTTCAACTTCTAAAATAATTTCTCCTAAATTTAAAGAACCATTTGAAAAGTTAAATATGAAATTTACCAATGGTCTTGAAAGTGTTGAAATATTTATATCAGTTTCTCCACTAAATACTTGTGATAAATTATTTGAACCTCCAATTTCTAATGTTACATTTCCAAGATTTAAGTTAATATTATCTAAATCACCCATAACTCTATCTAATGAATTATTAATTCCATCACCATCATCATCTGCGCTTAAATTTAATGGATTATCTGGATTTCCATCACCATCCGTATCTAATACATTTGTGAAATTAAATATACTAGACAATATATTTCCTTGTGAATCTTCAACGTAAACTGTTAAGGAATGGTTCCCAAAATTACTAATTAAAAAGTCACCAATAAAACTACTACAATTTGTACATAAACTTACATTTGCTTCATTATTTAATGAGTAAGTTATATCTACATTACTTGGAGTTGAGATATTTAAAATATTAAATAAGTTTGAATCTAAAAAGTAATTTGATGGTCCATTAATTGAAATAAATTCACAAGATATTTCATTATATTGAGTATAAGTTTCATTTGAAATAGTCCCACAATAATTTGCATCATATTGTGTTAAAGTTCTTGATTGTAAAATAGTATTATTAATTCTACATGAACTAATATTACTCCAACTTGACCAAGATGTATTTACTAAATTTGGACTACAAGCAAGAACATTAAAATAACTAGTTTGAGTAATATTAATATTATTACTTGTATCATTTGCAATGAATGTTAAATTATACTGACCAACTAAATTTGGAATTGTAAAACTATTATTATATTTATTTCCTACTCCTAAACTTAAACTTAATTGATTAATTGTTCCATTTGGATATGTTATGTTTGCTTGGACTGTGTCAACTCCAATGTTGTCAGTAACATCTGAACCTATTTCAATAACTTCACTCAAATTAAAATTTGTTCCAGTATTTGGTATTAAATTTGTAACGCTAGGAATTTGAGAATCCAAACCAACAAAAAAAGTAGTTTGAGTTTGATTTAGATTATTACTTGTATCATTAGCAATAAAAGTTACATTATATTGCCCTAGTAATTCTGGAATTGTGAATGAGTTATTATATTTATCTCCGATTGCCAAATTTAATATTAATAATTGAGTTGTGCCGTTTGGATATGTAATATTTGCTTGAACTAAATCTATTCCAATATTGTCTGTAATGTCAGCTCCGATTTCAATTGTATCGCTTGTATTATAATTACTTCCGCTGCTTGGAATTAAATTAGTTACACTTGGGTTTTGACTATCAATTCCAACAAAGAAACTAGTTTGTGTTTGGTTAATATTATTTGTGGAATCGTTACCGAAAAATGTAATATTATATTGTCCTAATAATTCTGGAATTGTAAAACTATTATTGAATTTATTTCCACTTGCGAAAGATAATGTTAATAATTGTGTTGTTCCGTTTGGGTATGTAATATTTGCTTGAACTAAATCGATTGGACTTAGATCAGTTACATCAGCACCGATTTCAATAGTATCAGAAGTGTTATAATTTGTTCCAGAACTTGGGATTAAATTTGTAATAATTGGGTTTGTGGAACTGTACACATCAGAATTAATATCGATTGGACATTGGTATGTTTGATTATTATAAGTTAAACTTCCACTGTGACAGTAATCGTTTGAAATGTTTGCGTTTGTAACTTCAATGTTTGTTAAAGTTGTATTTAAAACAGTTGAGTTTTGAATTGTACTGTTTGAAATTGTACTATCAGTGATTGTACTAAAGTTAATTGTACTTTCATTAATTGTACTTCGAATAATTATACTGTTGAAAATTAAACTATT
>DAXK01000020.1 GCA_002506365.1 archaeon UBA583 | reverse complement strand
TGCTAATAATTAGAAATAAAGATAATAAATAAATAAATTATTTGAAAAATAAATTATAATTAATTTAATAATTATAATCTATGCTTTTTTTTATACTCTTCACTTTCTTTTTTTAAGTGAGAAGCTGCTTTGAATTCTTTAGCAACTTTTGAAATTCTAGAAATCTTTTGAAGCTTAGAAATTCTTGCTAATTTACCAACTCTTAACCATTTAACAAGTTCTAAACTTGCAAATGAACCTCCAACTAATCCTAATAAAGCGGAAATTAATCCGAAAGGAATTGTTGCTAAAATATCTAACCAACTAGTTTTGAAAAAGTCACCTAAACCATCAGCATTATTCCACAATCTGTATAAATCTAATACAAAAATAATAAAGATTACAATATTAATGTAAAAATAAACTTCAATTACATTTTGTAAATTAATACTTGTTGAACCTGTACTTGCAACTAATTCTAAGATTAAAAAGATTGTCACTGTAAAAACTGCAATAAAAACTAGAAAGTCTAATGTTTTATCCCAACCTGATTTTTCTTCTATGAAATATTCATCCATAAATTATTTGTAAATATATTAAACTTATATGTTACTAACTACTTAAAAGTTAATATATACCGGCTTTAACTAAATTTTTACAATGTTCAGTTCCAATTTCTCCTGGGTTCCAAGAATTTGTTGGAATTGATTTTGCAAATGGGTCATAATCTAAAAAATTATAAGTTTCAAATAAACAAATGTCCATTAATAAATTATAATATTCATCTGATCCTACTGTTGATGTAAGGTTTGAAGTTTGATAAATTGTAATATTATTCCAATCAGCATCATTATAATTATTATAAAATAAAGTTGAAGATGATGATACTTTATCATAATTAGCAGCAGTTGTATAGCCAAGAGCATTTTGATTTACAAGTATAATATAATTACAACATCCTTTGGAGTAACTTTGATAATTTCTATAATTTAATTTAATTTCATTTGGAGTTAAAACTCTATCATATAATCTTACTTCATCAATAATTCCCTCAAAAAATCTATATGTGTTTTCACCACCAATATACCCTAAATTTAGAGAGGATCCAGTTGGGAATTTATTTGTAACTTTTGCATCTAATTCTCCATTTAAATAAATTGAATATTCTCCTAGTGCCCCATTGTAAGTTGTTACAACATAATACCATTTGTTTAATTTTAGTTCTTGATTTCCCTCATAATAATTGTCTGCTGGAAGTTGTTTGTCATTTACCCCATAGTTAAAATATCTTAATTTTCTAGTATCAGATTTAATTGCAATATATGGATCATTTGTTAAAAGAGCTTCATCATCGGCAAGGTTTGGATATTTTTCCATTTTAAACCAAATACCTGTTGAGTGCGTGTTTGTTAATGATTTATTTCTTGAAATTTGAATATAATCATCAATTCCATCAAATCTAATTCCTTTACCAAATAAAGAATCAACGTAATCAATTTTTATTGCTTTTTCATCTTTGTATAATGTTGAGATTTCAGATTCAGATAAAACTTTTGAGTATAATGCTAATTCATCTAATTTCATACTTGTTGCTAAATTACTTGCTGGACCAATATGTAAATTTGTTAATTGAGTTTTTGTTGAATTTGGAACTGAAATTTGAGAATCTAGTTGACCATTAATATAAAAATTTAATTTTGAACCTGAATATGTAATTAAAATATGTGTCCAAGTATTTTCTGAAATTGTTTTATTTGAGTAGATTTTTTGGACTCCTGAATTTGAATTAAATTCAAAAAATGTTTGAGCATTTAGTCTATCAATTCCTAATGTTATAGGTCCACCAATAATTGTAATATCTCTATTTGGAGTTAAATTATAATTTACCCAACTTGAAATTGAAAATGTGTTTGAAAAGTAAATTGGTTTTTTTGAGTTTTGTAAATTTATTCCAGTTTTAAATTGACAAAATTGTTGAGAGATTACTCCATAGTTTGAACAATCGGCAGATAATGGAGAAATTGTAAAGTTTGATTCATAATCAGTTTTTTCTAACATAGTTGTTCCATTTAAACTATCAGAATTAAAATCAAATAACATAATTGTATTTGCAAATAATTTCCCGTTTAAGTTTTGAATTCCAGTGTCATAGATTCCATCATAAAAAATATCATCGTCAAAATTAAAACTATTTTTAACTCCAAAAAATGAACCTTTTGTTGCACCTAAAAATCTTTTTAAGTAACTTTGTCCAAGAGTATAATCAAATTTTGGTTTATAAAAAACAGTTGAATACATATTAGCTACTGTATCATTAAAGTTTTTTAATGACCAGTTTAGTGTTGGAAGGTAAAATTCTGAACTTCTAATTGGGACAAGTTTGTTTCCTCTAAATAAAAATTCTGGGTCGTATAGTTCAGAGATTGGAACTTGAACCATAAACTCATCAACAAAATCCCAGTCACTTAAATTATCTTTTGTTGTGACTGTATAATTTGCTAAAAATTGAAAATCAACATAATAACTTCTAGTTTCAAATAATGATACATTTAGTAATTCAAATGAAAAATTCCCTTGATAATTATCTTTAAAATCATTTACAAAACTTTGTTTAATAAATCCTATATTTTTTGTATTTAAATTTGGAATGTTATTTGTTTCAAATGTTCCATATTTCATTCCTTCAAGAATTAATTGGTTTAATTTTTCAGGATTATCTTTGACTAGGTTAACTTTATTGTTTGCTTTTAGATAAATTGCTAATTCGTTTAATGTGTTATATCCTGAGAATTGTAAGGAATTTTGCATATATGATTGTTTAAAGTAATCAATTTCCCCATCTACAAATAAAATTCTTGATTCTCTAAATTGAGCATCTTGAGTGAAATCTGCTTTAAATAAGTATAATGAACCAAATCCAAAAATTAGAAAAACTAAAAATAAGGATAAAACTGAAAAAGCAAATCCTTTTTTATGTTTTGAGAGGTTATGAATTTTATTTAAATTTTGAATCATTTTTATTGGTATAATTTTTAAATAATTTGAGTTAATTATTTATATATAATTTAGTTTTAAATTTTAGTTTTATATATTTATATTTTAATTTTAAAGTTATTTTTATTGCCATAAAATTATTTTTATTGTGTATGGACCATAACTTGTTGTAGAATTAAAAAATCCAATTACTGAACGCTTTGTTGAACTTATTGAGGTTGCATTTTCTAATGAAACTTTTCGATTTTTTTTTAAGAATAGTTCGTATGGATTATTTTGATTTGAAATATTATAAATTACAATTTTTGCATTAGTTTGTTTTGATACAAAATCATCTACAAAAATTTTAGTTAGATTTTTTGATAAATTATAATTTTCAAGATAGTAAAATTCAGCAGTTTGTTGAGCAATTGAGTTATGAATATTTTTAATTTTTCCAGTTTTAAAAAAAACTCTAATTTCTTCATCATTTAAATCATTAATTTGAGTTTTTGTATATGAGTTTAATAATTTTTGATTTAAAGAATTAAGGTTTTGACTTTCAAAAGAGGTTGAGTAATATGTGAATACTACTCCTAATGCGATAATAATTAAAGTAAATCCTAAGATTCCATCAAATAAGAAGACTTGGGATTTTTTTTTCATTTATTAATTATTTATATTTTATTTATTTACAAGGTTCACCATTAACAATAATGTTTTCTGAACCGATTCCATAAGTTTTTGAGTTTGGATCAATTTTTACTAATTTTCCATCTTTTTCAAATACAATACAAAAGTCATTTTTAATATTTAATTCTTCTTTTAGATCTTTATCATTTAATGTTAATAATTTATTTACATCAATTGAGTTATCTGCTTTAATAATTTCATCTTTTTCTAAACTACCAATTAAAATTTCTGATTGAGTTTGAGCGTTATCAAATCTTTCTTCTGGAGAAATATCTTTAGTTTGATTAATTTGATTTAATACTAAAAAAATCGCACCAAATAATACAATAATAATTACTACAACAATATCTGTTGAGAAAACTTGTCCTAACTTATTTTTTTTTAATTTTTTACTTTCCATTTTTAATCACTACACACATATATCCCCATTTTAACTTGTTCATCATCTAAGATAAATGGTTTTTCAATCTTAATTAAATTGTCACAAGTTCCCTGAGTTGTTGTTACTTGAAGGCTTGTGTTTGTAAATTTTGAAGTCCTATAGTTATTCCATGGGGCTTCACATTTTATTTCAGTATTTGGGTATCTAGCATCTGTTGATTTTACCCATGAACCATATAATGACCCATCACAATCTAATGGAACATCTGAACATGCTTTAATTTTTAATGAACAAATTGAATAAATTCTATCATCTAATTTACTTGAACAGTCTGCTCTACAGTTTAAACTATCAATTGAGTCAAATAAGATTCCCCAAACTGAGTATAGGTATTGATCTCCAGAATTATAATTAGCATCACATGAACTAATTAGTCCATTTTTGATGTCATTTGTTTTAAACATACAGGCATAATCTCTTACGCTTAAATCTTGATTATTCCAAACTAAGTGCATTACACCATCAGATTTGTCGAAATTTGCACATAATACTTTTGTGTGATATGCTGAGTTGTAGTCTCTAGCAACTCTAGCGTTTTCTTCACCAGTAAAATACATAATCTCGTTTACTTCATCACCACATACAATATTTGAATTTGGTTTGTCTTTAATTTCAAATTCTACAAATCCTGTTTGTTGGGAATTTTGAGCATAACATCTAATTTGATATCCTCCACCAACTGTATAGTATCCAGATAAATCTAAACTTGCTTGCGCACTTAGATCTGCTGAAGTTGAAAAAAGAGTTTGGAAATTTGTATCCCAAGCATAACTTGTCTGTTGGTATTCACAATTGAATGGAACACTTTCGATAGAATAGGAAATACTTAAGGTATAAAACAAAATTCCTAAGATTAATAATGTTTTTTTTAACATAGTTTTTTATTATAAAAATTTTATTTATATATTTGTTACTACTTGAAATATTAATTTTAGTAAAAAAAGAAAAAATAAAATTAATTATTAGAATTATTTTATAATTATTTTATAACCATTTCAAAATTGTGTTTAATTTATTTTATAATTTTATCAGCGATACTGTTTGGACAAATTTGATTAAAGTCACAATATGTGCATCCAAATTTTGTAGGAATTGCATCAAAGTTTTTATTTTCAATTTTTTTAATTTGTTCAATTACTCTTTTTTTAATTTCTATTGTGTATTCTTTTTTTGGATTTATTTTCACAATTTTATCGTGTAATACATACCAAAGTCCAACTGAGTTTGGAAAGGATTTTATATCTTCATGAGCTTGACTTGCTAGAGAATATACTAATAGTTGCATATTTTTTTCTAAATCATTTTCTTTTGACATTGATTTTGAAGTTTTATAATCTAAGATTTCAATTTGGCCATCTACTTTATCAATTCTATCAATATATCCCATTAATGTTCTACCTTCAAAGTCTAAAAAGAATTTTTTTTCTAATCCGATTGTTTGTCTATTTTGTTTTCTTAGTTCTGTTTCTTTTATGATAAATTCTTTAATTATGTTTAATCCTTTTTGAAAATATTCTTGTTCTTGTGATGCTGATTCATATCCTTTTGATATCCAACCATCTGTTAAGTATTTTACTCCAAGAGTGTATAGTTTTTCATGAGGTAATTTTTTATCAAAATCTCCTGATAAAAATTCTAAAGCTTCGTGAACTGATGTTCCAAAGTCAAAGTAGTGTCTTGGTTTACTTGGAATTTTGTAGATATAATTATACATATATTTTTTTGGACATGATTCGTATGTTTGAAGTTGTGATACTGAGTATACTAATTTTGAGGTATCAATATCATTAAATTTATCAGTCCCAATTTCATGTGGAGTGTGTTTACTCATAAAACTTGTTAAGTCTTTTTTTCCAAATGTTAATTTTAAGATTTCTAGTTCAGATTTTGCTAAGTCAAATTTATCTTCTAAAATTAAGTTTGAGATTTTTTGGATTGAATTTTTTTTAATTTGGTCTTGTTTTGATAGTTTGAATTTTTCAATTTGTTTTGTGTATGTTTTAGTTATTGTATTTTTAAAAGATATATCTTCTAATATTTTTGATTGTTTTTGAGGAATTTGGTTAGAGTTTTTTTCTATTGTAATTAAGTAGTTTTTAATTTTTGTATTATTGATAATTTTATTAAATTGAGTTTGTTGAATTTTAAAATCTTCTTCTCTATTTTGGAATGTTTCATTATTAAATAAATTTTTAATTTGAAACAAGGGGTATTTTGTATGGTTTAATTGGGTGAAAAATAAATAATCAAATTGATTATTATTGTTTGAATTTTTGTTAAAATCTTTTGCTAAAATAATTTTAATGTTTGTTAGGTTATTTGTTTTGGTTTGAAATTGATATTGGTTTTGGGCTGAAAGTTCAATGTAGTTTAGAAATTTGTCTAATGAATTTGTTTTGTATAAGTTTTCAAAGTGTTTTAGAAAGTTTAAAAATTCGTTTAAACATAAAATTTGATTGTAGTTTTGAGATGAATTATTACAAATTAAATTTTCGTATAATTTAAATGTTTTAATTGTTTTTAGAATTAAGTTTGTAAGATTTGTTCCTGATGATTTTAAGTTATTTAAATTTGATAAATTTTCTTTTAGTTCAATTACTAATTTATTTTCATCATCAAAGTCACTGAATTTTTCTTCTTTTAATAATACTTTAAATATTGATTTTTCAGCTCTGGAAGATTTTCTTGTAATAAATCTTTTTGTTTCTTCACGAATATTTAATTTATCTAAAATATAAAAGGATTCATTGTTTGCACCATTTGGGTTTTGAATTGTTTTTAATATGTTTATTAAATATTTAATTATTTCTTCTTCAAATAAGTTTTGTGATGAAAATGTATCAAGTTTAATGTCATAACTTTGTAAGTAATTTTGTAGTTCAATTTGGTTTTCAATTGTGTTTGTTATAATTGTATAAGAAGTTTTTGGTGTGTTTTGAGATTGATCTTTTAAGTCTGAAATTTTTTCTAGAATAAAACTATTTTGAGAGTTTGGGTTTTGAGTTTGAATGATTATGTTTTCATTTTTTGAATTTAATTTTGAATTTTTAGTTTCTAAGTTATTTATTTTAATTTTTAATATGTTAAATAAGTTTAATTGGTTTTTGTTTAAGTTGTTAAACTCATTTTCATCAATTTGAAAATTTTTGTTTTTATATATTTGATTTAATTCTTCTAGTTGTGTTTTATTTTTATTAAAGTGTTCATATAAAATTTGATAAATATCTTGTTTGTCAATAAAATTATTTTTATTTTTGTATTTTTCGTATTCAATAAATATTTTCATTAAATCGATTTTGGCTGTTTGTGAATCAAAATTTATTTCTTGAAATTGTAATAGAGTTTTATTTTGTTTTTTAAATTGTAAAATTGCTTGAGTTATGTTTTTAGCAATTGTTATTTGGTTTTTATTTATTTCAATTGAGTTTATTTCAAATTTATCTATATTTTCTAAAAAATAATTTTGGATATCAATTGTGTTTAAAATTTTGTAGTTTGGGTTTAGTTTAGAGATTTTAGTTTTATTTGATGAGAGAATTTGTTTTGAAAACTCTTCAAAGTTTGAAATTATATTTATTTTTGGTTCCATTTTTTTGTATTGGTTGTTATATTTTGTTATATTTAATTGTGTAGATGAAACTTTATAAAGTTTGGTTGTTTGAATTTGATAGATAGTTATTATGATGCGAAAATTAAATCCAAAATATTTGAAACAAAGTTTTACAAATCATAAAATGTATTTTATTAAAAAAGATAAAATTAAGGAGATTTTAAATTAAAATGAAAGAAAGTTTTAATTTAGATTATTTGAATCAAAAATATCCAAATCACAATATTAATGTTGAGAAAAGTTCTAAGATTAAAGGTTCTGGTGGATATGGAAATATTTTTCCATTTAGTTTATTTTTTAATAAAAAAAATAAGAGTGGAAATAGTTATTGTGAAAGTGAAAATAGAGTTTTTAAAAAAAGAGATTTTGTGATTAAGGTTTTTAATGATATTGAAATATTTAATCATAGTTTGAAAATATTTGATTTTTTAAAAAGTAATAAAATTACAACTTTTAAAAATTATAGAAAATATGAATATAATTGTGTTATTATGGAAGATTTGAGTTTGGATAATAATTTTTGTGTAAGTCCAAATAATGCTGAATCAAGTTTAAATAAAGATGCACAGTATTTAAAGGAAAATAAAATTGATGAAATTTTAAATTTTGATGAATTTTTGGAAAATGGGTTTAAGGTTTGTGAAAATTTAACAAGTATTAATTTTGGAATTTATTCTTCTGATGCTTTTTTATTTTTAGGAAAAAAGAGTAAATGTATAAATTTAAAATTTATTGTTGGAGATTTTGATAATTGTCATTTAAGATATTCAAGTTCTAATTATTTACAGTTTTGTTTTTCAGTTGAAAATTTTTTATTGGAATTTGTTGATAAGAAAAATTGTCAAAGTTATATTAATTATTTAAATAAGTTTAAAGATAATTTTGAAAATAATAAAAATCAAAGAGAAATAATTAAAAAAAATGTAGAGGTTAAAAATTAAAATGAAAGATAGTTTTAGTCCTGAATATTTAAAAGAAAGGTTTCCTAAACATGATATTGATTTTAAGTTAAATACAAAATCAAAAGGTTCAGGATTTTTTGGAAGTATTCATAATTATAAGATTATTTCAAAAAAGAAGTCAAAGGAAAAAGGATTTTTTAGAAAGATTTTTGCAAAAGATAATAGAATTGTTAAAGAGAAAAATTTTATTTTAAAGATTTTTTATAGTGGTATAAAGTTTAAAGATAGTTTAAAGATTTATGATTATTTAAAAAAAAATAAAGTTCCAACTTTTAATACATATAGACAGTTTGAGAGTGATATTATTATCATGGATGATTTGAGTTTAAATAATAAATTTTGTGTAAGTATTATGTATACAAATAAAAATAATAATAACGATGATTTTGTTTATTTGGATAAAAATAAAATTGATGAAATTTTAAATTTTAATGAGTTTGTATTTGAAGTGATTGATATTTTTGAAAAGTTTGAAAAATTAAAGGTTAGTTCTAAGACAGTTAATGAGACTTGGGTTAATGATTTTTTATTTTTTATTGGTGATAAGAATATTAAAACAAAGATTAAAGTAATTGTTGGAGATTTAGATATGATTTATTATGATAAATTTTTTTATATTTGTGGAGATTTGAAAAAAGAAATGATTTTAGAGAATATTAATTTATTTATTAAAGATTATGTTAATCCAAAAAATATTAATGTGTATTTAAATCAAGCAAATAAAATTATTGAAGAATTTTATTTTAGAGATGATAATAAGCTTAAAAAAGTAAGTTAGACAAATTAGTTTTATAAAGTTTAAAGTTTATTTATATTGTATGGATGTGAAATTAACTTTATCAAAAGATGTGAATTCAAATGCTAATTATTATTTTGATAAGTCTAAAAAATTAAAAAATAAAATCCCAGGGATTGATAAAATTATTGAGAAAACAAAAAAGGATATTGAGGATTTTGATTTAAAAAAAGAAGAGTATCTAAAAAAGAAAGAAAAGGATAAACTTGTAACTGCTTATAGGAAGGCGGAGTGGTTTGATAAATTTAGGTATACTAGAACTTCAAGTGGGTTTTTAATGGTTTTTGGAAAGGATTCTGGGAGTAATGAAGTTTTATTAAAAAAGCATACAGATGAAAATGATTTAATTTTACATACTGAAACTCCAGGTTCCCCTTTTGGTGTAATTAAAGATGCTAGAGATAAAATTTCTAAAGAGGATTTGATTGAAGCTGGAACGGTTGTTTCTTGTTTTTCTAAACAATGGAAGAGAGGTTTTGGAAATGCTGATGCTTTTTGGGTTTATCCTGAGCAAGTTTCAAAGACAGCAAATTCTGGAGAGTATATTGCAAAGGGAAGTTTTATGGTTCGTGGGACAAAGAATTTTTTAAAGAATTTAAATTTAAGAATTTGTTTAGGAGTTAAAAAATCAACAATTGAAACTGAGGATGGAGAGTCTCATGAGGTTGAGGAGTTATTTTCTGGAAGTGAACAATCAGTTCGAAAAGAGTGTGGAAGTAGAATGATTAAGATTGAACCTGGAAATGTAAATTATAAAGCTTTGAATAAGGAAGTTCGTTCAAGATTAAAAACACATGTTGAGGATTTACCAAAGTATATTCCTAATGGGAGTAAAATACTTAAAAAGTAAATATTAAATAATATAAAATGGCTAAAAATATTTTTGATAAATTTGAAGGAGAATTTTTTGAGAATAAAAATAGTGATATTTTAGTTTTAGTTATGCATGGTAGTCGAGGGAGATTTACTCATAATTTACAACATAGTTTATATTTGGGTTTAAAGGAAAAGTTTAGTATTTTTAATTTTAATTTTCCAGGAGAAATTTCTAAGTTTACAATTGATTTTGAATTAAATTGTATTTATGAATTAATTGATTATTTTTCTAAAGAGTTTTCAAAAATTGTTTTGGTTGGTCATAGTAAGTCAGCGAGTGATATTTTATGTTTACAAGATAAAGTTTTTGATAAATTGTATAAATGTATTTTAATTGCTCCAAGAATTGATTTGAATAATTCTCAGGAGATGAAAATATATAGTGAGAATGGTGAAAAAGAATTTATTTATCCAAGTAAGAATGTTAAACAATTAATTACAAAAGAGTATATGGATTGTGTTAAAAAGTTTAGAGATATAATTTTAAATTTTAATTATCCTTGTAAAAATTTTTTAATTATTTATGGATTATCTGATAAAGTTATGGAAACTGAAAATTATAATGAATTTGTTAGAGATAAAAATAATTTTGAGTTAAAAGGATTTGAAAATAGTGATCATATGTTTTCAAATGAAAAATATAGAAATAAAATGATTAATTTTATTTTAAATTGGATTTGAGATTTTAATTTATTTTTGAGTTCCAGCTTCAATATATGATTTTGTCATATTTTTTCCAACTGAATTAAATACTGCGTGTCCACCAGGTAATCTTCCAACATTTACTTCTGTTAAAACTAAGTTTCCTTTATTATTTTTTAAAAAATCAATGTTGTATGCTCCATTAGTTTCTCCAGGGTGAACTTGGTTTAATAATTTTACATATCTTTGAGTGATATCATTAATTTCTTCAATTTGAACTATTTTTTGTCTTGATGATGCCCCTAGTTTATTATCTAAATCTTGATATGTTCCAGATTCAATAATTTCGCCATTTTTAACAATTATTGTATGATTAAATTCTGGGTGAATTAATGGTTCACATGAGATTAAAGTTTCTTCTAAATCTCCAAATGTTGTTAAAAAATCTTCAATTCCATTAACTAATTTTGAATTTTTCCCACCACTTCCAACAGCTGGTTTTACAAATTGTGGAACTGAAAATAAATGTTCTAAATTATTTTTAGTTATTAAATGTGTTTCTACAACTGGGAAGGATGAATCATACATTTTTAAAAAGTCATAAGTTTGTAATTTATCTTGAAATAGATGAATAACTTCGTTTGAAGGTAAAAATAATTTTCCTTTAAAAAAATCTTCCATTTCTGACATAAATAAAACATATTTTTCTTTTGTTGGAATTATTAAATCAATGTTATCTGTTTTAATAATTTCTGAGATTTGATTTACATAATCAATTCCAGTTTCTAAATCAATTGATTTTGAGTTTCTTGATTGACTAATGTTTGAAAAATATTGTTTTTGTAATCCAAATAAATTCTTTGTAAAATCATCATATTCGCCAAATTTAAGTTCATATAGTGAATGGTTTGTTAATTGAGTTGAATTTAAAACTCCTTTCGCCACAGTGTGGGAAGAATATGGAGTTAAAAGTAAAATATTTTTTGAATCTATCATAAATTTATATAAGTTAATTGTATTTATAAATTTATTCTTGTTAAGTAGTAACTTTGGAAGGACTTGTTAAAAATATTAAATATTTTTAGAAATTTTTTCAAAACCTTCTAAATTTTTATCCCACTCCTCATCAAAGTCAATATTTTCTTTTGATAATACGTGAGCAATTCGACAAAATGTAGACTCAGTTGTTAAATTAATTCTATTTCCAATTACACCAGCATCTTGGATATCTCTTCCTCTTGAATAAATATCTAAACTTACTTCTCCATATACAGTTTGAACTCCAGCAAATACTTTTGTTTTATCACATATTTGATGTAATTTATTTAAAATTGCTTTATCTTGTTTTGAGTTATCGTTATTTTGAGGTAAGTTTCCAATTCCGGTCCCTTCGATTATAACTGCATCGTATTGAGTTAAATGATCTAATTCCCAGTCAAACATATTTGGATGAACTTTAAAAAATCCAATTTTTAATTCTTCGTTAAATTCAGTAAATTCAAATTCTTCAGTTGGAGTTTTTGTTTGTAAATCTTTTCTATGAATAGTTGTTTGTTTTGTTTTTGAATTAAATGTGCAAAAAGGTTTATAGTTAATTTGTTTGAAAGCATCTCTTTGTGTTGAGTGCATTTTTTTAGCATTAATTCCATCTAAAATTGAAAAAGTTTCATCGTTTGTTGTATCGTGCATACAAATTCCAACTCTATTAAATTTATTTTCTTGTGATTTATTAAAAATTATGAATTCAACAGCAGAAGTTAAGTTTGAGAATGCGTCACTTGATGCTCTGTCTGAACTTCTTTGAGCTCCAACTAAAATTACTGGAACGGATAAATTTGAAGTTGCGTATTGTAGAGCTGCGGAAGAGTAGTGGAGTGTGTCTGTTCCGTGAGCAATTATAATACCATCTGTTTTGTTTTCTATTGCTAATTGAATTTCTTTTAACATTAGATTGTATTCAGCAAATCTCATATCTTCAGAAAAAATGTTTCCAATTAATTTTGTATCAATATTTGCAATTTCATTTAATTCTGGAAATAAGTTCATTAATTCTTGTGGTGTGAATTTACTTGATACAGCTCCAGTTCTGTAATCAACTTTACTTGCAATTGTTCCACCTGTATGTAGAATTGTAACTTTTGGTAATTTGTTATTTTCTTTTGGTTTTGAAACTGGAACTGAGATTTTATCTTCAATGTCAGATTCTGAAATAATCTTACAATTTTCTTTTTTTAAGTTTGCATTATATCCTGATTTTAATTTAATCATAAAATAATTTTCATCCTCTTTTAATAATGGCCCTTTGATTATTTCTCCTTTATAATCAACTTCTAAAATTTTTGTCATAATTTAATTAGGTTTAGTTGTTTTATATAGGTTTTTATTATTTTTAATACAAACATTTTTAATATCAATTTGTGATAGTTGATTAATGATTGGTCATAGATTTCGTAGAAAGAATATGCGTAAAACAACTCAACTTAGTTTGGTTAGGATGATTTTAGCAATTGGGTTTGCATGTATTGATACTGTTTGGGTTTTGTATATGAATTCTTTTGGGTTAAGTGAATCAAATATTGGATTTATTTCAGCAGCACTTGTTTTAGTAACGTTAGCATTTTCATTTTTTTCAACTATTTTACTCGAGAAAATTGATGAAATTAAAATATTAATTTATTCGCTTGTAGTTATAGGTTCAAGTTATTTAATTATTTCATTTAGTAATGTATTTTGGATTTTTATTTTATTATCAATAGTTATTACAATGGTTAGTATTTTGAAAACTGATGCATTTGATATTTTGTTTAGAGATGTTTCAGATGATAAGAATTTAAATGAAGATGAAGGATTGATGTATACTTTAATTAATGTGGGTTGGCTTTTTGGACCTCTAATTGCAGGATTTATTTTAGTTAAGTTAGGAATGGATTTTGTTTTTATTACTAGTTCAATGTTTATTTTTTTAGGAGGATTAATTTTGTATAGATTGAATTTAAAGTTACCTGAGAAAGTGCGTGATTCTATTGATTCAGATATTTATCAAAATTTAAAGGATTTTTTTTCAGATAAAAAGTTAATTGTCCCTTATATGATGGCTGCTGGAATTGAGATTTGGTGGGCTTTAGTTTATATTTATGTTCCTTTATTTATTATTAAAAATGGATTGTCTGAAATGTTTGTTGGTTATTTTTTGTCTGTTGTAATTATCCCATTAATTTTATTTGAGTTTGTGATTGGAAAATTATCTTTAAAGTATGGATTTAGAATTTTCTTTTTTTTAGGATTTTTCTTATTAATGGTTGCTGGAATATTTGGATTTTTTTCAACAAATTTTTATTTCACATTAATTGTTTTAGGACTTGCGTCAATTCCAATGGCGTTTTTGGAACCAATTCAAGATTCATTTTTCTTTAAACAAATTTCTAGTAATGATGAAGAAAAGTTTTACCCGATTTTTGCAACTGCTGCAGATTTTGGAAGTTTTATTGGTAAAATATCAATTGCAGGAATGTTAATTTTTATGCCAGAAAAATTTGCATATATTGTAATTGCAGGATTTATGGGGATTTTATCTTTAATTAGTTTAAAGATTAAAAATTAAATTTTTAATTATTAATTATTAGTTTTTGGCATTTAAAGTCATATTGTATAAATATAACATCCACTCTCAAACATATTTTCATTATTTGATGTTAGTAATGTTGTAAAATGATTTTTTTTAAGATATAATTTATTATTTTTTATGTAAAACATATTTTCAAATGAGTTTTCTCCAATAATATTTAATTGGGATTTTTTATCACATTCCCCAATTAGAGTATCTTTTGTTAAATGTTTTAAATTTATTTGATTAATATTTTTTTCAAATTTTAAGTTAGTATTAAATTTTACATTTGCTTCATTTTCTAAATACAAAGTTTGATTTATATTTAATGCAGTTTCAAGTTTAAATTTTTTAGTTACATCTAATTTTGATAAAAATATTTTAATACAATTTTTAGCTAAATTACTTGAAGTAAAATCAAAATGATATCCACATTCAATTAAAAATGAGGGAATATTTTCAAATTGTTCAATTAGCATATTTTCATTTGCTCCAACTTTAAATCCAAATTCAATTTGTTTATCAAAAAACTTTTTTGCAAGTTGAGTGTTTAGGTGAAAAAAGTGAGGGTCACTTTCTTTATCACTAAATGAATGAAGATCTAAAATACCAATTAAATTTTTAGTATTTAAATATTCTATAATTTTAAATGCTTTTTTTTCAATATTTGTTTTTGGGTTTGATGTCCAAATTCGATTAAAGTTTTCAGTGATAAAACGTGTGTTTTGTTTTGCAGCAGTTGTATTTCCTAACAATAAATAAATATTGTAATTAGAGTTTTGAAATACTTCTGATTTATTTAATAATTCATTAATTGCATTATATCCGCAAGGTTCGTTTCCATGTAAGTAACATGAAATTAAAACTGATTTATCTGAATTTTTTCCATTAATTTTAAATAATGTTAAATTATCATTTTTTTGAATTGAAAAAGAGTTTATTGATTCAGAATCATTAGGATTAATATTTTTTATTGATATTTGAGTTTCCATTTTAAATAATTCCTAATTGTTTTAAATATTTAGGAGTTCCATCAGTTGGACGAAAGTTTGGGTCAATAATGTGTAAATCTCCGTTTTGAGTTTCTTTAATATCTAGTCCAAAAAAACCATAAAATCCTTTTGGCGCGACATGATTACTTACACTAGTTAATAAGTTAATTTGTTTTTGATTTGGTAAATCTTCAGATACTTCTAATCCATCATATTCACCATACTCTCCAATTTTTTGTATTCCTTTTCCAACATAATGTAGTTCTCCAGATTTTGAAATAAATCCTTGTAAACTTAAGTCACTTCCAGCTACGAATTGTTGAACTAAGTATTCATTGTTTCCACGTTTTTTTGATAATTCAATTAGTTGTGACATTTTTTCTAATGATGTATTGTGACATTTATTTTTATCATAAATAAATACTCCGTCTCCAGCTGCACTAAATGGAGTTTTAATTACAAAATTTTCACTGGAGTTTTTTTGTGATAATTCTGAAATAAAACTTTCAATTCCTGAGTTATTTGTTGAATATTGCCATAAAGGATTTTTTTGAGAGATATTTAATTGTTCAGTTGTAGCTTTATGATTTACATACATTAATGTTTCTAAAGGAATTGCTAATTGATTTGAATTAATGATTTTTTCCTCAAAAGGGTGCATTACAAAAATATCTGATTTTTGTTTTAATCCATTAAAATCTTTATAATCTAAAACTTCCCAAAATTCTTTTAATGGGTTAAAACGTTCTGCTTCTTGTTTAAATTGTTCGTCAGTGATTGAACTGTCCACAAATGGGTAATTTGGATGTGATTCTGATAAATCTCCGTTTGGATATTTAGGATATAAACACGTTCCATCTAATGTATCTGTTAATATTTTTTTTGTTAATGTTTTCATAAATATAAATAGTTAAAAATAAGATATTAATTCAATGTCCGAAATAAAACATTTGTGTTTAAATGTGTTTATTTATTAAAATTTTACTTAGTAGTATTCAATTTTTGGAGTTTTGTGAGGTGGAAAATATTCAAATTGTAAATTTGTTTTGTCAGTCCCACATTGAGAATATACAAAATAAATATTTGAATTTGGGTAATCATTCTCAAATATTTTTAATTGTTTATAGAATTTATTTTTTAATGGATTTCCATTATTTGATTTAACTTCAATTAATGTTGGAAAGTTAGAATTTTTTGTTTTGATATATAAATCAATTTCATAGTTATTTTTTTGCCCGAAATTGATTATTTTGTTTGTTTGGATATCAATAATTTCATCTTTTAAAATTTGTTCAAGTGTAGGTTTGTTTTGTGTTAAGTGTTCAATTATTGAATCATGGAATTGTTGACTTCCTTGCATAAGGAAGTTATTGTTTTTAATATTTAAAAACTTAATCCTCGATTTTATATAAAATATGTTCAAGTGCACAAAAATCTGTTTGATATGTATATGCTCCACAATTTTCAAATGTAATTGTATCACCAACCTTCGGATTTTCTAAGTAAACTGAATATCTTAAAATATCAGTTGAGTCTGGAGTGCATCCTTTTAGTAAATATTTTTTACCTGATTCTAGTTCTCCTGTTACTTTTAATTTTACATTAGCAATAACAGTATCCATTGTCCCATTAAAAATTGAACAATTTAAAAAACATGTATTATCAATAATTTGAATGATTTGAGCATTTAATCTTACTGCTGGGGCTGCGATAAATCTTCCAGGTTCAATAATTAGTTTAATTCCAAAAGTATCAGTGTAATCTTTTAATTCTTTAATTTTAATAAAAATGTTTTCAACGGATTTGTCGTGAATGTTATGGTAATCAGCAGGTAATCCACCACCTAAGTTTAGTTCATGAATCATTGGTAAGATATTTTCTAAAGATTTTTCAACTTCATATTTTAAACTCCATTCAGATACATTTTGAGTTTTTCTATGAAAATGAATTCCAATATTTCCGATATTTTTATTTTCATTTAATTTTGGAACCCAATCTTGAATTTGATTTAATGTCATTCCAAATACATAATGTTTTCCAGTAAACATTGTATTTTCTCTTAGTTTCATTCTTAGTTGAACATTAATTTTATAATTATTTTTATTTACAAATTCAACTAATTTTTCTAAATCTTGCTCGTTTTCAACAACATAGTTTGTCACATTTTTTTCTTTTAAAAATTCTAAATCTTTTTGATTTAATGTGAATGGAAAATATAAAACTCTTGATACATCAGATGATTGTTCTAAAAATTGTTTTAGTTCATTAATTGAAATTATTGAAAACATATTTTCATTTTTTTCTAATAAAACTTTTCCAACTTTTGGATTTGTTTTCCATGAGAAAGAAATACCGTCAAAATGATTTTTTAATAAATCAATTTTTTCCCAAACTTTGTGTTTTGATAAGATAAATTCTGCGACCATTTTATTCTAAAAGTCCTTCTTCGTCTAAAATTTCCATTGTTAGTGTCATTGCTAATGGAAATAAAATAGATACATCTCCGTGAACTGTAACAGCATCTGTGTCATCTTTAATTTTACCCCAAGATTTTGCTTCTTGAGTAGTTGCTCCAGATAAACTTCCAGATGAAGATTTTGCTGTTGTCATATATACAGCGTATTCTGCTCCACCATTTAGAAGTGTTGCTAAAATTGCGTGGTGTTTTGAAATACTTCCACCTAAACAGATTACTGCTTTTTTTTCGTTGTGGTCTGTACATAATACTATTTTTTCAAAGTCTTTTACTACATCAACTACAAAGTCTGGATGGTTTTGTTGGAATAGGTATAAGTGAAATCCAAATGCCCCATCAGTAATTGCTGGACAGAAAATTGGAACATCTTTTTTAGCTGCTTGATATAAAATTGAACTTTCATCATTTAACATTAATCCAATTTCTCTGAAAATTTCTGATGGTGTCCATCTTGGTTTTATTTCATATAGTTTTGCTAAAATTGGTAATAATTTATCTTCTAATTTCATATATGATTGGTTATCAACCATAACGTTTCCAATTCTGTTTAGTCCTTTTTCATGATTTTCATAATCATCAGAGTGGAAACTTCCAAGCATAAATTTTTCACCGTCTGCTTTCATAATATCTTCTTCAATTCCACCAACAGTTGTTACACATACTTGAGCAATTCCTTTTTCAATAATTTGAGCAAAGTATCCTCTTAATCCTGAAGTTACCATGTTTGAAGTGAAAGTTAAGAAAATTTTTGCTCCTTCTCTTTTCATTTTAGCCATAGCAACAGCTGCTCTTTGTAATTCGACACTTTGGTATCCAATTCTACCTAATTTATTCACAAAGTCTTTTGTGCTCATTCCTTTTTCCCATTTAAAATCTTCTACATATTCCATTTCTTATTTAATAATTTTATTTTAAAATGAAATGTCCGCCGTTAAAAACGCCATTCCATCGTCCAATTAATTGTTGTAAAATAATTTTTATGTTGGTTATTAGTAGTATTTATGAATAATTTTTATAAAAATTATTTTGTAAAAAGAAAAATTAAAAATACTATGTTCAGTTAAAATCTAAAGTTAAAGCTTGCGCTTTGTCCTTTTAGTAATGAACATAGGTTTACCATAATAAAATAAGTGTGAATTAATTTATAAAAGTAATTATTTACTTTTGACTAAATTAATAATGTGCTCAATTAATTTTAAAGCATTAGTTTTTGTTGTTTCAAATTCGTCGTCTTTTTCGGAGTAAAATTCACTAAAATCTGCTGATTTTGATTTTGGAATAATAATTGATAAGTATTCAAATAATTCCTCTAAATATAGACCACAATACTCTCTATAATATGTTCCTGGTGCTACATCTGGGTCTAAAACATCAATATCAGTTGTTGTATAAATTGTTCCTTCTAAAGAAGTAAGTATTTCGATTACTTTGTTGTGGTTTTGTAAAACATCAGTTATTGACATAAAATTTACTTTTTTATCAACTAAATATTGGTATTCTGTTCTTGAGAAAGTTCTTATTCCAAATAAATATACATTTTCAGGTTCTACTAGACTTTCGTCGATTAGAAATCTTAGGTAATCTTCATGTGAGACAACATCAGTTCCAACTTCTACATCAGGGTGAGCATCAAATATTACTAATTTGAAGTTATTCCCATGTGATTTTGAGAATGCTTTAATTAAAGGGTAACTGTTGGAGTGATCTCCCGTCACAGATAATTGGAATTCATTTTTTGAATTTTCAAATTGTTTTTCAATTTCTAAATTTGTTTCTTCAAAATTATTTTTAGTAACTTTTACTAATTCTTTATTTTTAAAATTTAATTCATTAAATAATTTTGTTATAGAATTATCTTTGTAATTTTGTAAAAATAGATGTCCATTCCAATTTGGTATAAAGTTGATTTTCATAATTTACTTAATGATTAATTCTTTAAATATTTTTTTCTTAGTTCATAAAATATAATTGCTACAAAATAGAATGATACATCAGCCATCAATTTACCAACTAAGATTCCTAAACTAAAGTTTCCAAGTAGTGTTGGCATTAAATAAAGAAAAAATGGTCTAATCAAAAATGTGTCAATTAGTTCAGATATTCCAAATTCAAAAAATAAATTTCTTATTATATTTTTAGATTTTTTAAATAAATTACCAGTATAATCTGAACTTTTGAATTCTTTGTAAATAATTACCCCATAAAATCCTATATTTTCAGCCATCGAACCTACAAATGCAGATAAAATTAAATTATTAGTTATTTTATATGTTATATATGAAAATAAAAGTGTGAAAGAAATTCCAAAAATTTCAGGCCAAAAGTATCTTTTTGTTAATACTTTTGCTTTTTCAGTACTAATTAATTTTAATTTTTTAAGTTTTTGTTTAATTTTTTTTGTTAAAATTTAGTTCTTCTAAATAATGAAGTGTTCCACTAGATAAATAGTGTCTAAATTCTTTTTCCTCGCGTATTAAATCTCTTATTTTTGTTCCAGAAATATTAATTAATTTACCCAATATTTCTTTAGGAGTTATTGTTTTAAATCCTAAGTTTGAAAATGAGTTTAATATAAATTCATTTCCTGAAACAACTAAAGAATTTTTAGTTAGTTTGATATTTTTATTTACAAAATCAAATCTTTGGTTTGTATTTTCTAAATATGGCATTGAAATTATTTCAATATTTTTTAAGTTTTCTAATTCAATTGTTTTTTTTAATATTTTAATTTTTTTTTCTTTAGATAAAGGATTATGTTTATCATTTGTTTTACTATTAAAAATTAAAATTATTGTTTTTTTACCTAATTTTGATGATTCCACAAGTAATTCAAGGTGTCCAATGTGCATTGGTTGAAGTCTCATTGGTAAAAAGATTATATCATTCATGTTTATATTATAAGTTATTAAAAAATAATTAGTTAATAAGTCTAATTAATTTATTATAAGTTGTAGATTTGAAATAATCGAAGATAATAAAATTCTAATATTATATTAATTAATTTGTTGTTATAG
>DAXK01000009.1 GCA_002506365.1 archaeon UBA583 | reverse complement strand
GATTATGTTGAACCAAGTTTTGCAACTTCCAATTTTTCATTACTACCAACTTCAAATAAAATTTTTGGGAACAATTTTCCTGGATTAATAAATTGGTGGAATATTAGTTTAACTTCTTATGAAATTAAAAATATTTCATACGTTATCTCTACAAATTCAACTACAACAATTGATAAAACTTTTATTGTGGGATTCCAATAATTAATTATTCATATAATATTTAAATTATTTAATTATAATTAAAATTTAATGTATTAATATAGAAATTAATCTATCTTAACGCTTAATTATTTATAATTTTCATTTTTCATTTACTTATCAGTAGTCCTAAACAAATTTATAATCAAATGTAGCGAATTTAAATAAATATTATTGAAAATGGAGATAATTAAAAAATATATATTATTCATTGCAACTTTATTAGTTCTATCAAGTGCATCTTTTGCTGCAAATGAACAAGTTAGAGTTCAATTTAATGAATTTGTAACACAAGAAATTCGATACGACCCATTAACTACTGGTTCAAGTGGTAAATGGTTTGGTGCAAATGAGAATCAAACAATTTATTCTTTAAATGGAAATATTGTTGTTTCAAACCAAAATCCTAATCTGAAAACAATTTCAGATATTTATGTATTAATTGAAAATTCAGAGGATATTTCATTACCTACTAATTCCGATGGTAGAACTGGATCTTGGATTTCAAATAATGTAAGTTCTGGGTCAATTTTATTACACATTCCAGAATTATTAACAGGTGAAAATAGTACTTGGGTGTATACAATTAATGATACAAATGTTATTCCTCCTGTTGATTTAGCAGTTAGTTACTCAGGAAGTAAAATTTTAGCAGGAGATCCTTTTACAGTTGTAGATACTTTAACTAATAACTTTAATAATGCATCTTTTCAACAAACATGTATTTATGATATTAATTTAACTCAAACTCTAGTTCCAGTAAATTTCTCAGGAACTTACTTTGATTTTAACTTTGTTCCAGGATCAATTGCTGGTTCAGATAGTGGAAATGTAACTTATAGTCCAGATAATCAAACTCAATCTTGGGATGTTTTAGGTGGTGGATGTTTAAATAAGGCAGTTTCAACTGATGTTAACTATAGTATTATATCTCCATTAAATGTTCCTAGTAGTAAACAATATGATTTTTCAAATACTAGATTAGAATACTCATTAAATGAATCTATCTCCCATTTAAGAGTTAAAGAAATTAAAGCTGTTAGTGAAGCTGAAGTAACTTTTGATAAAGCAACTTTACCAATTATTAATAATAATTCAATTGTTTGGAATGTGACAGGTAGGTTAACAACTGTAGCTGATATTACATATAATTTAACAAGTTTAACTTTATGGGTTTCACAAAGAAATGTGAATGGTTCTTTTACAGATCCAAATACTGTTGATGTAGATACTGAAGATGCTACTCCATTAAAAGTAAATTACTTTCCAAATGTATTAGTTAATTCAACTCAATTTTGGACAAATCCTGATTGGAACTTTAATTATACTGATGTTCCATCTCCTATTGTTTGGATGGACGTAAATTTTTCAATTCATGATGATGGAGCACAACTAATTGATAGAAGTGTTTCAAAAGCTGGAAATGATATTTATATTAAAGAATTATATTTAATTATTGGTTATTGGTTAGAAATTGAAAAAAATATTACTTCAATTGGAACAGATCAATATAGAATTAAAATTGATGTTCATAATAAAGGTAATCAAGTAACTCCTGCTGGAGCGATTGTAACTATTTATGATTTTGTTCCATCTGAATTTAATATTATTGCTGGTCCAACTTTCCAAACATCTCCTTGGTATACGACTGCAAGTTCAAATAATAGTGTTTCCGGAGATTATAATGGAACATTACATCAATGGGCTTTAACACCAAATACTTCATTAGGAACTTCATTCGCAGCTGGTTCTGCAAAGAATGAAAACACTACTTGGAGTGCAACTTTTGATGTTCAAGGGACTGGTGATTATACTTTATTAGATGTATTTATTACTGGGTTGGACCCTCAAAAAGTAGATGGTGCTGGTGGAACTAAGTCTGTTGTAGTTTCAGAAGTATTAGATAGAATTAAATCTGTTGAAGGTATTTTCGCAGTTGTTGCAAGTGTTTTATTACTACTTGGTTTATTATTATAATTATATAATAAAAATAATTTTTTAAAATATGAAAAGACATAATCTATATAAGGGAATTTTGACAATAATTATGTCTATTTTTTTTATGACTTCTGTTTTTGGTGCTGTTGAAGTTTTTTCTAAATATGATACAACATTAAAAATTAATAATGATAATACTATTGAAGTAAATAAATCTTTAAGTTTAAAAAATGTTTATGATGTAGGTATTGTTCCAGGTCAAATTGAATTTAAAATTGGTAAAGGGACTGATGGGAGTATTGCAAATATTGATGTAGTTGATGTAATCGCAGTTGATAGATTTGGAACAGAAATTAAATCTCAAATTAGACAATCAAAAGATTTTTCTGTAATTATTTTAGATGTATATTATCCATTATTACCTGGTTTTGAATATAGTTTTGATTTATACTACAAATTATCTTATGAACCTGGTGGAATTTTTTTTAAAAGTTTACAAATTCCAATTCGAGAATCAACAATTCCTATTGAAAATGGTATATTTACTGTAATTTTACCAGATAACTTTCATTTTACATATATTGATACGGAAGATAAAGTAGCAACTGTTGAAGATAATATGGCTGAATGGGAAATTAAAGATAATTATCCAAAATCAGTAGCTTTTGAATATTCATATATTCCAATTAGTATTGGTGGATTAAAAGGAAGTTATGTATTTTGGATTATGATTAATTTATTTTTAGTTTTATTCCTAGTATATGAAGTTAGAAAAGAAATTAAACGGATTAGATCAGAAGAGCAAGAAGTTACGGAGAATTAAAATGACATTTAATTTTAATTCTATTAATCTTAAATTAAGTTTATTTTTAAGTTTATTTTTATTTACCTTTAATTTAGGATTTTCAGTTGATCCGATTATATCTATTGATGAAAATTTAGTTATTAATTATTTAGATACTAGTTCTTCAAGAGCCTCTATTGAAACTTCCGGTATTTTAACTTTATATAATCCTTCTTTAACTGACACTATTTATGAATTTTCTATCCCTTTAAGTTTAGATGCTTTAATTGGATTTAATAAAATTGATATTGATAACTCTTCAAATAAATTCAGTTTTGGATTTAACAAAATTAAAGGACAAATTATTAAGCCAAATGAAACTGTTAAAGTTGGTTATACAATTTATGGTATTGTAAATTATGATATTAAAAATCTAACAGTTGATAAAAATTTATCAATTTTGGAATATTATTCTGAAGGTTTTGATTTATTATCTAATGTAATTGTTAATGTTCAAAAAGCTAATCGTGAAGGTGGTAGAGGAGATATTAGTGGAAATTATACTTATGAATCTGGTTCAGAGACTCAATCTGACAGATTAGTTTCTACAACTATTAAAAATCCAACAAATTATAATTATAATTTAGAGGAATTAAAAGTTTATAGGACTCAAAGTTCTCAACCTTATTTTACAGAAAATGATTTAGTTAAAACTTATAAAAATTTAACTTTAACACCTTATTATGAAAAATCTTTAGATTTTATGGATTTAGATTCAACTGATTTTTCAGTTTATTGGGTTTCACAAAATATTTTTATTAATTATTTTATTAATAAAAATATTTCTTTTAAAATTAATGAATACTCTCCAGATTCAGGAGGTTCAGGAGGATCATCAAGTTCTGGGAGTGGAAAATTTTTTAAACCAAATTCAACTCAAATCATTGTTAAAAAAACAACTGATAAAACTTTAATTTCATCTGGTGAAGAATTTACTGTAACTTTAAGAGTTGTAAACATTGGTAGGAATAAAATTAATAATTTAGAATTATTTGATATTGTTCCAAGTGATCACGATATTAAAGATGTAACAAAAGGTGTAAAAATTGAAAACGGTTCGAATTTAAGATTTGAAATTGAAAATATTAATGGTTATGATGAATTTGTTGTAAGTTATACATTAATTAATTCTGAATCAATAAAAGGTATTACATATTTAAAACCGGCGAGTGTTGAATATAATTCTAAAACTTATTTTTCAGATGGAGTTTTAATAGTAAATGATTTATTACCTGATAAAAAAGTATTTGTTCAAAAAAAAGTTGATATTTTTGATGAAGATTTTGCAAGAATTACAATCACTGTAAAAAATTTGGGGTCTAACTTATTAGAAGATTTATTAATAACTGACATTTTAGATAATAATGCAATTATTAAAGATATTTCACAAGTTTTCGATGAAAGAGGGGTTTGGAATATTAAAACTTTAAAACCTGGAGAAGATTGGGAAGTTAGTTATTTAATTGAAAGAAATTCTAAAATTGAAATATTACCTAATATTTTTGGTGTTGACTCAGATGATGTATTTGGAACTTTAGTTTTCACTGAAGAAGTTGTAACAATTTTTGAAGAACAACCAAAAACTGTTGAAAAAATTGGAATGATTGTAGCTGTTGGACTTTTAATTTTTTACCTTTTATTTTAATTTCATATTTATATTTCTTTTTTTAATGTGTGCGAAAAAGTATTAAATTTATCAATTAAAAAATATGTTTATAAATAATGGAATATAAATATTTTTATAGTAGAAAATGGTACTCAGCAAATCACATTGTGCTGGTGAGTTAAGAAATTTCCAAGAACTTTCTCATTTATTTATATTTTTAATAAATGGTACTCAGCAAAGCACATTGTGCTGGTGAGTTAAGAAATTTCCAAGAAATTTCCCATTTTTTTACATTGTTAAAAAATGGTAAAAGAAATTACAACTATTGAAGAATTTAAAAAAGTTACTTCCTCCGATAACTTAGTTATTGTTGATTTTTGGGCAACTTGGTGTATGCCATGTAAAATGTTTTCAAAAGTTTTAGAAAAATTTGATGAAAATGAAGAATACTCAGATATTACATTTGTGAAAGTAAATGTTGACGAAGCTGAAGATTTATCTGCTGACCAAGGTGTTAGAAGTCTACCTACAATTAGAGCTTTTAAATCAGGTTCAAAAGTTGCTGAACAAATCGGTGCAATGGACAAAGAAGGATTCAAAAACTTTATTGAAAATAATAAATAAATAATTTTGAAATTTAAATTTCAAAATATTTATACTAACAATTTTTTATTTCTAAACAACAAACACTTAAAAATCAATTCTTATAAAATTATACTATGTATAAAGTAGTTGGTATCGACGAAGCTGGTAAAGGGCCAGTATTAGGTTCTATGTTTATTGGATTTTCTATAATTACATTAGCAGATGGATTAAAAGACTTAAATAATTATCAAAATCATTTAAAAGAACTTGGAGTAAAAGATTCAAAATTATTAACTCCAAAAAAAAGAAACGAATTATATCAAAAATTAAAAGATGAAATGTCTTTACAATATGTTCAACTAACTCCTGCAATTATTGATGCTAATTTTTTTTCAGGTGGTAAATTAAATGACTTAGAAATGCGAGGTATGGCAAAACTTCTAAATGATTTAAAACCTGATTTAGTAATTGTAGATGCTCTAACTGCTAGACCAGATACTTTTGGTGAACAACTAAAAAAAATGTTAGATTTTGAATGTAAAATTATTGCAGAAAATAAAGCTGATACAAAATATGAAATTGTAGGAGCTGCATCAATTTGTGCTAAAGAATTAAGAGAACAAGAAATTGGTGAAATTAAAAAAAGAATTGGAATTAATTGTGGTTCAGGATATCCTGCAGATCCTAACACTAGAACATTTTTAAATGAAAATTGGGACAATAAAGAATTTGATTTCATCTTTCGAAAAAGTTGGAAGACTTATTCAAATTTAGTTCAAGCAAATAAACCAAAACAAAAAGATTTAACTGACTTTCAATAAATTTTAGATAAATAATTTTTTATCTAATTTAATTTTAAAAACTTTTATATATTTTAAAATTCTATAATTAATATGTTACAAAAATTAATTAAAAAAATCAATTTAAATTCTACTAAAAATTTATTAACTTTAATGCGGAGTCTACATTCTGAATTAAACCAATTACAAATTGAAGAACTTAAAACTTACGGGTCAAATTCAAATTACAATTTGGAAAATAATAAAAAAAGACAATATGAGATAATCGATAATTTAAATTTATATCAATCAAAATTACCTTCAGATAATAAATTCATACCAAATTATAATTAATCCTATTAAACAAAACCTTTATAACTATTATTAAGTAATAATAGTTATGATAAAACCAAAATATAATAAATTAGAACAATCTTTGATCAAATTATTTCAAGGTTCTGAAAAATTTCACCAAATAGAATGTAACAATATAATTCATTTCTATGAAACAAATATATCAAGATTAGAAAATGAAAATTATTTTTTAGAAATTTCTCTTAAAGAATCAGAAAACTCACAAGATGAATATAATTTCATTAACTTTAATAGTCAACTAATTGAATTATATAAAAAACAAAAAAATTCATTTTTGGATTTAAGGGACAATAAAAAACCTGTTTCCTTTTTAATATATTAATAAATGGTAACTCTCAAAATTGGAACTCTTGAACTTAATTTAAGTAAAGATAATAATTATCTAACTTACCTTTCAGAATCACAATTTGAAGAAATTGATTTATTTTATGAACAAAAATACAATTTTCTAATGGATTCTCACAATGAATTAATTGAAGAATATGTCTTAATAAATCAAGCACTTAACTCACAAACCTCTGATTTTTTAATGGGAAATTCTACTTCATCTGAAACAAAAAAATTAGAAACTTTATTCAATCAAATTCAATCAGACTTAAACCAATCAACACAAAAACTAGATATAATTCAATCACAAAAAAATGCTTTAGTCGAATGTTATAGTTTAGGTAGAGATGTTTCATACCTTTCAAAAAACTATTTTGAAAAAATTAAACTATTATAATTTAATTTAAAAATTACTTTTTATTTATTCAGCTGAATCTCTTTTAACAACCTTATTATCTCCTTGATAAAAATTCAAAATATTAGGTTTACGAGTTTTAGTATTAATTAACACACATTTTCCAATATCTGGAAACATACCCATTTTTTCTTGATAATCAGACATCTCAACCCAACATCCACAACTAACAATAGTGCAACCCTTATAATTTGTAACATCCATTTTATGTGTATGTCCAGTAATAAAAAAATCTGGCATTTTTTCAATAACTAATGGGTCCTTTTGATTATCTGGAATATATAAAGTTGAACCATGTGATGGTGCTAAATGTCTTTTCTCTAATAAAAATTTAACAATTTCATTTGGAACTTTCATTCCACCCTTTTCTCTTAATCTTTGAATCTTATCACCATAATAAAAAAAACTTCCTCCGTGATAAATATAAAATCTTAAACCTCCACAAGGATCATCAGAAAATAATCTAACAATACTTGGATTACTTAAATTAATCACATTTGGCATATTATATAATGCATATGCTTTTTCATAAGGTAATTTTGGTTGCGGTTCAGATAATCTATCTGTATCATGATTTCCAGGAATCATAATGATACATTTATCTTGCGGGATTTTAGAAAGCCATCTCGCAGCTTCATGATACTGTAACTCTGTCGATAAAATTCTTGCATCCTTTCCTTGATTTGGATAAATTCCAATACCCTCAATAATATCTCCTGCAACAACAATATATTTTACCTTTTTAGCAATTCTATTTAATTTCTCATTAGCAGTTCTCCCATTAATAAAATCTAAAAATCTTTGAAATGCATCATCAACAAAAACCTTAGCACCAAAATGAATATCTGAAATATTTACAACATACTCCTCTCTATCAGTTGATCTTAAATCCATATTATTTGGTGGACTTGGAATAATAAACTCATCTGTCCAAATAATATCTTTTCCAATTTTTCCACGAACTCCAATCCCTTCATCTAAACAAAAGTTTTGAATTTGAGAAATCATTTGTTTTTTATCTTTATTTACAAAACACTTAATCTCTCCAGACTTATCTTCAATTGAAATCATATAATGTCCATTTTTAGTTTCAGTAATATCTGAAATTAAACCAATAATTGTAACTTCAGTATTACTCTCAAATAAATCTTTTAATTGTGAAATTCTCATAACTGTATCTAAATCAATAGTTGAACGCCCTCTTAACAACTTTGTAAAATACTCTAACCTCCTATTAAAAAATAAAGTAAAATCATTTACAGTAATTTTCTTAGGAGGTTCAACATAATCAAACTCAATATCTAAACCAAACTTTTTAGCTTTTTCAACTGTATCTAAATTTGTATTAAAATTATCTTTTTTCACATAAATATCTGAATCTAATTTAGAAACTAATCCAATTTCCTTTTTCAAATAATCTAAAAAATCATTATAAATTCTTTCCGCCCTTTTATCTTTTGTATGGTTCTCAAAATGTTCCCTTAAATCACTCCAATTTGTTTTATTTAAATAATCAATATTTTTTTCAGACATCTCAACCGCCATAAAAATATTAACTAAATCTTGATTCAAAAATTCAATTTCAATACCTTTTTCTAAAATTACATCAAATTTATTTAAAAAACTAATCTCTAAATCAGTATTCTCAAATTTCACCTCTGAAATTACTTCAATTCCTCTTTTACTCAAAATTTTAGAAAATTCACTCATAATATTAAAATAGACTTTCAAACTTATAAAGGTTTTTAAACAAATTTTGATTATTTAAATTATGGCTAAAATTTCAAGGGAAAAATTTAAAGTTCACGAGGGTGTATTTGATGAATTTACACTTAAAACTCTTGAAATGATGAAAAGAAAACATTATTTTGATGAACTAGGAAGAGCAATTAAAACTGGAAAAGAAGGAGATGTATATTTTGCATATAGAGGTGAAAAAACTCTAGCAATTAAAATTTTCCGAATGACATCAGCTAATTTTAAAAAGATTTCACAATATATTGTAAGAGATTATAGATTTCGTAACATTAAAGGAAATCTAAGAAAAGTAATCTTAGTTTGGGCAGAAAAAGAATTTAGAAATGTATCCTTATGTCACAAAAATAATATTACTGTTCCTTATATGTATAAACAATTTAATAACGTAATAATTATGGATTATATTTTTGGTAAAATGTTAAAAGATACAGAATTAAAAAATCCGTTAGAATTTTTTGAACTTTTAATTGAACAAATGAAACTTGTAAGACACGAAGCAAAATTAATTCATGGGGACTTATCCGAATTTAACATTATGGTTGAAGAAGAATTACCAGTTCTAATTGATTGGGGTCAAGGAATGTCTATTAAAAATGAAGCTGACTTTGAAGAATTAAAAGAAATGCAAATTCGTGATGTTAAAAATATAACTGAATACTTTAATCGAAATTATAACTTAGACTTAGATTATACTCAAGTTTTTGAAAGAATCGAAAAAAACGAATAAAAATAAATTTAGTTTAAAATTAATGATTTATAAATTAAATTAAATCTAATTCATAAATGCAATAACTACTAAAATAGTTACAACAAAAAATAAATTCTCAAATAATTTATCAAAATAAATTTCTGTAAATTTTATATTTTCTTCAAAATCTTTTTCTAAATATAAATTTAAATTTGAATAACTCATAGCATAATTTGAATACAATAATCCTGAACCAATATCTCCTTGAGAAATCAAATCTCCTGAATACTCGGAATAAATTGTTGGGATAAATGGGAAACTTCCTTGAGAATTTAAATTAATTCTAGTTGTAGTTAATTCAATAAATTTATTCACAAACTCTGCTTCCTCATTTGATGAAATTCCAGCGGTATTTAAAACAGTATTAATTCTACCATCTAACTCTAAACCTTTGTATATACATAAATACTTATTTTCTGACCTACCATTATACATTAATTGTTCTGAAATTATTTCATCAAAAACATCTAACTCATAATTTTCCAATAACTCATTTTTAATAGAAATCTCTCTATTAATCTTATCACAAACATTTGAGACTTCTAGTTCTGAAAAACTAATATTTTTACCAGAATGATCAATAAACTTTTCCCATAAAGAAACAGTATACAATCTCTCATTAGAAAATGAAAATAAATTTTCTTTTTGTAAAACAATACTTTTTTCTAAACTTGAAATAAAACTACTATTAACTTTTAAAATTGACTTATTTGAACTTTCATTATAAACTTCAAACTTACTCAAATTAACTTTTAAATTTTCAGCAGCTTCAACTAAATCTTTTGCTTCATAAGTTCTATCAATTAAAATTAAATATACATAAAAATCATTCATTGTTTGAATATTTTTCTTATACTCCTTTGACTCAAATAACTCTAAAGTATTATCAATTTTTTCCTTCAATAATTTAATTTCATAATCTCTATTTTCTAAACTT
>DAXK01000025.1:108382-119254 GCA_002506365.1 archaeon UBA583 | reverse complement strand
CTAAAATATTTCGGAGACTATAATGGAATTTGTCAACAGCCAATCAAGCGATCCTTTTAGCACGTTAACAACCAGTGATATGGAAACCAAACATGAAATATTTGGTCAATTACTCACTCAACTTGATCTCTCTGTGCTCGAAACCTTACCAGCAGACGTTGCTAAAGAGAAGATAGCTAACTCTTGCTATCACCTACTGAACAAACAAACCAGACCAATTAGCCTTAACGTTAGGCAAGTTCTAATTAAACTAATTACTGACGAAATACTCGGTTTAGGGCCGCTTGAAACATTACTGGAAGATCCAACTATCGCAGATATTCTCGTCAATAGTTACGATCGAATATTTGTCGAACGCTCAGGGAAATTAGAACAAGTATCGGTTCAGTTTTATGACGATAAACATTTATTAAATATTATTGATCGCATTGTGTCTGGTGTTGGACGAAGAATTGATGAATCATCACCCATGGTCGATGCAAGGCTTAAAGACGGTAGCCGTATTAATGCCATCATCCCACCTCTCGCAGTAGATGGACCAGCGTTATCCATCCGTCGCTTCACGGTTGATAAACTACAAGTACAGCAACTTATCGACTATGGCTCAATGACACAACCTATGGCAGACTTTATCCAAGCTACTGTATTAGGTAGGCTAAATATTTTAATTTCTGGAGGTACCGGTAGTGGTAAAACCACATTATTGAATATTTTATCTGGATTCATTCCTGATAATGAAAGAATCATTACTATTGAGGATTCAGCGGAATTACAACTTCAACAACCTCATACTGTGAGACTAGAAACCAGACCAGCCAATATTGAAGGTAAAGGTGAAGTAAGTCAGCGTGAATTGGTAAAAAACTGTTTACGAATGCGGCCAGATCGAATTGTCATCGGAGAAGTACGTGGTAGTGAAGCAATTGATATGTTAGCAGCAATGAATACTGGCCATGAAGGCTCAATGACAACGCTTCATGCCAACACACCCCGCGATGGCTTGGGGCGATTAGAAAATATGGTTTGCATGGCCGGATTTGAAATGCCCGTTCATAATATCAGAACTCAAATATCATCGGCCATTGACATCGTGATCCAACTGCAACGACAAGAAGATGGTAAACGACGTATTACCAGCATCCAAGAAGTAACAGGGATGGAGGGAGACATGATCACTATGTCTGAAATTTTCACTTTCAGACGTGAAGGTAAAAATGAAGATAATAGTATTAGAGGACGTTTTGCTGCAACAGGTGTAGTGCCAACCTTCGCACGTAAGCTTAAAGATAAGGGAATTGAGCTCCCTCATAGCTTATTTACCGTCGATATGCTTTCTAACGGATTTTAAGTGGAGGCTTTATGAGTTCTCAAGTCATTTTTTTATTGTTGGTATTTGCCGCTGTCGTACTATTATTCCAAAGTTTTTTTGTCTCGGTATACAGCCCGCAGCGCGCCAACTCCAAGCATATACGTAAACACTTAGCTTCATTAGCAGATAATAACGAAGAGGCAGAAGCTGAAATTTTAATTAATAAAAATATAATTAAATTTAAATTTAAAAATAAAAAACCAAAGTTAACTGTAAAGGAAAACGAAATTTATTCTAAGATAAATAATGGAATTAAAGTTGATAGAAAATATAAAAAAAAGTATTAAATTATGCAACTTTATTAAATTTTAAATTTTCTGGAGGTTTAGGTTTAGATGAATCTGAAAAGGTTAGTAATGCGATATTAAAGTAAGGAGTTATATTTTTAGGTGATAATTCAAAGATTAATTCCTTTATGTCATATAAAAAAGTATTTTTATTAGAATATGTTGAAAGATTATTAGCAGTTTGATAATATTGTGTAGTTTGATAAACTAAAATTTCTCTTGTGTGAGTAAATATTAATCTATTTGTGCCAGTAATGTAATCAGTCATTGAATTTATTATAAATATTAAAGGTCTTTGTGAAATGTCAATATTTGAGTTTAAACTAATTTGGTTAAATAAATAATTTTTTTGTCTCATATTTGATAATTCATTTGATGAAAAAATATCCATATCTGTATTTTTACTAAAATAGAGATATTTATGTTGATTATATTTTTTATCGATAAATTTTTTTGAATCAATTGTAAAATCTTTACAAAGTTTTGAATAAATCGAATCAATTAAATATTGTTTTAAATTATCTCGCCCAAATTGTCTAATATAATGTCCCTCAATTCTTTGTTTAATTGGTTCATTAAATAAGGGTTCTAAATCTAAAATTTTTGATTCTAAAGAGGAATAAAAGTTATCTGAATTAAAAATATCAATATATAAATGCTTAAGTTTAGCTAATTGATAATTATCTAGATTCATAAACAGACATGATTTTTAAAATTTATATAACTTTCCAAATAATTATAATATTAAATATAAGTTATATAAATATTAGAATTTGAGCCTTATAGGTATCCAAAATATGAAAATATGATGTATATGACATTTATAGATGTTGTTAAAGAATTAATAAAATTTTAATTTTATCTAAACAATCTTCAAGTGTTTCATTATTTTCAACTAAAAAAACTTGTTTTCCTTCAATATAACCTTCATCAACTGCCTCATAAAAACATAAATTAAAAGATTCAACTTCTAGATTATCTGCAACTTTTTGCGTATTATATCCACGTTCAGAGTAAGTTTGTTTTAGTTTATTTAGTTCTCTTCCAATAATTAATAATTTATCAATAAATTCTGGATTAATAAAATGTGCAAAATGTCCTTCTAATACAACATCATTTCCAAATTCTTTATTTTTTAATTTTAATTCTAAATCATCTAATAACTTATCTAAATCAAAATCAAATGTTTGAAGTTCTTTAACATCTTCAATTTTATATTCTTTAGCTAATTGATTTAAATTAATTAATTTATAATTTAATTTTTCAGATAATTTTTTAGCTATAGTTGTTTTTCCACTTCCAACACTTCCACTTATTGCTATAATCATTTTTATTTAAGGAGTTTTTATTTTTTGATTAAGTTATTTAATCAACTTTCTAAAAAAAATAAGTTTTATTTAATTTAATTAAGTTTGTTTTATTTTATAATAGTTTTATTAATTATTTAATTCATCTAAATGAGAATTACAATTTTCAACTACATATTTTGGAGTATCTGTTGTAAAATCAATATGATAAAATCCACAATTATGAGATTTTTTAATTTTTTTAGATTGATTTAAAGTTAATTTAAATATATTTTTTAATAAATATTTCATACTTCCTCCATGAGATACTATTAAAACTTTATGATTTTGATTTTTATGAGTATTAATTATTTGAGATATAAATTCATTTATTCTTTTATCTTGATCAATTATAGATTCCCCATTAGGAGTTCTTTTTTCAAAGTTTGTTCCAGGTAATGAGTTAAAATCAACTTCTGATTTTTTTCTACCTTGCCATTTTCCACGATTAATTTCCCTTAATCTTAAATCTAAAATTAATTTTCGATTATGAAAATAATTAATTTGATTTGCAGTATTTTTAGCCCTTTTTAGATCTGAGGAATAGATATAGTCAAAATTATAGTTTTTTAATCGATTTGCCACTAATTTTGCTTGTTTTTTACCTAATATACTTAATTGTGTATTTAATTGTCCTTGAATTAAATTATCTCTATTTGCAGTAGATTCCCCATGTCTTACTAAAAATATTTCCATAAGAAAAAAAAGGTTTAATTGTTTAAAAATTTATTTAAGAATATATAAAATTTTATTCAAACCAATCACTAGATTCATTTTGAAATCCAACTTGTAAATTTGGATAAATTCCAATCGAATTTAATGCTTGTTTTACTTGTGAATATGAATTTTCGTATGTGTTTGTATTTTCTGAAATGTGAGATAAAATTATTGTTTGATTATTATTTGCAAATTCTCTTAAAGCTGTAATTGCTTGAATTAAACTTAAATGACCTACATTTGAAGTTAAACGATTAATATAATGATGGTGAAACTGTTCTTTTTTTTGTGAAATAATTTCATCACAGTAATTTGTTTCAAAATAAATTATATCTAGAGTTTTTAAAATATGTTTAGATTCATTATCAACGTGTCCTAAATCTGTAAAAATTCCAAGTTTTTTATGATGATCGTTAAAAATAAATGATATTGCTTCTTTAGAATCGTGAGCTCTACTTAAGACTAATACATTTAAATCATTAAGTGTAAAAGAATTATGGTGTGCTACAATATTAATTTGGTCAGTTTTTTTTATTTCTAAAAAATCAAAAGTTCCTTGAGAAATATATACAGGTATTGTTGTTTGTTTTAATATTTGATCTAATCCAGAAATATGGTCTGAGTGTTCGTGCGTTATTAATATAGCGTCTAAATCATTAATATTTATATCTTTTTGGAATAAAATTTCTCTTGTTTTTGTAAAAGATAAACCACAATCAACTAACACTTTAATTTTTGATGAACTTTCTACATAAAATGAATTTCCAGAAGAACCAGTTGAGAGTGTAAATGTTTTCATAAGAAATATCTAGTGTTATTTTTATTTAAAGATTTGGATTTAGAATTAAATTTTATAGTTAAAATTATGTTTCTCATTTAAGTTACAATGTAAATAGAAAGTGAGCCTCACATGAACGCAATGGTTCATTGAGGTCAAAATAATTGAGATTATTTGTTATTATTTACGCATAATAATTTGTCTTAACATATTTTGAGAAACTTTTTCAATTTCTTCATCACCATTAACTTCTGTGATATCTCCTTTATACACATCTAAAATAACTTCTTTAACTTCATCAAATGTTTGTAATCTATCAACAAAAGTTTCTTTTGTATCATCTTCTCTTTGAATTAATATTTCACCATCATCATCACATTTTCCAGCAACTTTTGGTGGTAATACAAGTGTATTGTAACCTTTGTGACATAATGGACAATAATATCTTGATGTAATTCTTTGAACTAATTTTTTCTCATCAACATTTAAGAAAACTAATTCAATTTCGTAGTGGTGGTTCATTAAAAATCCATATAACCAATAAGCTTGGTCAAGTGTTCTTGGAAGACCGTCAATAATTACATTACGAGTTCCGTCAAAATGTTTTCTAAATATTTCAAAAATTTGTTTATCTTCTAATAATACTCCTTCTTTGAAAATTTGTCTGTGTAGTTCAGTTCCAGGTTGTAATTCTTTTTTAATTAAATCACTCATTACAAATCTTTTAAATCCAGTATTTTTTTCTAGATATTCAGATTGTGTTCCTTTTCCAGAACCTGGAGCTCCAAGCATAATAATTGCTAATTTTTTTTCTTGAGTCATTTGTAAATATAATATAAAATTTATGTTATTTATTTTAAACTAAAATATAATACAATAGATAATAATGTCCAAATTATAAATGTGGAAATTGATATTATTAAATATTGTTTTCTCATAACTATTAAAATAAGTCGAAATATTATATTTAAAGTTTTGGTGTTTTAAAATTAGAATATAATTTTTTTAAAAAGAAAATGTGAAATAAAGGTTAAAATAAGTATGAATAAACTATAAAAAAATAAAGATATAAATAAATTGAGTAATTTATTTTACTAATTATTTTTTCTATTAAATAATTAATTAGTTATTGGTTCAGGTCCACATAATCTATAATATTGTTCTTGGTTTAATGCATCAACATATTGAATATAATTTGAATTTTGTTCACCATTAATTATTGCTCCAGCTGCAGCAATTGATAATGTTTTAACTCCAGACATATAATTTTTAGCATTTTCAATCCATTCTTCTTTTTCTTTTGTAGTAGTTAATGTTGAAATATCTACATTTTTGATTTTATCTTGAAGTTCAAGTAATTTATTTTTTTGTGTAACTTTACTTTTTTCAATTTCAACTAATTTATTAATTGCGTTTGAGTTTAACATATTATCATCGATTGCTTTATCAGTCATTTGATGAAATTTATTTAAAGTATCTTGAGATGTTCTAGCTTTATCTGATAATTCATGAAATGTTCTAACTTCAGCTTCCTCTAACTTGTGAGCAATATCTAATAAATGTTCACCAAATTTTTTGTATTCAGTAGGTAATTTATTTACAACTTTTGTTGTAGCTTTAACTGTTAGTTCCCCTCCTTTAATTAAAACTTCTGTAGCTCTTTTTAATCTTGATAATTTAATTGTATCCCCAATTTTATCAATAATTTTGTTAAATTTAAGTATTGATGCTGTAACTTTATAAGCATTTTTAGCTTTAATTCCTGCTTTTGTAACTGCTCCAGCAGTTAAGATTAAACTAGTTCCCCCGGTGAATGGAGCTAATACAATTCCTGCTCCAGCTACAAGAACAGTTTCGGCAGCAAATCCAACTCCAAAACCAATACCCACATCAGTTAAAAGTTCCATTTGAGATTTTGGAATTCTGTCATAACGATATACAATAAATAAATTTTCATTAGTATTTATTTCTTTTTGAGCTAAATCAAAAATTTCAATATTTTTTTCATATAAAGCGTTAATAATTGGTTGACTTAAACCGTCAGATTCAACAGTGGTTTCTTCTAAATCAGCAATTAAACTTTTTAATTCTTTAGCTGAAGAAGTTCCATTATTAACATATTTTAAATTCATATAATTGTGGTATGTTAAATCTTGACCATCTTTTGTATTAATTTTATTATTTTTTGTCCATTCAACAAAACTATCTTTACCTGTTGAGTATGGATAAATGTTTCCTTTTTCTTCAAAACTTAATTTTGCGCAAGTAAAACACCAGCTTCCTTCAGTGTTAAAGTTAGATAAAAAATCTAATTCTCCTTCACCATACCTATACCAACATTTACTCATAGAGTTTGCGATTTGTTTAAATTGGTCAGTTTTTTCTTTAGAATCTATTTCATATTCTTCAGTTACACAATTTGTGTTTAAATCTGAAAAAAAGTTAAAAATTTTATATCCTGATGATTCTTTTAAGTTTAATAGTTGTCTACATTTTAAATCTTCAGCTTGAGTTGATACAATATTGGAAGTTGAAAATATATAGTCAGATACAATATACATTGATAGTAATGAAATTACAATTCCAATTAATGCTGTTGTTGCCATTGCTTTTTTTGATTTTAATTTATTATTTTTATGTTCCATTTTATTTATACTCACTTATACTATTAAATTGTTCTTTTGACATTAAAACTTTATATATCTCTAATCTGTTTCCTTTTGTAACTTCAATCCCATCAATTTCATAAATATCTTTACTATCACCTGAACCAAATGAGTGAGTTTTATCAATATCAATATTTTTTTCATCAATTAATTCACCATTAAAATATAAATCATAACCATATTTATTATTTGGATTAACTTTTTTTTGAAAATAATCTTCATTTATAGCAGCATAAATATTTTTGCCTAAATCTGAATGTAGATAAAAGTAAATTTTTTGATTGTAAAAATATAAATAATTACATTCATTAGTTTCACAATGATTTATTTTATCATTATTAAATAAACTTAAATCATATATATTATTATTTTCTAATTCATCGCTTGTGTAAAATTCTAAATTTGGGTGTTTTCTTGAGGATGAAAAAACATACATATAATTAAGATATTCAAATTTGGAATTTGATTCTTTTCTTATTTTGGCTTGCTGAGGAGTTAGTTCTTTGTAAGTTACTTTTAGGTTTAAGTCAAATTCTGAATTAGATAGTTTTAGTTTTTCTACCATATATGTTTCAATTTCAATAATAAAATCTTCATATTCTAAATTATATGCATCAAGAATTCCTAGTTCAGTGTTACAATTTAATTTAGTATTATTTTTTTCACAAATAATTTCATCTGACCAAGTAAATTTGTATCCAGTATCTTTACCATCTTTAAAAATACTAAAATATATATCATATAAACTATAGGGAATTGATCTTCCATTCATTTCTTCATATTTATCAGTTTTAATTTTATTTTGTAAAGTTTTGTAAGAACATAGTTCTGGAAAAATAAATGAATCTGATAAACTACTTGCTGATATGAAAAAGAATTTACTTTGAGGACTATATACTAAATAATTTGAACCATCAATTTGATATTCATTATCTCCAAATTCATACCAAGATTTTGAGTTATCTTCTCTTATTTCTGAGGTTGTGTAAGTATTTGCATTATCAAATTCAGGTATTAAAATAATATATTTTACATTTTTATCAAAATTTAAAAATTCATCAGATGAAATTAAAAAAATATCGTCAAATACATCTCCTTGATAAGTATTATCGGTTACTAATACAACTTTATCTTCAAATTTAATAACTGGTTTAGTTAGTTGAGAATCTGGGTTTTTGTAAAATTTATCCATTGTTAAAAGATCGTGTTTGTATACACCAGTTTCAGAAATAATTAAGGCGTAAGATTTATCTTTTGTATTTTCATCTTCAACATTTTGATAATTTTCTAGTTGACCTATTTTTAACATTGTGTAACATGGAGCTAAAGATTCATATTTGTCAGAGTATTTTTTAAATTCTGCAATTGAGTTTGCGTTTTTTGTTACAATATCATTATTTGATCTTTCGTTTAAATCAAGAAAAGAGAATATTATTTTTACAAATGTTAGTAAAACAAAAACTCCTAAGATAATGTAAAAAAGTTGAATTAGAGCTGAATCTGTTCCAGCTTGTCCTTTTTTAGAGAAAGTATTAGTGAATTTTTTCATTATAAGTGTATTTTAAAGGAGTTTAGTTTTAATATTTGTTTGTTTTATTATAATAGTAAAAATGAAATTTGAGTTAATTTATACTTTTTATATGAATTATTTGTATGATTTTTCAAAAAGTTAATATTATGAATTTTAAAAGTTATATTTGTTTTCTAGTTGATAAGTTTAGGTTAAATTATGAGTGAGTAGTTGTAATTATTTCTAGTGGAGATTATATTTAAATTTTAAAATATTTAAAAATATCATAAAAATAAATAAATCAGATATTTTACATATTGACTAATATGGACTTTAAATTGTCAATTTAGAAGAATTTATGAAATTATTTTTTAATATTTGATTAATTTTAAAAATAATTAAAATAGATAAAATATAAGTGATTTATTGTTAGAGAGACACCTTGATTGCGATTGGAGATATGTTTTAAAGAATGAACAAGTTTTTTTGATTTTTTTCATTATATATCAAAAAGTCATCTAATATTAGCCCTAATTTGATTAAATTAAACAATTTTTTTAGAATTATTTGTTAAAAAAAATCATATATATTGTGAACTCGAAAAAATAATTTTATTTTTTTGAAATTTATGTTTCTTATGGAAATAATTGGTTTAAATGTTAGTTTATGATTGATTTAATATTTTTGGAATGGAACTATTTGGTTTGATTTATTCGTTTGGAAAACTACAAATAATACAAATATATATTTAGATAAATAAATAAATAAAATAAAAATAAAAATAAAATTATTTATTATTTGAATCGTCTGAATTAATATCAGATTCGTTGTCTTCATCTTTTGCATTATCTGCTAAATGGCTAGGATCTGTATTTTTATCATATTTTTTAACTAATTGAAAATAATCTTTAATCATTTTATATGTGCATTGGTATTTTGCACCGTTATCAGTTCTTCTTAAAATTAAAGTTCCACCTTTGTTAATTGCTTTAATCCAATATTCTACTCCTTTAATCATAACAGTGTCTTTTGTATTTAAGTTTACAAGTGTTAAATTTTGTGTGTGTCGGTATAAAGATTTTTGTGTCATTTTATCTTGACCCATAATTTTAGATGTTCTTTTATCTAAGATTAACCATCTTCTTCCAAATAGAGTTGCAATTTTGTTCATTTGACCATGGTCTCTAAAGAAAACAAAGTAACCATCGTCAGCTTCATCAATTTTGTTGATAGTTGTAAAGTTTTCCATTAAGATTTTCATACATTGTTCTTTTAGTTCCATGATATTATCAAAAAATTCAAATTTTAATTGTAGTGTCATCTCATAGTATTCAGGGTTAATACGTTTACATGTATTACACAAGATTTGTTCCATATTATGTTCGATTCTAAATTTGTCAATCATTTTTAATTAGTTATCATAAATAAATACATAGGTATTTGATTTTGATTATATAATAATATTAATGTTTGTTTGTTTAATAATCTAACTTATATTATAAAGTTAGTATTGTGTGTTTAAATTTAATTAAATATAGTTTAATAGTGTTTAAATGATATTTTAATAATAATTTAATGATTAATTTATTTGTTTAAATTATATTAGCAGATTAATAAAAAAACAAGTTTTTATGTTATATAGATTTAAGTCTGTTAAGTTATTATAGTTCTAAATGAAATTATTTTAGCTTTGGTTACCTATTTTATTATTTATTTATTTCTATTATATATAATATATATATAATTCATTTATAAGTGATACTTTTGAAAGTGACAACAAAATAATGTTGATGATATACTTAGTAATAATAGGTTGTATTAGTAAGATAGAAGGATTTAAAGAGTATATTATTTATTTATTAAGGGAAGAGAAGATAGAATTTTAGAATATTTAAGGAAATATTGTGGAGAGAAAATTTAGATATTATTAATTTTAATACTTGAATAATTTTTATTTTTATTATTGTATATCTTGTATTTAGTTAATATGAACTTTGATTAGTTAATATAGGTAAAATAAGTAAAATAGTTTAGTTAATTATGGTAATTATAGTAATTATAGTAATTGTATTTATTATGAGTTTTAATTGGTTTATAGATTAATTTTAGTTTAATAATACAATATTTAATATTTAATAAGATAATTATAATATAATTTTAGTATTGTCTTGCAAAAATTAGTAGTTTTTATGTTAAATA
>DAXK01000025.1:11211-108227 GCA_002506365.1 archaeon UBA583 | reverse complement strand
TATGTTAAATAGTAGTTTTTAGTTATATATTAAAAAATTATTTTGTTTCGATGATATTATAGTTTTAATTTTGTTAAAATATTTAATTTAATTATTTTATCTTATTAACATATTATTTTATTTAAATTTTATATTTGATTATATTTAAATTTTAGACTAGAAATATTTACTATGTATTTTTCTTATGGAAATTTTAATAATATTTTTAATAAGTTCCACTCGAAGTTTTAGCAATAATGGTCATTTAGAAATTAAGTTTAAAATTATATGGTTTTTAGCTTTTTTAGTAAATTTTTAAAGAAACTTGTCCAATAATTTTAATTTTGTCTAAATCTAAGTCTTGTCTAAATTTAAACTAGTAAATATTTAAAATACATTTATTTAGACATTAAGACACGAGTAAATTAATTTAAAAAAATATTTTTAATTGGTTTTGTCCATTTTGTCTAATTTAGACAAAGTTTAAACAAGACTTAACTTAGACTAAAAAACGTTTAATTTTACTCCTTTTGGAAATTGTTTAAACATTTTGTCTTAATTTGCTTTTTACTTGTCCATTTATTCTTTTTTTATGTTCCAGTGGAAATCATAGTCCCATGCATATAGATTTAAAGGCAATCTAAGCCTTATTTTCAAATAAATATAAAATAATATATTTGTTAAAATTTAATTTTTTTAAGAATAATTTATGTTGTTTTATTTTAGAAAATAATATTTTATAAGTTATTTTAAATAATTTAAATTATTACTAATATTTTGCCAAAATCGCATAATCCGGTATTGCGCTAGTCTCGAAAACTAGTTCCTTTGGAATTGTGGGTTCAAATCCCACTTTTGGCGTTTTTTTATTTTAAAACTGAATAAGTCATTAATATATTATTATTTTATAGTTGATTTTAATTATTTGATTGTTTAAGTGATAAATGTTTTATTTAAATGATTAAATTATTTTAGTATTATGAAAGAAATAGTATTTTTTGAAGCTCACGAAAGTGATAAGAAGTATTTAAAGGCAAATTTAAAAGGTTTTAAGTTAAAATTTTTTGAAGAATGTATTCAAGATGTAGATGTTAAGAAATTTAAGTCAGCTGATGCAATTAGTGTATTTATTTATTCTAAGGTTAGTTCAGATATTATTGAACAATTACCTAAATTAAAACATATTGCAACAAGATCTACTGGATATGATCATATTGATTATAACTTTTGCGCAGAAAAGAAAATTTGTGTAAGTAATGTTCCTTTTTATGGAGAAAATACTGTTGCTGAACACACATTTGCTTTAATTTTAAATTTAGCTAGAAAAGTTCATTTATCTTATTTAAGAGAAAAAAGAGGTAACTATTCAATTGAAGGTTTACAAGGTTTTGATTTAAAGGGAAAAACTTTTGGAGTTATTGGAGCTGGAAGAATAGGATTACATGCAATTAAGATTGCTAAAGGTTTTGGAATGCATGTTAAAGCATTTGATTTACATCAAGATAGTTTTACATCAAGTTTATTACATTTTGATTATGCTTCAGTTGATGAAATTTTAAAAACTTGTGATATTGTATCATTACATATGCCATATTTTAAGGCAACTCATCATTTTATGAATAAAACTCGTTTAAATAAAATGAAGCAAGGAGCTTTATTAATTAATACAGCAAGAGGTGGATTAATTGATACAGATGCTTTATATGATATTTTAAAAACTGGTAAATTAGGTGGTGTTGGTTTAGATGTTATTGAGGGAGAAGAATTTATTGGACATGAAGATGAAATTTTAAGTTGTAGTAAAACTAAAGATAAAGTTTGTCAAGTATTTAGAGATCATAAAATTTTTGATATGGATAATGTAATTTATACACCTCATAATGCTTTTAATTCAATTGAAGCAATTCATAGAATTTTAGATACAAGTATTGATAATTTAGAGAATTTTAACAAAAAAGGAAAAAATATTTTCCAAATTAATAAATTTTAATTAATTTATTAATATTTATTTTACATTTTTATTTTTAAAATTTAGAGTAATAATTTCTTTAGGAAATTATTTTATATTTATTTTATTTATATTTAATACTTAATTAATTATTTTTTGGTGGACAGAAAATATAAAAAATTACAATGTAATTTTTAGAGTATTTTGTCTCTAAACACTATTTGTGTTTAGGAGGACAAAATATATTTACAGATTTTCCAAGGGCAACATCAGCTGCTTCACCAAATCCTTCACTAATTGTTGGATGTGGATGAATAATGTGAGCAATATCATCAATTGTTGCACCCATTTCTATTGCTAGAGTTGCTTCACCAATAAATTCAGATACATTTGGCCCCACCATATGAACTCCTAAAATCATATTATTTTTTTTATTTGAAATAATTTTTACAAATCCAGTTGTTTTTTCAAACATTCTTGCACGACCTAAACCTGCGAATGGAAATTTATCACTCATTACTTCATATCCTTTTTTTTCAGCACATTCTTTAGTTAAACCAACTGATGCTAATTCAGGATCATTATATACCACCATAGGAATTACTTTATTATCCATAAAAGTATTTTTAGAACAAGCGTTTTCAGCTGCGATTTTTCCTTCTTTAGTTGCTTTATGAGCAAGCATAGGTCCTGCTACAACATCACCAATTGCGTAAATATGTTCTAAGTTTGTTCTCATTTGAGTATCTACACAAATAAATCCTCTTTGATCTACTTCTACACCAATTTGTTCTAAATTTAACGTTTTTGTATTTGGTTTTCTACCAACTACAACTAGTAATTTATCACATTCAATAGTTTGATCATCTCCATGTTCACTAAATTCAACAATTACTTTATTATCAATAACTTTACCAGATTTTGCTAAACAGTTATAATGAGGATTTACATTAAATTTACAAATTTCTTTAGCAACAACTTCAACAATTTCAGAATCTAATTGAGAAATTAATCTACTCCCACCTTCTAAAATATGAACTTCTGAACCTAATTTTCCATAAACAGTCCCCATTTCAGTCCCAATAATTCCTCCTCCAATAATTACTAATTTTTTAGGAATATCTTCAAGCTTGAAAACTTCATCTGAGGTTATAATTTTATTATTATCAAATTCAATATTTGGAATTTGAATTGGAACTGAACCAGTTCCTATAATTGCAGATTTAAATTTAATTGTATTTACATCTGATTGTCCAAAAACAGCAATTTCATTTTTTGATTTAAAATTAGCATTTCCTTGAATTAATTCAATTCCATATCTATCAAATAATCCCCGAATTCCTTTTTCTAATTTATCAACAATTCCATCTTTCCAGTCACGCATTTTATCAATGTCAACATTTACTTCTTTAGCAGAAATTCCCATATGTTCTAGTTGTGTTAACACATTATAATAATTTGAAGATGTAATTACAGCTTTTGTTGGGATACAACCTTTGTTTAGACAAACTCCACCAACTTTTTTTTCTTTTTCAACTACAATTACATCTTTTCCTAATTGAGCTGCTCTAATTGCTGCAACATATCCTCCAGGACCTGCACCAATTACAACTACATCACATTCTACAGTTAAACTTCCTACTACCATTGTTTTTTTAAGCCTCCATTAATAATAATTCGACATCTTTTAATAATTCACAAAGTTTTGCGAAAAATTTGGCAGCCTGTGCTCCATCGATTGCTCTATGATCAAAAGTTAAAGATAAATGTAATACATTTCCAATTATTATTTCATCACCTGAAACAATTGGTTGTTTTGAAATTTCTCCAATACCTAAAATACCAGTTTGAGGATAATTTAATATTGGTGTAAAATATTTCCCACCATTTTTACCTAATGAAGTTATTGTAAAACTTCCATTGGACATATCTTCAAGTGAAATTTTATTTTCTTTACCTTTTTGAGATAATTGAGAAATGTCTTTTGCAATTTGAATAATTGATTTACTTTGAGCATTAAAAATATTAGGAACTAATAATCCTCTTTGTGTATCCATTGCAATTCCAATATTATATTCAGATTTTAAAATTATTGAATCTTTAGTTGTTGTTGCATTAAAGTATGGAAATTCTTTTGCTGCAGCAATAAATGCTTTTACAAAAAATGGTAAATATGTTAATTTGATTCCTTTCTCTTTTAGTAAGTCTTTTTCTTTATTTCTAAATTCAACTAAATTATCAATACATATACTTTGAAATAATGTTAGTTGCGCAGTATTTTGTAAACTCTCTGACATTTTATTAGCAATAATTGAACGAATATTATCATAAGGGACTGATATGTCGTGAGGAAGTGTTAAACTTTGTGGCGTTTTATTTAGGTGGTGATTTTCTAAGTCTTCTACATTATTTTGTTTTAATGAATCAGTTTGAGATTGATTAATTTTTTGTATTTTATCCTCAGATTTTTCGATTGGAACTATGTATTTTTCAATAATTTCTGATTTTTCAGTTGGTTGTTTTTTATTATTAGTTGTGTTTTCTAAATCTTCTAAAATAATTCTCCCTCCTTCACCTGAACCTGAAATTGATGTAATATCAATACCTTTTTGTAAAGCAATTTGACGAACATTTGGAGATGCAATAACATCTCTAATTAAATCTTGATTACTTGAAAATTTGTGTCCATCATTATTTATATTTTTATTTATTGGTTTTGGATCTTCAAAAGTATCTTGTGAAAAATTTTGTTCAGGTTTATTGGATTCAATTTTTCTCTCTTCTGTAATAAATTCTTGTTTTTTAGTAATATTTGAACCTGTTAAATCAGACATTATAATTTGTCCATGGTTTCCACTAGGAATTATTAATCCTAAATCAATATTATTATCTTTAGCAAATTTTCTAACTGCTAACATTGCTTTAATATTATCAGAATTTGTAGTAATATCTTGATTTTTGATTTTAGGTGTAGATTCTTCTTTTTCTTTTTGAGTAATTTGGCTTAATTCTTTTTTTGTTTGAGGTTTTCCCATTTCAGATAATCCTTGTATTTTATAGGATTTTTCACCATTATTTACTATTTTTTCATCTGAGTTTGTTTGGGAAATTATTTTTTCTTTTTCAATTTCATGTTCTTTATTTGATTGCGGAATTGTTTTATCATTATTTCCAACATCAATTGTTAAAATAATATTACCAACAACTAAAGTATCATCAACTTTATTTAATAATTCAACAACTTTACCAGAAACTGGACTTGGGATATCAACAATTGCTTTATCAGTTTCAACAGAACAAATAGTTTGGTCAATTTTAATATTGTCTCCAACACCTATTTTCCAATCAACTAATTTTCCTTCAGCTATTCCTTCCCCAACATCAGGGAATTTAAATTCATAAATGTTAAATGCCATTGTCTTTATTTAAAACTCCAAAACCTTTTTTACAGCGTTTTTAATTCTTGTTTTATTTGGTAAAAAATAATTTTCTAAAGCAAATTGTGGAAATGGTAAATCCCATGAAGTTACTCTTTGAATAGGAGCTTCTAAATTTAAAACACATCTTTCATTAATTTGAGCTGAAATTTCAGAACTTAATGAACAGGATTTAGTTGCTTCTTGAACAATAATACATTTTTTAGTTTTGTTTACAGAATTTGAAAGAGTGTTGATATCAAGTGGCCACAATGTTCGTAAGTCAATGTGTTCAACAGAAATGTTTTCTTTTTCTAAATCTTCAATTGTTTCTTCACAAAGTCTTGTCATCGCTCCCCAAGAAATCATTGTTAAATCTGTTCCTTGTTTTCTTACGTTTGCTTTATCTAATTCAATTTCATAAGCTTCCTCTGGAACATCTTCTTTGAAAGAACGGTAAATTTTCTTTGGTTCTAAAAATATAACTGGGTCTTCAGATTTTATTGCAGCTAACATTAAACCTTTTGCATCATATGGGCCAGCAGGCATAATTACTCTTATACCTTGACAATGAATAAAAAATGATTCAGGGGATTCTGAGTGATGTTCTAAAGCTCTAATTCCACCAGAACATGGAGCACGTAAAACCATTGGACATGACATTGTATTATTTGTTCTTTGTCTGATTCTTGCCATGTGTTGTTTGATGTGATGAAAGGCTTGATAACTAAATCCACTAAATTGAATTTCTGGAATTGGTTTTAATCCATTTAAACTCATTCCAATTGAACATCCAACAATTCCTGCTTCTGCTAATGGTGTATCAATTACTCTTTGTTCTCCATAATTTTTTTGAAGGTTTTCAGTTACTCTAAATACTCCTCCATCAACACCTACATCTTCTCCTAAAATTACAATTTTATCATCAGCTTTCATTGCGATATCAAGAGCATTATTTAATGCTGATACCATGTGCATTTTTGTCATTTTATTGATTACCTCCGTTATTGTTTTGTTCACTCATTTGAATAATTTCATTTAGTAATTCTTCTTTTTGTTCTTTTAACATTTCTGGCATTTGCGCAAATACATCTTCAAACATTTGTTCAGGATTTGGTTTTTCAACAGATAGTCCTTGTTCTACAGCTTCTTGTATTTCACGTTCGATTGCGTTATGAATATCTGTTTTTTCTTGTTCATTTAAAATATTATTATTTGTTATATATTTTTCAAATCTTAATACTGGATCTTTATTTTCCCATTCATTAATTTCTTCTTGTGTTCTATATTTCATTGAGTCATCTGATGTTGTGTGATCTCCCATTCTATATGTGATTGATTCAATTAATGTTGGTCCATCACCACTTCTTGCTTTTTCTATTGCTTGAGTTGTTACTTTATTTACTGCTAAAACATCATTTCCATCAACTTGAATTCCTTTAAAGCCGTAGGCAATTGCTTTTTGAGCGATGGTTTCAGATTTAGTTTCTTTTGTTGTAGGTGTTGAAATTGACCATCCATTTCTTTGACAGAAAAATACGATTGGAAGGTTAAAAACTCCTGCAAAATTCATTGCTTCGTGAAAATCTCCTTCTGAAGTTGCTCCTTCTCCAAAGTAGACTATTGTTACATCTTTTTCTTGTTTAATTTGTGATGCCCAAGCAATTCCTGTAGCGTGTATACATTGAGAACCAATAGGGATTGAAATTGGTAAGTTGTGTGAGTGGTTTGGATTCCCTAGTGCTCTAGTGTCACCGTTCCATGCTTGAACTAGTAAGTTTTTTGGAACTTTTCTAGTTAAATATACACCAAGTTCACGAAAACTTGGAACAAACCAATCGTTTTCTGAAAGTGCTAACCCACTTCCAATTTCACTTGCTTCTTGCCCTTTAGTTTGAGCGTATGTTCCTATTTTTCCACTTCGTTGTAGATTGAATAATTTTTCGTCAAATTTTCTTAATAAATTCATATAATAATACATTTCACTTAATTGTTCTTTTGTAAATCCGGATGCTAATTTTTCATCAACATTACCTTCTTTATCTAGAATGGAAACATGGTTGATTCCAAATTGTCCAATTTGTTCTTGAGCCATGTATTATTTTGATAAATAAGTATTATATTAGTTATTAACTTTTTTTTTAGATGAATTATTGATAGTGTATTTAGTAGTAATTATTTTTTGTGATTAAGGATTTTTTTTGATGGTTTTTCACTTGTAGTTTATGCGAGTTTTTATATAATTTTGAGTTGGTTTTTTATTAGTGAAATTGGAAGAGAAATTAAATTATTTTGTGGATTTAGGAAATTTGGATTTTTTGGAATTAGAGAATATTCAAAAAAAAGTTATGAGTTCAAATTTACCAAATAATTATTTAATTGGGGCTAGGGTAAACCCACATATAAATTTTGGTTCTAATAGGAAAAAGAATTTATTTTCTCCAGAGGTAATGCAAAGTCTGGAAAGTTCTTATGGAAAAAAATTATTTTATGATGAAAATGGATTTATTGCTAAAAATGTTTTAGAGGATTTGAAAAAAAAAGGTGTTTGTGGTTTAGATTTTTCAGTTTCTGAGCGTGGAGGTGGAGCAACTGTTTATACTCCAGGACAATATTTATTTTTTCCAGTTTGGGATTTTTCTTTTGGACGAAGTCTTCAAGAAGATTTTAAAAATACTGTTGAGTTTAATGATAAAATTCATGATGTAATGTTAGAGGTTGCAAGGGAGATAGTTCCAAATAGTTTTCTTAAGGAAGTTGGGTATTCTGATACAATTAAAGATGTATGTAGAGATTTGTATGTGAGAAAGGGTGATGATGATTTTAAGTTAGGTTCTAAAGGGATTAAGTTATGTTCAAAAACTAAAAAAACTCAAGGAGGATTTTCTTTGTTTAAGTCAAATTGTGAAATGGATAAGATGGGATTAGTTCAAGTTTGTGGTTTTCATCCTGATGATTTAAAGGTAAGTTCTATGGAGAGTGTTTTGGGTTCAAGTTTAGATCATGATAGATTTATAGATTTAGTTTTAGAAAAGTATTCAAGTGTTGTAGGATGTAAATTTGAAAATATGTCTTATGAAGAATTAAATTTGTTATTAAAATAAGTTTGACATCAAATTTATTGAATTTATAATTTGATGCCCACTCGCACTAACCCACGCATTCATTGCTAGACAAAGGTCTAATACTCATACGCGAATCCTCGTGGTGGGCGTAGCCAAAAAAGGGGTAACGAATCCCTAAGATGGTATTTATAATTAATTAAAATACTTTTATAAATGTTAGTTGGGTTATTTATACTATGTTTGTTTTAGTAGATTATAATAAAAATTATTCTGAGGTATGTGAGAGTTTAGAAAAGTTAAATTATAGTCCTATTACTATTTTTAAATTACGGCTTTCTGGGAAAAAGGAAATTATTGATCAAATGGAAAAAATTCGAGAGTTAAAGTCTAGAATTAATCCAAAATTTTCAGCTATTCAGGTTCAAGTTGATAAGATGGAAAATACTTCTGTTGGAACTGTGAATTCTTTAAGAAGTGAGTTTGATATTGTGATTGGTTTAGGTGGTTTAAATAAAATTAATCGATTTTTTTTAGAGGATACTTTAGTTGATTTTTTAAGAGACCCTCATAATGTGATTTTTAGGTCAAAGATGGATTTTATTCATCATCAAAATTCAGGTATTAATCATGTTTTGTGTAATTTAGCAAGAGATAGAGATATTGGAATGTTTTTTAGTTTAAATTTTGTTTTAGGGCAAGATAAAAATAAAGCTAAAGAGTTTGGAAGAGTTTCTCAAAATATTAAATTTTGTCAAAAGTATAAAGTTCCAGTTTTACTTAGTTTTGCTATATCAAATGTTAATCAGATTAAAACTTGTGAGCAATTAAAGAAAATAAGTAGTTTATTTAATTTTTCTAGTCAAATGGCATCTAAAAATGTATCAATTTTAGAAGATACGGTTAAGAAAAATAAATTTAGATTATCTGATAAACATATTATTGATGGAATTAAATTTAAATAAATTATTATATAATGTATTTATTGAATAAAGTATTATTTATAAATGATTAAATCTTTGTATTTATTATGTTATATACAAAAGATGGTTTTCCAGAAGTGAATGAAATTGTTTTATGTGAAGTTACTAAAATTTATGGTAACTCAACTTTCGTTCAATTATTAGAGTATGAAAAGGAAGGAGTTTTAACAATTTCAGAGATTGCACCTGGAAGAATTAGAAATTTAAGAGATCATGTTGTTGAGAATAAAGTTATTGTTTGTAAGGTTTTAAGAGTTGACCCTAAATTAAATAGAATTGATGTTTCTTTGAGAAGAGTTCCAATTCAAGTTATGAAGGATAAACAAGAGTCTATTAAAAAGGAAGAGTATTCTGAGAGAATTTATATGGATGTTGCAAAGGAAGTAGGTTCTGATAAGGATACTTTATTTGAGAATACTTATGAACCAATTTTTGAGGAGTATGAAACAGTTTATGATGCATTATATGATATTATGATTGATAATAAGAAACTTGATATGTTTACTGAGATTGATCAAAAAACAAAGGATGCATTTTTAAAAATTATTAATGAGAGAATTAAACCTGAGGAAGTTGTGTTTAAGGAAAATTTTTCTTTAAAGTCAACAGCGGGGAATGGATCAATTTTAATTAAAGATGCAATTAGTGAGTCTTTAAAACCTTTAAATTATGATAAAGTTTCAATTATTTATACTGCTGCAGGTGAGTTTGCAGTAACAATTACTCACGATGATTTAAAGTCAGCTCAAAAGTTATTTGATAAGTTTAGAGATTCTTTAGTAAAGATTGCTAAGGAACAAAAAATGATTTTAAAAATTACTGAATAGATTTATCTATTCTTTTTATTTCTATTAATTTTTATTTAAGGTTGTAATTTTAGTATTTAAGAATATTTTGATGAATTCCTAATCTGTTGTAAAATCAAAGAATTTTACAAAGTTTCAATGTGAAACTTTATTTTATTCTCAAAGTTATGAAGTTATGTTTGATGTATTTTATTCTATGTTTGAAATAATTATATTAATTTTATTAAAAAAGTGTTTTTTGTTTGAGTTTGATTAAATAATTTAATCATATTAAGAATTATTTTTAAATTTATTAGTTTTAGGTTAATTTAAAGTATAACATTTGTTTAAATAAGTAATAAAATTAGATTGTTTGTGGAATGGAAAAAATAATTATTGTAATTTTAGTTATTTTAAGTTTAGGAGTAATGTTAATAGTTTTAAATTTTAATGAGTAACCTTATGAATTTAAGTGCTGGGAAGTTAATTTTTCAAATAATGAAACAGTTGAGATTTGTGAGTAGTTTGGTTATGTGTTAATTAATTAATTAATTAATTATTTAATTAATTTTTAATATGTTTTTAATTTCATTGTTTAGAAAGTTTAGTTGCCAGTTTTTTACTGTTCCAAAGTCAAGTTCTAAACTTTGATGGTATGATTTCCAGCAAAAGTCTTGTCCTTCCTGTAGTTTAAAATGTTTTAGTTCAGATTCTTCTAAAAAGTAATAAAAAAAATAACAATTAGTATTTTCATAAATATACATATTAATATATTTTAATTTATTTATGTTTAAATTTAGATTTGTTTCTTCTTTTATTTCACGAATCGCGCAAAGTTCTTTAGTTTCATTATTTTCAAATTTACCTCCAAAAAATCCCCATACATCTGGATTCCATTTGGTTTCTTTTGGTCTTTGTTGGAATAGTAATTTTTTATTATTTTTATTTATTATTACAACTGCTGAAATATTTCTAAATCCATTTTCTCCATATTTTGAATTTTTTTGATTTATTTTTTCTGGATTATTTTTATTTTTTGAATTCATTTTTGATTTTAAAATTTATATGTTATTAAATACAATGTATTTAATTATATTGTTTTTATTTATCTTTTTTAGTATTTACTGACTTGAGGTATCCAGAATCATTAAATATACAATGTATATTTTATTTATATAAGTTATATAATTGTTGTGTGTTTAATGTGTGTAGTGAAAATTAGTTGAAATTTTGAAAAAGTAATAAAATTATTTTAATTTAATTGAAAAAAGTTGGTTGTTCCATAAGTCTTGTTTAATTAAATTTTGTTCTTTTTGACCTAAAAAATATTTTAAAACTTGGTTATATGTTAAGCTTGCACTGGCGAATGTTGTTGATGCTAATACTCCAACTTCACAACATGATTCATCTTGGATTGGTTTTGGAAATACTTTTTTGAATAATTTAGTTTCTCCTAAAAATAAACAAGAGATTATTTGTGTTTTTACAGCTCCAGAATAAATCCAATCTTTTTTATTTTGTTCACAATATTGATTAATTAATATTCTTGTTTCAAAATTATCTGTGCAATCTAATATTAAATCAGCATTTTTACAAATTTGATTGATGTTTTCAGAGTTTAGTGTATCATTGATTATATTTATATTTGATTTTGAGTCAATTTGGTTTAGCCTTTGATTTAAAGCAGTTGTTTTTGGAGTTCCAACATCTGATTCAATAAATGTTTGTCTTTGAAGGTTTGTTTGATCAACTAAATCTGTATCTAATAATGTTAAATGTTGAAATCCTCCTCTTACTAATAATTCAGATAATGGTGAACCAATTCCACCACATCCTACGATAATTAATTTTTTATTGTGGATTGTTTTAGAAAAATTGTTTGGTAATTGTTTTAAGGCGTCTTGTCTTGAATATCTCATAAAATTAAGAGGTTACTAAATTTTATAAATGTAATTAAATATTAATAGTTATGAATCAAACATTAAATGAAACAATTGTGGGTGCTGTTAATGATACAGTGATTCCTACATTAATTGGGCAAACTGCCCCTTTTTTATCTAGCCCAGTTTTAGATATTGCTTTAATTGCATTAGTTGGAGCTTTATTTACAACTTTAGTTAATAAGTTTTTATCAGACCAAGTAAAAATTAAAGCTTTAAGAGCTGATATGAAAAAGTTACAAAAGAAAGTTCGAGAAATGATGAAAAAAGACCCAAAGAAAGCGCAAGCTTTACAGTCTGAGATTATGAAAAAAAATTTAGAGAATATGAAACATGCTATGAATCCAAAAATTATGTTAATTACAATGATTCCAATGTTATTTTTATTTTTTTTTATTAAGACTTATTATGGTCATTTAGGAGAATTTTGGGATTTAGGGTTTACACAATTTGGATGGTTAGGGACTTATTTTACATGTTCAGTTATTTCATCTATTGCTTTAAAGAAAATTTTAGATGTGGCTTAAAACCACTTTTTTATTATTTATTTTTATTTTTAGTTTATTATTTCAAAGTTCATTATGTTATTTTTTACAATTCTTTTATAATTTTCAATTAAAATATTATCATTATTTTCAATTAATTTTGGTATTAAGTATTCTAATTCGGGGAATTTTAATTTATTTTTTAATTTGTTTAAAGTTATCCATTCGTTTTTCCCTTCATCATTTTCTTTAACTAAAGTTCCATATGAATTATTTGTTGTGTAGAAATATCCTATAATGTGGTGAATTAATTCTTCATTTTCATTGTAACTTAATTTTTCACAGATTGCTTTAAGTTTTACAGATTTACATTCTATTCCAGTTTCTTCAGTAAATTCTCTTATAGCGCATTGTTTTGTGGTTTCACCAAGATCAACTTTTCCACCTGGAACATTGTAAAAATTAAGAAAAGGTTGCTTTTTACGAATATTTAGTAGAATTTCTCCATTTTCATTATATGCTAGTAAAAAGCCACATACAAATGGTTTTTTTTTAATTTTAATTTCTGTCCCATCAATTTCTGAGATTAGTTGAAGTCCTTTGTATGTTAAAATGTAGTAATCATCTTTTGATTTTTCAATTAATTGGTTTATTATTAATTGTTTTAAATGGTAATCAAATTGAGAACTTGATGCTAATTGTTTGTTATGGATTTGAGAATATTTTAATTTTTCGTGGTGTTTAAATTTTCTTAGTATGTCAATTTGAATTGAGTTTTCTTTTATCATATTATTTTTATTATTTTAATATTTATAAATATCTACTCAAATTATTTTGAGTAATTTTAATTAAATTAGTTAAGTTATAAAATTTTAAATATGATATTATTTATATTATTTTTATATGGCTTTAAAGAATGTTTATTTTGCTCAAAAGTGTGTTGTTTATAATAAAGAAACTAAAAAAATTTTAATTTTAAAAAGATCTGATTATAAATCTGAAAGTGCTAATTTATGGGATTTTGTTGGAGGGAGTTATGATTTTGGAGAGGATTCAATTGATGGTTTAAAACGAGAAGGGGTTGAAGAATTAGGAATTAATTTAAATGAAATTCATACAATTAATTACTATGCTAATCCATCTAATAAACCTGAATTTACTTTTATTTTTGGTTTATCTTTTTGTGATAATTATGAATTTGAAAAAGGAAAACCAGTTTTATCATCTGAACATTTAGGGTATGAGTGGATAGGAATTGATGAGATTAATGAATATGAGTTTGTATTTTCGATTGAGAAGTGTAAAGATAAAATTAAACCATTTATTGATAGATTTTATTGAAAAAATATCAATTTATTTTTCATTTAAATCCAATGTATTTGTAAATTGAATTTCACATCAATACAAGAGTTGGTGAAACATTATTTATTCACTAATTAAGATGAATAAAGAATGTTTTATTTACAGGTGGGTAAAGTTTATATAAGATAAATTTATTTTTAATTTATGTTGTGGGAAAAAAAAAATACTAAAAAGCCTGAATCTAGAGGATATTTGTATTTGAGGGAGACTATTTATGTTAGAGATGGGCGAACTTTAAAGCGTAAACCAAAGAAATTAGGAGATGGTTCTGGAGCTCGTAATAGGGGTAAATATTCCGTTAAAAAAGATATTTATTGTGGTAAAATTATTCCAATGAGTATGGTTAAATTTACATCTTTTAAAGAATTTTTAAGGCTTAGCTCAGATGAGTATTTAGATTATAGATTAAATAGTGAGTTTGGAGTTATTTTAGAAGATTTTATTTCTTATTTAATTGATATTTTTGAGATTGAGAGATATGATTTTGAAAATAAAAAACAAGCGTATGAGGTAGCAGGAGGATATTTGTCTTTAATTACGATTGATTTTTTAAAGAGGTTTATTGTGCGGATTGGCTTTGATGAAAAGGTTGAAATTGAGAGGTTTGCGAATAGATGTGTCGATTGTGGGATTTTTGATAATGATGTAATTATTTCTTTATTTACAAAGATTGCTCCAGAAGAGTATACTGATGTGCGTGAGGAACTTGAGAGTTTAAAAAGTGAAAAGATGGATTCTAGTTCTCATGATAGTATGATGGATTTTATGAGAAAGGAACATAAAAAAGATTAATAGTTTTTATCATTTTGGTTTATTTTTTTACTTTTTTTCTGAAAGAATGCTTTAGCTATATTTGATTACCAAAATATAAATATTATTTAGAAAAAAGATGAAAGAGATTTTTGTTTTTTCTTAAATACTACTTCATCAAATTTAATTCCAATACAATTTAATATTTCTTCTGAGACTCCTTTTAGTTGTTTTTCAATATAGTGGTCATAGTCCAATTCATCTTTTTTAATATCAAAAAGTGAAATATGTTTAGGTCCATTTTTTGTTAAATAGTATTTTACAACTCTTCCTGAAAATCCTTGAACTTCTTTAGCTGCTTTAACGTGAGGAGGAGTGATTTTAGTATATTCAGAGAGCGGTTTAGCAATCTTTTTAGTATAGATTAGTTTGTCATCAAATAAACCTTTTTTAATGTCTGAAATTTCGTCTAAAAGGAATTTTTCAATTTCTTGATGTGATTTATTATCAAATATTAATTTAATTAATTTAATTTGGAATTCTTTTGCCATATCAGTCCAGTCACCTCTAATTGCTTGCATTCCAACAAATTGTGTTTTTTTAGTAAATTCATCGTATCCAACATATCTTTTTTTACTTGCAATAAAAAATTTAGAATACATTTTTTCAAATTCAATTTGTAAAAAGTTTTTTTGTCTGAATTCTTTAGTAATCCAATTTTCATAATATTTGTTTAATGTTTTTTCTAAAACTTTTCCAGCGGAAATTTTAACTTCAAGTTTTTCTTTTGGAGATAAGTCTTTTAATTTTACAAAAATGGAATCAGTATCTCCATATACAACTTTATGTCCTAAATCTTCAGTTACTGTAATTGCAGTTTTTGTAATGTGTCTTGCAAAAGCTGTAATTGATTCACCTAATTCGGAGTTGTGATATCTTGATTTAGGTGATGCCATAGCACCGTAGAATGAGTTCATTGTAATTTTAAGAGCTTGAGATTTATTAGCATCTTTTTCTTGTTTTGCAATATCTCTTTCTTTGTACAGTTTTAATATTAGTTTAGGTAAAATTCCAGGTTCATTTGAAAATGTGGCACCGTTTGGAGCTTTGATTTGAGTTCCTTTGTTTTGAGTAAATGGGTCAATATTAAATGTCATCATAACTGAAGGATATAATGATTTAAAGTCGAGAACCATAACATCTTCATAAAATCCTTGAGTTGGTTCAACTACAAATGCTCCTTCAATTGGTTGTGATTTTTGAAAGTTCCAGTTTGTGTTTGCAACTTTATTTTGTTTATGAAGTTCTTTTAGATACATAATATCTAATGTAGCTATAGGAGATTTTACTTTAGCAAGAGGAGTTCCGGTTAAGATGGATCTTTTGTAAACTAAATCTAATAGGTGAAGTTTTTCAACAATTTCTGATACAAGTAATGAATCTTTAAAATTATATTCAATTAATTTTATAGGATCTTTTTTGAACATATTTTCAATAGCTTGAATTTTATTTTCAATTGAGTCTGGAGCAGAATCATCTTCAATGTCAATTTTATTATCTCCTAAAACTGCTTTTGCCACAGTATCTAGTTTAAAATCTTCAAATTCGTAGAAGTTTTTTTTTAATACATGAATTATATCAAAAACTAAAATTCCTGGACAAGTCATAGTCGACTGGCTAAAAAAATCATTTGTGAGCCTTAATTTACAATTTCCAGTAAATTTAGAGAGTTTAAAGTCTAAACCAAATGTGTTTAAACGTTGTTTAATAATATTAAAATCAAAATCAATAACATTCCAACCGATTAGGAGTTGTGGAGAGAATTCTATACAATCATTTTGAAATTTAATTAGTAAATCTTCTTCATTTTCACATTTAACAAGTTCAAATTCTTTAAATTTATGGTTCTCAACTTCTGATAGCTTTGAGTTAGTAATTTTACTCATATCACAATAAACTTTAGACATTTTTTTATCTAATTGACTAAAAGAACTAATCATTATTATTTCTTGGGCGTCTTTTTGTCCAATTGTTTCAATATCAACAGATAAATATTTTAAAGTAGGTTTAAAGTTGTTATTTGAAACTAATGATAAATCATTTTCAATAAGATATTTATGTTCAATAGGCAAATCGTGTTCATATACCTTAGAATTGATGTCTTTTAGCTCAGAGAGGATAAAATCATAAAGTTCTTTACTATTAGCGTGAATTTTGATTACATCATTGTTATCTATGTCCGTTAATTTTGCAGGTGTTACTATAATATTATCAGCATTTATATTTAATTTGTTAAAATCATCCTTATTAGCTAAGATTTGATAAGGAATTTCAACATTTTGAGTAATTGTGTCGAATTTATCATCTACAAAGTATTTAGTTAGAATAATGTTATCTTTTGTTTCTTTTTTATCAATTTGATACAAGAATTGGTTATTAGTCATAGAATTTTTAGTTTTAGTTTTTTTAAAAATATTTGTTATTATTAAATTTAAAATTTATAGGATGTTCAAATTTTTTTAGTTGGAGATTTCAAAGAATCATTAACATAAATATTAATGTTTAAACATATTTTTTTATATTTAAAAACATTATAAATCCAATTTAATTTTAAATTTAATTCATTATTTTTTTCCAAACGAAATATTAGCTTATAAATTTAGAATAATTGTAATTTAAAGGAAATTTAAGAGTTATTTTTATGGTATCTGATATTTCCATACGAAGTTTTAACTAATTTTTAAATTTAAGATTAAATATATCTTAAATTTTTGATTAATCTTTTTTTGTCTAAAATAAAAACATATCCATTCATATTTATTTATTAATAATTTTTTATTCCAGGAGAAGTTTTTGATTATTTTTAAGAAATATTTTTGAGATTTAATTTAAATTATGTTTATGATTTATTTATCTATTAATTTAATTTTAAATTTTAATATCATAAAATTAAATAATATTAAATGTTTCTGAGCCATTGTCAAATTAAAATTTGACAAAGTCAAGAAATTTACAATATCTAAGCCATTGTCAAATTAAAATTTGACAAAGTTTTAAATATGGGTTTAAATTATGTTAATTATGGTTAATAATACTGATATTAAGTCTAAAATTGAGCTTTTAAAAAGCGGAGAATTGACTTGTGTTGATAATGCTAAAAGTTTTTTAGCAGAAATTGAGAAAAATAATAGTAAATTTAATATTGTTTTAGAAAAAAGTAATAATGTTCTTGAAATTGCAGCAGATTTAGATAAAAAAAGGGAAAATGGGGATAATTTAGGTAAATTATTTGGTTTATGTTTTTTAGTTAAATCTAACATCTCTGTTACAGATATGATTGTATCTTGCGCTTCAAAGACTTTAGAGAACTATAAAGGGTCATTTGATGCTGATGTTATTAAAAATATTGTGGCAGAAGGTGGAATTATATTGGGTAATGTAAATAATGATGAATTTGCTAATGGTGCAAGTGGTGAAACAAGTGCTTTTGGAGCTACAGATAATCCTTTTAGTGTTGGAAGAGTTCCAGGAGGGTCTTCTAGTGGGTCTGCAGCAGCTGTGGCAGCAGATTTTTGTGATATCAGTTTAGGGAGTGATACTGGTGGAAGTATTCGTAATCCAGCGTCTCATTGTAATGTTGTGGGAGTTAAACCATCATTTGGAAGAGTGTCTAGATATGGTTTAGTAGATTTATCTATGAGTTTAGATCAAATTGGACCTTTCTCAAAAGATGTTTATGGGTCTGCTTTATGTATGGAAGTGATTTCAGGGTTATCTAGTAACGATGCAACAACTTTTGATAGAGATATTTTATCATATGTGGAAAAAAAAGAATCTTTTAAACCTAAATTTGGAATTATTAAAGAATTTGTTGATATGATTTCTGATAATGAGATAAGTCAAGTATTTAATTCAAATATTGAAAAATTAAAAACGGAAGGTTATGAGGTTGTTGAGGTTTCAGTTAATAATATTGAATTAGCTGTTCAAGCTTATTATCCTATTGTTTACGCTGAATTTTATTCTGGAACTCGTAAATTTGATGGTGTTAAGTATGGTGAAAAAATTGAAGATACGGCTGGTGAGGAAGTTTTACGACGTATTTATGGGGGTCAAGCTATTACTCAATCTGAATTTGATGGGGCTTATTATAAAAAAGCATTAAAGGTTAAGGAAATGATTGCTGAAGAATTTTCAAAAGCGTTTGAGAATGTAGATTGTATTTTAACTCCTGTAACTCCAATGTTACCTCATAAAATTGGTTCAGATGTTTCAGTTGAAGCAATGTATGCGTATGATGCTTTTACAACACCTTTAAATTTGGCTGGAGTTTGTGGTGGTGTTGTTAATGGTGCTGTTATTGATTATGACGGTGATAAGGTTGCTGTTGGAATTCAAGTAATTTCTGATAAATTTTGTGAAGATAAAATGTTTTCAGGGATGAGAATTATTGAGACTTTAAATAAATAAAAGTTTCAATTTTAAATATAGATTTTATTAAGTTTAAATTAATATAATTTATATGTTTAATTTTCAAAGAAAGTTATATTTTATTCTAGTTTTATTTTTTAATTTATTATTTAATGTAATATTATGTTTTTCTAATGTTAGTTATATTTCTGAGGTTAATTTTATTGGGGATGAGTATGTTGAAATTTATTCAGATTCTTTTTTGAATTTATCAAAGGAGGTTATTATTGATGAATCTTTAAAAAATAATAGTTTAGAATTATTAAAATTTGTTAATGGTTCAAATTATTATTTAGTAGTTGGAAATAATTTTGTTAAAAATTATGTGGGCGTAGATTTATTGAATTGTTCTATCTATAAAACTGATAAGTCTCAGGTCTCAAATGGAGGTCTTAAATCAAGCGGAGAGAGTTTTTTAATTGGAAATTTAAGTTTTAATTTGTCTAATATTGAAGATAATACTTTTAATTTTAAAGATTTTGAAAGTTTAATTTTTATAAATAATACGTGGGTAAAATCATCTAAATCTATTTGTGGGCCAAATATATTATTTAATAAAAGTTCAGACATACTTCCAGATGAAAAATCAAATGAAAATATTTCTTGTGGAAATTATAATTTTGATATTGTAGTGAATGATGATATATTTGAAGATAAATTAAAGTTTAAGTTTAGTTCAAATTATTCGAGTGGAAATTATTTAGTAAATTATTGGATTGAAAATTTTAAAGGAAATTATGTTAAAGGTATGAGAAATACAACTAGTTTTGGTTGGAAATATTACACTCCTAAAGGTTCTACGCAGATTTTAAAAATTTTAGGGGAATTAAATTTTTTAAATTGTTCAATTCAATCTGAAAAATATGTTTATTATTATTCAGATTATGTAAAAACAAATACAATTGTTAAAACTCAAAATAGTCAAATTTCAAATGGTGATGATTTAGTTAAAGAGTCTTATGTTAAGTTATTAAATATAAATTCATTAGTTAATGGGTCCGAGGATTATTTAGATTATGAAATTTATAGGGGGGATAATCGAAAGTCAGTAGTTAATTTTTATTTAAATTCAAAAATAATTTTAAAACAAAGATTAGATGAATTTGAAAATTTGTCAGGAAGAGTATATATTGGTAATTCAGATTTAAAATATGATTATTTAAAAGTTGTGGGGTTGGATGTTAATAAGAGATATAATTTTATAACTAATGTTAGTGTATTTGGTGAAAATGGTCTAAAAAATGTAAAATATATTAATTTGACTAAAAAAGTTAATCAATTTTACAAGATTTCAAATTTTAATATTGATTTAAATAAAATATATTTTAATATTAGTTCGAATATAGTAAATTTGGAAAGTTATTGTTATGTGAATAAGGTTAGGACAAAAGTTAGTAATATTGTAAATGTTTCGATAGGAGTAAATAGTTTGGATATTGATGTAAATAAATTCTCTAATTTTGAAAATTTAAAATTGTTGTGTAAATATAAAAAAATAGAATTAAAGAATTTTAATTATGAATCGGTTAGTTTTAATTTTAGTAAAGAATATATTCCAAAATTAATAAATGATAGCATTTCAAATTTTAATATTTTATCAAATGATGTAATTAAAAAAGAAATAAAAGTTAAAAAGAAAAAAACGGATTTAGAACAAAAAGAATTATCATTATTAACTTTAAATTCAAATGATGTTGTATACTCAAATAAAAATATAAATTTTATTGAAACTTCAATTTATTTTGTATTTGTTGGCGTTTTATTATTTATAATCCCTTTAATTTTATTTTGGTAATGTTATTGTTTGGTGGAATATTATCTTATAATATTAATTTTACATCTACTAAATAACAATCATGTTCATTACAAATAATTGGATTAAAATCTACTTCTTTAATCATTGGATAAATTTCTTGAATGTATGAAATATTTTGAATTGTATTTTCTAAAGCTTTAATATTTACAGGTTTATCTCCACGGTAACCATTTAATAATTTTGAAACTTTTGATTTTTGAATTAGTTGTTTAGTTTTAGTTTTTGTAAGGGGAGTTTGACTAAAGTTTACATCATTAAATATGGATACATAAGTTCCACCCATACCAAACATAATAAAATTTCCTAGGCTTTCATCTTGCTTAAGTCCTACAATAGTTTCAATTCCTTTTATTTGTTCTTCTATTGTGATTGTAAATTGTTTTGATATTAATGAATTGGAGATATCTAAGTTGTTGTCAGATGAAATATTTGTCAAAGTTTTCGAAATTTCTTTAATCATTAAATTTATTTCATCTTTATAGTTAGTTGAATTAATATTTAATTTAATTGCATTAAATTCTTTTTTATGGATTAATTCTTTAGCGTCAGCTTTTATTACATAAGTTAATTTTGGATCAATTTTAAGTTTAAATATGTCTTGTTCTGATTTAATGAATTGTTTATTAAATGGGGTTATATTTAATGTTTTTAAAATTTGATTAGTTAATTCTTGATCTAGTAATCCTTGTTTATTTTTTAATTTTGATTGAATATTTTTAATTTTTTTCTCATCAAATTTAAGTTTTTTATTTTCAATGTTTGAATCTAAATAATTATAAGATTTATAATTAATTAATTTGTTAAGAGTTGTAATGATGTCGTTTGGTGTGTCGAATTCAGGGAAATTTGAATTATTAAATAATAATTTAGAATGTTTTACTTGTTTATTTCCTAAAAATGATACCATAATATTTATGTTAGTTTTTTTTGATATGTCAATTATTGATTTAGCAATATTTTCACAATCAGTCATAATTTGAGGAGTTAATAAAATGATAATATTATTTAAATCTTTAATTTTTATTAATTCTTTTAGTGTATTTGTGTATCTGTCAGATTTAGCATCTCCAATTATATCAATAGGATTATTTATACTTGCTTGAGACGGTAGGTTTTTTTGTATATTTTGTTTTTGTTTTTGAGTTAGAGAGTATAATTTTAAATTTGAATTTTCTAATTCGTCTGTTGCAATTACTCCAGGTCCTCCCGCATTTGTTAAAATTATAGTATTATTTATTTGTTCAATATCATTAGTTTGTTTAATTTTATCAATATTATTTATTCCAATTAAAATATTAAATAATTCGTTTAAATTATCAACTAAAATACCATTATTTTCTTTAATTAATGTTTGTGAAAGTGTTGAATTTTGAGCTAATGATCCTGTGTGACTACCAATTGCTTTTTTAGCATTTTGTGAGTTACCAGGTTTAATAATGATTACTGGTTTTGTTTTTGAAATTTGTTTTAATAGTTTTCCAAATTCTTTTCCTTTTTCTAATGTTTCCATATAAAATACAATTGATTTAGTTTGTTTATCATTTTTTAAATATTTTAATATCTCTAATTCATCTAATCCTGCCATATTTCCTAGAGATACAATTTTTGAGAATCCAATTCTTTTTTCAAAACTCCAATCAATAATTGCATCAATAACTGCGCCAGATTGTGAAATTAAAGCAATATCTCCTGAATGTGGTATATCTTTAGCAAAAGAACAGTTAAGGTTAATTTCTGGATTTAAAAATCCTAAACAATTTGGACCAATTAAATTTAAATTATTTTGTTTGATGATTTGTTTTATTTTATCTTCATCTTCTTTACCTTGTTTCCCAGTTTCTTTAAATCCTGCTGTAATAATTACAATATTTTTTGTTTTTGTTTGAGTAATTTGTTCTAATGTTTGTAGAATAAATTTTTTAGGGATTGCAATGATAATTAATTCAGGTTCTTGGTTGTGTGGGATTGCTAGAATATTTTGATAAGCATCAATATTTTGAACTTTTAGTGATGTTGGATTAATTGGGAGTGGAATTATGTGTTTTGCTTTATTTTTAATTTGCTTAAATATGAATCCACCAATTTTAGATATATCATTGGATGCTCCAATTACTGCGATGGATTTAGGGTAAAATAATGAATCTAATTGGTTTTTTTTTGTTTTTTTAGAAATATTAGATTTTTTTAATTGGTTAAACATATTTAATTTTATTATTATTATGTTATATAGTTGTTTTATTATTTTTGAGTAGTTTAGGTTATTATTTTCAAAATAGTGTTTTTTATTTCATTTTGCTAAAATGTTTTGAGTTTAGTATCCAAATTACTTAAATTCTTATCTTTGTATGGTGATTTCAAACCTTAATATTTATAAAGCGTTTTCAATTTTCTATACTTAAGTAATTACATTAATTTTATTTAATTATATGTTGATGTGATACAATTGGTAATTAAAAATGTTAAAACATAAAAAGTCCAAAGTAAAGACACAAAGAGGAACTTCCTCTCACGGTTGGGGACACAAGAAAAAGCACAGAGGTGCAGGAAATAGAGGTGGTAAAGGTATGGCAGGTACTGGAGCTAGAGGAGATGCTAAGAAACCTACAATTTTAACAACTGTTGGAAAAGCTTACTATGGTAAGAAAGGATTCTCATCAATTCATAAAAGAAAGATTAATGTTTTATCTTTAACTTACATTGAAAACCACATCGGTGATTTAACTGAAGCTGGATTAATTGTTGATGGAAATTTAGATACAACTAAGATGAAAATTAACAAAGTTTTAGGAAGAGGAAAATTCTCTGCTAAGTTAAACATTGTTTGTGAAGAAATTTCAGCTAATGCTAAAGCAGCAGTTGAAGCTGCTGGTGGATCAGTTACTGTTACAGAAGCTGATGAACCAGAATTTGATGAAGAATAATCTTCATTCTATTTTTTAATTAATTAATTTTTATTTACTTATAATTTTTCTATATTTAATTTTTAATTTATTATTATTCTTGTTATTATTTATTTTATTTATTTAAATTAATTATTTATGATAATTTGTGATATTTGTGTGTGATTTAAGTTATTTTCACTTGTTTTTTTATAATAATACAGGTAATATTTTTAAACACTAAAGTAGATGATATTTTATGTCACTTTATAGAAATATTGTTGCGAGTTTGCCAGAAGTTGCAAACCCGGAGAAAAAACAAAGTTTAAAAACAAGATTATTATGGACATTTGGAATTTTAGTTATATTTTTATTTCTAGCTTCCATTCCATTATATGGAGTTTTAGGTACACAAGCTGAATATTTTAAGACATTAGAATTATTATTAGGTGCAAAATTTGGAGCATTACTAACATTAGGAATTGGTCCAATTGTTACAGCATCTATTGTTCTTCAATTATTAAAAGGTTCAGGTATTGTTAAAATTGATTTAACTAATGAAGAAGGTAAATTTTTATGGCATGGAACTCATAAATTATTAACATTCTTTTTTATTATTGTAGAATCTTTTGTATATGTTAAATTTGGGGCAGTTTCCGCTGCATCAGCAGATGTGTTCTGGTTTGTTGTAGCTCAATTAGCTTTAGGAGGATTTTTAGTATTCTTTATGGATGAAGTTGTAAAGAAGTGGGGATTTGGTTCAGGTGTTTCAATTTTTATTGCAGCTGGAATTGGTCAAGCTGTATTTTTACAAATTTTTAGTCCTTTTACTCAAACTGGGGCTATGGCTTGGGGGTTCTCAGGAACTGAACCAGCTATTGGAAAGTTATGGGCAGGATTATATTATTTATCTCATGGAGATCCAATGACATTTTTAACTGCGGTTTTAGGTCCAATTGCAATTACTGTTGCTTTGTTCTTTTTAATTGTATTTTTTCAAAGTATTAATGTTGAAATTCCATTATCTTTTGGAAGAGTTAGAGGACAATCAATGAAATGGCCTTTGAACTTTTTTTATTCAGGGGTAATTCCAGTTATTTTAGTTTCTGCTTTAGGAGCTAATTTACAATTGTGGGCAAGGTTATTACAAAGTTTAGCAGAGTCAGCTAATTCATCAGCATTTACAAGATTTATTTCAGAAAATGTTATTGGTCAATTTGCAGCTGGGTCAGCTACTCCTATTTCAGGTTTAATTAATTGGATTGCACATCCTTCAAATATTTGGAATAATTTAGGTAATTTATTTACTTTAGGTGTTTGGCCTCATATGTTATCATATACTTTATATATGGTTATTGGAGCTACTTTGTTTGCTTATTTCTGGGTTCAAACAGCAGGTATGGATTCAAGATCTCAAGCTAAACAAATTTTAAATTCAGGTTTACAAATTCCTGGGTTTAGAAAAGATGAGAGAATTGTTGAGAGAGTTTTAGCTAGATATATTACTCCTTTAACTATTATGGGTGGAATAGGTATTGGTTTATTAGCAGCTTCTGCTGATTTATTAGGAGCTTTAACTTCAGGGACTGGTATTTTATTAATGGTTATGATTATTTATCAATTTTACACAAGTTTAGCAAAGGAGTCTATGGAAGACTTTTCTGTTTTAAGAAAGTTTATGCGTAAATAAGGTTTTCCTTATTTTCATACTTTTCTTTTTTTTCTTATATTTAATTTATTTTTGAAACTATATTTTAATTTTTATTATTTACAAATAATGTTTATATTATTTTGAGTTATATTTTTTTTATGGAATTTAAAGTTAATAATAAATTTGTTTATGATAATTTTGAATATTTAATTACTTCAATTATTGAGGAAAATATTCATAATCATAATAATTTTGAAAAAAGTGATGAGTTAGTTTTAAGAGTTCGAACAAATATTACAAATGTTGAGTTTATTGTGTATTTGGATATTGATAGAGTTATTTTAAATAAATCTTTAGATATTAATTTATCCGATATTGATTTTGAAAATATTAAAAAGTTAAATGTTTTAGATAATTTTAGTTTTGTAAATAATAATTTTATTTTAAAAAATATTTTTGATGTTGATGATGTTAATTTAGGCTTAGGTAAAAATTATATTTTTGTTTGTGAACTTGATGATAGAAATAAATTAAAATTGTCTGTTACATATTATTTGGATTTAGAAGATGTAAATTCGGTTTTATTTGAGGTTAGAGAATTAACTAATTCTGATTTTAATTTTTTATAATTTAATATTGGATTGAATTAATTTAAATTAGATTTATTATCGTTGGTATAATTAAAGCAGATAATAGGTGAATTCTTTTAATATTTAATATAATTGTCAAATAACCTAATAATGTTGCTCCGATTAAACATAATAGTCCAAAATAGCTTTCTAAGTATGTTATTTGTATAGTTAAAAGTATTAGTAATGTGAAATTAATTTGTTTTAGTTGTTTAGTTAGTTTTGATAATTTTTTAATGGCAAATTTTCCAATTTTTAAAGTTAAATAAAAAATTATTGGAGTTGTAATTAGTATTATTAAGTAAAATTTAATTATTTGGTTAATTGTTATTGTATTTGTAATTTGAGATATTACAAATATGCTTCCGTTTCTTGCTTTAGAGATTGTTAGAAATGTTATAAGACTTAAAATAAAGTTATTTGTATTAATTAATGAAATTAAACTTATGAAATTTTGTTGATTTTCTTGTGAATTTTCTTGTTGGTTTTGTGTTTTTTTATTTTTTGATGATGTAATTGTTGAGATTGTTGCTGCTTGTATATTTCCTATTGCTGGAGTTATTGAACAAATACTTGATGAAATTGTTCCATTTAGAATTGATTTTAAATATTTTTTAGTTATGGTTTGTTTTAATTTAGGTAATTTATAATCTTGTTGAGGTATTTTTTGAGATTTTGTAAGTAATGAATTTATTATTGCTGCGTTTGCAAAAACTCCTGTAAATAATATTAGTAATGGTTGATTTAGTTGAGTTGAATTAAGAAGAAAAATCCCATACCCCCCTGTAAATAATATTAGCATAATTGCTCTAAATTTAGAGTCAAAATTGGGTTCTAAAAAAATACCTAAACACACAATAATTGCTAGTATATAGGGTAATAGCGGTTGAATTTGATTATAAAATGTTTCTAAATTAAAATAGAATATTATTCCAATAAAAAGTGATGTAATTACTCCAAAAAGACTACCTAAATTTGATAAAAATATTGCTTTATAGCCTTGACCATTTAAAATCATTTGTTGACCTGGTAAAATTGACATGGCTGTATCACTATTTGGAATACCAAACATTATTGATGGAATAAAGTCAATAAATGTGTGAGTTAGACTCATTATTATAATAAATATAATTAATTGTTCAATTGGGAGAATTTTTTGAAATGTTTGAAAATTAATTAAAATTAGTATTGAAATAAAATTAATATGTAGTCCAGGAATTAATCCAGTAATTATTCCTGTTATAATTGCTAATATTATAATTATTAATAGACTAAATATTTCCACTGGAATTACTTGTTTTTATTTGTTTATAATTTTATGATTTAAATTTGAAACTATGTTTGTTAATTTTAAATGTATATGTATATGATTTTTTTAAATTTATTTGGTGTAGTGTAATTGAATTACATTTTTTTTAAATTTATTTATATTTTTTAATTTGAAAATATTTGAAATATTATTATCATTTGAAAATAGTCTAATTCCACTTCCTAAAATTTCAGGCATTATTGATAATATGATTTCATCAATTAAATTTTCTTTTAAAAATTGATTTGTTATATTTGCTCCACCAACAATCCAAATATTTTTATGAGTGTTTTTATCTAGTGAGTTAATTAGTTGGGTTGGGGTTTGATTTACAAATTTTAGTTTATTATTGTTATTGTTATTATTATTGTCTGTTGATGTTTTATTTTTTGAAAACACGATTGTATTTAATTTGTTTTCATTATTATAGACTTCTTTAAATTGATTATATGTTGTTTCTCCTAATATTTGAGTATCAATATTTTTTATAAATTGATTATATCCAAAATCGTCTCCAGAGTTATTATATTTATCTAACCAATTAACTGAGAGGTCTGGTGTTGCTATAAATCCGTCGATAGACATTGCAATGTATAGTATTATTTTTTGTTTCATATTATATTTTTATAATTTTAAATGTTATATATTTTTATTTTAATCATTAAGTTATTTTTTTAAATTATACTTTAAGTTTATATATCTGAAAATATTAGTATATTTATGAGTGAAGAAATTACAATTATACATAATCCTAGATGTTCAAAATCAAGACAAACTTTAGAATTGTTAAAAGAGTGGAAACATGAACCAGTTGTTAGATTATATTTGGAAGATAAATTAACTTCAAATGAGATTAAAGAAATTTTAGTAAAATTAAATATTTCTGCTGTTGAATTATTACGTAAAAATGAACAGGAAGTTAAAGATTATATTGGTGAATTTGGTAAACTTGAGGATGATGATGCAATTAAGTTAATGGTTAAGTATCCAAGAGTTATTGAAAGGCCGATTGTAATTGTTGGAGATAAAGCAAAGATTGGAAGACCTCCAGAGAGTGTTTTAGAATTATTATAAGTTAAAAATTAAAAATATGGAAGTTAAACTTGAAAAATTTATTGATGAATTAGTTGGACCATTACAAACAAATACTATTACTTCAATTTATGGTGCTCCTGGGACAGGAAAATCAACTTTGTGTTTTGAGTATGTTAGTGCATATTTGAAAACTGGTAAAAAGATAATTTATGTTGATACTGAAGGTGGGTTTTCTGCTGAGAGATTAAAACAAATTAATCCTGAAATTAATTTAAATAATATTATTGTAATTAGTCCTAAAACTTTTGAGGACCAACAAAAAGTAATTGAGAGTTTAAATCGGCAAATTAGAAATGCTAAAAGTATTGGATTAGTTATTGTTGATTCTTTGGTTATGCTTTATCGTTTGAAACTTGGAGATTCTCCTAAAAAGATTAATTCTGATTTGGGGGAGCAATTAAGATTATTGACTGAGATTGCGAGGGCTTTTAATATTCCTGTAATTGTTACAAATCATTGTTATGTTGATTTTGATACAAAGGAGATGAAAATGACTGGTGGTAATGTTATGGAGTATTGGAGTAAAACTATTTTAGAACTTGGAAAAGATGATGAAGATAAGTTTGCAAGGTTAAAGAAACATAAGTTTAAGCCTGAATCTAAAATGGTTAATTTTATTATTGATAATTCAGGATTAGTTATTAAAAATCCTTCTAGATCTTTTAATTTTTTTTCAAAATAATTTTTCAAATATTTATTTTTTGAATTTATATATTAACTGGGGTTTATTCAATATTGTCAGTTTTGGAATCTGGTTTGAATGTTTTTGCAATATTTGATAATTCATTTACATTGTTTACAAGTGTTGGAGTAATTTTTTGAAATACTTTTTCAAGAGCTTTAATTTCTGAATTAACATCTAAAATATTTCTATCGTAACTAGATACTTTATCAACAATTCTTTTTTCTAGTTTGTCAAAACTTTCTTTCATTGTTAAGATATCATCTTTAATTAAATTGATGTGTTGTTCTTGTTTATCTTTCCATTGAGCTACTTTTTCGATTTTTTGAACTAGTTGTTGCCATCTTTCTTCAATTACTTGTTCAACTGTTTCATCAACTAATTCTTGAATTTGATCTTTTGTATATTCTTGTTTTTGTTGTTCGATTTGTAATGAATTTGGTTGGGCTGGATTTTGTTGTGTTGAATTTGCTGAAATATCTGATGGAAGTTTTGATTTGTCAGTATTAAATATTGAATTTGTTTGTGATGGTTGATTTTGTTGTTGGGTTTGTGTTGTCATATCTGGCATTTGGTTATTTAAATTTAATTCTGGTTGAGATTGATTTTGTTGAGTATTATTATTATTATTATTATTTGAATTAATTAAATCTCCAATTGGTGGATTTGTTGGCATTGGATTTTGCTCTAAATTTTGAGTTTGGGTTGATTCTGGTTGAGTATTATTATCATTATTATTTTGTGTTGTCATATTGGGCATTTGATTATTTAAATTTAATTCTGGTTGAGTTTGACTAGTTTGTCTAGTCGCAAATGGATTATTAAAATTAGTTTGTTGTGTTTGGTTTGGATTTGGCATTTGCCCTTCTAAATTTAACTCTGGTAATTGAGTATTTTCTAAATTAGGTTGATTTGAATCTAAAGATGGTTCTGTGCTTACATCTTTTATTTCTTGTGTTTGTTTCAAATCTTGTGATTCTTTACTTTTTGAAAAAAGTCCCATAATACAATTTAATGAATTGTGTATATAATATAATATTTTAATTTATTAGTTATAAAAAATGGTTTCTTTTTGAACTTTTATAAAATATTTTATTTTTTATTTTTTAATTTAGATTTAATTTTTTATTTTTTTTGAAAAAAATATTTTTTTTTACTTATTTTTATTTATTTTTTCAATTTTTTTGTTAAAATCAGGTGTTTAAAAGAATTAATTTTTGATAACTATTTTTGAGGATAGTTTATTATATTATTAAAAAATTTATTTTATTTAACCTCCTGAAACCACGGATAAAATTTTTATTTTGTCTTCATTATTTACATCTTCATCTTCAAGTGTAATTTCATCATTTTTTACAAGAATAATTGATTCAATGGAAATATTTAATTCTTTTAATAATTTTTTTAATTCCATTGGTTTTTCTAGTTCTTTTGTAATTGTTTTATTTTCTTTTTCTAAGTATATTTCTGTCATTTTTTATTTTATTTTTGTATTGTTTTTCATTTTAAATCCAATTGTTTATATGGATTAAAATGGATAAATTCATTTATGATTATTTATTTCATATTATCTCTTCTTAATTCTAAAAATGTAGGCATTAAATCATTAAATTTAATGAAATCTTTATACACTTTTTGAGCTTGATTTAAATTTTCCAAATGATTGTGTTTTCTAAATATGTAATCTAATTTTAATAAAAAATATTTATTTTTTAAAGTTAAATTTTTATTTAATCTTAAACATTTATTTGTTGTTTTTTGATCAGAATTTAATAATTTTAAATCTTGTAAGTATTCTTGTTCTTTAGCGTATTTTCTATTTTCTAAAAACATAATCATTAAAGATTTTACATTGTGATATGATTGTTTCATAGAATGTAGAGTATCTTTATTATATTTATCTTTAAATTTATCAAAATTAATTTGATTATATTGTAAAATATCTAATTCCATTAAACCTTCTTCAAAATTCATCATTTCTTCATATATTTTTCTTCTTGGAATGTTTGAAAAATATACATTTTTGGTTGAATTTGTTTGTTTGTTTTTGGTTGTATTATCACTCATAATAAAATATTGTTTTTAGAATTATATAAACTTATGTCTATTTTTATATAAATTTTAATTTTTAATTTAATATATATTTTTTTCTTTATTTTTTATTTTTATTTTCTTTATTTTTAATTAATTTGATTATTTATTTTCTTAGTTTTAATTGTTTTTTAATTTACATTTTTCTATTTTCTTTATTTTTTTTGAAATTTCTACTTCAAAGTTATGCGAAACTATAATAAAGTGATTTTTAGGATGTTTGGTATGAATTATACAAATTATTTAAAGCAAATTAGTTTGATTGTTTTATTTTTTAGTTTTGGGAATTTTATTTTCGCATTTCCAAATTTTGAGTTTAGTGAATCCAACTATGAAAGTGGAGAAGTTGATGTTACATTTTCAGCATCGCAAGGAGTTCGAGTTAGTTTATATTCTAATGAGAATTATATTGATGCAATTGATGTTTTTTCAGAACCAGTTGTTATTGAATTAGATTCTGAAATTAAGGATGAATTTATTCCTGTAAATTCTAATGTAGTTTTTAGAAATGTTCATCCAACAAATGTTTTTTCAATTAATATTTCTGGTGTGATGTTTAAAAGATTAAATCCTGGAACAAGTTCAAGTCAACAATATTTTGATTCTGTTTCAAATTTTGATTATAGAAATGAGGAAACTGGCGCTTTAAAGCAAATAATTATTGAAGATTCAGTTGTTGAGAAAACTTTTGTAAATGTTTATCAAAATTATTTGGAAAATGGAGAAAATGTTTTTAGATTTCAAGTTACTTCTTTAGATAATTCTTTTGAAACTTATAGTGAGGAGTTTAATGTTGATTATAATAAATTTCCAAATAATATTTTAGTTGATAGTTTTGATAATATTACAAATGAAAAAAGAGTAACTATTTCTGGATCAGTTTCAGATTCACAATATCCATTGTATTATGTTTTAAATCTTGATGGTGATTTAGCAAATTTAGGAGCTTTAAAAGAAGTTACTTTAGATGCTAATAGATTTAATTTTACAATTACAAATTTAGCGGAAGGTTTAAATTCAGTTAGAATTATTTCAACAGATTTAGTTAATAAAAATATTTTTACTGGGCAAGTTTTTAGTTCTGTTTTAGTTGATAAGGAAAAACCAGTAATTGATATTTCTAAAATTTATTTTAAGTCAAATACTGATGGAAAAAAGAAAGCATTTTTAGATGGGGAAAATATTGATACAAATTCAAATTCTATTGTTTTAAATATTTCAGCTGATGGGATTGAGTTAAATTATACTTTTAATAATAAAACTGAGACTTCAGAAATTATTGGTGGGAATATTGAGTTAGAATTAAATTTAAAGGATGGAAAAAATAGTTTAGATTTAAAAGTTGTTGATGCAGCAGGAAATTTAGCTCATAAAGCTCATCAAATTAATTATGATAATGAGAAACCTGGAATTGTTGAAGATAGTTTAAAACCAGATGCCGTTTTTGAAGAAAAAAATGTTCATTTCTTTTTACAAAATGTTGAAGGAAAAACAAATAAACCAAATGTTAATATGGTGATTTTTACAATTTCTGAGGATACAACTAATGAAGATGGAGATAAAGTTACTTGTAATAGTTATGAAAATGTATTTTTTAGAAATTTAAATAACGCTGAAGATGATGGAAATTCAGAACCAATTCCTAATATTCCTGATGGTCAATTAAGTTTACTTAGTTTAATTTCTCAAAAGAATGAATTAAAATCTGATTCAGATGGAAATTTTGAAACTTTAATTTCTTTACAAGAAAAAAATTTAGAGTTTAGTGATTTAAATTCTACAAAAGTATCTAGTGTTAAAACTAAAAATACTATTTGTATGGTTTTAGTTGATAAGTTTGGAAATGAAAAAATTGAGGATTTTTCAGTAACTTTTGATGCTGGAAATACTTTGTGGGATGATGTTGAAATTACAGTTACACCTTCAACTGTTTATGAAGCTGAGTTATTACAATTAGAAGAAGGACAAAGAACTGGGAGTGGGAATGTTGAGGTTGGAATTATTGCACAATTTCAATATTTAGGTTCAAGTCAAGTTAAAGATATTACTTCAGTTAGAGTAATTAAAGATACAAAAGCTTATCCAGATACAAAGTATGTAAATGTTGAATCAAGTAGAGTAAATTATGCTTATGAGAAAGATAGTAATTTATTAACTGTTTTTGTTCCTGTATCTGTTAAAAAAATTGATACTCAAGAGGAGAGAGATGAGAGAGATTGGTTTGATGAAATTGAAATTGGATTTGGTTTAAGTATTGTTTATGGGTTAGAAGAAATTGATGTTCCAATTGATACAGTTAATCCAGTTTATTTTCAAACAAAAGTTGTTGTTGAGAATACTCAAGATTGGTTGTCTGTTGAAAAAATTGAAAAAGCTCAAGCGTTTTTGAATAAAACAATTAAGGTTACTGAACAATTTACTGAAGGTATGAAATGGGCATCATTAGGTGGAGTTGTTTATTGTACTTATGCTAAGTTTCAAAATGCTTGGGATAGAGCATCAATTGAAGTATCAGATTCAGATGATAAGGAGGCTGAATATAATAAAGCTGATAGAGAGTTATATATGGCTTGTGATAGAATTGCTGGATTACCTGCACCATATAAGTGTGATGGGGCGCAAGATCAATTTATGAGTAAAGATGAATATTCTCATGGGGTAAGTTATACTCAAGGAGATAAAGTTGTAGGTAAATTTGAACCAAATGTTGGTGGTGATTGTAATACTGATACAGTGACTGGTGGAAAGTGGGTTTCAGGTAGTGGAAAAAAATATTCTGATGAAAGTTCAAGTGGATTTTCACATACTGTTGAAGCAGAATTAGATTTTGATAAACAGTGTTTGCCTTATGATAAAGAAACTGATTCAGTTAATTTTGGAGCTTTTAAGGGACAAGTTTGTTATAGTGCTGGAGCTCCAAATTTTGATGATACTAAATGTAATTTTTTTGGTGCTGATACAGTTGAAGAGGGAGATGGTGAATGGTCACAAGAGTCAGGAGTTTCTGGTAAGTCTTCATCAGTTAGTATTTTATCATCTATTAGATGTGGAGCAATTGTTGATACTTATTCACATTCTAAAAATTTATTAAAAATTCAACAAGGAATTTATGATTGTTTGGAACAAGCAAAGATTGGAACAGTTAAGGGTAGTTATTGTCAAAGATTATTTGGGCAAGCGGTTTGTGATGTTGCAACAAATGTTATTTTACCTGAATTACAACAATCTTATAACTCACAGTCTGGGGCTGAAGGTTCTGGTGAGAGAAAACCTACTTTTGATTTTTTTGGTCAAATGAATAAAAATAAGGAAAAGTTTGAAAGTCGTTATGATGGTTCAATTTTATCTCAAAGTGGTTTAAGTTCTGATAGTATTATTAATAAAGCTTGTTTAGGAGCAATTACTGGGGATTGGTCTGCTTTAACTGAAAATATTTTAAGTTCAATTGAAGCTAATGAAGTTGAACCAACTTTTGGACCTCCATTTCCTGAATCCAGATTACAAGGTTATGACCCAGTTACAGGTCAGTTATCAATTAGATATTTATTTACTTATGGAGCGTTATCTGGTGGTCAAGCAATTACTTCAAAGATTGAATTAATTTGTGATAAGGGATATGATAATTCTGAATTTTGTCCAGATGAGGGAGTTATTGTAAGTTCTGAAGTTAATGCTGGTAGTTTTAAGTCTAAAACTTTAATTGTTAGAGATGGTGGAAGTAAACAAGAGTCTCAAATTATTACTGAAGCTCCTGCTAGAGTTTGGTATAATAAGTTAAGAATTACACATAGTTATGATATGAAGGGAACAAAACAAACTAAGGTTCAAGAGTTTCCAATTGCTCATAAGGCTGAAACTTTATTTGCTCAGTGTTCTTTTTCAGCTGGGTTATTAGGTGCTGGTGCTGGGTTTAAGTGTGATTCAATTTTTGGAGATTCAAGTGAAAGTAATTTATTTACAATTGATACTAGTAAGTCAAGAATTGTTCCAAGAAGTTCTGAGTCTTCAATTACTCCTAAACCATTTTATTCAGGAGAATCAGTTTCAGGGAAAATTAAATTCACATCACCTGATTTAAATTTATATACTGATGATGCTGCAATTGTTTATTATGGAGTTTGTAATGAAGGAAAAGATAATGAATATTATTTACATGCTGAAAAAACTAAGAAAAATGAAATTGGTTTTATTAGAATTGAAAATGATAAATTAGGTAAAGGATTTGTTGTTAATCAATTATTTGAAGAGTTACCTTTAGTTGGCGATAGTTCTGGTTTAGTTGCAACTCATACTGGTGAAGGAGCTTATTTTGTTAAAATTACTTCAACAGATAAGGATAAAGTTGTAACTTTTACTCCAACTAGTATTGTTATTGATGGAGTTGATGAGACATCTGAACCTAAAGAGGTTCATGGTTCGGATGAAGATAAATATATTGTATTTAAAGCAAATATGACTAATAAATTACAAATTAGTTATGGTGGTGAATTAAGTAATATAGATTTTAAAGTTGAATTAATTCCTCAAAATGGATCATATATTGGAGGTTTAGAATCTAGAAGTGGAAAACAAATTAGTTTTAAGAGTGCTAGTGTGAGTCCAGGTTCTTGTAATGTGAATTTAAAGATGATTGAGTATTCAAATGTAGATTTAATTTCTTCAGTTGAAACTTTTAAAAATTATAATCCGAATGCGGGAACTGATGAGGAAGGGAATATTATTTCAAATGTTCCAGTTAATACTCGTGAAGAAAAAATAAGTTTTACTTTAAGTAAGGAATCAAATGTTGCTAATAAATATTATTTTGATATTACAAGTTTAGATAATAATGATAATTATCCTGTTGATTTAGATTCAAGTTCATTAGATTTAAAATTAGAATTTATTTTTGGAGGGAATTATCGTTCTGATAAGATGAGTGGAGAGTTTAGATTGAGTGTGGATAGATTGGATTTTGGAGATAAAGGTTTAATTTCAGTGGATTCAAAAAAATTTGAGAATTTTATTAATAATGATGAGTTAGGTTTAATTTTTGATATTTTAGAAGATAATAATTTAGTTTCAACAACTGGTTCTGGTTGGGATTATTTTTTTGGAAGTTCTCAAACACCAAAATTAACTTTGGATTATGATATTTTTGATAATGGAGTTAGTAAAAATAAAGGTTCAATTAGTTTTTATTTAAGGAAAAATAATTAGTTATTTTATTCTTTTGTGACTTTTAAAAGTCACAAACATTTATATATTAATTTTTTAAGTTTTGATTTATGTTTGAAAAAATAAAATCTGCTTTACAAAATATGGGACATGATATTCCAGATGAAAATATTAATTCTAGTCGACGTGATTTTTTAAAAAAAGGGGCTATGGGGGTTGCAGGAATTGCTGCAGCTACAATTTTACCTGGAACTGCTAATGCTGGTTTGAAAACAAAACAAAGAAAAAAACAATCAATGCCTAAATGGATTAATGATATAGATAGTTTGGGTTTAAGAAAATTTTATGAAATGATTATTAATGGAAATATTGGTGATTATGAAAAAAAATTTGGAGAATATGTTCTTTTTGGTGAAAGTGTTCATGATACAGAATATTATGATTCAAACGATAATGTGTGGATGATTACTGATGAAACTAAAACTTATGACCCTGCATTTTGGACATTATTTCCATTTTTTATGCGAAGGCCAGGTAAGTCTGGAAGTAGTGTTAAACCAGTAGATCCAAGTATTTGGAATAAAGTAAATCTAATTAGAAAAAAACCAAGATTTACTGATGGGAGTAATTCAAGTAGTGTTAATAATCCATTAGTTGAGTATAATTCTTATGTGGATTTTAATAAATATATTAAATCTAAAAACTCTGCAATGTATGAATTTAAAAAAGCTATTGAAAGATATATTGATAATTTGGAAAATTCAAACTATAGATATTCTGAACCTTTTTTAAAAACATTATTTTATGCGATTTATGGGGAGAAAATAGGGGAACAAAAATTTAAAATAGTTGATAAAAAAGGAACTGATAAATATAATAATAACAATCGTGAGTCATTAAATACTTTAAAGTTAATTATATATGATATTAATCCAAAATCAAAAAATTTTAAATTAATTATTTGGACTATAAATATTTTAATGAATCTTTACTTAGTTGATTTAATTAAATTTGAACCTTTTAAATATAAAAATAATATGCAAAATGCCCAGGAATTACAAGCATGTGAAGAAATTAAATTTTTTAGAGAAAATGTATATTTACCTTTAATAAAATCTAATAAAAATTATCAACTTGATAGAAATGAAGATTCAAATCCTTTTTGGTTTGCTGAATATATTCCAGATAAGATTGCAAATGCTGCTTTAAATAAACATATGGATTCATTTAGAGCTAAAGCTGAAATACATAATTCTGGCAAATCAAAAGGAGCCAAATTAAATCTTAATTTTTTAGGTTAATTTTATATAGTAAAATTATAACTAATTTTTCTTTAATTTTAAAATAATATTTGAACTAATTATTAAACTGGATCTATTGATTATATTATATCTCCTCAAATTATTTTATATAGTAAAATTCTCAATAAATTTTTAATACTTAAAAAAGAGTGTAAGGGATGGGATTTGAACCCACGAACTTTACAGACTGGAGCCTAAATCCAGCGCCTTTGACCGGACTGGGCGACCCCTACAATATGTTGTCAAAATAAGTTCTACTTAATTGCCAATCCGTCTAATTATAAAATAAACTTGTATTGTTTAAAAATGTTTCCAAGTTTTTAGTTATTTTGAAAATTTTGAAATATATTTTTTTAGTTTTAATTTATTTGTTTTTGAGTTTAATTTAACTTTTTTTAGGAGTTATTTTTTTAATTTTTATTTATGTGTTATTTGATATGTGATTTAACTATTTTTGAATTAAGAATAAGATATATAATCTTTATATGCTAAAAAATGTTATGAGTATCGTTAAGAAAACAGCTGGAACTAAAACAGCTAAAAAAACAATTTCTAAAAAATCTACAACTATTAAAAATGAAGATATTTTGACTAATTTGAAATCTGAAATTTTAGATGAAGTTAATCCGATTTTAAAAAAATTAAGTATGCCTAAAATTAAAAAGGAAGTTAGTAAAGAATTTAATTTAATTTTAGAGGATGAGTTTGATAAATTAAAAGGTGAGTTTGATTTTAAACATAAAAAATCACATAAAAAGTTTACAAATATTTTGGAGAGTTTTGAGGATAAATTATTAGATGGATTAAAGACTAATTCTAATTTACAAAAACAATTTGAAACTTTTAAGAAAAATGTTTCAGAGGATTTACAAATTAGTATTGAGGGTTTAATTTCTTCTAAATTATCAAAAGCTATTGAGTCTACAATTGCTTTACATAAAAAAACAGATTTAGAAATTTCTGATATGAAAAAATCAATTAATGATTTAATTAAGAGTAATGAAAAGTTTGAGGAAAAAAATAGTGTTGAAATTCGTGAGGAGGAAAGAAGGCAAGCACAATTTATTGTAGGTAAGGTTAATGAAGTTGTTGATAAGGTGAATTTATTTGAAGATGAATTTACTGAGAATCAAAAAAAAGTATTTGGTAATTTTGAGTTAAATGTTGATAATCAATTTGAGCAAGTTGAGAAAAAAATTAGACAGGAATTATTACATAGAATTGAAATTGAATTACAAGCTAATCATCAAGATTTTAGTAAAAAGGAAAATGATTTAGAATCTGAATTAAAAGTTTTTAAGGCTGATTTGTCAAATCATGTTAAAAATTATATTGAGTCTTTAGATAAGGAATTGAAAGTTTTGTCAAATAGGGAATCTGATTTAACTTTAAAAGAGAAAGATTTTATGCAAAAAGTTAAGATTCAAATTGGGATGGATGTTTCAGTTTTAGAAAATAAAATCACAGCTTTTAAAGCTGAAATGGATGAACTTTTGAAAAAACTTGATTTAGAAAAAGAAAAGAAAATTTTTAATAAGGATATTAAAGATAAAATCTTTAAGGCGGAAGCACAAATTAAATTTGATTTAGATAATCAAATTAAGGTTAATAATGAAACTTTAGCGAGAGTTGAATTAGATTCAAAGGAAAAGTTAAAAGATTTAAAAGATAGTGTTGAGGAAAAGTTGTTTACTCAAATTAATGATTTTAAAAAAAGTTTAGATACAGAATTAATTAATTTTACAAAAGAATTAGATGCAAGAGATTTAAAGTTTAGTTCTGAAATTAAACAGTTAACTAAGGATAGAAAAGATTTAGAAAATATCGCAGTTAGTTTAGAGGATAAGTTTAGTTCTTTAGTGTCTGATACGAAAAGTAATGTAGAGTTTGAGTTAGATAATCAAGTTAAAATTAATAATGATACTTTAAGTAGGATTGAGGATAGTAATAATCAAAAGTTTGATATTTTAAAACATGAAGTTGAAGGAAGATTATTATCACAAGTTGATGAATTTAAGAAAACTTTAAGTGATGAGTTAAATAGTTTTGAGAAAGAATTGGATGCGCGAGATTTAATGTTAGATTCAGAAATTAAAAAATTATCTTTAGATAGGGAAGGGTTAGCAAATGAGAGAAATAATTTTAATGAGAAATTTTCAAAATTATTTATTGAGTCTAAAAATCAAGTTAAGGAAGCTATTTTGTCAGTTAAGGAATCAAATAAGGATGTAAAAGCTGGATTGTTTGAGACTGTTACTAAAAAATTAAATGTTCAAATTGAGAAATTTAATAAAAAGTATGATTCTAATTTTTTAAAGTTTGAAAAGAAAGTAGCTAAAGTTGAGGAAAAGTTTGAGAAGAGTTTAAATTTAGTGAATTTTGAGAGAGAAAGTTTAGAGAAGGAAAAGGAAAGTTTTGAGGAAAGATTTTCAGAGTCTATTCAAACAACTCAATTAAGAATTGATTCAATTTTTCAAAAGTTTGAAATTGAGAATAAGGATATTGAAACTTCTTTAGCAAATGTTGTATCTGCAAAATTAAAAGAACAAGTTGAGGAGTTTGATAGACAATTTGAAGTTCATATTGAAAATTTTGAACAAAGGTTAAAAATTCAAGAAGAATCTTTATCTGGAAAGGTTGAAGCTATTAATCATGAGAGAGAATTACTTCAAAATGAGAGAACTGAGATTCATTCTGAGATTGTTGAGTTACTTTCAAGTTCTAAGAGAGAAATTGCTAGAGATATGGAAAAATCTGGTGAGGTTTTTGATAGTTTAAGAGTTGAAGTTGAAGAAGTTTTAGCAAAACAAGTTACTGTTTGTTCTGATCAATTAACTAAGATTAAAGCTGAGACTAATGATTTTAGGTCTGATTTGAAAGCTGATGTTGAAGATAAAGTAATTTTTTCAATTAAAAAAAGTGAGGAAGAATTTAATTTAAGTTTAGAAAAATTTGAACATGAATTAAAATTAAAGGAAGAAGAGTTTTTGAAAAAGTTATTAACTTTAGAGGATGAAAAAAATGTTGCGATTTCTGAACTTGGGAAGTTTAAGGCTGAAATTGCTAATCATACAAAAGAGTATGTTGAGAGTTTAGATGAACAATTAAATAAAATTAAGACTGAGGAGAGAAATTTAGAAGTTGAGAAAGATGTTTTTGTTGGGGAGTTAGAGGAGACTACAAAAGCTAGAAAGTTAGATATTGAAACTTTTGGTAATTCTATACGAGATTCAATTTCTGAAGTTATTATGTTAGAAAAAGAGAAGTCTCAAGCTAATGAGGATAGATTTAGAGATACTTTTAATGAGAAAGTAAATAATTTATTTAATTTTCAAAAGGAAAAATTAGAAGCAATTGAGAAAAAGTTTGTTGATAAAAATTTAAAGTTTGTTGAGGATAGAGTTGAACAAAGTTTAGATATGTTAAAGATTGTTGAAGATTCAATTAATAGTAAAGTTCAAACTGTTGAGAAGAAAGTTGAGATGGTTGAGTCTAGGGAAGATGATTTAACTCAAAGTGTTATTTCTTTTGAAAAGAGAATTGAGAAAAAAATTGAGAGTGGAGTTTTAACTCTTGAAAAAAGAGAGGAGGAATTTGTTGAGAGTTTTACAAATATTAATGAAGAATTTGGTGGAATTATTGATAAAAAGTTTGATGATTTAGAAAAAACATTTACTGGGAAAGTTTCTAAGTTTGAGACTGATTCTGAACAAAGATTATTATTTATTTCTCAAAGGGAAAGAGAATTTGTTGAGGATTTAAGTGATTTAAGTCAAAATGTAAATGAGAGGATTGAGGAGAGAGTTATGAATTTAGAGTCTTCTTTTAATTCAAGAATTATTGCAATTGAGGATGAAGCAAATGAGAGAATTAAGTCAATTTCTCAAAGAGAAAGGGAGTTAGTTGAAGATAATTTAGCTTTAAAGAATGAGTTAAATACTAAAGTTGAAGAAAGATTAATGTTTTTAGAGTCTTCTTTTAATTCAAGAATTTTACAAATTGAGGAAGAAAATAAATCTAAGGTTGATGCTTTATCAAATCGTGAAAATGAGCTGATGGATGATTTCCAAAAACTTGAAGCTGAGTTAAGAGAGTTAACTGATGATAAAATTGTTAATTTAGAGCAATCTATGAATAGAAAGATGCTTGATATTAATGAAGAGTTTACAAATTTTAAAGGTATTGTTGTTGATGAAGTTGAGGATTTAATGAAGGAAGTTAAAGAATTAATGACTGATAAGGTAAATTTAGTTGATACACATATTAATAGAATTAATTTTGCGGGATCAGAAGTTGTTAAGAGAGTTCGTGATTTTGATTTAATGAAAAATAGTTTAGAGAAAGAAATTACTTTTGTTAGAGATGATTTAAATGATTTAAGAGTTAAGCAAGATGTTTTACCTGCTCCAAAGATTGATTCTACAAGTTTAGTATCTAATATGGCTGATTATGAACAAAATTTAGTTCATTTAATTAAGTCTTTAAAGAGTAGAGGTATTTCAGATGATGATATTTTGAATACTTTATTACAAAAAGGACATCCAAGTTTTTATGTTAGAATGATTATTAGTCAATTATAATTCTTTTTCACATTTTTTTTATTTTTTATTTTTTTATTAGTTGATTTATGTTTTTTTAATTTATTTTTGGCATTATTTATAGTAGTTTTCTTTGGAGTTTTGGGATAACCTTATAAATCTTTTTTGATTTATTTTTACTATGATTATTCCTGTAAGATGTATCTCCTGTGGAACACCAATTTCTGTTCACTGGGATGAGTATAATAAATTAATTGAAGAAGGTAAGAGTGTTAAGGAAGCTTTAGATGCAATTGGGTTAGAGAGATTCTGTTGTAGAGGGGCTGTGATGTCACATGTTGAATCTATTGACATTGTTGGACGTTATAAATAATTGTTTTTAACAATTATTTTTTTATATTATTATTTCTAGATTTTCATTAATTAATTAAATTTTTATGAGTAGATTTTTTAAATAATAGTTTATTTTATTTTATTATGGCTTACAATACTAAAAGGAATTTTAGTTTATTAATGATTGGACAATTTATTTCAATTTTAGGGGATAGAATTTCTACTTCAGTTTTTTTAACAATTGCGGCAATGATTGTTATGGATGTTAATTCATCATCACAATCTTCATTTATTATTGCTTTTCAAATATTTCCATTTTTAATTTTTGGGTATTTATTTGGTTTAATGGCTGATTTAGTTGAGAAGAGAAAAATTTTAATTTTTGCTGATATTGGGAGAGCATCAGTTTTATTATTATTATATTTTTTTCATAATTCGTTATGGATATTATATCTTTGTGTTTTTTTAATTGGGTTTTTTACTTCAATGTTTGAACCTGCCAAAAAATCTATTATTCCGTTTTTAGTTAAAAAGGAAAATTTAGTTTTTTTCAATAAACTTTTTGCGTTTATGGAAATTTTGGCAATGTTTATTGGTTTGGGTGTTGGAGCTTTTTTATTGTCTGCGATAGGTGTTAAAAATGCTCTTTTGCTTGATTCTTTAACTTATATTGTATCTTTAATTTTATTATTATTTATTAAATATAATGATGAAAATAAAGTTTTGAGTAAAAAGTTACCTAATGTTGAGAGTTTTAAAAATGGGATAAAGAGACATAAAACTGAACTTAAGGAAGGATTAATGTATTTAAATTCAAATGTTAATGTTAAATTTATTATTTCAAATTTAATATTTTTCCATTTTTTTGTAGTTTCTTTATTTGCATCAACTATTATCGATTATTCTATTAGAGTTTTTGAAAATGTTAAACCGATTTTGTTTGATTTAGGGTTTAATACGGATACAATGTTAGTTGGGAGTCATTCAACTTTTATTTTTTTGTTTGTGGCTATTGGGGCAATGTTTACTCCAGCGATTAAAAGTTTATTACATAAATTTAAGGAATCAGTTTTATCTGTTTGGGTTTTTTTATTTGGGGCGTTTTTAATGTTTTTAGCAGCTATTTTAAGTTTTGTTTTACCTATTGAAAAATTTTATGTTTTATTTTTCTTTATTGTTGTATTAACTGGAGTTGTAGCGGGATTACAGTATATTAGGTATTCATATTTAATTCAATTAAATACTGAAAAGGAGTTTATGGGGAGAGTTACTGCTGTGGCTGAGATTGTGTGGAGTTTAGCTTTATTTATTGGAATTTTATTTGGATCATTATTTAATGATTATTTTTCATATAAATACGGTTTAATTTTAACTGGAATGTTTTGTGTTTTTGGAGCAGTATCATTTTATTTTTCTAAAGAAAAAATTACTTGGTAATTTTTTTATTTTCTTATTTTTTATAATATAATTTTACTTTATCTTTAAAATTTGATTTTGTGTTTTATTTTTATTTAAGTTTCAAATTTAAACTACACTTTATTTTATTTTAAAGTGATTTATCTTTTTATATATGTATATATTAGTTTATTTATGAGTAAACTTAATTTTGATAAGCTATATTTTCTTTATTTCAACTTATTTTTATTTTTTGCAGGAATTATTTCAATATATGAAAAGTATTGGATAATATTGAGTTTTGTTATTTTAACTTTTTTTATTTTTTATTTTCCTTATTTTTTTAAGTTTATTAGTAAGTTTCAAAAGTTATCTGCTTTTGAGTATTTTTTAGTTGTATTTATTTATGGTTTAATTTTTTTTAGAACTTTTGGTTTTTTAGATTTTGGATATTTACATCAGGAATTTATTTTTAGAGTTTTAAAGAATTTATTTTTTAGTTTTATAATTTCAATTTTAGGTTTTTTTGTATTTTATTGGTTTTTATCGGATAAAAAAAAAATATCTAATATTAATCCTGGATTTTTAGTTTTTTTTTTGTTTTCTTTTTCAGTTTCCTTTGTAACATTTATAGAAGTTTTTAGGTATTTAATGAATTATATGTTTGGTTTATCTTTTTTATTTTATAATTTGTCAGCTAGTTTGGGATTTATTTCTGTTCATTTTTTTGGATCGTTTTTAGTTAGTATTTTTGTTTATTTATATTTAGTTGGGGATGATAAACATAAAGTGATTTATTATTTTAGAAAATTTTTTGGAATTAAAAGTTCAAAATTAAATTTAACGAGAGATTTAATTTTAGATTTAATTGATAAGGGTGAATCAGATTTAGTTGAATTTAAGGAAAGTTTACGGACAAATTTACATACAAATAAATTAGATAAACGAATGGAACATTCAGTTTTGAAAACAATTTGTGCTTTTTTAAATTCAAAAGGAGGAGTTTTATTTATTGGAGTTTCAGATTTAGGGGAAATTTCAGGATTGGGTCCAGATAATTTTAAATCTGATGATAAGTGTAAATTACAATTAGTTAATATGATTAAACAACAAATTGGTGCTAATGTTAGTTCAAATATTGTGATTGATGTAATTTGGTTTGAGGATAAATATATTTTAAAAGTTGAAGTTGAAAGTTTTAGAAAAGAGATATTTTTATTGTGGGAGAAAAAAGAAGAATTTTATATTCGAGTTGGACCTTCAAGTGTTAATATTTCTGGTTCTGATTTGATTAGTTATATACGAAGTAAGTTTACAAAGTAATAAACTATATAAATATGATGGGCTTTGATATTTTATGAGTAAATTAATTTTTAGAGATGATTTAAAAGAGTTAGATTATAAGGCAATGGGACTGCTTTGTGGTTTAGAAATTCATCAACAATTAAATAGTGGAAAACTATTTTGCTGCTGTCCTTGTAATGTTATGCCTAATGATTCTTTTGATAAAAAAATTTCAAGAAGATTAAGATTTTCAACTGGGGAGAGTGGAACTATTGATGTTGCTGCTTTAGCTGAATTTAAGAAAGGAAAATTTAATGAGTATATTTTTAATGATGAAATTGCGTGTTTAGTGGATTTAGATGAGGAACCTCCAAAAGGACCTAGTAAACCTGCTCTTGATGCTGTGATTGGAGTTAGTAAGATGTTTAATTTAAAGTTTTTTGATAAAGTTCAATTTATGAGGAAGTTAATTATTGATGGGTCTGTGACAACTGGTTTTCAAAGAACTGCTATGGTTGGTCAAGGTGGATATTTTGAAACTTCACAAGGTAAAATTGAAATTTTAGGAATTAATTTAGAAGAGGATTCTTGTCGGGCTATTGAAAGATTTGATTCACATAATGTTTATAGTTTAGATAGACAAGGAATTCCTTTAATTGAGGTTACAACTGGACCTCAAATTTATTCACCGGAACAAGCTTTAGAAGCAGCTACTGTTATTGGAGATATTTTAAGAAGTTTTAAACAAACAAGACGTGGACTTGGAACAATTAGACAAGATTTAAATGTTTCAATTATTGGTGGAGCTAGAGTTGAGATTAAGGGAACTCAAAATTTAAAATTAATTCCTGAAATTTTAAAGGATGAGATGAGAAGACAAAAAATTCATTTATCTATTATTGATGAATTAAAATCTAGAGGAGTTCAAAAAGTAACTTCAGAAATTTTTGATGTGACTTCAATTTTTAAAGATACTGAATCTGCTGTTGTTAAAACAAATTTAGAAATTAAAAATTCAAGTGTTTTAGCAATTAAGTTAGATAATTTTACAGGAATTTTAGGTCATGAATTACAAGAAAATCATAGATTTGCTAGTGAAGTTTCAGATAGAAATAAAAAACATTTTCCAATGATTAAGGGGTTATTTCATTCAGATGAGTTACCTAAATATGGGATAACTCCAGAGGAAGTTGAGAGTGTAAAAACTTCAATTGGAACTACTGAAAAAGATGGATTTATTTTAATTTGTAATGAGAAAAATATTGCTGAGAAATCATTAAATAATGTGTTAGATATTATTAATCAATTAATTAGTTCAGTTGAAGAAGAAGTTAGACAAGTTGATCCTAAGGGAACAGTTACTAAATTTTCAAGACCTATGCCTGGTTCTGCTCGTATGTATCCAGAAACTGATGTTCAAACAATTGAGTTTGATTCTGAGTTAGTTGATGAAATTTCAATTCCTGAATTGTATTCAACAAAACTTGATAGATTATCTAAATCTTTTGGGGTTGATAATTCAAAGGTTGTTGATTTTTTAGATAAGTATTCTGAAGAGCAAGTTAGTTCTTTAATTAGTGAATCTTCAAAAACTGGGACTGCATTGTATTCAATTATTTTTGACCTTGCTAAAGATATTAAAAAAAGAGATAAAATTGAACCAGTTGATTTTAAGTATTCTTTAATGTTAGATTTAGCAAAGTCAATTAAGGAAAATAATTTTAATCAAAATTCAATTAGAGATATTTTTGTATCTTTGTATAAGGACAGATTAAATGAGGTTTCTAATTTACAAGATTATTTGGAAAAAAATAATTTAATTTCTGAGCCAGTTGATGAAGTAGCTGTTGAAGAGAAAATTAAAGAGATTATTTTAAAAGCAAATGGAGCTCCATTTGGTGCAGTTATGGGAATGTGTATGAAGGAGTTTGCTGGAGCAGTTGATGGAAAATTAATTTCATCATTATTAAAGAAAAATATGTAATTATTTTAGAATAATTATTTATTTTTTTGTTATATTTTTAAAAATGGAAAAACAAGTTTATGCAGATATTGATATTGTTGATGAAAATAATAAACCTACTGGAAAAACTACAGATTATTTTGATTTACATGAAAATAATTTATGTCATAGAGCAGCAAATATTTGGGTTATTGAAAATGGTTATGTGTATTTTCAAGTTCGTGGAGATAATGTTCGTCATCCTGGAAAGTATGATGTGTGTGTTGGAGGTCATGTTGATACTGGGGAGAGTGGTCGTCAAGGAGCTGTTAGGGAATGTATTGAGGAAGTTGGTTTAGATTTTAGCGAAGATGAATTGGGTGAGGAATTTATTTTTAGGTTTAAACAAGAGTTAAATTGTGGTTGGTTTGAGAATGAATTTAGACATACTTATTTTGTTTTTGGAGATAAGTTTAATTTTATTTTAAATGATGAAGTTTCAAAACTTGAAAAAATTAAGTTAGTTGATTTAAAAAGATTTTATTTTGAGAATGAGAATAAATTTGTTCCAAATAATGAAAGTTTTTATGAATTTGTTTTTAATATTTTTGAGAAAAAGTATAATATTAAATTTAATTAAATGAGATTTTAATTATTTTTATATTATATTTTAGTATAATTATTTTAATTATTTTATTATTTAAGGTAGTAGTTTTAGAATTTAAGCAATTATAATTAATTGTTTAAACAGGGCATACAAATTTTAGTTTTAAATAATTCTTTCTGAGCCACTTTAAAAGTTTTCCCGCAATCTTCGCATACTTTGTCTATTTGTTTCATTGTAATTAAAAGTAGTAGAATTAACTATATATTATTGAGGTTGATTTTTTAGAATTATTTATTTATTTTTGTTTCAGTTTTTATTTTAAATAAAATAATATATAAAATTATTATTTCACATAATATTGATTAATTAATTTAGTTTTTTAGTTGTTTGACAATCTTTACAAACACTTTTATCCTCAATTTGTTTAAGGTCTTGAATATTTACTAGTCTTTCGCATTTATCACATTGTTTCATTTCGTGTTCCATTTTTTTTAGTTTGATTTTTTTAGTTTATTTTAAAAATGTTTGAATAATAATAATTTATTCACATGTAGGGCATAATTTCATTCCTCCTAAACTTACTTTTAAATTTGTTAACAAATTTTCTTCACCACAGTTATCGCAATTTTTAACATTTTCTGTTTCCATTTTTAAATTATTAATATTTTAAAAAATGAAATATTTTTATTTCATTTTTAGCATTTATTTATGGTTTTTTAACTTTATATTTATTAGGTTAAATATTTAAACTTTTAGTGCTTAGTTAGTTGTATGACTAAAAATAATGATAATATTTTTTCTAAGATTCCTGAGAATATTGGAGATATTTTAAAAAAACAAGGAATTTTAGAGTTTAGACCATCACAGATTAAATCAATTGAAAAAGGTTTATTTTCTAATTCTAACAATCAAATTGTTTGTACTCCGACTGGTTCGGGGAAAACTTTAGTTGCAGAATTAGCAATGCTTGATACTATTTTAAATAAAAAAAAGAGAGTTTTGTATGTTGTGCCATTAAAAGCTTTAGCTAGTGAAAAGTATAGGGAATTTAAAGAAACTTACGGCGAAGATTTTAGTGTAAAAATTTCTGTTGGAGATGCAACTGATGAAAGATTTGCAAATGAGTTTGATGTTTTAATGTTAACTTCTGAGAAATTAGATAGTATGATTAGACATTCACGTCATTTTTTAGATGATGTAGGTTTAGTTATTGCAGATGAAGTTCATTTAATTAATGATGAGTCTAGGGGTGCTACTTTAGAAGTTTTATTATCAATTTTTAAAGCAAAATATTCTAATATTAGAATTATTGGGTTATCAGCTACAATTGGAAATGCGGATGAAATTTGTGGGTGGCTTTCAGCTGATTTAGTTTTTGATGAGTGGAGGCCTGTTGAGTTACACCATTTAGTTTTAGCTGGTGATGAATTAAATAGATATAAATAATATTAATATTATATTTAGTTACACTTAAAGTTTTTAAAGTTTAAAGTTATATTTTTAGTATGTTTGGTAAAATTAAAGGGAAACTGAAAAATGTTTTCAAAAGTTCTGAAGATTATGTTGAAGATAATCATGATACAGTTGAGGAGGTTGAAGTTGAATCAATTCCTAAAACACCTAAATTAGAAGAAATTGATAAAGAAATTGAAAATGAAGTTAAAAGTTCTAGTGGAGATGAATCTGTAGATGAATTTGAAGTTTCTGAAGATCATATTTTAAAAGAAGAGGATATTGAGGAACCTAAAAAGAAAGGATTTTTGGGGCGAATTTTTGGATCATCTGATAAGGAAGATGAGGATAAAAAAGATGTAGAAGAATTGGAAAAGGTTGAGGATGAGATGCTTGAAGATGTATCTGAATCTGAAAAATCAGCAATTAAGGAACATCATGATTTATCTAAAAAAGAAGTTTCTGAAAATATATCTGAATTAGAAGAAAAAGAAAAAGTTGAAGAAAAATTAGAGGAGGATGTAATGTCTGATATTTCTGATTCTTCAAAAATGGATGAAATTTCAGAGGAATTAGAATCTGAAGTTGAAGGTGAAAATTTAGATAAAGTTCATGAAATTCCAAATGAATCAGTTGAAGAAGTTTTTGAGGAAACAAAAAAAAAAGTTTTTGATGCTGAGAATGAATCTAGTAGTGGTTTTTTTTCAAAGTTAAAAGCAAAAACTATTTCATCTGATGATTTTGATAATATTTGGGTTGAACTACAAATGTTTTTATTAGAGATTAATATTGCTTTTGAAATTGTTGAAAAAGTTGAAAGAAAGTTGAAAACTGAATTGGTTGGAAAATCTTTTAATAGGTTTAAATTGTCGGAAAAAATTCGTGAAGTTTTGGAGAGTGAAGTTGAAGAAGTTTTAAAAAAACATGAGTCTAGTTTTTTAGATAAATTAAATTCTTTTAGTTCTGATGAACCTGTTAAAATTTTAGTTTTAGGAGTTAATGGGACTGGTAAGACTACAACTATTGCAAAGATTGTAAAGTATTTACAAAATAATAATAAGTCTGTTGTAGTTGCTGCTGCAGATACATTTAGGGCTGCTGCTGTTGAACAATTAGAAGAACATTCAAAGGCTCTTGATTTTAAATTAATTATGCATAAGGGTGGGGGAGATCCAGCTGCAGTTGCGTATGATGCAATTGAACATGCTAAAGCTAAAAAGATTGATGTAGTTTTAATTGATACTGCTGGGCGTATGCCAAATAATTCTAATTTAATGATGGAACTTGAAAAAGTTAAGAGAGTTTCAAAATCAGATATGGCAATTTTTGTTGGAGATTCAGTTTCTGGAAATGATTTGATTGATCAAATTAATTTATTTAATCAAGGAGTTAAAGTTGATGGGACAATTTTAACTAAGGTTGATACTGATGAGAAACCGGGGAGTGTTGTAACGACTGCTTATTCAATTGATAAACCAATTTATTTTTTAGGTGTTGGTCAAACTTATGATGATTTAATTGTTTTTGATTCAAAACAAATTGCTAAAAAATTATTTGATGTTGAGGATTAAATTTAGTTATTAAAAATGAAATATTATAAAAAAGGAGATTTGAAATTTACTCAACTAATAGAAGTTTTATTGGGAGTTATAATTTTAATTTTGATGATTTTTTTTGTTTATGATTTTTTGAATGATTCTTATGATTCTGAGGTTAATGTGTGTAATTTTTTTGTTTCAAATTTGGATGGGAAACCAAAATATTTTGGAGGTGGATTAGATACAATTACTTCATTATTATTAACTTCTGTTAGTGATATTTGTCCGTCTAAGGATGTTGAGTTATCTCAAACTAAAATGTCTGATACTGCAAAATTACTTACTAATTGTTATAGTGAAATTGGTGCTGGTAAAGATTTTTTTGGTGCTGGGATTGAGGATAAATCTGTGTGTATTCATTGTGGATTTGTTAAAGTAGTTGAGGACATAGATAATTTTAATATTAAATTTTCTAAAATGTTAATTGAGGATAGGTATAGAAGTTTATTTAATAATGAGTCTGAGATGGTTAATACTAATAAAATTTTTTTAAGTTCAAAAGGTTTAATGTCAAATGTTGAGCAAGGAGAATATTTAAGGGTTTTGGGTTATGCGTATAAACCTAAATTTGATTCAGAAGGTTCAATCTATGCAGAAGCCACCGAGAGTTTCACTTCTACGGTTTCACGTTTTTTTGGAATTTATGGGAGTTCATTAATTAATTATTTAATTGCAGATTCTTCAATTGATGGATTTTCTGGTGTGTATATTGAAAAATTTGAAGAGTATGGGGAATTTAATGCTCAAAGAAATATTAATTTTACAAATGGCGGGAGTAGTATTGGATGTTCAAAGGTGATTATTCCTACAAAAAATTATGATTAATTATATTTTATTTAGTGTATTTTGTTATTAAAAAAAGTATAATTGATAAAATAATTATATCTTTTAATTCTATGAAAAATTGAAGAATGTATGTTGTAAGAATTATTGTAATTATTAATATTATATATACATAATTGAAATCATCTGAGTCAATAAACTCGTGAGGTAATATTAGTTTATATGACATTTTAATTTATTTGTAATAATTACTACCAACTTTTTTAATGTTGTGACTTTTTAATAATGAGTTTAATTCTGTTTGCATTCCAATTACTGAAAATATAATTCCAATTAAAAATGGATACATATATGGTTTATGTAGGATTAATCCGAGTAATCCGATAATTCCGATTATATTTAATGAATTCCAAATGAATGGTTGACTTTTAGTAATATTTGTGAATGATTGAACAAAATCCATTAAAAATTTAATAATTAAAAAAAAGATAAATCCCCATACACCTATTTTTAAAATTGTATATAATAATGGGATTGATGTAGTTAATAATTTATTCTCAATTAATGAGGTTAAAAAAAACCAAATAAGTGGTAAAATTGCCATAACTGAGATTCCTCTGGAACTTTCAGGTGCGTGTTTGTCGTGGTCTTCAAGTTGTTTATTTGTGATATAAATCCAAATAATAGAATAAAGTCCAAGTGATATAACCATAAGTCCAAGCATTACTGTTGGAGATGTTTCTTCAAAATCAATTAAAAATCTTTCAGTTTTATCTTTGTGACTGTGATGTCTCATAGAAATAAATAACTTATTTTTGTTTATTAAGATATCTAATTTTATTTTTAGAATAATTTAAAATAGTATAATTTGTTTTTTAGTTATTTAATTTTTATTTAGAATTTAAAAAAGTTTAAATCTTTTTGATTTAATCTTATTTGTGGCGTGTTATCTTTTTTGAAACTAATGTTTCGATTAAGGACCACACCCGGGATTTGAACCCGGACTCTATGAGCCACAACCATAGGTGCTAACCAGGTTACACTAATGTGGTCATTACCTGATATTAAAAATAGTTATTATTCACTTATAAATGTTTTGAATTGTGTTGTATTTTTTTAATTTAAATTCTATACTCACTATTAAAAGATTATAAATTATTAATTAGGTTATTTGTATAAAAATTGTATGAGTGATGTAGATTTAAAAAAAGTTAAAAAAGAAATTTCTTCTAATAAAAAAGTAAGAATTGCAATTAATGGATTTGGAAGAATTGGTAGAATGATTTTAAGAGCTGGATATCATGATCCAAATGTTGAATTTGTGGCTATTAATGATTTATCAGATGTTAATGCGTGTGCTTATTATTTAAAACATGATACAGCGCAGGGAACTTTTGATGTTCCAGTTTCTGTTGATGGCGAGTATTTAGTTGTAGGAACTAAAAAAATTAAAGTTTTACAAGAAAGATTTGTTAATAATTTACCTTGGGGGGAATTAGATGTGGATGTTGTTTGTGAGTGTACGGGAATGTTTACAAAAGTTGCTGATGCTAGAGTTCATTTAAAACAAGGAGCTAAGAAAATGTTATTATCTGCGCCAGCTAAAGGAGATTGTTTTTATTTTGTTCGTGGAGTTAATGATTATGAGTATGATAATCAAGATATTGTTTCAAATGGAAGTTGTACAACTAATTCAATGTCAGCAATTGTTAATGAGATTAATAAAAAATTTGGAATTAAAAAAGGAATGTTTGCAACAATTCATTCAGTTACTGGTGATCAAAGAATTTTAGATGCAACTCATTCTAATTTAAGAAGGGGGAGAGCTGCACCATTTAATATTGTTCCTACTACAACTGGGGCTGCAAAAGCTGTAATTCGTTTAATTCCTGAACTGGAAGGGAAATTACATGGAATTGCTTATAGAGTTCCAACAATTGATGGTAGTGTTACTGATTTAAATTTAGAATTAAATAAAGATGTTACTAAAGATGAAATTAATGAATTTTTAAAGAAATTATCTTTAAATAAATTAAATGGAGTTGTTGAATATTCTGAGGATGAATTAGTTTCATCTGATATTATTGGAAATCCACATTCAGGAATTGTTGATGGTTTATGCACTGAAGTTGTTGGAGGTAATATGTTAAAATTAGTTGTTTGGTATGATAATGAGTGGGGATTCTCTAATAGAATGGTGGAGGTTATGAAAGTAATTTCTAAAAAGTAATATGGCTGGTTGGAATGAGTTATCTGAACTTACAAAATTATTGATAATTGTTATACCTGGTTTTTTAGCAATTGTTATTGGGTTTATTAGAATTAAAAAGAAAAAAGAAAGTCAGTTTGAGAGTATGTCGAGCTATTCAGGAGGAGTTAATAAAAATGCGAATTTTTCTCCAACTTTATCTGATGCTGAAGAAAAAGCTAAAAATTATATTAATCAGTATAAGGATTCCTATCCAAGAGAATCTTTAAAAGTTTCATTAGTTAATTCAGGAAATTCTGAACCTGATGTTGATTCTTGGTTAGATAAGTATATGTAAATAATTTATTCACATAAAAATTATTTTTATTCTTATTATTTAAAATTTATAATGTAAATTATTTACCAAAATTTCTATTTTGTTTTGAGAACCATTCAATTATGTTTTTAAAATCGTTTTCGTCTAATTCAGGCCATAATTTTTTAGTTAAGTATATTTCTGAGTATTCACTATCCCAAAGCATAAATCCTGATAATCTTGGAGCATCTCCAGGCCTTACGATAATCTCAGGAGTATTTCCATTAAACCAAATATTTTCTTTAATTATTTTCGGAGTGATTTGTTCAACAGTAAGTTCATTATTTTGAATTTTATTATGAATTTTTTTAAAAGCTTCAGAAATCTCTAATTGACCATCATAGTTTAATGCGATATTTACGATAAAATCATAATTTTGATTTTTATTGTTCCATTCATCAATTTCATTTTGAAATTTATTTATGCCAAATTCTTTTAATTTATTGTCATTTTTATCATTGTAACCTTTAATTTGAAGTTTGATTTTATTTTCAATAAATAATTTTTTTGTGTCTGGATTTTGTGTTAGAGTTTCCAATAGTTTCTTTAAAATATTTAATTCAGTTTTTTCTCTTTTTTCTAAATTGTCACTAGATAGTGCGAAATAACTGGTTTCTTTGATTTGATATTTAATTTGATATTTTACAAAATTTATAAACTGCTCTAAACCTAGAGTATATCCTTGTTTTTTGTCCATATTGTTTTTTGCAGCAAATCTTCTGTTACCGTCCATTATAAATCCTATGTGATTAATCATAGGTTAACTTGTTTAATAAAGTTTATAAATATTGTTTAACCCATTATAGTTAGATGCTTAAGCAATTATTTAGTTTTTTAATTTTTTTTTTAACATTTGCAGGGTTAAATGCTGCCAATGTTAATGTGAATGTAGATATTTATTCTACTTATTCTGTGTTTGATTATGAATTTATTTTTGATGAAACTGAGTCTTATAGAAGTTTTTCTTTTGAAAAACCTAGTGATGCGAAAGTTGAGTCATTAATTTCAAATTATGGAGATAAAATTAAATATTCAATTGCTGGAGATTACATTATTGTAAATCCACATACTGTGAGAAATAGTTCTTTTAAGATAAGATTTGTTTCAGAGACAATTACTCAAAATATTTATGAAAAAAATGCTTTTGAGTTATATTCAAATTTTAATTTTGTAGTTGATAAATTAATTATGAATGTTGAATTAGTTGAGAATATTGGGAATATTGAAACTTTTTTTCCAAGAGATTATAGAGTTTTAGATGATGGTAGTTTTAATTGGGAATTATCTAATATTGATAGAGAGGAATTATTTCGTTTAGAGTTTTCAAATTTAAATTCAATTGATGATATTAAAAATAATAAATTTTGGACTGATAATTTAATAATTATTGTATCTGGAGTTGTTTTGTTATCTACTTTAGTAATTTTAGTTTTAATGTTTATTTTTTCAAGTAAGTTTAGATTATTTAATGTTAACATAAGTTTGAATCGAACTTTTAAGGCTAAAAAAGGGGTGAAAGCTGATGTTAAAAAGAAAATTATTGCTGAAGGAGTTAAAGAAGATAAAAGTAGTTCAGATGATGTGTCTTATGATGATGTTCAAGATAAAGTGTCTGAGGAAGATATTGAAATTTTAACAAAAGATGATTTGTCTATTGAGCCTGAAAAACCTGGGTTTAATGAAGAGGAGTATCGAGAAGTTATGGCGAGATTTTTAACTGATAATGAGAAGTTAGTTGTATCTTGTGTTAAGGAAAATGATGGGATTTCACAGTATGATATTTTAAATTTTTTACCAAAACTTACAAAATCAAATTTGAGTAAGATTATATCTAAATTGGATAATAAGAAGATTCTAAAGAGAATTAGAGTAGGTAAAGTAAATAAGATTTATTTAGGGTCAAGATTTGAAATTAAAAAGGAAGATATAAAGAATTGAAAATTTTTAAGCGGTTGTTAAATAAAAAATTTGACAAAGTGAATAAAATTACATTTTCTAACCCTTCGTCAAATCAGAGATTTGACAAAGTTTTATATAAAATGAAATATTTATTTTGTTAATGAGTGAGTTAAATTTAGAAATTTTGAAAGAACTTGGAAGTTTTACTAGACAATTAAGAAAAGATGTTTCATTAATTATCAAAGAAGGTGTTGATATTTTTGAGATTATTGATTTTATTGAAAGTAGAATTTTTGAAAATGGGTATTTACCGTCTTTTCCAGCAATGGTATCAGTTAATGATATGGCAGCCCATTATACTGTTTATGATGAAGGATATAAATTAAAGTCTGGAGATGTTATTAAAGTAGATTTTGGTGCATCAAAAGATGGATATATGACTGATAATGCATTTACAGTTGAGATTACAACAAATAATCATACTGAATTAATTGAGACTGCGAGAGCTTGTTTAGAGGCTGCAGTTGAAGTTGTTGATTATGGTGTGTCTATGGCTCAAGTAGGGGATGTTGTTGAAAAAGTTGCGGAGAAAAATGGATTTAATACAATTCATAATTTGTCAGGTCATCAAATTGGGAGATATAATTTACATTGTGGATTATCTGTTCCAAATTTAAATAATGGGGATACTTCAAAGGTTGAGGGTGAAATGCAATTAGCAATTGAACCTTTTATTACTTATGGTCAACCTTTAATTAAGGCATGTAGATTATCTAATATTTTACATTTAAAGGGAGATAAACCAGTTAGAGATCCTATTGCTATGAAAGTATTAAGACATATTAGAGAACATTTTCCTAAACAACCATTTTCTAAACGGTGGTTATGGGATGAAGCTTTAAAGGATAATTTAAATGGACATCCTTGGTTTAAGGGTTTTTCAAAGAGAAGAGTTGATTATGCGGTTTCTGTTTTGAAAAAGTATAATGTATTATATGAGTATGATGAACTTGGAACAATTGATGGAGAAATTGTTGCTCAGTTTGAGGATTGTGTTTTGTTTAAGGATGATAGTAAAACGATTCTTACAAGATTACGAGATTAGAGTTAGTATTAGTTTAAATTAAAAAATTATTGAGGAAAATTCCCAACATTTGTTTGAGGAGTTTTAAAATTATAAAATTAAAAAATGAATGTCTTCACAATCAAGGAATCATAGATTCCTAAGCCATTATCAAATCAAAGATTTGAAAAGGTGTGAAGAAATTTTAGACACAGATTTCACAATGTGAAATGGTGTCATTTTTAATAGGGGATTAAAAATGAAAGAAATCGAAGTTAAAATTAGACATATTAATAAGGAAGAAATTATTGCGAAAATTGAAGCGTTAGGGGCTAAGAAGATTTTTACTGGGAAGGTTATAGATTATAGATTTGATACACCTGATAGAGATTTATCAAGACAAGGAAAAGCCTTAAGGATTCGTCAAAAGGGTAAATATATTTATTTAAATCTAAAGGGGAAGAAAAAGTCAGTTCAAAGTATTGTGGGGAGAGATGAAATTGGTGTTAAAATTTCAAATTTTAAAACAATGCATAGAATTTTGAATGATTTAGGTTATATTAAAATTTTTGATTTAAGAAAGTATAGAACTGAGTATAGATTGGATGATATTGTTTTTGATTTAGATGAGTATGTAGGTTTAGAACCTATGCTTGAAATTGAGTCTGATTCTTATGAAAAAGTTCAAGAGTATATTGATAAGTTAGAGATTAAGGAAGAAGATGTTGGGAGAATTTATATTCGTGAAATTCTAGCTGCTAAAAAGAAGGTGGATTATGAGAGAAATATGAAAAATCCAAATTTTAGGAAAAAAGTTATGGAGAAAACTGAGGATGAAGAGGATGCAGTTTTTGATGGTGATACAATTTCAGATGATTAATTTTAATTAATTATTTTGTTAAATTTATTTATTTATTTATTTTATGATAATATTTAAAAAATTTTATTTTATTTGTAAAAATAATCTATTTATTTATTCAAATTATTTTTTATTAGAGTCTATATTAAGACTAATTTTTAATAATAAATTAAATGATATTTTATATTATAATTCTCTTAATGTTGCTTTTGTTTCAATTCCTAAAACAGGTAATTCTTCATTAAATAGTGTATTTTTGGATAAGTTGGGTGTAATTTATGATAAAAAAAATTATCAATCTGTTCATTTGAGTAAAAATAGATTTAAAATAAATCATAAAAAATTAGTAAATTTGGATTGTTATAAATTTACTTTTGTTAGAAATCCTTTTGAGAGATTAGTATCATGTTATGTTAGTAAGGTTCTAAATGAAAATCATAATATGAATAAAAAATATTTTGGTATTATAAATAGAAATTTATCTTTTGAAAAATTTGTGAAAATTGTTTGTAAAGTTCCAAATTTTATGTCAGATTTTCATTTTGTTTCACAGGATTATTTACTTTTTGAGAATGGAAAACTTATAGTTGATGATGTTTTAAAATTTGAGGATTTAGAAAAAAATTTCGAGTGTATTAGAAAAAAATATGAGTTAAATTATTTACCACATTTAAATAAAACTGATAAACCTGATTATAGGTCATTTTATACATCAGAACTTGTGAAATTAGTTTATAGTAGGTATAAAAATGATATTGTTTATTTTGATTATGTTATAGAGTATGAAGAATTATTAAATTTTTGTAAAAATATGAGGAATTAAATTAATATTATTCTATTTTTATTTTAAAATATTTTAGTAAGTTTATTACTTCTGGTTGAGAAAATTTAGCATTTTTTATTTTATTTTCAGTTGGATTTATATTATAATTAAATGATTCTTTAAAATTTACATTTGTAAGATTTGTGTTTGCAAATATTGAATCTTGTAGGTTTGAGTATTCAAAACTTGAATTTGTAAGATTTGTTTTTTGAAAATTTGAACTAATTATATTACAATTAATAAATTTTGTATTTTGAATGTTTAAGTTTGAAAAATCACAACCTTCAATTTTTGAATTTTCAAATTTAAAATCTAGAAATAAGTTATTTGAATCTTCAATTTTTAATCCGATTATTTTACAATTATAAAATTTAACATTTAGAAATTTAGTATTTTTTATTGATATGGAATTGATTACACAGTTTTTAAATTCGCAGTTTTCTAAAGTTGTATTGTCAAAATTTTCTAGTTCAAGATTTATATTTTCAAATTTTTCACAGTGGAATTCTTTGTTTGAGTATTTCATATAATTATTATAATAAAATTATTTATATTTTTTTGTTTTATTTAGAATTATTTTTAATTGAGAAAACTTGATTTTTACAATCTAGATAAATTTCAAACTCGAAAATCTTAATGTATTTTTTTAGAAAAGTGAGAACGGAAGGATTTGAACCCCCATCCAGCGGGTTGGAGCCGCTTATTCTAGCCAGGTTATACTACGTTCCCAATATAGTAATTTTTGAAAATTGCTTTTCAATAATATAAATATTTATCTTGTCTTTATATATTTTTTTAATTATTATTTTTAGATTTATTTTAGTATTATATGATTTTAATCATATTAATTTTTGGATTTCAGTTTAATTATTGTTCTTAATTATAATTTTAAACAAAAGTAACAAATGTTTTTAAAGAATGTCTTATGAATATATTATTATGGTCAAGAGAGAAAATATTTTACCATTTGCACCGTTAGGAGCTTTAATTCAAGAAGCAACGGGTAAGAGAGTTTCTAAAGATGCTAAGCAAACTGCTGCAACAATTTTAGAAGATGTAACTGAAAAAATTATTAAAAAAGCGGTTTTATTAGCAGAGCATTCAGGAAGAAAGACAGTAAAGTCTAAAGATGTAACACTTGCATTTAATCAAGTAAAGGGGGATTTATAAATGGCAAAATTACCATTATTAGCTCTTGAAAGATTAATGAAGGACAAGGGTGCTGAAAGAGTTTCTGAGGATGCTAAGGAAGAATTAAAGAAAATTTTAGAACATTATTTATATGAATTATCTTTAAAGGCTTCAAAAATATCTACACATAGTGGTCGAAAAACTATTAATGGTGGAGATTTATTAATTGGGAGAGAATAATTCTCTTTTATTTTTAAAATTTTATTCTAAAAATTCGAGTTTGAGAAATTTAATACTTATTTTTATTTTATTTAGCACTATTGAAGGGTAATAAATCTTTTTATTGTATGAATTTGAAAAATAAGTATATTTAAAAACTTTTTTATTCATATTGTGTGAATTAAAGTTAATTTATTGATAATGGTAGGATCAGATAATTTAAAAAAATGCCCAGAGTGTGGTGGAACTAATCTTTATAATGATAAAGATAGAGGGGAAATGATTTGTAGAAGTTGTGGTTTATTAATTGATGCAAAAAATATTTCTTTAGGAAAGGAATGGAGAGACTTTGAAGAGGGAGATGATTCTGAGATGAGAAGATCTGGTGCTCCAACATCATATACAAAGTATGATATGGGTATGGGAACTTCTATTGGGTCTGAGAGTGATGCTTTTTCTTTAGATAAGAAACAAAGATATAAACTTCAAAGATTAAAGAGATGGCAAAAAAGATTGTCTACAGTTATGGAGAAGAACCTAAAGATTGCTTTAGGAGAACTTCGTCGTTTATCTTCATTTTTGAATTTACCAACATCAATTGAAGAAGAGGCTGGAAAGATTTATACTGAAGCTGTTCAAAAGAATTTAGTTCGTGGAAGATCAATTGAGAGTGTTGTTGCAGGAGTTGTGTATGCTGCTTGTAGAAGACAAAATATTCCTAGAACTTTAGATGAGATTGCTGAAGCTTCAGGAATTGATAAAAAGGAAATTGGAAGATCTTATAGATATATTACAAGAGAATTAAGAATTAAAATTTTACCATCAAATCCAGTTGATTATATTTCAAGATTTGCAAGTGTTTTAAAATATGGACCTGAAACACAGTCAAGAGCAGTTGAAATTTTATCACAAGCATTATCTTTAGAGTTAACTTCTGGTAGAGGTCCAATTGGAATTGCTGCAGCAGCATTATATATTGCAGGTTTATTAGAGGGTGAGAGAAGAACTCAAAGAGATATTTCAGATGTTTCTGGTGTGACTGAGGTTACAATTAGAAATAGATATAAGGAAATTATTCAAAAGTTAGATCTTGAGGATGAAATTAAAAAAATCAAGGCTAAATCTAAATCTAAAGAGGATGATGGAAAAGATGACACATTTTAAAAGTTTAAATTTTATTTTTTTATTTCTATTTTCTTTTGTTTCTATTTTTGGAAATAACGTTTATAATGAAAATGGAGCATTTGAGGTTGAGGTAAATACTTTAAGTTCCGAGGTTTATAATAATCATATTGAGAGTGAGTTTTTTTTTACAGTTAAAAATAATTTAAATGAAGTTCAAAATATTGATTTTAATGTTGCATCTATTAGTGGATGGGATATTTCTTTAAGTGAAAAAAATGTTAAGTTAAATGCAGGGGAAAAAGTTAGTTTAAAGTTAGAATTAAAAGCAAATTCAGCTTTTGATTATACGCCAAATGTAGTTAGTCCAAATTTAATTAAAATTTCTCAAAATAATGAAGATTATTCAGGTTTTTTTGAGTTTCCTGTAACAATTATTGGAGCTGATGATGTTTCTTTAACTTATAGTATTAATATTAAACCAACTAAGGATAATTTAAAGTTTTCAACTAAAATTCAAAAAACTGATGTGTCTCCAGTTAATGCTTTAAAGTTTACAGTAAATTCTGAGGCTGTTGTTAAGGATCAAAATGTAGAAGTTTCTGTTAGTTTAGGAGATTATAAATTTGATACTTTTGAAGATGTTTTCACATCAGATGTTAGTTATAAAATTTATCAGTTAGATGTTCCATCTTCTTTAAATCCAGGTGATTATCTTGCTAAAGTTACTGTTAGAGTTTTAAAAGATGGAGGGGAATCTGCTCAAGAGTGGTATTCAGTTTCTGATTTAAAAGTTGCTTCTTATAAAAATATTGATGTTAAATCAAATAGGGGGACTGGTTTATTTTCTGATAGAGTTGAAATTTCAGTTACTAATTTAGGAAATGAGGTTGATACGTATAAAGATGAATTAGAGTTTGGATTTTTTAGAAGTTTATTATTTGGGACTGATGCTGAAAAATATTTCTCAACTGAAAATGGAGTAGGTTTTGAAGTTAATTTAGAAAAAGGGCAAACTAAAACTTTTACTTATTCTTTTAATTATTTAGCTTTATTTATTGTAGTTGTTGTAATTGGAATTATTTTAAGTTATATTTATGTTAGAAAGAATTCAAATCCTTTAGCTGTTAAAAATCAGTTATTTGAAGTTGAGAGAGTATCTCATGAGGGAATTAAAGGGTTTAAGGTTAGAATTGGTTTTGAGAATATTAAGGAACATGAAATTGATAAATTAAAAATTATTTTCAGAATGCCTGCTTATTTACAAGTAAAGGATGAATCTTTTTCTTTAACTGAACCTAAACATGTTTTAAAGGGTGATACTCAGTATAAATTAGTTTGGGATTTTACTAGATTTGAAAGAGGAGATACAAGATTATTAGGTTTTAATTTAGTTAATAAAAGAGGTATTTTAGGTGATGTAAGATTACCAGATTTAGAGATTGAAGTGAAAAATAATGGTAAAACTAGAAAGTATTACCAAAGTTTTCCAGTTATTAAGGGATAGATAAAATGTCTATTCAAAATATTTTTTCTTTTAATAAAAAAGGAGTAGAGTTATCTATTTCAAAGTTAGTTGGTTTTTTTTTACTTTTAATTGTTGTTTTGTTAGTTATTTCTCAGTTTTCAGAAGTTTCTGATACTGCGGAGGGTGGTATTTCTGATTTTAAGTTAAAGAGTATTATTGAAAAATGTGAAATTTCAAAGTCAAATTGTAATGTTAAAGTTTGTAATGATGATACTTTGGAGAGTTGTAATGAACAGGAAACTGCAACTTGGAATTCTTTAAATTCGTATTATACTAAATGTAATGATAAAAATCATAAGGATTATGAAAAATTAAATTGTGGTGTTTTATTTACTCAAATTGAAAAAGCTTTAAGTGGGGTTGATAATGATAATATTTGGGATTTTGATTCAATTTCAGATGGAGCTGTTTTAAATTCTGAAACTAATGTTGTTGAGTTAACGGGGAGTATGCTTACTAAAATTGAAAAGTTTAAATCTAGTATTTTTTATGATTTGAATAAAAATCAATTTGAAACTTATGCTAGTAAAAATAATGTTGATGTGAATTTAATTTATGCCATAATTATTAAAGAGGATGGATATAGGAGAACTTTTGAAAAATCAGTTAGATTTGAATGTCATAAATTTAATGAAGAAAATAGAGGTTTTGATGATGTGGATTGCACTTTAAAAAATGGAGAATCATTTAGTAGAGTTTCTAAGGAAACAAATTATGATGCTTTTGTAGAAGCTTTTGATGCTAATGATATTGTTGCTTTTAAGAGTTCAAGTTTTGGTTTTTCACAAATGTTAGGGTCTAATATTGTTAGATATGAAAATAGTGATGATGCTGATTTATTGTTATCTAAAGTTAAAGATTCAAATGCTATGATTAATTATTTTTTTAAGTTTTTGGAAGAAAATGGAATTATTAATGATATGAAAAATAAAAATTATCAACAAATTGCTAAAAAGTATAATGGTCCAAAGTATGCACAAAATAATTATGATTTGGATTTACAAGGGTATTATGAAGGATTAGCTTAAATATTTCTTGTGGAGATATTTGTTTTTTATTTTTTAAAGAATTAAAATTTTGATTAAAAGTTTTATTATAAAACTTTGAAATCGCAGCACACTCTATATTTTCTTGGGGAGTATTGTCCTACTTTTCTTGTTTCAATAATTTCAACTTTAACATTATTTTTTTCAGCTGATTTAATTACGGCATTTTCTGATTTACTTGGGAAATCATTTTCATGGACAAAGTCATACATATGGACAATTGCACCTGGAGCAGCACTTCTAAATGCGCAATCTAGGAATAATTCAGCATCTTTTGGTAATGGCATATATATTTCATCATATTTGTGTAATTCTTCGATTTTTCTATTTTCTTGATTTCTTAAATATTCTAAAAATACTGCTTTTTCAATTGAGTTTTCAAAAACATAATCTTTATTTTCGATTTTTGCAGTCCATTGAAATTTGTCGAAAAATAAAATAAAAAAATTAATAAATTCATCAATTTTGTGAATTTTTGATACATCGATATTAATCTTAGTATCTTTTAGTTGGTCTAGGATGTGATAGATATTTTTAAATTCGTAATCAAAAATATTGTTGTCGTAAAATTCAATCTTTTTATCAGCAAATTTTGAATGAAATTCTCTTGTTTCAATTCTTACATTTCCATTAATGAAGTTTACTTTTGTTTTGTTAAACATTGGTAGTGTGTTTTTTTCTAAAACTGGAAGTTTATGAGATTTTACAAATTTTAGAAAACTTTGGTATTGTTTTGTTTTTTTTAAAATATTTTTATTTAGGGCTAAACTTTCTGTAGCGTATTTGTGTCCGTTAGGATTAATTTCGATAGCTGTTAATAGTGGTAAGTTTGGTTTCATTTTTAGTGCTGTTAGTGAATATGGTCCAGCACCACTAAACATTACTAATACTCTTTGATTTTCATCAAGCATACTCATAAGATCTGATCTTTCAGTAGATAATCTTGCTGAGAAGTAAACTCTTCCAGGATTTAGTTTAAATCTTACTCCGTTTTCTAAGTATTCAGTTTCGTATTTTTCAACACCGGCTACATATACTAAATCTTGAGTTCTAAATTCTCCGTGGTGAATTCCTGATTTTTTTAGAATTGTTTTTAGTGAAACATTTACTTGTAGTAAAGCTTCTCCAATTTGTTTTTCATATTGTTCTAGTTCTTCAGAGATTTCAATAATTGCAATGTCTCCAACAACTTCAAAACTTCTATTTACTTTGTTAATTACATCATCTGGTAAAATTCCAGTTAATTTTGCTTTCAAAGAGTTTTTTTTCATACTAATAAGTAACACGAATACATTTATAAAGTTTAAAGTTGTGTTGTTTTTTTTAGGATGGATAGAAAATACAACCTAAATAATAATAATTCTGAGATATTGCTTGTGCCTGCTAATTTTAATACTGATTTGAAGGGACTTGGAAAATTAATTGCTGATTCTTTTAAGGATTTAGATTTATCTGATTTTAATGAAACTATTACTTTAACTGGTGCTCGTTCGAGTGAGTTAATTGGGTATGTTCGAAGTCAGAGTGATAGGAATATTAAATATTTTCCTACAAATACTCATATTATTGGAAAAGAAATTAATTTGGATAATTATATTGGTTTTAAGTAAGTTTAAAAAATATTTATTTTTATTTTATTAAATTTAAAATAGTCTTTTTTTAGAAATCAAATTCGTCTTCTATTTCTCTGATTGCGTTTGGGTCTTCTCCACCGTGCCAACTAATTCTTGGTTTAACTTGCATTGTGTGTAGTCTTTCGTTTTTATCGTCCATGATAATTGCACATCCTTTTGTTCTTGGCATTGAGTTAAATAGTGCTTTACTTCCTTTACTATCATAGGATAAAAAGATTTTATCTAGTGCTTCAAGGTCAAAACTTGCAGTAATTCTATGGGCTAAAACGATGTCAGATTGTGTGATTGCATCAGTGTGGATTTTAGCTGGTTGTTGTGTTGCTAAAATTAAACTTACTCCTGGTTGACGTCCTTCTCTTAGAATTGTAATTAGAGCTTTACTTGATGGAACTTCATCGTCTGCTCCTCTTGGTAAGAATTCGTGTGCTTCGTCTACAATTAACCAAGGCATTGGAATATCATCAATTTCTTCTAGTTCTTGAACTACTTGAGTTTTTGCAGAGATTTGTTGTTTTTCTTCATTTTTTCTTACAAGCATTCTTTCTACAAAAATCTTTTTTGAAATTAGTCCTAATACTAATGCTTTAACTTCCCAACCACCAGGTAAAGCTACAAATGGAGAATAATCAATTACAGTTACTTTTCCTCCGTGTAGTAAGTCTTTAATTTTTGTAGCTGTTGTTGAGAAAATTCCCCAGTTTTTTGTGTTTTCAAAACGCATTGATGCTGTTAGTTTTTCTTTATCATCAATTCTGTCGTAGGAATTAATTTTATTAATAATATCGTCAATTGAGAAATTATTATTTGTGGTTAGAAGGTCTCCAACAATTTTTGAAATAATTACTGAAATAAAATTATCTGATTGTAATTTAAATACTTGCATCCAGTCTTCAACCGAAAGTTCTCTTGGTTGAATGTATAGTGGGAAGTCTACTGGGATTCCATCTTCTTTGTATTTATTATAAAATCCACCTGGCACATAGATTTGAACATCAAGTCCTTTTCCTTCAAGTCCCCATCTTTTTAGAAGTTCATCTTCTTTTTCGTTGGCGTATTTCATTGACCAATAAACTCCCATGGTATCCATTAAAACAAAGGCTAAGTTTTCAGCAACTTCTGGTTCCATATCTGCTAGTCCTTCGGCTAGTGATCCCATAGTATAGGATTTCCCCCCTCCTCTTTTTCCTACTATTAGCATTGCGTGGGCACGGGCAACATCCATATAAATTGGATTGGATAATGAGGATTCGTTTCCCATTTGAATATATTGTTTTCCAATATATACTGTTCCTTTTTTTCCGTATTTTTTTTGGTCTCCTTTTGACCGACCTAGAATAATATCGTACATTTTGTTTTACCTAATTGTATTTCAATGAATTGGGTTTAAAAAGAATTATTTTAATTTGGTAGTTGTTGTTTATTTAATTTAAAAAATAAAAAATTTAAGAATTATTATAACATCCTAAATTGTGTGAAGTTTGAATATTTAAATTTGTATTTTGATTAATTGAATATACTTGTGTTGTTTCTTTAAGACTATTATGGTCAACTTGAATTTTCATATTTGCATTTGGAACAACTTCAAAAGATCCTTCCCCTAAACCATTAGTTTTTAAATTTTTTACATATGTTCCAGATTCTTTTAATAAATTAAATCTTACATTTTCAGTTGGAGTACATGAACTATCAACAAATAATCCTCCGAATGAAAAAGTTTGAACACTAATTGGTTCTGTGTTTGAGACTGATTGGCTAGTATATTTATCTCCATTATAATCTAATTGGAATTTGTGATTAGCATTTGGTACCACTTGGAATATTACTGTTCCATTTGTATTTGTTTTTTTGTATTTGATGTATGTTCCTGATGATTTTAATAAATTTACTCTAGCATTATTAATTGGTAGGTTTTGACTATTAATTAGGTTCAAACTATATGCTTTTGTATTTATTGTGATTTGTGTATCATTATTTACTGGCATTGAATATTTTGCTCCATTGTGGTCAATTTGAAATTGTTGTTTTGCATTTGGTACATTTTGGAAAATTACAACTCCATTTGAATCTGTTCTTAAATATTTGATGTAAGTCCCAGACTCTTTTAGTAAATTCACTCTTACATTATTAATTGGTTCATTATTGTTATCTAAAACTTTTAATGAATAACCCTTTGTATTCATAATGATTTGTGAATTGTTATTTACAGGTATTGAATATTTTGCTCCATTATGGTCAATTTGAAATTGTTGTTTTGCATTTGGTACATTTTGGAAAGTTACAACTCCATTTGAATCTGTTCTTAAATATTTGATGTAAGTTCCAGATTCTTTTAGTAAGTTTACTCTTACATTGTTAATTGGTTCATTATTGTTATCTAAAACTTTTAATGAATATCCTAATGTGTTTAATGTAATTTGAGTGTCATTATTTACTGGTATTGAATATTTAGCTCCGTTGTGGTCAATTTGGAATTTTTGTTTTGCATTAGGCACATTTTGAAACGTGACAATTCCATTTGTGTCTGTTCTTAAATATTTAATATATGTTCCAGCTTCTTTTAGGAGATTTACTCTCGCATTTGAAATTGGTTTGTTATTGTTATCTAAAACTTTTAGGGAGTATGCTTTAGTATTAATTGTAATTTGAGTGTCATTGTTTACATACATCGAATATTTAGCTCCGTTGTAATCAATTTGAAATTGTTGTTTTGCATTTGGTACATTTTGGAAAGTTACAATTCCGTTTGAATCTGTTCTTAGATATTTAATGTATGTTCCTGATTCTTTTAGGAGATTTACTCTTACATTATTAATTGGTTCATTATTATTATCTAAAACTTTTAGAGAGTATGCTTTAGTATTAATTGTAATTTGAGTGTCATTGTTTACATACATTGAATATTTAGCTCCGTTATAATCAACTTGAAATTGTTGTTTTGCATTTGGTACATTTTGGAAAGTTACAATTCCGTTTGAATCTGTTCTTAGATATTTAATATATGTTCCTGATTCCTTTAGGAGATTTACTCTTGCATTTGAAATTGGTCCATTATTGTTATCTAGAACTTTTAGTGAATATCCTTTTGTATTAATTTTAATTTGATTATCGTTGTTTACTGGCATTGAATATTTGGCTCCGTTGTAATCAATTTGGAACTTCATATTTGCGTTTGGTACAACTTGGAAAGTAACTGTTCCATTTTCATTTGTTCTTAGATATTTAATGTATGTCCCAGTTTCTTTTAGGAGATTAATTCTCGCATTTTTAATTGGTTCATTATTGTTATCTAGAACTTTTAATGAATATGCTTTAGATTGGATTATTGAACCATTGAATAAACTATTTATTTCTGTTGTAAATTTAGCTCCATTGTGGTCAATTTGGAATTTATTTCCATTTAGTGATATATCATTTGAAAAGTCAACAATTCCGTTTGAGTCTGTTCTTAGATATTTAATATATGTTCCAGTTTCTTTTAGAAGATTTACTCTAGCGTTTATAATTGGATTACAATTACTATCTATAAAAATCAATTTGTTTGGTAATTTTTCTAGTCCACAAACTGATTGGTCAATAATTTGTTCAATTCCTTTAATTTGGTTTTGATTGTTTTCTTCATTTAGTTCATCAACAAAGTTATTTGAATCAATTAATGATGTATATAATTCAGACCCATTTGTATTGTTAAATATAAATGAATAATTAATGGATTCACCAGTATTTAAAAACATTATATTATCTGAGAAACTAAATTCTTTTGAGTTAAATAATTCTAAATTAAAATTAAATGCTGGGAAAGTTCCATTGTTATTTACAATTACAATTAATTGTGTTTGATTTGTTAATTCATCAAATGTTGTAATTAATTTAGTATTTAATTCAGGTAATGTTGGTTTTTCAAATTGTAAGTATGAAATTTGCTCAGTTGTAATTTCATTTTTTGAAACATCAATAACTTCTGAAGTATTTAAATTTTGATTTATTTGTTTTAAATAAATATTTTTAATTGTGTATGGTCCATTAATTTTAGTTCTGTAAAATTCTTCACCGTCAAATGAGTGAGTTAAAATATTATTTGTATTTGTTAATTCATTTTGAATTGAATAAGTATTTACAAAATTATTGTTTGAGTCAAATAATGAAAATGTTATTTCATAATTTGATTGTTCAACAATGTTTAAGTTAAAATTAATATTTAGTTTTTCATATAAAGAATTATTATCTAAATCTTCTAAAGAGTAATCTTGTGATGTGATAAAACTTTTATTTGTAAATTCAATGTATGAATAACTATCTGTTGTATAATTATCTAAATAAATTCTTTTATTATCTACTAGTATTGATTTTAACTTAAATTTCCCTGTGTGTTTTGTTTGGAAAATATTTTCTTTTGGAATATTAAATGAAATTAATTGATTTGGATTTTCAAATAAAACTTCTTTTGAATAAATTAAAGTTTGGTTATTGTATTCTAAAAATAAAGTAACTTGTTTATTTTCAAATTCTGGAATTTGTGAAAACTCTAAGTCGAATTGAATTTCATTTTCTAAATTTAATTTGTCTATTGTTGAATATAAATTAAATCCTGTTTCGTAATTATCTAAAATTTGTGTTTGATAATTATCCATTCTAAATACAACTGAATTAAATTGATTTTTAATTTCAATTGTATAATTATATTGATTTTCATTTAATAAATATGTTGGAATTTGAATCTTTGAAAAAGTCGATTCTAAATTCACATATTCGGAGATATAATTTTTATTATCTAATATCACACTTATTGTGTAATTTGTTAAATTAGAATTAAATATATTTGTTTCAATATTAAATTCTAATTTATCTGTTAGGTTATTTTGATTTGTATCAATTAAACTATCTTGCGTTTGTACTACATTAACCACTCCGTTTTCAAAAGTATAATCGTAAGAGTTAATTAATGAATCTAAATCAAATGCGTAACTTACTTGAAAAAATAAAGTTAGCATAAATATTATTTTGAGAGATTTTTTTAAATCCATTTAATATATTTAATAATTATTTTATTTATAAATTTGAATTGTAATTGTTAAATTATGATTGGAGTTGTTTAATTTAATTTACTTTGATTTTCAAATGTTTTGTTTATTAAATTGTTTTATAAACTCCTATTTTGATTTAATTTGTTAATTTATACAATTATTTATAAAAGTTTTTTGGAGTGTTGGTGTTATGTTAAAAGGATTAAATTTAAATTTAATTAAAAGAATGAGTTTCATTTTTGTATTTTTTGTAATGTTTTTTGGTGTTGGTAATGCTTCTGGTTCATCTGGTGAATCTTCGTCAGGGATTCAAATTGTTTGTTCAATTAACCAAAATGATGAACTTGGGTGTTGGGCTGGAAGTTCTTCTTTAGAACAATTTCCACCTGGATTTAATTCTAATGTTAAAGAAGTTTCAGTTTGGGACGGTTTTGCTTGTGTAGTTAAAAACGATAATTCTTTATATTGTGATGATATTGGACCTAGGGGTGGGAATGGGAGATTATCTTTTGATATTCCTGATTATTGGAAAAAGAATGTTAAATCTGTGAGTGTAGGTCATTATTTGTTTTGTATTGTTAATCTCAATGATGAGTTAGGGTGTTTTTCAGGTGGAGTAAGTACAATAATTCCGCAAGGATTTGAGACAAATATTCAAAGTGTTGTGGCTGGAGTTATTGATACTTGCGTAATTGATTTAAATAATAAACTTACATGTTGGGATTCCAACGGTGACTTTTTTAATATTCCAAAAAACTGGGAAAAAGTTAAATCAGTTGATACTAAAAATAGTTATTTTTGTACAGTAAATGTTTATGATGATGCTTTTTGTTGGCATAGGTCCAATAATGCTAGACAAAAATATAATGTAACAAATAAAAAACTAAATTCAATTTCAGTTGGTAGAAGTCAGAATGTGTGTGGGATTATGACAAATGGGAATTTGGATTGTAATTTTCCTCACACACTTCCTGCCGAAAATATTAAATCAGTTAATTTAGGAATGCCAAATACTCTTTGTGTAGTAAATAATGATAATGAATTAATTTGTGAGTCTGGTTATGAACCACCAGAAAATTGGAAAAAAGTTAAAATCTCAAGTTATGCGGATTTATCAATAGACTCAAATAATGTGTATACTGAAAATAATATTTTTAAGTTTGAAGTTAATTCAGAAAATATTGGTGAAAATATATTTTTTAATATTAAAAGACAAAATGTTAAAGGAATTATTATTGATGAAAAACATATTGGTAGAAATATTAAATTTGGAATTAATGAAATCAATATTACCGAATTTAAAAATCTTGAAGTTGGGGAATTTTTTCATGTACAAATAAATCCTACAGGAGATGTTTTTGAAAAAGATTATAATAATAATTATTTATTACTGCCGGTTACTTATGATAATCTAAATTTATATGTTGATGTGGATTTTGGAGATAATTATCCCGAACTTAATAAAGTAGTTTATGATTATTTAGATAGTAATTTTAATCTTGTTTCAAATAGACTTGATGCTAATTATAATTTAGTTGTTGGTGATAATGCTATAACTAAGAAAAATTTAATGAAGGAATCAGAAAACTTAAAAATTATTAATGAAGATTATACGGAACCATACACCTCTTCTGTTTTATTTAAAAACTCATTAATTTTAATTGCTTCAAATGGAATTCCTGGTAGTGTTGCTGGAGTTAAAAGGTTAGTTAATAAAAAAATGGATTGGATGTTTGCGAATAATCCAAAGTTAGATATTATTGATAATTATGATAAATTGGGATTGTCAGTTGTAGATTTTTTAAATAATGATAGACTGGGTCAAAATTTTTTAAACAATGATGAATTATTAGCTTCACAAGTTAAGAACATTTTATATGGTAATAATATTGATGTAAGTGTTAAGACTGTTAAAACTAATTCAGCAGACACATCTTATGAACAAGAAGTTCAATTAAGATTAAAGAATTTAAATATTGACTACTCTAAAGGGTTTGTTGATGCTTTTGAATTAAATAAATCTCCAGTTGTTATGAGTGGAGGTTTATTTAGTAATATTGATACTTTTGAAGATTTTGGGAGAGAATTAGTTCAAGATGGACAAAATGTTTGGCTTATGGAGATGACTGGTGGACCTGATATTGAGAGTGAAACTTCACCTGATTATACTTATGGAGATTTAGTTAATTCACACTGGCCTGCGAGTATTGCCGCAGTTCAATATTATTCAGAAAAACCACAAATTAATTATGTTGGACACAGTAATGGGTGCCGTGCTGCTTTATCTAGTTTGAATGAGTATTCAAAAGATGGGAAAAATAATGCTGGAAAAGTTTTAATTGATGGTGCTTGGGAAAGTGTAGATATGTCGGAGTTGCCTGTTGACAAGTTCTTCGGGATTGCATGTCCTAGTACTTTGAACAATGATACTGATTTCACTAGAGGTTCAAGAAGTAGTCCAGTACATCCATATTATATTAATAATGTTGAAAATTTAAATGCTGGAGATTACGCTATAAATTTTATTAATAATACACGTAATTTAACTCATTTGGAGATTAGTGATTATGCGAATATTCTAGGTTTAGGTGGCTCAGGTTGGGTAAAAATATTTTTGGGTTTTGGACATGATAAAATTTCATTAAACTTAATGAATTTTTATAATAATTTAGCAACAAATCCAAATACTATGATAGATTTTTCAAATGTGGAAGTTAATAAAATTAGATTATATAATGGTTTCCCAAATGATAGAATTTTAAACTATCAAGATGGTTTAGATTTATATGATTCATTATCCCATATTGAAAATAGAGCTATATTTGGTTATGAAAACGGATATACAAATCATATGTCTATGAAAAATCGTGATGATGTCAATGAAAATATTATCTGGAGTTTAAATTAAAATGATAAAATACTTATCTATATTTATAATTAATATTATAACACATATATTATTTTTAGAATATATAATTTATAATGGATTAAGTTATTTTTATGTTATCATTACTATCTTATTTACATATTTAATAATAACTTTATTCAAAATACCTGAAAAAACTAACATTATAAAATATATTTTACCAGTACAATTTTTACTTTTATTTTATTTAACATTTTTCAAAACTGACTTTTTTTATCAATATTCAATATTTATTTTATTTTTTCATTTGACATTATATATTTTTGATTTAAGTATATCTATATTTTATTTAAAAACTGGAAATGATATAATATTATCAAATATAAAATATATTATATTAATTATAATTGCCACATACCTATTTTCAAAATTATTTTCAGGTCTTAGTATAGCATTAGACTTTATTCAATATGGACTATAATTTTTATAAACTCCATTATCAAAAAATTATAAAGTTTATTCATTTAACATACAATATAAATGAAACATTTATATATTATCAAACCTTAATTCATACTATGAATACAGAAGAAGAAAAATTATCTATTAATCATTCTGAAATTGAGACTAAGTGGCAGTCACAATGGAAGGAAAATAAGGTTTTTGAACCGAAAATTAACGACAAACCAAAGTACTTTGGAAATGTAGCATATCCTTATGCAAATTCTGTTCTACACATCGGACACGGAAGAACTTATTCTATTGCAGATATTTACATGAGATACCAAAGAGTTCTCGGAAAAAATGTTTTACAACCACTTGGATTTCATATTTCTGGAACTCCTGTTCTTGCTGTTTCTGATGGAATTAAAAGAGGAGATGCTAAAATTTTAAAACAAGTGTCAGATGCAATTTCAGATTATGTTTCTGGAGATGATGCTACAGAATTAATTGAAACTTTTAAAGAACCTGCTAATATTGCTAAGTTTTTTTCTGGAACTATTGAAGGTTCACTTGATTCTATTGGTGCGGGAATTGATTGGTCAAGACAATTTACAACTGGAGAACCTATGTATAATAAATTTATTGAATGGCAATATTCAAAATTAAAGGATGCTGGTCTATTAGTTCAAGGAAAGTATCCAATTTTATATTCAGCGGATGATGAAAATGCTGTTGGTGAAGATGATATTAAAGATGGAGATATTGATAAAGTATCAGTTTCAAATATGGTTGGAATTAAATTTGCCGTTTCCGGTGAAGAAAATACTTTTATTTTATGTGCTACACTTAGACCTGATGCTTTATTTTGCGCCCAAAATTTATGGATTAAATCTTCAATGGAAGTTGCTAGATTATCTGTTGGAAGTGGAGATGAAAATGAAACTTGGTATGTTGCGAAAGATGCTATTAATAAAGTTAAATATCAATTTGATGATGTGAAAGTTTTAGATGATAGTTTAGTTGGTTCTTATTTTGATGGGAAAACTGTAATTGCTCCAATTGTTGATAAGGAAATTCCTTGTTATAATGCTGAGTTTTGTGATTCAAAACATGGAACTGGTTTAGTTTATTCTTCACCTGCAGATTCACCTCACGATTATTTAAATTTATTTGAAGTTAAGTTTCCTGGTAAAAGTTTAAATGATTCTGAATTTGCAGGTTGTGAGCCACTTGGTTTAACTCCTATTACTGAAACTTTTGATAAGAAGAAAAATAAGATTGAATATATGTTTGATATTCCTGCTTATGATATGTTAATGAAAAGAAATATTTTTAATTCAGTTGGAAATTCTGAGGCTCTTGAATGTGCGAAACAAGACTTGTATAAGGAAGCTCATTTTGGTGCGAAGATGATTAATTCTGGTGAGTTTGATGGGAAAGTTTTAAAGAAAAATATTGCTGGTGATGCTGTTCGTGATGTTTTATTTGAAAAAGGACTTGCTGTTCCGTTTTATGAAACTTCAAGAAGAGCTACAACTCGGGGAAACGATGATGTAATTGTTGCGAATTTACAAGGGCAATGGTTTTTAAAATATTCTGATAGGGATGTTAAGGATAAGGCACTTGAATTATTAGATAAATCAAACTTTTTCCCTTCTAATTTAAAGCAGTCACAGGCTGGTTATATTGAATGGGCGAATATGAGACCTTGCGCTAGAAAGAGAGGGCTTGGAACTCGAATTCCTTATGATAGAGATTGGATTGTTGAACCTTTGTCTGATTCAACTATTTATCAAATGTTATATATGATTTCACATTTAATTAGAGATGATGAAAGTGTAATTGAAAAGTTATCTTTTGAAGTTTTTGATTATATTTATTTTGGTATTGGTGATGCTAGTAGTTTAGATATTAATCAAGATTTTTTATCTGCTGCGCGTGCGCAAGTTGAGTATTGGAATAATGTTGATTTTAGATATGTTGGAATGCCTCATATGAGTAATCATTTAAATTTTTTAATTTATCATTATAGTTTAATTTTCCCTGAATCTATGTGGCCGAAAACTATTGTTACTGGAAATTTAATGATGAGGGATGGAGAGAAGATTTCAAAGTCTAAGGGGAATGGAACTCCTTTATTTAGAATGAAGAATACTTATGGTTCTGATTTATATAGGTTATATATTGGAGTGAATTCTAATTGTGATGTGGAGATGGATTTTAAGGAAGATGAAATTCAAAATTTATCTAAAAAATTTGATAGGTGGACTGATTTAATTGGTAAGTCTTTAGTGTGTGAGAAGAAGGATTTTAATTCTTACTCTGATATTGATAAGTGGTTAATTTCAAAGTTCTATAAGTCTGTTGAATTATATTTTGAACATTTTGAGAATTTTAAAATTAGAGAAGCTTTTGTTGAAGTATTATATGAAGTTTTAAATAATATTAATTATCATGCAAGAAGAGCTGGAGAAGATGCGACAGTGAATGCGTTACGATTTATTGCTGAGGATTATTTAACTTTAATGACTCCAATTATTCCTCATATTTGTGAAGAATTATATTCAAAAGTAAAATCTTCTGATGAAGACTTTATCTCATTAAAATCTTATGATACAAATGGTGAAGATTTTATTTCTCAAGAGATTTTAGATAAAGAAGAAATTATGTTTGATTTAATTAAAAAGGCATCTGCTAGTATTGAAGCTAGTTCTGAAAAAGTTTCAAAGGTAATTATTTCACAAGCGAAAGATGATAAGTTTGAGTTATTTGATATTATTAAATCAACACTTGAAAATGAAGGGAAGAATCCTAAATTAATTTTCCAAAAGGTTAATGAAAAAGTTCCACAGTATGCAAAGTTTGCAAAGAAATTTGTGCCTAAGTGTTTGGGAGCTGGAATTTCATTTTATTTAAGGAAAGAAGATGAGAAAAAATTACTTGAGGAAAATTTAGAATTTTTTAAGGCTGAGTTTGGTTGTGATGTTGAGTTTGGTGAAGATCAAGATGGTGCGAGTCCAAGAGACTTTACAATTAAGGTAGAGTAAAAATCAAGAAATCGAAGATTTCTAAGCAATTGTGAAATGAAAAATTTCACAATGTTTTCATAGGAAATTTTTATTTATTTTATTTTAAATTATTTTTATTTTAGATTTTATTTTTCAGTTAGTGATGTGAATGCGTGATTGTTTATCATGTGAAACCCAATTATTGGTTTTTGAATTATTATTTGTTTTTGTTTATAATCTTCAGGATTATAATTTAATTGTGGATGAAAGTATAAATCAATTGGTTCAGGTATTGATGTATCAATGGTTTCAACTAATTTATATCCACTTTTTAAATAATTATTACACATTTGTAATGCGAATTCTTCATTGTGATAATTGTTTGGATTTGTGTAACTTACAGCATTTGGATTGTTTAATAAAATAATTTTAATTGGACTTGTTAATTCAATATTAAATATTTGTTCTGATTTTGTAAATGTCATATTCTTTTCAAATTCTAAAAAATGATTTAGATTATTTGCTTTAAAATTATTTGAAGTTGTTTCAGATTGAAAAAATCTTTGAATTTTTTGTGTTAATGTTTCTGTCATTTTTATTTTATTTTATTTTAATATCTGAATTTATTTTTATCAAATTCTAAATTTTCTATTGTAAATGTTCTTTCATCGTAAATTGTTGGAAATGCAATTTTATTTTGAGAACTCATTATTATTTTTGGTTCAGGAATTATAATTGATTCTCCTTTTTTTAATTTGAAATGATTTTTAATTAAATAATTTGAGAACATTTGAATTTCACTTTCATCTGATTCATTAGGTTCACGAATTCCTGCGTAAAAATCTAATTTTTCACTTAAATGGTAATTTGCCATATTATTAATTAAACTTTTATTTTGAGTTAATATATCTTCATCACATATTGGAGAGTAACTTTCATTATCAATATAATTTAATTGGATTGGTGTATTTAAGTGGATAAAGTTCGTTTGGAAATCATTAGGTATTTTAAAATTATCTAAGTATTGAACTAATTCATCTAGATTTTTTACTTGAATTTCATTATCGTAATGAGCATGTCCTAAAAAGTCAGATTTTAATTTAGTTAATTTATTTTGAAGATTCATTTTAGTTAGTTATATTTATTTTCTCCAATATTAATATTGTAATCTGAGATAATCCCAGTTCCAATTTCTAAAATACTTAAAAAATATAATGTTGGTTTTTGAATAATAAATTCGCAACCATTTAAATTTCCTAAATTTTCTTGAAATATATCTTGATGTCCATACATTGGAATTGATGTTTCAATTGTGTGATCTTGTAGTCTTAGAGCTTGAGCTCCTTTTTCAACTAGTGAGTTATGTATTTGATAAAAATCATTTTTATTATGACTTTCATTAAAAAAATAACCAAGTCCATCCATCCCACAAACTTTTGCTTTAATTGGGTTTTGAAATTCAACCAAAATAATTTCTTTATGTTTTGTTAATGTATGTTTTTCAATTGTTTCTAAAAAATCTTCTAAGTTTTTAGCAGTGTAGTGTGTCCCATCTGGAATTTTTCCATTAAATCTCTCAATTAGTGATTTTTTACTTACTCTTTCCATTTATCTTATTTGGTAATGACTTTTGAGGTTTTTAAAGTTATTTATTTAAATAATTTTTAAGATTATATTCAGTTATGTTAGAATCGTCATAAATTGATGCAAATCCGAATCCATTTTGGCTTTCTAATACTATTAGTGGTTGTTGAATAATTATACTTTCTTGATTTGATAAAAATTTATTATTTAGTGTTAGTGGATTTGAAAACATTTGAGTTTGAATTTTAGGATTCTCTTGGCATTGTAAATTAGCATAAAATGAATTTCTATCTTCATAAAAGATATCAATTACTTTGTTAATTTGGTCATTTAAATAATCATTATTTTCAATTTTTGAATCAATGTATACTCTGTAATCTTCAAAACCTTTGTGAGTTAGATTTACTGGTTGATTTAGAATACAATAAATTTGTTGTGGTTTTTTACCAATTTCAATTTCTTCAATAAAATTTAGATAATCTTCTAAATTCCTTAAGTTTAAAGTTTGAGTTTTTGGTTTTGAAAAACTTGAGATTAATTTTTTTAATGGGTCCATTTTTATTTTTTATTTTTGAATATATGTAATCAAACTAACAATTAAAAGAATTAATCCAAATAATAATTCAGTGAAAAATCCAGGTAATTTGGCTAGATGAACTAATGCGGAAATTGTTCCAAATAATAAAAATGTAATTCCTGTAATTGCTAAAATAATTGATGTAGTTGTTAGTAAAAATTTTCTAACTTCTTTTTTTATTTTTTGTTCAATTGTTTTTTCTATGTAATTTAAAATATCCTCTTTAGTTGTTTCAAATTTTTCTTTAAAATATTGAGTTCCAAATTCAAATGCTTTTTCTTTGATTGAACCTACAATTGTTGTTTTAGTCATAGTTATTACTGGGAAGTTGTAGTTTAAATAGTTTATGATATCAATTATTATATAATCATGGAAAAAAATGATTTAATTGAGGCTGTTGAAACTCAGATTTTAGATTTAGAATTTAAAGATAATAATTATTTATATTTTGTGTCAACTTATTTGAAAAGTTTAGAGGATAGTTCAAAGATAAATGATTTTATTAAAGATATTAGAAAGGGAATAAGTTATTTAGAAAGTCAGTTTGATGAAATATTTTTATTAGTTGGTTCAGATTTAGATAAGAATTTATTTATAGAAAAGGAAAATAAAAATTTAATTAATTGTTTTGAGTATTTAGTTGAATTATTGGGTGAATTTGAGTATATTGCTGAAGCTGATAAATTAAATCAAATTAAAACTAAGATTAGTTTAGGATATGATAGATATTTTGTTCAAAAGGATAAGTTAGTTAATTGGTTTAGTTCAACTGATTTAGATTTTGAGATTTATGGTGAGTTGGATGTTGAAAATGAAGTTAGTGTTTTAAGGATTTTAAATAATTATTTAGATACAAAAAATTTAGTTGAATTTAAAAAATTTAAAAAATATATTGAAAAGTTTCCAAATAAAATTTATAGAAATTCAAATTTAGATTTAATTGATATTCAAAAATCTTTATTTTTTGATGAAAATTTTGAAGTAGATGAATTTTTGAAAGGTAAAATTAAAATTTGTGATTTTGATTCTTTTGAAGTTTTAGTTAAATATTTAGAATTATTAAATTTAAAAAATGACTAAATTTCCAATTTCAGAAGTAATTGATATTTTAGAATTAGAGTCCAAATATTGGGAGGCTCCAGTTGAAGAGTTAGTTAGAATTCAAAAAAATAATCCCTTTTTAGTTTTAATTACAACAATTGTGTCACTTAGAACAAAAGATGAAGTAACTATTGAAATTTGTAAAAAACTTTATCCAAAGTTATCTTCACCAAAAGATATTTTAAATTTAACAGTTGAGGATGTTGAGAAATTAATTTATCCTACTGGATTTTATAAAAATAAAGCTAAACAAATTTATGATATTTGTTATAGTTTAATTAATGATTATAATTGTATTGTTCCAGATAAAATTGAGGAATTGATTAAGTTTAAGGGTGTTGGAAGAAAGACAGCAAATTTAGTTTTAGCTGAAGGATATAATATTCCTGCAATGTGTGTTGATGTTCATGTTGATAGAATTTCAAATAGATTTGGGTATATAAGAACTAATAATCCTGATCAAACAGAAATGCGTTTAAGAAAAAAGTTACCTAAACAATATTGGAATAGATATAATCAAGTTTTAGTTGCTTTAGGTCAAAAAATTTGTAGACCAGTTAGTCCAAAGTGTAGTGAGTGTCCAGTTAGAGATTATTGTAGAAAAGTTGGTGTGAAACAACATAGATAGAATTAATTTATTTTTTAAAATTTAAAATAATCTTAAAAATATTTTAATTTATAATTATTAAAATTAAAATTTATTTTATTACTCATTAAAATCAATAAATACAGATCCATTTATTGCTTCAATTCTTATATTTTTAAATCCTTGTCCTAAATATTGATAATCAAATGATGATATAAAATTATCTCCTCCAGCACTTGTTTTAATACAAGTTTTTAAACATTCAATATTAATATAATCTTCAGAAGTTTGAAAAATTAAACTATTATAAAAATCATCATTTAATAAAGTAATGTTTAAATAATTATAAACTAAACCACTTTCATTTACATGGTGGATTGTAAAATTTTCAATTCCTTTTGGAAAAGTAGTTTTGTAAGTTCTTCTATTAGAATCTCCAAAAAAGTAAATCTTTTGAATATCGTCAATTAATTCAGTTCCAATTTTATTTACTTGGTCAACATCTAAAGTTTTTTTAGCTGAATTAGTATATGAAAAAAATAATCCTCCAATCATTGCAACTAATAAAAATCCAATTCCAAAAATTGCCATATATTCCATTGATGCTTGTCCTTTTTTTATAGAATTTTTATTAACCATTTTAAAGTTTAATTTTAAGAAAAAAAATATTTAAATTTAGATATAACTAAATTTATTGAATTGATAAACGAAAGTTACCAGTGTTTGGAATTGCTCTAGCTCCAGTTCCTCTTGTTGAGTCTTTAACTCCAATAGTTACTCTACCTTCTAAAACATCTTGAGATAATAATGCTCCAACTTTAGTTGAACCAACAACTCCTACAACATCACAATCAAATTTCACATATCCTGGATGACCACTTAAGAAAGCTACTGGTGTAGCATCTACAGCACTAGTTGTTCCAAGTCTATCATTTGATAATTCAATTGGATCACAAGTATTTCCTAAATTAGAATACATTGAAATATCTTCTAATGCGATAGTTGATTTTTGTCCACCGCTATACATAAAAGCAATATATACAATATTTGGTTCAGCAGATCCTGATCCATATGCAGCTGAATTTGCTGAATCTCCTTTAATACTTTGAGTTGAAATGTCTACTTTGTTTGGAAGTAATGATCCGAAGTCTACAAAACTAAAAACCAAAGCTCCTACAATTAATACAACTAAAAGCATCCAACCATAAGTCATTAAAAACTCGATTGCTGCTTGCGCTTTTCTGTTAAATTTCATTTTAACCATACCTAGTTTTAATTAATTACAATTATATATATTTTTCATCTCTATTAAGTTATAAATATCAAATCTAAATTATATTTATTTTTTAGTAAAAAAATTAATCTATATATTAAAAATTATTAGTGTTATAAATAAATTTTATAAAATTGGATTTATCCAATTATACCACCAAAGAATCCAAGTAATATTCCTGAAAATGTCTTAAATAAAAATAATGATATTATAATATAAATAGGTAAATATTTAATTGCTGTATATATTTTTTCATTTTTTAATTGTGATGTGATTAAACTTGAAAAAAATGTAATCATAATAATCATTGCAAATGAGAATGTGTTTAGATAAATTTTAAATTCTGGTGGAACTGATGATGCGAAACCTAATTCGGTATTTGATTCAGATAATAATTGAAATAGTTGTCCAATAAAATCAAGTAATGTTAAAGCTAGAGCAAAAAGTAGTGGGGATACTAATAATGTAATTCCTGAAATAATAATTGCAAAACCTCCCGCATTTCCTTTAATTTCTTCATCAAGGTTTGTAATTCTTTTAAGGTTTTGAGAAATTCTTTCAAGTGGTGCTGCAAGGTTTCCTCCTCCTTTAATTCCTTCACCCATTAAAAAAAATGTTCTGTTTAAAACTGCCGAGTCAAATCTATCTCTAAATTCTACAAGAGCTTGATTTATACTTTTCCCCATTAATATTTTTTCATTAATTAATGTCATTTCTTGTAATAGTGCTTTTTGTTCTGGTCTTACTGATTTTAAAAAAGCTCTTTCTAGGGAGATTCCACCTTTTAAATTTGAAACTAGATTGTCGATAAATTCAGGTAAATCTTTTTCTAATTCATGTTCGTATTTTTTAAATTTTCCTTCGTGATATAAAAAATATCCTAATAACACTGAGTTATATACTACAAAATTTAATATGAAAAATGTAATGTATATTACAATTGATTTATATATGATTCCTGACCCGATGAATCCTGCTAATGTTGAATTATTTGCAATGTATGGATATAAAAAAATGTATCCAACAAAACTAATTAATATACTTAAAAAAAATAAATTTGTAATCATTAAATAATTTAATTGATTATAATATAATTTTTCATAAACATTACTTAATTCTTTTTTAAATTCCATTCTTTGAATTTTTTCTGGAATTAAAATTTTCCCAAGTTCAGTTTTGTTTATTTTGTGTATATTGAATCTTACCATTTTTATTGTTATAGAGTTGCTTTACTGAATTTAAATCCAGAATATGCTACATATTGAAATGCAAGCATTACTAAAAAAATTACAAATAATATTAATTTTAAACCTTGCGGAGTTAGATTAATAAATGTTGCTCCAAGCATAAAAAAAGTAACTCCTAATGATGGAACTACGATTCCAAGTAATAAATACATCATAACTAATGGATTTAATTTTTTGGAATATCCTCTAATTTCTAAAATCTTTTTTTCTGCGGATTCTTCAATAAAATTTACTAATACACCTTTTAAATCAACTCCAATACTTAAACTATCTTTTAATCTTTTTAATAATACTTTTAATGATTCACTAGGACAATTTTTAGCTCCTTCCATTAATGAGTTTTCTAAATCTTTTCCAGTTGTAAATTCAGTGTAAATTTTTTTAAAAAATTTAGCTCCGGGTCTATCTAGTTTTGAAAATTCTTGAATTGCGTTTCCTAGTGGTAATCCTGATTCTAAAGATACTAAAAAATATTCAGAAATAAATAATAAATCTCCATCTAATTCTCTTCCTTTTTTAGTAATTAAAACATCAATATAACTTAAGAAAAACCCATAAACTAATGGAGTTAAAAATATACAAAATCCTATCCCTCCCATTAAAATTAGTGGATATTTTTTAGTTGACATAAAAACAATAAATAATAATGCTGCAATTGTTAAAGTTGTCATAAATAATGTTTGGTAAATGTATTGAAATGGAGTTTGTTTAGATGCAGCTTTTTTTAATTTAGTTTTTAATTCTGGGTGGGCTTGAACAATACTTCTAATGTAATTTTCTAGTTTTCCCATTTTCAGTTTTCCTCCATTATTTTTATATAAACCATTTTAATTTTAATTTGTTATATGTTTAGGGTTTCTTTTTTGTTCTAGTAATTGTTTTTGTTTTTCCTTTTCTTTAATTTTTTCTTGTTGAGCTTTCCATAAAGTATTTTTTCTTTGAATTACTTTGAATAAATTATCTTTTTCATTATAATATTTATCAATAACTTGACCAACTTCATCAATTGAATTAATGTTAAATCTTGCTAAATATTCTAATACAAATTCTCTTTCTTTAATTAAATGATAAAATTCTTTTTCATCAATTCCATTAAATTCTTCAAGTCTTTTTAATAGTGATTCAGGTTTATTTTTCCATTCAGTTTCTTTTGTTTTAGCGTTATATTGTAAAACGACATTTTCATCTCCACTATCTTTCATTTCAGCTACTTGTAAAGTTACTCTTTGTCCTGATTTTCTATCTCTGTGTTGAATACAAATTAGTCCAAGAGCATTTAATGAAATTTTCGGAATGTTAATTGGAGCATTTGAAAGTCTTAATACAGTTTCACTTGCTGTGTTTGCGTGAAATGTTCCATAAACACTATGTCCAGTTCTCATTGCTTCAAATAAAACTTCAGCTTCTTGCTTTTTACGGATTTCTCCAATTAGAATTCTATCTGGACGCATACGAAGAGTATTTACAATTAAATCTAACATTGAAACTTGTCCTTTCCCTTCTTGATTTGCTTGTCTAGCTTCCATTGGAACCCAATGGGAATAGTCTGGAAGTCTAATTTCTCTTGTATCTTCAACTGATAAAATTCTTTGATTCATAGGAATAAATGATGATATAGCATTTAGGAATGATGTTTTTCCTGAACCTGTTCCACCTGCAATAATAATACTCATTTCATTTTCCATAGCAATCCAAATTAGTGCTAATGAAGTTGATGAACTAGTTTTTGAGTTTACTAAATCTGAAACAGTCCAAGGTTTGTCTGAAAAACGACGAATTGTCATAGTACTTCCTTTAGTTGATACAGCATCTAATGTAGCATTTACACGATGTCCTCCACGAAGATGTGCATCTAATAATGGGGATAAGTTTGAATAAAATTTTTTATTTTCTAAGGCGATTCTTAAAGAAATATTTTTAATTTCATCATCAGATAAAAATTGTAAATTTGTTTTTAACCAACCAAATTTTCTGTGGTAAACCATAACTTTGGATTCGGCACCATTAATTACTAATTCTTCAATTTGAGAGTCAGAAATTAATATATCTACAAATCCTAAATCAAGACTTTTTTGAACTAAATATGTAATTAAATTTTCTCTTTCTTCAAATTTTAAGTTTGGGAAATAAAATTTAATTAATTGTTCTACTTTTGAAATAAATGATTTTTTCATACTGTCGTATGAAAAGTTTGATGAACTTGAATCAAAAATCCCTTCACGTAATAAATCTTCTTTAATTTTTTCAACAATTAAATTTGTATATTTTCCAATAGATAAAATACCTACTTCATAAATAGTGTTCATATCTTTATTTCTATCTTTATATATTGTAATTGGGATTGTTGTATTTTCAAAGTTTATATTGTATTGGTCTAATATTTCCATTTTAGTTACCTTCTAATTTGTTTGTAATAGTTTCTTTTTGAGCAGGGTTTAAAGGGATTAAACTAATGTAAAAATTAATTTTTTTAGTTAATCTTTCTTTTTCAGCTAAGTTTGAACTATGTTGAATTAATTGAAAGTTTTCATTAATTTCATCAATCATTGAAATGTTTACATTGTTTAATTTTTTTTGGTCTAACCTTGATTTAACAATTAATGGTTCGATTGAAATTTGTTTTGATTGATCTTGTGTAGTTTGAGTAGGCATTTTAGGAATTTTTGGATTTGAGTTTAATTTATTTTCAGTATTTGGTTTTTGTTGAGTTTGATTTTTTGAATCATTATAATGAACATTAAATGTTTTAGTTTTGTTTAAATCAAGTTCTTCTTTATTTTTAGTAGTATTTTGTTTATTTGAATTATCGTCTGAGTTATAATTAATTGTTATATTTGCAGTTTTTTGGTTATTATCTCTTAAAACTTCTAATTCTTTTAATTTCAATTCATCTTTTTCTTTTTTATGTATTAATTCTAATTTCTTTTTTTCTTGAGAAATTTTCGTAAATTTATTTACTAATTCATCAACTTTTGAAGATATTTCAGTTTTTTCATCTACTAATAAATCTGAGATTTGTGAGATTTTTTCTTGATATGATTTTAATTTTTTAATTTCAAAATCTTTGTTTTTGTATCCGTTATCTAAATATTGTTTAATCTCGTTAATTGTTTTTTGATGAATTAATTTTAATATTTCATTTTCTAGTTCAACTTTTTCTGGTTGAAGTTTGTGAGGTATTTTATTTAAATCATTTTTAATTGAAATTAAATTAGCAGTATCAAATTCTGAATTTTTTTTAGCATGATTTAAATATTCTCTAGCCTGAGATAAAATTTTACTTGAATTATATGTTTCCATAAACTGTGATACGCTATTTGTTAAAAGTAAATTGTTTAAACTTTCAAATGATTTGTCAATTTGTTTGTAAATTTCAATTTTCTTTTCAATAAAAGCATCAGGCATTTTTTCAAAAATGTATAACATTTCATCATAACATGTAAGGGCTGATTCAACATCTTTTTTAATTTGGTATTTGTGAAATCTTTCAAATAATTGTTTGAATTGTTGTTCTTTTTCTTTAAATTCTTCAATATATTGAGTTTTTAAAAATTCTTCAGCTACAATTATAATTTTAGCAACTTGAATTCTTTCTTTTACTAATTCATTATAAAAAATACTTGGGGCATTTTCCATAGTTGTATTAATGTTATGTAGGTTTGCTTCAATTTGTTCAATTCTACCTGGAACTAAGTTATGTTTTAAATTTGAAATCTCTGAGGATAATTGTTTTCTAATCTTTTTAGTTTCAATGTCCCAAAAAATTGTGAATTCGTTATTTAATTTAATTTCAATATCTCTTAATTTTTTTCCAAGTTCAATTTTTTCAATAATATATTCTTTTGGAAATAATTTATATTCAGTTGTAATTTGATTATATAAATTAATTGCTTTTGGAATTTGTTTATTTTTAATTAGAGTTTCAATATTTGATAATTGGTTAGATACTGATAATCCATGTTTATTTTTATTTTGTTTAATACCTTCTAAAAAATTAATAGTATATTTTTTTCCTAAAGAACTTAATGCTGTCCCTGAAGTTTTTTTTAATTCTAATAATTTTTTTGGTAAATTTTGATCAAATTTTTTAATTTCGGAATATGCTTTAATTAAAAATTTGAAATCTTCTTCGTCCACATTTTCTTGAAGTTTGTCAAATTTATCATTAACATATTTATCAAATGTTAAATCAATTTTTTTATCTTTTTTTTCAGATTTAGTTTTTTCCTTTTTTTTGGAAGTATTTTCTTGTTCAACTTGTTCAAATTCTTCTAAAAATCCATCAATATCAATTCCCATCTTTAAAAATACCTCTTAATAATTTTTACCATTTTATAATGTGTTTAACTCCTCTCTAAATCTATTCCATGCAAGACTAATTTTATTTTGTGGATATCCTGCATTTGTTGCTTTTTGAACAAATAGTGTGTGAATATCTTTTTCAAATTTTGATAAAAATGATGGCCACACTTCTTGCATTTTTTCAATTGATAATCCTTTTTCTTTAGATTTTGAAACAAATGTTTCTTTAAGTTTATCAATGTTAATTTCTTTTGATGAGTCATGTTTTTTTAGACTATCGGAAACATTTACAAAACCATTAAATCCTTTGTATTTAATTGTTAAGATTTTAAATTCTTCTAATACTACTAACCATTTTTCAACTAAATCTTGAGGTAGATTTAATTTTTGTGCTAGAAAATCAATTTGACAATTTGGATTTTCTTTTACAATATCTACCAAGTCATCAACTGGTGTTAGAAGAACTTTATTTTCCATATATTCTTTTTATCGGATTTAGTGGATTTATGTGTTTATACTAATTGAATAGTGATAATAAATGATTTCCTGATGTGATTTTTTTGATTAAATTTTGAGAATTATTTTTAATTTAATTTGTTGAAAAATTAAATTATTTTTATTTAATATTTTTTAATTTAGTTAAGTTGATTTTTAGTGTTAAATTTAATGTAAAAATGTAGGGATAAATAAATAATTAAAATAATAATTAAGTAAATTAAATAGTAGATGATTGCTTCTAATAATATGTTATTAAATATTAAAATCATTGGTAGTGATGGGAAAATTTCAATGATGCTTTTAATATTTTCAGGGACTTGTAATTTTATGTAATCAAATGTTTTTTGAGATGTAATAATTATGTATCCTATAATTAAAAATATAAATGAGATTAGAAAACTATACACATTTATTTTAAAAATTTCTCTTGAAATATCAAAATAATTAATATTTAAATTATTAATTTTTTGATGAGTGAAATAACTTAATCCTGATAGAAATAATATTATAATTCCAATTATTAAAAATGTGATATTTTGTTTAGAAAATGTTTCTATTTGATTATTTAGTTTTTCAAGTGTGTTTACTTTTTCAATTTGATTTAAGTATGTTTGAGGAATTTCTATGTTTGAAATTTTAGATAAATTTTCAATATCTGTTAAAAAATAGTTATAGTGCGTTAGTTTAATTATGTCACAAACTTCATTAATTTTTAAAACATTTAGTGAACAATCATCTCTGATTTTTTTAATTTGATTTGCCCTAATTGTAAGGTTTGAGTGAAGAATATCGTAATCAAATACATTAGAGTATTCTTTAGGAATTAATGATCCAAATGTTTCAATTGGTAGTGCTCCTACTAACTCTTTTTGATTTGATTTTTCAAGTTCTAAAATTAAAGTTGAAAAGAATATATCTAATATTTGCGATTTTGTATTTAATGAAATTTTGGGATTTAGATCTAATTTTTCCCAAATTAAATTTATGTCATTTTGAGGAATTTGACCAACAGTTATTGTTTTAATTTCACTATTTTGTGAAACTAATATGGTGATGTATGAGTTTTCATCAATATCAAAAAATTGTTTAATTAAAGATGTGTCAATTAATTCAAGTGATTTTAAATCTATTTCAAGATTTGAAATTTGAGTTTGTATTTCTGAGACAGGGATTGCAACATCAGCACTTAATCCGTCTGTTTTATCTAATTCTGAATAAATTAATGAGATAAATAATTTAGCAAAAAATATGGATTTATCCTGGTTAATATTATTTAATTCAAAATATGATAAAAATAAATTTGCTTGATTTATTGTTAAATTTGATGTATAAAATTTATTAATTGTTGAACTTTCAGAAATAGTAATATCAATTGAATTTCCAGGAATTATTTGAATATTATCTTTTACGACTGAATCTACTGATGATGCTAATAATTTATCTATACTTGGTTGTATTGAATTAGTTAGCTCTTCTGAATTATTATTTACAGCAAATAACATAAGTGAAATTGAAATAAAAAATATTGAAAATGATACGATTGTTTTTGTAATTTGTTTGAAAAAATTGGTATAATAAATTCCTATATTTGTTAATATATATCCTTGAATTATAAATATAATTGCTAATAATAAGTTTGCGTTTTCATATATAGTTAGTGATAATGAGAATGTATTTACTAATGTTTTTGAAAATAATTTAAATATTTCAAAAGTTCCATATAGTAGAAAAAAAATACCTAGTATTGTAATTATTGTCCTACTTGCTTTGATTTTGTCAAAATTCATATTTGTATTTTGATATAGTAGTTTAAAAATATTTATATTTTAATTTTAGAAAAAAGATTGAATTAAATGATGGTTAAAACTTGATTAATTTATTATTTAATTTATTTTTGTTTTGAGTTTATTTTAAATTGAATAAATTTACAATATAAATTAATTCACACACAGATTCTACTATGTAGAATGGTTTGTAAATAATTAAATCTTTAAAATTTAATTATTTACATTTAAGATCAATTACTGCTAATACTAAACTGTCTAATTTACCTAAAATGTCTTTAATTAATTGAGATGTAACTAAGTATAAATTTAAATTATCTTCAAATTTTTCTCTTGAAAAATCAATTGATTTCAATAGAGATTGTTTTTTATCTAAACATGCTTTTAGGTTTTCATCTAAGTCAATTTCAGGGTCAATTAGGCCAGTTACAAAGTCATAATATCTTTCTAATTCGTCAAAAATTTCATAAAATTGACTACAAGTTGCATCGTCATCTTTTAGGTATCTTGCAACTCTTTTCATAATGTCTCCTGTCATTTCAAGAGTTGAAATAATCTTTCTTAGGTGATGAGTATCTTTTACTTCACCAGGGTTTTTCCAAACATCTAAATTATAATTAATTGCTTTGTATGCTAAAAATGTTAATTTATTAATATTTTTATCTAAATTAGTAATTAGAAAGTATTTTGATTTTCCTTCTGTATCTTTTTTAAGTTCAGTGAATAAAATTTTACCCATCTTAATGATTTCTTTTGTAATTTTATTTACTTCTAATTCTTCAGGACTTGTTAAATCTTTTAACATAATATAGTCAGGATTAATTTCTGTAATTTCAACAGAACTTAATTTATCTTTTAATACTCTGATTTGTTCTAATTTTTCAATTGCATTTTCGGATTTAATTTTAATGTATTTAAAATTTTTTAAATAATATGAAATTAATTCTTTGTTAAATAATTTTAATGGGATGTTGTCAAATGATATTTCAGCTGTTTTTTGAGTTTTCTTTTTATCAGCAATACTTAAAATTAAAGTTTCATTACTTTCAATTAAATTTAATTTATCTCCTTTATCAAGATTATTTTCTTTTAGCCAGTCCTGTGGTAATGTAATAACATATGATGAATTACCAAATTGAATAATTTTTCTAGGTTCCATAATAATAAAATTATTTATCTATTTAAATAGATATCGCAAATATATATCAGTATATACTAAGGTGATTATAGTTAATCTATATATTTGAGTTTAAATTATTGTTTTTTCATCGTCATCATCTTCTTCTTGTTCAGGTTTAAACTGAAAATATTTTACTAAATATTTTAAAAAGATGAATGTTATGGAGATAATAATTGGTCCAATGATAATTCCAATAATTCCAAAAGCGAAAATACCTCCTACAAATCCAATGAATACCATTGGTGGAGAAAGAGTTTCTTTATTACTCATTAAATATGGTCTTACAAAGTTATCAATCATTGAAATAATAAATGTTCCATATAATAATAATGCAATTCCATTAAATGTATCTCCAATTACAATCATATAAAATGAAATTGGAACCCAAATTAATGGACTTCCCAAATATGGGATTAGACTTGCAATTAATGTTAAAAATGTAATAATTAAAATGTTTGGAGCTCCAAATATAATATATCCAAATAGTGCAACAATTGTTTGTAATACTCCTGTTAAGAAATATCCTTTAAATAAAACTTTTAGATTTTTTGTAATATTTGTTAAAATTTCGTCTTGTTTTTTATAACTTAGAGGTAAGTAGTTATTGAAACTTTTTAGTAATTTTCTATTATATGTTAAAATGTAGTATGAAATGAATAAAGAAATTAAAAAGTATACAATTCCACTAGGGATTGATGATGTGAATTCTTTTGTGAAATTTAGGATGTATAGAACTAATGTGTTGAATAATTCAGAAAAGTTAACTGTTGATAAAATGTTTGAGTTTGTGAATTTTTCAAAAAATCCGATTAATATTTCATTTAATACATCTGGATTTTCAATGAAAATTTGGTATTGAAGAACTAATTTAATTAGGTTTAATATTAAAAAGTAGAAAATTAAAATTAGTGGGAATAATACTACAAATGTTCCTGAACAAAGTGTTAATAAAGCTGCTAGTTTTTCATTATTTGTTTTTTTATTATAGTATTGGTATAGTGGAAATAAAAAGTAAGAATAGATAGCACTTACTAAAATTACTCCTAAAATCCCTTTGATTACAATAAATCCTAATACTAAAAATATACAACTGATGGCTAGGATAAACCATTTTTCACTTTCTTTTGTATATATTCTACTCATTTTGTATTAGATTAATTGTTTTGATTTTTTTGATAATTTTAATGATTCATTAAAAAATTCTTGTTCATCTTCTAAAATGTTTTTAGTTGAAAATTCTTCATCATCAAATATTGTTGTTTTAATTGCTAGACTTGATATTTTAGATAATCTTAAACTTAATAGTTCATTAATTAAATTTTGAGATCCCATAATGATTTTTTGTTCTTTCATAGCTTTTGAGTTCTCTTTATTTTGAGTTAGTTTAATTGCTTCTTGTTGTTTTTGTTCAATGAAATTTTGAAATCCTGGATAAAATCTTTCAGGTAGTTTCATTAAAACTTTAGTTTTTTTTTCTTCACGTAGCAAACTATATAGTGAATTAAATGTAACTAATGGTAATTCTTGAGAGTCTTCAATTGTTTGCGCATTCATAATTATTTTATATGTTTTATATTATATAAACTTATGTATCTTATTGAATACACAAAGTATAGTTTCCATATAGTTTCCAATGATTTACTCAGTTATTTTGAGTTTTTTGAAGATTTGTTAATTTAGATTTAGTTATATATGTATATTTAATTTATATTTTATTTAAATATATTAAGTTAAATTGATTGAGTTTTTTTTAATAGTAAAATTTAAAGTTTGAATTTATTTTTAGAATTTTAGAATGAATATGGATTACTCAGTGAAATTTGAGATGCCACGAGAAAAACCAATATTCAAAAGGCGGAGGTGGGATTTGAACCCACGATCGCAGGGTTGCAGCCTACTGCCTTAACCACTTGGCCACCCCGCCGTTAATGAATAATAAAATTAATTATTATCTATTTATAAAAGTTGAGTTATTAATTTGAAAGAAAACTTAGTATTTTATTTATTTCACAATCATTTTCTTCTTTAATTAGGTGAATTGATAATTTAGCACTTGCTTGTAGTTCGTCTTTTGCCATCAAATTATTAGTTTTTAAAATATTTAATTTTAGTAATGATTGAATTATTTTCTCAATTTGAATATTTTCAATTATTTGGGTATTATTGATATTTTCTTTATTTTTTTTTGAAAATGAAAAAATTTCGTCTTCATCAATCATTACGTTCATAGCATTGTCAACAATTTCTTTAATACTGTTAATTTGATTTTCTATTTCGATTACCATATTATATTATTTTAAAATTTATTTTATTAAATTATAAATTATTTTTATTCAACTTTATTTAATAATTTTTCTGAAAAATTATGTTTAATTAATACTTTTTTCCAAAAGTTATATTCTAGTGAGTTTGTGTTTGTGCTTAAACTATGTTTTGTGTGTGGTTTTTTATTTTTAACAATGTTTATTATTTTTAAATCCATATATTTTTTTAAAAATGGTATTTGGTTTGATTCAATTAATTCAGAGATTAGAGGATAATTTGTTTCATAGTCATTAAATCTTGTAATGTAGTATGGGGTTGGAAGTTCAATAAGTCCATATTCATTTTCTACTTGTGTTGCAAAACAAATGTTTCCGGCAAAGATTTCATGACATGATTCTCCAAAAGCATCAAATCTGTCTAAATATTTTACAATATTTGCTTCGATTGTATTTTTATGAAATATTTCTAGGAGTAATTGTTCATAGTTAAATCCATTAATTGTTTTAGGATATTTTAGAGACATTTCATTAATTGCGTTTAATTCTTTAGTTTCTAGTTCTAAAACTTGTTCTTTGTTTAGTTTTGCTTTATTTCCTGCTTGAAAATCTCCAATAATTATTTCAGTGTCATCGTGAATTGCGGCCATTATTAAAGCTTTTTCTTCATTAAATTTAGGATATATTTTTTTAATTTTTGGAATAGTTTCTTTTAGTAAATAGAAAACACTTTTTGAGTGAGAATAATCATTAGTTCTATAGAACATAGTTTCCATGTTAGAATATCTAGTAATTGTTTTTAGTTGTTCTCTGATTTGCTCAAATCCTTTAAAATTTATTTGTGAGTATTCAAAATCCATTTATTAATAAATTTTTAAATCTCCAGTTATTTTGTCAATTTGAATTTCTGGACCTGGTCCAATACATAATACTGTTTGTGTTCCAGGGGCAATTTCAGTATGACCAGCATCAGTAATTAGGGAGTTTACTAAATCATTTTCATCAGCTAGTTGTTGATATTTTTTCATTTCTTCTAGTGATTCAACTTTAAGTGTAATTTTTTTCATACCTGTTGATTGCCAGTTTTTTAATAATTTTTTATTTGCAGATAAGGCGCAGTTTACAGCTCCGTGTGCTACTTGAGCTGCAACTTTCCCTTTAGACATTTTGATGTCTGTTCTAACTAGAATTACTTGTTTTAGGTTTGTCATTTTCTACTTTGTATAAACTTTAGAAATTTAAAAATAAATTTCTAAACTCAACAGTATAATGTATTTTGTTGAGTGTCATAATTATATATAATTAAATACTTTTATAAATGTGATTTTTTTAATAATTTTTATGAGTAAAGATAGTTTGGTAATTTTACCACATATTTTAGGATTATTTACTTGGATAATCGGTCCGTTAGTTACATTATTAGCTAGCGATAATCAGGCTTTGAAGGATCATTCAAAGAAAGCATTAAATTGGCAAATTTCATTAACAATTTATTCAATTATTTCAGCAATTTTAGTTTTAGTTTTAATTGGAGCATTATTTTTAATGGTTTTAGGAATTTTAAATTTAGTATTTTGTATTTTAGCTGCTGTTAAAGCTGCTGATGGTGAGTTATGGGATTACCCTTTAACTATTAACTTTTTAAAGTAATTTTTTAAATTACTTGTTTTTAACTTTTATTTCTATTATTTATTATTTTGACACCTTAATTTTATAAGTATTAATTATTTTATTTTTAATAGGATAAGAATTTTAATTCATTTTAAATAAAATTAAATTAAATATAATTACATTGTAATTAGGTTTAGACATAATTTTTCCAATGGAAAAAACGTGTTATTTTTAATTTTCAATGGATAAATTCATCAAAAATTAAAAATGGTTTTAGACAAATTAGGAAGTTCTTTAAAGGACGCATTATCAAAAGTAAAAAATTCAATTACAGTGGATAGAACTTTAGTTGAAGAGGTTGTAAAGGAAATTCAAAAGTCTTTATTAGCTTCAGATGTAAATGTTAGATTAGTTTTAGAATTAACTAAGTCAATTCGTGATAGGGCAATTAAGGAGAATACTTCCGGATTAGATAAAAAAGAACATTTAATTACTATTATTTATGAGGAGTTATCTAAGTTTATGGGTTCAGGAGAAGAATTTGAACTTGTTGCGGATACGCAGAATAGAATTTTGTTAGTTGGATTATATGGGCAAGGTAAAACTACGACAACTGGAAAACTTGGAATGTATTTTAAAAATCGTTCTAAAAAAGTTGCTATGATTTCTACTGATACTTGGAGACCTGCTGCTTATGAACAACTTAGACAGTTAGGAGAGAGAATTGAGATTGATGTTTTTGGTGCGCCTGAGCTTAAGAGCCCTAATGAGATTTATTCTAAATTTTCAGATGAATTATCTAAGTATGATGTAGTAATTATTGATAGTGCTGGTCGGGATAATTTAAATGATGAGTTAGTTGAGGAGATTATTTCTTTAAATTCTATTGTTGAACCTACTGATACATTTTTAGTTATGGGTGCTGATGTTGGTCAAACTGCTCAAAAGCAAGCTCAAGCTTTTAAGGATAATTTAGATGTTTCAGGAGTTATTATTTCTAAGATGGATGGAACTGGTAAGGGTGGAGGTGCATTGTCTGCTTGTTCTATTGTTAATGCTCCAGTTAGATTTATTGGTGTAGGTGAGAATACTGAGGATTTTGAGAGATTTAATTCTGAGAAGTTTGTTTCTGAGTTATTAGGTATGGGGAATTTAGAGGGTCTGCTTGAGAAAGCAAGATTAGCTATTGATGAGGAAAAGGCTCAAGATATGGGAACTCGTATGATGTCTGGAGATTTTAATTTAAATGATTTATATGAACAAATGGGAGCTATGAAGAAAATGGGTTCTATGTCTAAAATTATGAATTTGATTCCTGGGATGGGTAATTTAAATATTGATTCAAATATGTTAGGTGCTCAAGAGGAGAAAATGAAAAAATGGAAGTTTGCTATGGATTCTATGACAAAGTATGAAAAGGAAAATCCAAAGGAAATTTCAACTCCAAGAGTTGAGAGAATTGCTAAGGGTTCTGGAATGGAGTTATATGATGTTAGGGAATTATTAAAACATTTTAAACAAACTAAAAAGATGATGGAAGCTTTTACTAAACCTGGAAATATGGATGATTTTGATGAGAAGTCAATGGAGGATCCTAATGCTATGATGGATATGATGAAAAAGTTTGGTGGGAAGAAAATGATGAAGCAGATGATGAAACAACAAGGGAGACGTTAAAATAAATATTTGATTTATTTTTTATTTTATTTTAAAGTTTACATCTACTTTTGGTTTTATTTTTAATTCAACTTTATTATTTTCAAATTTATTTGATATTAATTTATGTTTAATATATTTTTTATCAAGCATTTGTTTTTTCTTTAAAACTTTTGATATGTTTATTTTTTTATTTTTACAGTATTCGATAATTTGGTCTAAGTCTACACTTTTTTCAAGGTGCTCGTGGTATAAATCTTTTGGAGTTTGTTCTAATTCAAATTCTTTACACATATTTTTTAGTTCAGTTAGTGTTTGAGCTTTAAGAATTTCATTTTTTAAAATATTGTATTCTTTGTGAATTTCAATTTCTTCTAAAACAATATTTGTGCCTTTTTTAAAAAAAG
>DAXK01000025.1:0-11193 GCA_002506365.1 archaeon UBA583 | reverse complement strand
TTATTTTATTAATTATTTTCATAATTATTTTATGTTTTTTAATTATTTAATTAGTTGGTTTAAATCTGAAACTTTTAATATCAAAATATTGATCAAAATAATTACATTTCATTAATTAGACTAACAATTTCTTGTGGAACGTTTGCAATATGTTTTGGATTTTCTGTGTTTAATAATTTAATATCATTAAATCCCCAAGTTACAGTAATCATTTTTTGTTTAATTTTATTACATGCTTTTAAGTCTGATAATTCATCTCCAATATAAATTGTTTTTGATTGAGTTAAATTATTTTTTTTAATATGTTTTGAAATTGCGTGGGATTTATCAAATGGGTTTGCTCTTGCTGTAATTTTGGAAAAATATGGTTCGAGTTTATGTTTTTTTAAAAATTTTTCAACATTTGATTTTGAATTTGCTGTAAGTATTTGGAGTTCTTGAGTTTTAGATAGCTCAATTATTGCTGTTTTAACTCCTGGAAATAATTCAAATTTTGTAATTTTTTTTCCTAAACTTTTTTGAATTTTCCAAATCATAAAAATTAACATAAATTTGTGAACTTTAAATTCTTTAACCATTTTAGAAAAACTTTCTTCTAAAATCATTTTTTTAATTTCTTCTCTTTTCAAATCGAGTTTAAATTTATGTGTAATTTTTGAAATTTCAAAAACAGCAAAATCTAATGAGTCACATATTGTTCCATCAAAGTCCCAAATAATTGTATTAATTTTTGAGGTATGTTTTTTAATTTGAGTATTTTTATTTTTTTGATTATTATTTGTAGTCATTTTAATTTATATTTACTTTTTTAATTATACTATTATATATATATATTTATACTGTAAGTGAATATTTAATTATAATCAATTTTGGTTTTTATTGTTTAAATATATTTTTTAATATTTCAGCATGTAAATCTAAATCTCTTAAATCAATTTTTCCTCTTGAGTCATACTCTTTGTTTACTTTAATAAGTTCTTTTTCTATTTGGTTATTTTTATTTTTTGTTAGGAGGAATGCTTTGTTTCCAACTGCTCTTAGAGTTTTTGTTCCAACATCATTTTCCATTTCGTGTGTTGTATGAAGATGTCCATCAATTGTTATTTGTGAGAGTTCTGAGAGCATTGCGGCTACGTGGAGTGTTGGCATTTCGTTAGCAAATTTGTCATTGCGCCATGCTCCACGACCTACTTGTCCGTGTGTAAAAAATATGTCAATGTTTTCTTTATAATTTTCATTATTTCCCATAATTCTTATCCAGTCGAAGTCTTTGGTATGATTATTGGATAGTTTTAATTTGTTTTTAATATCTCCAAAAAGTATTGGTCTTGATTGACTTCTTTGGTGTGAGAACATTTTATCTAATTCATTTTTGTCATAAATTTCTGTTAAAAATGGCATAAGTGCACAAACATTTGGTATTCCAGCAATATTTATTCCATTAGCATTTTCAATTTTATTAATTTGTCCTAAATCTTTTATTAAGTGTTCATTGTTTGTTTTTGAGAGTTCTATTTTTGTTAAATTTACAAAATTTATTGGTTCGTGGTTTCCTAGTAAAAAATATGTTTGAACTTGGTATTTATTTATTAATTCAGCTAGTTTTTTTGCATGAAGTTTTACAATTATTTGGTATAGTGATTTTAATTTAATTTTATGTTCTGAGATTATGTGTTCAGTTGGATTATTTTTAAAGATTAAATTTAGTTTATTTTGAAATTTTTCTGTTTGGATTTGTTGAATTATATTATTTAATTTGTTAATTACATCTTGTTTTAGGTGCTGTGGGACTTGATTTAGAAATCTTGATATGTCTCCACCTGATTGTTCAATTTGAGAATAAGTTAAATATTTTTCAAATAATTCTTCACTTAAATTTTCTTGTAGTATTTGTGTTGAAATTTCGTTTGGAAATTTTAAATTAAGTTGGTTTTTTATTTCTTCAAAATTATAATCTCCAATAATATCTCCATTTATTACAAATGGAATATTTTTTTCTTTGGCAATTTTAAAAAGTTCTTCTAATGCTTCCCAATTTGCGTGGTGATCAGAGGAAGTTAGAATTTGATTAGTTTGGTTTAACATAATTATTTAATTAAAAATTTATTATTTAAATATTTGTTATATTAGAATAGGTTTAAATTAATTCGGAGAATTAATTAGAAAAAAATTAAATTATTTTTAAGAATTCATCTTAAAAATATCTTTGATATTTACAACTGGTTTGTTATGACGTACAATATCGTCTTGTCCGATTCTTGGACAGGCAGTATTTACCCATACGTCAACATATGGAAAGTTTTCCATTTCTTGATCCATAAAATTATCTCCGATAAAATAATAAAATTGTTTTTCTGGCCACATATCTTCTAATTTTAATGCTGAATCTTTATATTCTTGGCCCCATTTTGTTGTTACAAATACTCCGATAACTTCAGACATATGAAATTTCATCATATTTCCTTTTTTTCTCATTAAATATTTTTCAATGTGTTTTTTATCAATAACTTCTGTGATTTGTTGAACAACGTTCATTAAAATAACTGGTTTAATATCATCTTCAAATTCTTGAGCTAAAAGTAATGCATTTGGATGAAAATAACCATCTCCAATATATATAAATCCATCAATTCCTTCCATGTCCATGTTAAGTGTGTCTGCGTATGAGTCGCAACCTAACATTTGTCCTTCAATACTTGTTCTAAATGGTTTTGAAGTTTGTGTTGTGAAACCTTTATCTTCAAGCATTTTTTGAACATTTTCTAAATTATCTCTAAATTGAACTGAACAGAAAACTGCTAAATTTAATCCTCCGTTTCCAAAAGTATCTGATAAAACTTTATCAAATGTATTTGGAACTTTAAAGTCCACACCGAACTTTGCTTTTAAAAAACTCATTTTCATTGCCATTGTTACCACATCTCCTTTTTCTTTACATAAACACTGTGTCCCCATTGAACACATAAGTCAAATCCTAATTTTTCTAAATGGAATGGAATATCACATGCTCCAAAACATGTTCCAAAGTATGTGAAAAATGTAGCTTTTGTTTCTTTTCTTAATACGTCTACAACTTCTTTGGAATAATATTTTAATCCGTCAGGGAATTGTAGTAAAACTAATTTTTTATCTTCTGAGTTAATTTGCTCAATTAGTTTAGTTAGTTCTAAATCATAATATGTTGAGTATGATTGAGTTTGGTTGTCTGTTGTCATAGTATTTAGAAGTTGAGTTAGGTTTATTAATGTTAATGTTTAGTTTTTAATTATGGAAGATAAATTATCAAAATATGAAAGTTTAGAAAAATTTCATTCAACATTTAAAACTCCTGTTGGTGATAAGTTACAATTTATTTCTAAGGAAAGATCAAAGTTAAGGTATGATTTGATTTTAGAAGAATTAAATGAGTATAGGGAAGCGGTAGAAAATGATGATGTTGTTGAAATTTGTGATGCTATTGTTGATATTTTATATTTAACTTATGGGACTGCTGTGGAACACGGTATGAAAGATAAATTGGATAAAATGTTTCAAGAAGTTCAAGATTCTAATATGAGTAAGTTAGGGGAAGATGGACAACCTATTTTTAGAGAGGATGGTAAAATTTTGAAAGGACCTAATTATTTTAAACCAAACTTAACTCAATTTATTGATAAGGATTTAATTGCTCAAAAAAAATAAGTTTATTTAATTTAAATTTTTATTTACTAGATAAGTTTTTAATAAATAGATAATTAAATATTGTATGGATGTTAGTAAACCTTTTTTTAAGATTAAAAAGTTTAGGGAGGATGCAGTTATACCTTCAAAGAGAAAAGAAGATGCAGGTTATGATTTGTATGGATGTTTTGAAGATAAGTTTAAAGTTTTAAAAACTGGTGAGATTTGGCTTTGTCCAACTGGGATTGGTTGTGAGATTCCTGAGGATTGGGTTTTATTTTTAAATGAGAGAGGTTCTACAGGGACAAAAGGTATTTCTAAGCGGGCAGGAATTATTGATTCTGGATTTAGAGGGGAAATTTTTGTTTGTTTAAATAATACTTCTAATAAAGATATTATTTTTGCAAAATCTGATGGAGCTGGTCTTGCAGTTTTTTGTGAGGAGAATAATATTAATGAATCAAAAGTTACTATTTATCCTCAATCAAAAGCTATTGCTCAAGGATTATTGTTTTGGTGTCCACATGTGGAAGTTTTAGAAGTTTCAGAATTGAGTAATAATAGTGAACGTGGGACTGGAGTTATTGGTTCAAGTAAGAAATAATTTTAATATAATGCGAAAAACAATGTTTTTTGTATGGCTCTGATTTAATTCAGAGTCATATCTGTTGGTTTAATTTGTGATAATAGAAGTTTTAGGTTATTCATAAATTCATCAATTTCTTCTAATTTATTTTGAATTTGGATTTGAGAGTTATCATTTGATTTTAAGTTTTGGATTTCTTCAATTATTTTTGAATTGTCAACTGAATTTTCTTTTGTGTTTTCTTCAACTAGTTCGTGAACAGTTTTTACTAAATCTGAAATTGCTTGAACTAATGTTTCAATTCTTGTATCTAATTTATCAGTTCTTTCTAAAACACTTGATAATGTTGATTTATTTAAATCTTTAATATTTGTTAAATCGTTAATTATTTGTTCTTTTTCAATTTTATTTTCTTCTTGAATAATTTTTCTAAATTCTTCTAAAATGTTATTTGGTAATTCTTGTTTTAATTGGGTTTTAGTATCAGATTTATTTTCTGTTTCTGATTTTTTTTTAGAAATATTTTCTCTAAGTTTTTTTAATTCTGACTTAGAAACTAATTCAAATTCATCTTCCATAAATATTAAATATATTTAAAAGTATTAAATATTCATCACTACTATACAAAAATGATAAGTGAATTATTAACAATGGATTTTATGGCTTTGACGATTGGAATTGTTGGAGCATTTTTAGTAGGGCTAAATTATATTTTAGAAAGTTTAAATAAATTAGGGAAAGATCATAAAACATTTGGGTGGATTAATTTATCAGCTTCAACGATGCTTTTGTATAATGCGTGGTGGAATACTGTTTGGGTTTTTGTTGGTTTAAATTTATTTTTGATTGGTGTTGGAGTTTTTGGATTGTATAAAGTTTATTTTGCTCCAGAAAAAATTTAAAAGTTTTTATCTAAATGAAAAAAACTTTTTTGGTTTATATTCTTGTTTTAATCTTTTTTCGATATTTATAATTGCTTTATCTAATGTTTGAGTTCCTAATTGTTGGGAATTTCTAATTACTTCATTTGTTGGATTTGAGTTAGTCATAATTTCAAATGCTTGATTAAAGTTATCAACTGGGATTAATGATACTTTTTCTTTAATGTTGTATGGGTCTAAAACTAATTTTTGTTCTAATTCTTTTAAGTTTGAACCTGGAAATATGAAATGTTGTTCTTTGCCTGTAAGTTCTGAAACTCTATATGGTGCTGTTGCTTTTTGATAAACTCCTCCAATTACTCCTACAACTCCGTTTGGTTCTAAAGTTCCTGTCACAAATCTATTTTTGTAGACTGGAATTTGGGCAAGTTCTGAAATTATTGAGGTTGCAATTGCTGTGGATGCACTATCTCCGCCTAGACCTCCATGTAATTTGTAAAAGTGAGTTAAAGTTTGCCAATTAAATTTTTCTAATAAATCTTTATCTTCGATTTGAGATAAAAAATTTGTCAAGTATTCACTTGCTAAAATGAATCCTTTGTGTGTAGATTTATCTCCGTTTCCAGTTTCTAAATCAACGAGTCTTAATCTTTCATCAGGTTTAGCAGGCCCTCTTCCTAATACGATATTAGTTCTAATTCCAATTGCACTTCCAGATTCTCCGACTACACAGGTTCCATTCACAAATCCAATATCTTTTGAAGGTATTTTTTTATATTCATAATTATTACAGTCGGCATCAACTGCCATAAAAAATGCATCATCTTGTTGTTCTAGAGTTAAATCTTTTAATATTTGAACATTAATTTCATTTTGGTTATTTGAATTTACATATTGGTAAATTTTTTCAACTGCTTTTGTTAAGTCTCTGTATTTTGTAGAGATTAGAGTATCTGAAATTTTTAAATTTTGTAAAATTTGGTCTAAACTTTCTGAATCAATTTCAATTTTTTTTTTGTGTTGTTTGTTTAAGCTCTCAATTGTGTCTAACATAATTTTAACTGTGTTTTCTCTAGCTGTTTTTGTATTTGCAGTATAACTTGGGACTCTGTGTTCAGTAATTCTAGCTTCTAGCCCTTCTTCACGAGTTTCTTTGTATGAACTTTCAACTCTTAAAAATGGGTCTTGGTTATCGGATGCTAAAGTCATTTTTGGTAAGTTTACTTTGTATAATAAATCTCCGACTTCTGCTTCAAATTCTCCAGTTTCTAAAAATGTTAAATATTTTTCTTTTGCTCTGTTACTTTGGTATGCTGATGTTTCTAAAAATTCTTTAAATCCGTCTTTGATATAAATAATTGATCCATCAAAAATTGGACCAAGTTTTGAAACTGTAAAATGAGGGGCTAATACTGTTTGATTACTTTGAATTTGTTGGTAAACTGTTCCAAATGAACTTTGAATTCCTTCATTTCCTAAAATTACTGCTTTTGCAATTGTTGTTTGAGGTTGGGATTCTTTAGGGTTTGGTGCTAAAAGACTTTCAATTGGGAAATTAAAATTTGTAAATTTAGTTGTAATGTTAAAGTATTCTCTGATTTGTTTTAATGAGTATCCCTCTTCTGTTGCATCATCTGTTAAAACTTCAACTGGTGTTTGTAAAAATTCTTCTAAATTTAATTCTTCTGATTCTCCTTGAGCTGTTGTTCCTTTAATTTTTACTTTATTATACATTGTAATTCCTGTGTATACATTTAGTAAACTATTTGTGAAATCTTTTTTTTGTCTTTGAAAATGATTTTTCATACTATCGAACCATTTGTGGATTTGGGAGTCTGGTTCAAATCTTGCTTGTTCATTTTCAATTGTTTCATTTAGACCAGTCATAAAAGTTTGAAATACTTTGTCGGATTTGAATTTAGGTCTTCCTTTGTTTATTTCACCTTCAGCAATTAATAATTCTTGATTGTCTGGGGCGAAAAAGTTTACATATTCACTAATTACTAGAGCACTTTCTTCTAATAATTCTGAATCTTTTCTAAATTGTTCGTTATCTGAGTATGAGAAAGGTTGAACTACATTTTGACTTTCAAAGTTTGCTAAAAATAGTTGATCTTGGTTTTGGTGTTGTTCTAATTTAGTTCTCATTGAGTTCATTAGGTTTTGTTGTTCAGGGTTAAGTAATGATAAGTTATGTTTAAAACTTTCTTCATCTTTAAAACTATTTAATATAAAATCACTCATTACAGTTTTTCCAATTCCTGTATCACCGGTCATTAAGTTATGAGGGTAACTTGAGTTAAATGTTCTTAACAAATTTGTTAATAGTCTATCTTGATTTAATGCAGGCATTTGTTCAATTTGCTCTGAATTTCTAAATTGTTCAATTTCCCGAGTATAGTTTTCAATTGTTTCAATTGAGTTTGGATTTAGTGCATCCAATTTAATTCCTGAATTTTTCATATTGGATTATGATTTTTTAGCTTTATAAAATTTTCGAGTTTTAATTATTTAAAAGTAGTGATAAAAAATGTGTAGAGTTATTTTGGTTATGGTTTAGGATTAAAAAAATTTGATTAAAAAATTAAAGTTTAATTTCATCAAGTTTATCTGTTAATTTTTGAATAGTTTCCCAAGATTTTTCTTGATTTTGATTTGCTTTTTTAACAATTCTTTGTAAGTATTCTTCTGAGAATAGTAATTCTTTATCGTATAATGGGAGTTCGATTCTTGCATCACAGATTACTTCTACTACAATTTTCTTTTTACTTGAGATTATTCCACATTGGTTTAGTCCGCAGTTTTTGGATTCGTTAATAAATTTGTTTGCTAGTTCAAGAGAATTTACACAAACATGCATAATCATTGCTTCTTGCATAAAGTATAATTCTTCTTCTCCATTGTAGTTTTCTAAAACTTGTAGGATTTCTTGTTTTGTAGTTGTGTCGTGTGATGTGAATACCCAAATATTTTCAATTTTACCTTCTGAGTTATTTTTTAATACTGAAATTCTTCCAGAGCAACTTGATAGAGTAAATATATCTGTTCTTTGGTTTATCTTGTCACATAATTTTCTGATTCTTTTATCAATTCCACCTGCGCTGGATTTATCCATTTTTGAAAACACATTTTTTTTAAAATTAATAAAGTCACTTTGTTTTGTAATCATACTATAAAATATCAGGGTAGGATTTATAAAGATAATTTAATTTTTTATTACTAGACAAACCGTTATGGTTCGTCATTTATCCTTATATTTTATATTTTGTATATATAATTAAGGTCGCAAATTTTATTGAAAAATGGCAAAAGAAGTAGTAGAAACATTAATTGAAGGTGGGAAGGCGTCAGCTGCTCCTCCTTTAGGTCCAGCTTTAGGACCATTAAAGGTTAACATTGGGCAAGTAGTTGCTGATATTAACAAGAAGACTGCAGATTTTAAAGGTATGAAAGTTCCTGTTAAAGTTATTGTAGATACAGAAACAAAGGATTATACAATTGAGATTGGAACTCCTCCAGCTTCACAATTAATTAAGACTGAGTTAGGAATTCCTAAAGGTTCAGGAACTCCAAATAAGACTTACGTTGCTGATATGACTGTTGACCAAATTAAGAAGGTTGCAAGAATGAAGTTCGATTCTTTATTAGCTAATGATTTATCAGCTGCTGTTAGAGAAATGGCTGGAACATGTTACTCATTAGGTATTAAGGTTGATGGTAAGGTTCCTAGAGAATTTATCGCTGCAGTTAAGGCTGGAGAGTACGATAAAGAATTAAATGAGGAAATCTAATTAATTTAAAATGGCAAAATCAAAAGAAAAGGCTGCTTCATCACAACCTTCAAAGAAATACCAATTTTATACAAATGGTTCAAAGACAAGAAAGGAATGCCCTACATGTGGTAAGGGAGTTTTCATGGGAGAACACAAAAATCCAAATAGATTACACTGTGGTAAGTGTTCTTTAGTTGAATTACAAGAATAAGGTTTTACCTTATTTTTATTTTTAGAGTTTATTTATTATTGTTTATTTCTTAGTTAAGTTTTAATTTTTATATAGTTTTAATTATGTTTGAAGTTATAGAAGTTGTTTTAATATCTTGAGTTTTATTATTTTTTATGGCAAAAGAAAATAATAATTTTATGCTTATAGTAGGTTTAGTTCTAGCATTATTTTTGTTAGTTGGTCAATCTTATATGTTGACAAATAATGATTCTGAGAATAATTTAATTTCAGTTTCAGGGAATTCTGAGTTGAGTGTTACTCCTGATGTGGCTTATGTTTATGTATCTGTTAATACTTTAGATGAAAATCCAAAATTAGCACAGTCTGAAAATGTTGTTTTAAGTGTTAAAGTTATTGATGCTTTGAAAAATTTAGGAATTAGTGAAGATGATATTGAAACAGATGGTTTTAGATTAAATGAAAAATATGAGTATGTTCCTTTTGGGGAAGAAAAATCAGATTCTATTGAGTATGAGGTAGTTCATAGTTTAAAGGTTAAAACTCTAGATTTAGATTCAATTGGAACTTTAGTTGATACAGTTATTTCTGCGGGAGCTAATGGAGTTAGTAATATTGATTATACTTTAAGTGATGATTTAGAAAAACAAGTTCGTGCTGATGCTTTAGAGAAGGCAATTATTGCGGGAAGTGAAAAGGCTGTTAGTATGGCTAAAACTTTAAATATTGGTTTAGGTGATGTGGTTAAGGTTACTGAGAATAATTATTATTATAATCCTTATACATTTGCAGCTAATGTGAAAGCTGAGGCTTATGATGTTGGAGGAGCTGGAAATTTAAATTTTCTATCACCTCAAAATGTTAAGGTTAAAAGTTCTGTTGGAATTGAGTTTGAGTTAGAATAAATATTTATTTTCATTCTAATTTTTTATTGTGGGTGATTTTAATTAGTATATTTACTATTAATTAAATTTGTAATTTTAGTTCTTAAAGTTTTAAGTGATTTTATTTTAATTTTATTCCCTTATTAGTATATTATATAAATACTTATAGTTATATTTTATTTATGAATATTGAAAATGAGTATGATTTAGTTATTGTTGGTGGAGGGTGTGCTGGTTATCCTGCTGCGATTTATGCTTCAAGATTTAATTTAAAGACTTTAGTTATTGCAAAAGAGAAGGGCGGTTTAATTACAACTACGCATTTAGTTGAGAATTATCCAGGTTTTATTTCTTTAACTGGTCAAGAATTGGCTGATAATTTAGAGGCTCATGTGAAGGCTAATAATGTTCCAATTTTAAATGATATTGTTAGTGAGATTAAAAAAATGGATGATGGGACTTTTGTTGTGTCAACAGACTTAGAGGAATTAGAGATTAATGCGAAGGCTGTTGTTTTAGCTACTGGGACAAAGCATAAACATTTGGGTGCTCCAGGTGAGAAGGAGTTTTTACATAAGGGAGTTAGTTATTGCGCAACTTGTGATGGTCCTTTTTATAAAAATAAAATTGTTGGGATTGTTGGAGGTGGAGATAGTTCAGCAAAGGAAGCGATGGTTTTAGCTCAAAATTGTGAGAAAGTTTATATGTTTGTAAGATCTGAATTGAAAGCAGAACCTATCAATATTAAAAGAATTAAGGAACTTGAGAATGTTGAAATTATTGAGGGTGTAACAATTGATGAAATTTGTGGTGATGATAGTGGAGTTACTAATGTTAAATTAAATAATGGTGATAAAGTTGATTTAGTTGGTTTGTTTGTAGCGATTGGCCATGATGCACAAAGTTCACTTGGAAAAGAGTTAGGTGTTGAATTAAATTCTCGTGGTGAGATTATTATTGATAAATTAAGTTGTACTAATGTTCCAGGTGTGTTTGCTGCTGGTGATGTTACAGATTTACCTTGGAAGCAGGGAATTACTGGTGCGGCTGAAGGAAGTTTAGCAGGGTATTCTGCTTTTGAATATATTTCAAAACGATTTTAATCATTTTGAATTTTGTTTAACATTGTGAAACAAGGTTTCAAATATTATTTAATTATTTTTTTCTTTTATTCTATTTATTATATTATTTTCTTAAAATTTAACGATTTTTCCTATTT